>VMSZ01000013.1 GCA_013791885.1 Sulfurimonas sp. | reverse complement strand
TAAAACTTTGGAGTTTGGTGTTTCTGCACAAAACTTTACAACGCGTGAACAGCACCGTCCGGTAGAACATTGGGGTTTAATTAACTATGATCCTGCACTTTGTATTATGTGCGAAAAATGTGTGCATGTTTGTAATGAAGTAATCGGTGATGATGCTATTGACGTCTATTTCGGTGGATACAGCTCGACGATTATCCCAAAAAACAGTGAGACACTTGATTGTACTTATTGTGGAGAGTGTATTGCGGTTTGTCCGGTCGGTGCACTTGTAAGCTCTGATTTTCAATATACTGCAAACGCATGGGAACTCAGCCGTGTGCCTGCAACGTGTGCACACTGTTCTGGCGGATGTTCTTTAGAGTACGAGACAAAATTTGTGGGCATTAACGGCGCAAACGCAATCCATAGAGTAAAAAACAACTTTGAATATACTTCACTTTGTGGTGCGGGACGTTTTGGTTATGACTTTGAAAACAGAGCGCTCAGAGATGAAGCTGCGTTTAACAAAGCCGTAGAAGCAGTGAAAAATGCATCAGCGATTCGTTTTTCATCTATGATAACAAATGAAGAGGCCTATATGTTAGGCGAACTTCAGGCGAAATTTGGTTTGAAGCTTTTTAATGAAGATGCAAGAGCGTTTCAAGAGTTTATGAATGCATACAGCACTGTGAGTGGCAAAAAACACACCAGCGGTTCACTTGATGCTATCAAACAAGCAGATGCTGCGATTATTATCGGAAGCAGAATCGCTACGGACAATCCTGCTGTAAGATACGCTCTTACAACAGCTTCTCGCCACAACGGTGCGAAGATTGTCTACGCGCATCCACTTGAAGATGCGCTTATGCAAAATACTATCACGCAGTTTATGAAGTATGAAGTGGGTACGGAAGAGGGCGTAATGGCTCTTTTGGCAAACGCAATACTTAAAGATGCAGATTTAGGTGAAGATGAGAGAGCATTTTTTAATGACCTTGATTTTGGCTACCTTGATGCTGAGACAAATGTGGGTGATGAAGAATTAGCGCTCATGATGAAGTCATTTAAGCGTGCAAAGAAGCGTGTTCTCATCATTGGGAATGATTTGCTTGCTCATGAGAGAGCGGTGAATATTGCAAAACTCGCAGCGATGATAGAAAAATACAGCGACTTCTCTTTAGTTGTTGTGCCAAACGAAGTCAATACTCTGGGTGTTTCACTTATCAACACTTTAGAAAAAGATGAAAATCTTTCAAATGTTGTAGGGTACAACGCGCAAGGCTCATTCGTAATCTCATCTTTAGGTGAGGCTGATATGGCAATACCGGCACTCAACCAGCAAGAGGGAACTTTTGTAAGCATTGACAACAGAGTGCTGCCAACGAACGTTGCGATAACATTTGAAGGCTATACTTTGAATGATATCTTGCTTGCCCTTGGGATCAGACACTATAATACGGTGGACTGTACGAAAGAGTTGGCGCGTTTTGCAGGTTTCAAAGCATGTGATTTTGACTCTTTAGAGAATTTCCTCTCAGCTCATGGAGATGATAACAGAGGTTATTTACTTGATGAAGTTTCATGTGAGCCAAATGGAAAACTAGATCCTTTAAGTGATTTGCCGGAGTTTAACGGTACGGTTATTTACCACTCAAATCCAGTTTTACAGTTTAATGCATATACTGCAAAAACAAAACAGTTAGAAAAAGATACAACTCTCAGAGGCTCTGCACAATTTGCAGCAGCAGCAAGAATTTCTGATGGTGATACTATCGAAATATCTTATGGAGCTGTAAACATTACAAGAAAGTTCAAACTAGATAGTGATCTTAAAGGAACTATAGCGCTTAACCCTACATTTGATTACGCGGTTGATGCGGGTAAATATAGATTTGAAAAATCCAAAATAGTGAGAGTAATACATGAGTAAAATTACTATAAACATTGATGGAAAAGATATTCAAACGCAAGAGGGCGAGTATATATTAAACGCAGCTCGCGCAAATGATATTTTTATTCCAGCTATATGTTATTTAACAAGATGTAGTCCGACCTTAGCGTGTCGTATCTGTCTTGTAGAAGCCGATGGCAAACAGGTGTATGCTTGTAATGCTAAAGCAAAAGACGGAATGAACATTACGACTTCAACGCCGACAATAGAGAGTGAACGCCGCGCGATTATGGAAGTATATGATGTAAATCACCCGCTTCAATGTGGTGTTTGTGACCAGTCAGGCGAATGTGAACTTCAGAATTACACACTTGAAATTGGTGTAGATTCTCAAAGTTATGCAGTAAAAGATGTAGATAGAAGTTCTCATGATTGGGGACATCTGCACTACGATCCGGGCCTTTGTATTGTTTGTGAGCGCTGTGTTACTGCTTGTAAAGATATGATTGGTGATAACTCTTTAAAAACTATTGCACGCGGCGCAGACGCACTTGATGCAGAGTATAAAGAAAATATGCCAAAAGATGCGTATGCAATGTGGAATAAACTCAACAAGTCAGTCATTGGTTTAACAAATGGTACGGATATTTTGGATTGTACTTCTTGTGGAGAGTGTGCTGCGGTTTGTCCTGTTGGAGCACTTGTTGATACTGACTTTATGTACAAATCAAATGCTTGGGAACTCAAACAAATTCCTGCAACGTGTGGACACTGTTCTGCCGGATGTCAAATTACTTACGATGTAAAACACACAAGTATTGATAATCCTGAGAACAAAATCTACCGCGTTATGAATGAGTGGAATTATGTCTCACTTTGTGGTGCGGGACGTTATGGTTTTGATTATGAGAATAAAGTAACGCATAAAGATGAAGCTGCGTTTGCAAACGCAGTTGTGGCACTTCAAAAAGCGGACACTATTGCGTTTACTTCTACAATTACAAACGAAGAAGCCTATTTACTCCAAAAAATGAAGGAAAAATTCGGCTATAAACTTGTAAACAGTGAAGCAAAATCTTTCCAAACTTTCTTGAATGATTACAGCGATGTGAGCGGTACGAAACTTTACGGAAGTGATTTGAAAGTGACGCATAACTCAAATTTTGTTATCTCTGTGGGTGCTGCGCTCAAATCTGATAATCCAAACGCAAGATATGCGCTTAATAACTCTATGACGGTAAACAAAGGTGCTGGACTTTATTTCCACCCTGTAAGTGATCCAATCATAGACGGTCTTGGAAAGAGCATTGTGAGCGTAACACATGCTCCGCTTCAAGAAGAAGCAGTTATGTATCTTATTCTTGATCTTTTTGCAGATAAATCGAAACTTCCTTCTGAAGTGGCTGAGTATTTAGCATCATTTCACTCGAAGAAAACTGTTACAGTAAAAGAAACTGTAAAAGAGAAAGTCGTTGAGACGGTTAAAGAGATGAAGCTTAACGAAGAGACAGGTCTTGAAGAAGAAGTAGAAGTAGAAAAATCTTCTATGGTCAACAAAGAAGTCTCTAAAGATGTAGAGGTCGATGAAAATGCTCTGCTTGCTCTTGTAAACGCGGACAAAAAATTCATGGAAAGTTTAGAGAAAAATCTTGCAAAAAAAGATGCATTTTCTTTGATTGTCGGACCGGATTTTTACACACATCCAAACGCAAAAAATTTAGCGCGTTTAGTGGCACTTGTTGAAAAATACAGTGAGTTCGAAGTAACGATGATTCCACCGTTGACAAACTCTTTGGGTGTTGCACTTATTTGTGAGCTTGATGATGCAAAAGGCGCATACACTGTGGGTTATAACGTAAAAGGCGATTTTACTCTTTCTGCTTTAGGTGGCGGTGATTTAGATATGCCGGCTATGAATCAGCAAGAGGGAACACTCACAAGTATTAACAAGCGTGTTAACCCTACAAACGCAGCACTCGATTATAAAGGGTATGAATTAAATGACCTTGCAAATGCATTAGGAATTAAAGCCGACTTAGTAATTGAATACACAGCAAAACTTCCAACAGCAAAAGGATTTAAAGCAGAGAATTTTGATGACCTTCCAAACCGTTATGAAAATGACGGAACTGAGGTGAGAGGTTACGTTCTTGACAATGTTGCAGTAAAAGTTAGTGGCGATGAAACTGTTGAAAAGTACAATAATGCTAAACTTGAAGGAACGATTGTTTACATTGCAAATCCGGTGAGACAGTTTACTGAGTTTACAAATAAAACAACAGCACTTTCTCAAGAAGGTGGCGTTTATATGAGTGAAGAGTTCCTAAGTAAAAGTGATTTTAATGAGGGCGACAGTGTCCGCATTAAGAGTGCTAACGGCGAGTTAGTTGTGAAAATCATCAGCGACAATAAAATCGCAGGTGAAATAGCACTAATACCAACTTATGATTCTAAAATAAATCCAGAAGTTCTTACAAGTGGTTACCGCTTTGCAACAGCTTCGATTGAAAAGGTGTAATATATGGATACAGCATATCTAATTGAAACGATAATAAAAGTCGTTGTAGTTTTACTCATATTTTCTGCATTAGCGGGTATAGGAACGTATTTCGAAAGAAAAGTTCTTGCGTTTATGCAGCGTCGTTTGGGGCCAATGAACGTTGGACCTTATGGATTACTGCAGGTTGCAGCGGATGGTATTAAGCTCTTTACAAAAGAAGATATTATCCCTACAAACGTAGTTGGACGTATCTTTAAAATCGCTCCGGTTATTACGGCTGCTACTGCGTTTATGGCTGCTGCTGCAATCCCTTTTTTACCTCAGTTTGAGCTTTTTGGGTACACAGTTCACCCGATTATCTCTGATGTAAATATCGGTATTTTATATATTCTTGGAATCATGGGAATTGGACTCTACGGTCCGCTTCTTGGAGGTATGGCTTCTGCAAATAAGTTCGCTCTACTTTCAGCGGCTCGTAGTGCGGCTGTATTTATTTCTTATGAAGTTATTACGGGGCTTTCGATTTTAGCTCCGATTATGATGGTTGGTTCTCTTTCTCTGATTGATTTTAATGAGTACCAATCTGGTGGCATCGGTGACTGGATAGTCTGGTCTCAGCCTGTTGCGTTTGTGCTGTTCTGGATAGCTGCGTTTGCTGAAACTGGCCGTACACCATTTCACTTGGTTGCAAATGACCATGAGATTATTGATGGTTTCGGTACTGAATATTCTGGTATGAGATGGGGTCTTTTCTTCATTGGAGAATATGCAAATATGTTCTTTATCTCTTTTGTAATCCCGCTTCTATTTTTAGGTGGTTATGGTGATGGAAGTTTCCTTGGTGCATTAGGCTTGTTAGCAAAAATGTCATTTTTCTTCTTCTTTTTCCTTTGGACAAGAGCTGCTTGGCCAGATGTAAGACCTGACCAATTAATGTGGTTATGTTGGAAAGTACTTATGCCAATAGCTGTGATTAACGTAGTTATCACTGGCTTTGTGATGATGTTTTAAGGGGATATGAATGAAAAATAACGAGCAATTTAACAACAGAAATGTTAGTGAGAATGGCTACTATTTAGTAGACATCGCAGATTATCCTACCGATGGCTGGGGTAAGTTCAAGCGTGTAGTCCAAAGAACTTTCAGAGGCGAGCTTTTTGTCGGTCTTTGGGTTGTGCTTCGTGAGATGATCAAGTTTGATATTCATACGGTCTCTTATCCTGAAGAAAAAATGCCAATAGGTCCTCGTTACCGTGCCGTGCATGAGATGAAAAGACTTTGGGAGTCAGATGCTGAGAGATGTATCGGGTGTGGACTTTGTGAGAAAATTTGTATCTCTAACTGTATCAAAATGGATACACGTATAGACGAAAACTCTCGTAAAGAGGTAAGTGAATATACAATTAATCTTGGTCGTTGTATTTTCTGCGGTTACTGTGCTGAAGTTTGCCCAGAACTTGCTATTACACATGGTGGTGAATATGAACAGGCATCTGAACAGAGAGAACATTTTGTGGATTATGAGTATATGCTGACTCCTCTTGACAAAATGAAAGCCGGAACTCAAGTTGAGTTTGAAGGTTTTGGTGCGATTACACCACATGAAGATGAGCGCGTTAAAAAAACGCCTCTAGCTTATTAAGGAGATTGGATTATGTTTGAAGCTATAGCTTTTTATCTGTTTGCATTTTTAACGATTGCAATGTTTTTCATAGCGGTGACTACTTCTCAGGCACTTTATGCATTGACGGCACTTGCAGCAGGAATGATTTTTATATCGGCATTTTTCTTTATTCTTGGTGCTGACTTTTTAGGTGCGGTGCAAATCGTAGTTTACTCAGGTGCTGTTATGGCTCTTTATGCGTTTGGTATGATGTTTTTTGACACGACAAGAGACGTAAAAGAAAAAAACGGCAATAAGTATATTGTTGTGGGTCTAGCTACTATCAGTGCAGTTTTGGTTGTAGCTATATTTGCTGCACCAATAGTTTCTCAAAACATAACAGCACTTTACCCTATGGTAGAAGGCGCTGGAAATACTCAAGAGGTTGGTTTAGTACTTTTCACAAAGTATCTTATCCCTTTCGAGGTAGCTGCTGTTATGTTACTTGTAGCGATGATTGCCGGCATTGTTTTAGCTGGAAAACAGATGGATTTATCTCTTACATTGTTAGATGACAAAGAGATTGAAGAGATCAAAAACAAAAAAATGAAAAAGGTGCTTTAATGATGGAAATTGGCTTAAATCACTATCTTATACTTTCAACTATTCTTTTTACAATAGGTTTGATTGGTGTAATGCGTAGAAAAAACCTTCTTTTACTGTTTTTCGCAACTGAGATTTTACTTAACTCGGTAAATATCGCTTTTGCTGCGATTTCACACTTTTACGGTGACTTAACTGGACAGATGTTTGCGTTTTTCGTAATTGCAATCGCTGCTTCAGAAGTGGCTGTAGGTCTTGGACTGTTGATAGTATGGCATAAACGCCATGGAACTATTGATTTAGATTCATTAGCAACGATGAGAGGATAGAAGTATGGAATTTTATTTATATCTAGCACTATTCGCACCGCTTGCAGGGTCACTTTTTGCTGCACTCTTTGGTGCGTCACCTAAAACACTTATAGCAGGATTGGTTCCGAGTTTATTGTTGCTGACTTCATTTGTAAGTAGTACAATTCTTCTGGTACACATTCTTGGCGGTGGGGCTCCGATTCAAGTTGAGATGATGACTTGGATGGCAACGGGGGATCTTTACATTCCTTTTGGTTTTATTGTTGATCAGGTTTCTGTGACTATGATGATGGTTGTAACAGTTGTTTCAACAGTTGTTCACTTCTACTCAATCGGCTACATGGACCATGACAAAGGTTTCAACAGATTTTTCTCATACCTTTCAGCTTTCGTTTTCTCAATGATGGTTCTTGTTATGAGTGACAACTTTGCTGGTCTTTTTATTGGTTGGGAAGGCGTTGGTCTTTGTTCTTGGTTACTGATTGGTTTTTGGTACCACAAAGAGAGTGCTACTTGGGCTGCAAACGAAGCATTTATAATGAACCGTATTGCTGACCTTGGAATGCTTATCGGTATTTTCCTAGTTTACTGGAATACAGGAACTCTGCAGTACGCAGAAGCATTTGCTCTTATGCCAGAGCTTCCAACGGATATACTCGTATTAATGGGTATTTTCTTGTTCATAGGGGCTATGGGTAAATCTGCTCAATTCCCGTTACACACTTGGCTTGCGGATGCAATGGAAGGTCCAACTCCTGTTTCTGCACTTATCCACGCGGCTACGATGGTTACTGCGGGTGTTTATCTTGTTGTTCGTGCGAATCCACTGTATGATTTAATTCCTAATGTAGGTCTTTTCATAGCAAGCCTTGGAGCTTTTGTTGCCCTGTTTGCTGCTTCTATGGCTTTAGTAAACCGTGACATGAAAAGAATCATCGCATACTCTACACTCTCTCAGTTGGGGTATATGTTTGTTGCTGCAGGTTTAGGTGCTTATTGGGTTGCATTGTTTCACTTAATGGCTCATGCATTCTTTAAAGCACTTTTATTTCTTGGCGCCGGTAACGTTATGCACGCAATGCATGATGAGCTTGACCCGTTTAAAATGGGTGGACTTAAGAAGCCGATGAAATGGACATTTATTATGATGACTGTTGCTTCTGTTGCACTTGCGGGTATCTATCCTTTAGCCGGCTTCTTCTCAAAAGATTTAATCTTAGAAGTTGCGATGATTGAACATCATTATATTATCTATTCAGTACTGCTTTTTACAGCCGGTATGACTGCGTTTTACTCATTTAGACTTGTTGCACTCATTTTCCACGGAGAAGAGAGATACAAACTATTTGGTGTACATCCGCACGAAGCGTATAAATTTATGTTGATCGCAATGGCTCCACTACTTATTTTAGCGGTAATTGCCGGTTCATTTAAAATGACTTATTTTGAGATGGTAACAGCTGTTCTACCAGCTACTGAGTATCATGTTCATAGTGTTGTTACATATTGGATAATGACAATCGGAACACAATTGTTTGTAATCCTTGCAATTGCGTTTGCATATAAAAAATATGCAAATAGCAGCGTAAAAGTACCAGATGGAACATCTAAAATGGAAAACCGTTTATGCTACAAAATTTTAAGCAATCAATACTATATTCCTTACATTTTTGAAGAGTACTTAGTAAAACCATACAGAGAACTCTCTACGGTTTTATGGAAACATGTAGATATGAAAATTGTTGATGCTACCGTAGACGGCATAGCCGGTATTATTTACAGTACCGGTGAAAAAACGAGAGATATGCAA
The DNA here is from genome assembly GCA_013791885.1 of Sulfurimonas sp. Classification (GTDB taxonomy): domain Bacteria; phylum Campylobacterota; class Campylobacteria; order Campylobacterales; family Sulfurimonadaceae; genus Sulfurimonas. The sequence goes on along the minus strand of VMSZ01000013.1, from coordinate 6,466 downwards.
AGTGGGAACTTGTCTACTATGCTTAAATGGATGGTAGCCGGAACGGTTGGTCTACTGTCCTTAGCTGTGGTTTTTGGACTTGCAGTAAGATACTCTGCTGAAATCAAAGCGATTTTATCAGGTTTAGGAGTTTAGTATATGTTAGATCATATTTTATCAATTTTAATTTTCTTTCCTGCCTTAGCAGGGGTTTTTGGGTTTATGATTCAAAAAGATAGTGTTCGTGCATATGGTTTAGCTGTGGCTACTGTGGAGTTTGCACTCTCTTTATGGTTATGGTTTGCGTTTGATAGTAATGTCTCTGGTATGCAGTTTATGGAGCAGTTGCCTTTAATTCCTGCTTTTGGAATTAACTATACTTTAGGTGTAGATGGTATATCGCTATTTATTATCATTCTAGCTGCATTTTTTACGATGATTGGTATTGCTTCTTTGCCGGAGACGAAAGATGTCAAAAACATGATTATTTCACTTTTGTTTTTACAGATGACAATGATTGGTGTTTTTGCTGCTCTAGATGCAATTGTGTTCTATATATTCTGGGAACTTTCACTTGTTCCAATGCTTTATATAATTGGTGCATGGGGTGGGCCTTTAAGAGTTTACGCTTCTGTGAAGTTCTTTTTGTACACATTCGCCGGTTCACTGGTAATGCTTGTTGGTATGCTTTTTATGGCATATTTTTACTTTCAGGCAACAGGCGTTTGGAGTTTTGCAATTCTTGAATGGTATAGACTTATCCTGCCGGAGTCATTTCAGTTGTGGTTATTTGCAGCTTTCTTTGTCGGTTTTGCAATCAAGGTTCCTATGTTTCCATTCCATACATGGTTGCCATATGCTCACGGTCAAGCTCCGACTATCGGTTCTGTAATTCTTGCGGCAATTTTACTTAAAATGGGAACCTATGCGTTTATCCGTTTTTCATTGCCAATGTTTCCGGATGCGTCGGTATTCTTTATGTTTCCGATAGCAATTCTGGCAATCATCATGATTATCTATACAGCTATGGTTGCTTACGCTCAGGAAGATATTAAGCAAGTTGTTGCGTACTCTTCAGTTTCACATATGGGTGTAATTATTCTTGGTACATTTGCTTTGAATGTTGAAGGTATCTCTGGTTCTGTCTTCTTGATGATAGCACACGGTGTTGTTTCAGGTGCTCTATTCTTGCTAGTCGGAGTTATATATGACAGACGTCATACGAAGATGATGAATCAGTTTGGCGGTCTTGCTCATGTAATGCCTCGCTATGCGACTATTTTTGGTCTCATGCTCATGGCTTCTGTCGGTATGCCTCTTACAATTAACTTTGTTGGAGAATTTTTAAGTTTACTTGGATTTTATCAGCAGTCACATGTGCTTACAATCTTAGCAGGAACAGCAATTGTTGTCGGCGCTATCTATATGTTGGCAGCATACAAAAAAATGTTCTTTGGAAATGTTACAATTGAAGAAAATAGAAATCTTCCAGACGTAAACAAAAGAGAGTTGTTAGCACTTATTCCATTGTCAATTATTACTGTTTGGTTAGGTGTATATCCTAACCCAGTGCTTGCGCCAATTAACAACAGTGTAGAATCTATTGTTCAGTTAATGCACGATAAATCTATAACAGAAGAAGCGAAAAGTAGAATTCCCAACCTTATCAAAGGAATAGAAATCACTAGAACTTCAATAGAGGAGGCACACTAATGTTAGAGCCAATTAATGTTTCAATGGAGTCATTAAATTTAATGACTCTTGCACCAATGCTTATTCCAATTGTTGGGGCGTTGGTAATTTTAGTAATAGATATGATAAAAGGCGGACTCGACAGAAGTTTGTATGTGGTTCTGAGTTTACTGTTCTTGTTTATGGATTTTTCTACGCTAATTGAGGCTGCCGGAGTTTTCGCTAAAGATGGCTCAGTGATGGGTGTTTTTGATGTTATGCTCATTGATGGACTTGCGATTTTGTCTCAGTTTATTATTGTCGGTGCATCGATGCTCTTTATTCCATTAGCACTTTCTCATACGCGTTTTCATGAGTTTTCATATCCGGAATTCTTTGCACTATTCTTATTTATGATTAGTGGATTCCAGTTCATGGTTGCTACTGATAATTTAATCTTAATTTTTGTTGGACTTGAGACTTCCTCTTTAGCGCTTTATACGCTAATAGCTATGCACAATCGTGACAAATCATTTGAAGCAGCTGTGAAGTACTTTACGATGGGTGCGCTTGCAGCTGGTTTATACAGTTTTGGAGCTATGGTGTTTTATGCACTTACCGGTTCAGTCGAGATTGGAAAAATAGCAGCAGTTTTAGCAGCAAACGGCTATGCGGATTTAGCATATGTTTTAGTTGCAGTTGTATTTATGCTGGCTTCATTTGCATTTAAACTCTCTTTAGTGCCATTTCATACATGGGCACCGGATGTATATGAGGGTGCGAGTGCAGCAATGGCTGGTTATATGTCTATAGTTCCAAAAATAGCTGCCTTTGTTGTTGCTATGAGACTCTTTGAATTTTTAATTCACAGCGGAGTTGTATGGCTTGAGATAGTTCTTTATATTTTTGTTATAGTCACAATGACTGCTGCAAATATGTGGGCACTTGTTCAAACGGACGTAAAACGTATGCTTGCATACAGTTCTGTTTCACATGCAGGTTTTGTAATGGCGGCTATTTTAATTGGTACGACTCAATCAAACTCTGCACTCTTTTTGTACTGGGTTCTATTTAGTTTTACAAATCTAGGTTCATTCTCTATGCTTTGGATTTCTCGTCAAAAACATCTTCCGGCACACCAAAGCTCGGATCACAGTTATGACAAATTTGCAGGTATGATTAAAACATCTCCAATGGCCGCAAGTATCATGGGGCTTTTCATGTTAAGTCTTGCAGGTATTCCTCCATTTGCACTGTTTTGGGGTAAATTGTATTTAATCAGTTCAGCAGTAACAAGCGGCTATACTGTCTTAGCACTTATTATGGCACTAAACTCTGCCATTGCCGGGTATTATTATGTAAAGTTGATTGTTTATATGTTTATGAAAGAGCCGGTTGTTGGAAATGACGGGCATATGTATGTAGCAAACGCTACAATGTCACTTCGAACAATCATTGGTTTAGCAGCTATAGGAACTATTTTTGCTGTAATTGCTATAAACCCACTGTTAGAGTTTATAACTACATTTGTTTATAATAGCGGATACTAATCTATAAATTTAAAAAGCGCAGGAGAAGAGAATTTGTTTAAATGGATGCTCTTACTCTTGTCGCTTGCGTTTACCTTCCCAAATTCCCTCTTTGCACTTGAAGTTTCAATGAACAGCGCAAAGGAAAACTTCGAAAAATTTGCTACACTTCACATTCGAGACCCCCATGATTTTTTATGTAAAGAAGAAAAAAATAATTTTGATGATGTAGTAAAAATAGTCTGTGCATTTTCGAAAAAACCATCTACAAAGTTTCGTGACTTGGAAAATGATTTTTTTAAAGTGCAAAGTACAATAAAAAAAGATACATTTTTTCTTATTATAACTCCTCACCAAAAGATGAAACTCTATCCTATGATTTTTGATCTTACTAAAGAAAATGATGTATATGAGGCAAACGTAGAACTCGCCAAGCAATGGATGATTGTCGGTTATATGGGGAAAATACCATTCATAAAAGAAAAAGAAAATAATGACATGGGCATAAATTTTCCTTTTGTTATGTCGCATGATAAACTTCCATATGTTGGAGGCTTGGATATAAAAGGAAATCCGGTACATATCAAAAAAGTACAGGATGTTTCAGATTATCTTAAAATTAAAAAGATGTATGAAGAGGGGAAATATGAGTCTTGTCTTGAGCTTATAGATGAGATAATGACTGAATATCCAAACTCGCTTTTTAATGCGGAACTGCTTTTTTACAAAATAAGAGTCTATTCAAAATTAAATGACAACGACAATGTCATAGAGAATTCTAAAGTATATTTAAGAGAGTTCTCATCAGATGAGAATGTTCCGGAAGTTTTATCGCTTAGTGCCAAAGCGTACTCAAAGATAGGTTTAAATACAGATGCAGAATACTTTTTTGATAGACTTTTTACAGAGCATGAAGATTCTATATATGCAAAATGGGGATATATTTATTTTGCCGAAATGCAGGAAGCTTCAGGAGCTGCATCAAAAGCATTAATCTTTTATCAAAAAGCGCTCATGGAGACAGATAACGTTGATTTAGCTGCGACAGCTGCGTATAAAATAGCACAATACTATATTGGTGCTTCAGATCTTAAAAAATCGGCAGAGTATATTATGAAAATAGTCAATGCAAAACCGGTTCATTTTGTTGATGATGTTAAAACTTCTATGGAAATGATGCACTTGTTTGCTGAGAGTGAGGATTATATTACAGCCGCTGCAATAGCAAAATCAATTATAAACGCAACTGACAGAAACAACGATGATTATGAAAGACTTTTAAAAGAAAGAGGCATTTGGTTGTCAAAAACTACAAATAAACTCGAAGCACTTGAGAGCTTAAACAGATACATTGAAGAGTACCCATTTGGAACTTATGAAGATGAAATAAAAGTAGCTAAAGATTCTCTCTTTTTTGATACAACAGATGCGAACGTAAGTGCAAGATTGAGCCAATATGATGAGCTTATACAAGAGTACCAAAAGGATTCTATTGGAGAGAGAGCAAAATATGAAAAAGCAAAACTTCTCCTAGAAAATGAGATGTATAGCGATGTATTGGGCTTTAAAGCTTCGCTTCTAGAGCTAGACTCTTCACAGTATGAAGATATAGAAGAGATAATTACAAACGCAGCTATTGGAGTTATGAAACAGTCTTTAAAACAAAAAGAGTGTAACGAAGTTTTAAACATCTCCAATGAGTATAACATCACACTTTCAAATGAATGGGATGACGGCATATTTGATTGTGCAATGATGGGGGGCGACTTCTCCTTATCAAAAAGAATAGCAGAGAAAAATTTAAAATCTCAGGATTTAGAGTTAAGAAAAAAATGGCTTTACAGATATATTAAAGTTGACTTTGCCACCGGAAATTACAGTGACGTTATTGAAGCTTCTAAAGAGCTGATAGGGCTCATTAAAGAGACACCTTCTAGCGATGAGTACAAAGATGTTTACAGATATATGTTTGATACTTATCAAAGAGTAGAAAATAAAGAGAAGATGATATCGTCTCTTGTTGAGATACAAAAGATTTTTGGGGATAGCTATAAAGACATAGATAGATATGTAGCAGCACTTACAATAGGCAACACGCTTAAAGATGACACTTTAGTAATCACTTATGGCACAGAGGTTATGAAGATACAAAAAGAGTCCAACTCATATGCTCAAAGTCCATTTGTTGAGTTTACGCTTTATCAGTCTTATATTAATAAAGAAGAGTTTGAAAAGGCTCTTGAAGTTATTCAATCACTTGATACTGTAGACCTTATTCCAAATAAGCGAGCAAGACAAAAATATATGCTAGGGACTGTTCTGGAGAAACTCTGGAGAAATGATGAGGCTAAAAAAGCTTATGAAGAAGCCATAAACGCAGATGCGGCTTCTCCTTGGGCAAAGTTGGCAAAAGATGCAAAAGAGATTTAAATCCCTAAACAATCCGCAATAGAATAAAGTCCCGGCTCTTGTTCTATAAGCCAGCCTCCAGCGCGAATAGCTCCCTTGCTGAAAGTATTTCTAGACGTAGCTGTATGGTTGAGTTCTATGAACTCCCCATCGTTGTAGAAACCGACAGTGTGACGTCCGACAATATCCCCGCCGCGAAGAGCCATAACGGCTATCTCATCTTTTGTTCTGGCACCGATATTGCCATCTCTTCCGCTTACACGAACCTTATCTATGTCAAGCTCACGTCCGCGTGCAGCAGACTCACTCAAAGTAAGAGCAGTGCCGCTAGGAGCATCTTTTTTGTGTTTATGGTGCATTTCTACGATTTCTATGTCAAAGCCTTCTAGAGCAGCTGAGGCCTGATAAACTAATTTATTTAATAGGGCTACACCGAGAGACATATTTGTAGCGTAAAGAACAGGCATGAGTTCGCTCGCCTCTTTTAAAAGATTGAGTTGGTGTGTGCTTAGGCCTGTTGTTCCAATAACCAATGGTTTAGGAGTTTTAATAGCTTGTTCCAATAGTGTTTCACAAGCTTCGGGAAGTGAGAAATCTATTACCACATCACAAGCGCTTAAAAATGATTTCATGTCCGCCGTTACTAAAATGGATGGGTCAATAGAAAAATCAAGTTCATTTCTCACATACACAGTACTAACACTCATATTCAGAGTTGTTTTTAAATCTTCTAAAAGTAATTTTCCAACTCTTCCGCTTGCTCCAAAAACGCCAACTTTAATCATGGGGATATCCTTTATTTATTTTATAAATTTAGTAGTATTTTATTGGGAATAATAATAGCGAATCTTTAATTGTGTTTTGATTAATGGAGGTTC
>VMSZ01000050.1 GCA_013791885.1 Sulfurimonas sp. | reverse complement strand
TTTATAATTACGGCTTTTCTGGTTTCATACATAGATGCGCGAAAGAGTTACATACCAGATAAGATAATAGTCCCTGCTATTGGTATTTTATTGCTGCTGAAACTCTATTTTAATGTTTTGATTATATACGACTTTATTGCAGTTGCAGTTGTGCTTACTGTGTTTGTCCTTCCTATTATTTTTAATATGAATTTTGGCGGAGGAGATTTGAGATTTGGAGCTTTTTGTAGTTTATTCTTGGGTCTGCCTTTGATTGGCTGGTTTATATTATTATCCGGTGTTTTACATCTATTACTGCTTGCGGCTTTAAAAAGAAAAAGTTATGGTTTCGCCCCTGCAATGAGTGTTGCAGCTGTGGCCGCCTATGTTATGGGGAATATATGAGAAGAGGGTCTGTTGCAATTGTTCCATTGATGCTAGGAATCTTCGCACTTTTTTGGTTCATACTGTTTATGGGCGGAGAAAACGACAACCTGCATAACATAAATCAGGTTGAAAACCTGCAACATCTACAAGAGAGACTTTTACTCTCTGCAGTTAAAAGAAGGTATGAACTTGAGAAAGAAAACCCGAATATGAGTGAAACAGAGATTACTGATGCCGTGGATGCATACATCCATAACATTATGATAGTAAATAAGATAGACGAATGAAGGCTCAAATATGAATAAAATAAGAACTCTTGCACTTGGTACACTTTTTATAACGCAGCTTTATGGAGCTGCTACCCTTACTCATACGACACTTGACAATGCTGAGAGCCTCCTGGGTAAAGATACTCATGGAGCGACGATTTATGAAAGACAGGTTACCATTGAGACAAATAATTTTAAAGTTGATAACTTTTGGAGTAAGTTTGCAAACAATGGAACAGGAGATGCGCAACAATCTTATAATTCAATTTCAAAAACCGGAACAGTCCAGATAGGCGTTGAAGCAACTTCTATCTGTTCAATGCATAAAGAACTTGACGCTGAGGGATGTTCAGGTCAAAAGCCTTTTCTCATAAACGATGAAGCTGTGAGTGGTGTTTATGTAGGTGACACAATCACACTTCTTTTTCAAAAAGCTTACAATGACACAAACATTATGTATAAAGATACAAACGCAAGTGTTTTTTATCCTTTGGATGTATTAAGAGATGAGAAATTTTATAAGGAAGAAGGAACAAAAAGTTTTAAAAGTTTCTTTCAAAAACTCTTTGACGGTTTCTTTTTGACAAATTTTTTCAGTTCGTTTTTCTCTCATGAAGTTGTAGACAAAGACAACAATCCAAGCGAAGACATCAGACAAAGGTACATTGCCAATATTGTTTCAGGAATAGACCGAAACCACTTGCTTGAAAAAGATATTACACCACTCACGACTAATGCTTTAAATACGCCTGTTTCACTGATTGACTACACGGAAAATGTTTCCTCTGCCGGTTCATGCAGCCTCTTTTTCTTTAAATTTCCAGAAAGTAGCTCTTTTTGTAATTTGATGGGTTCCATGCCTTTTATATCTATGTTTTCTTCAACAAAACCTGCTACAAACTACACCATTGATACGATTCAGGCAGATACGGAAAACGCTCTTGTAAGTTTCGCCGGAACCTATGCGGACCTCAATGTAAACACTTATCAGTCTGGCACGGTTTATGAGAAGCAATCTACATCGACGGGCTTAATTTCCGGAATGATCAATATGATGAAATGTTTTTTCTTCGGCTGTACAAAAGTTAACGATGTTCAAGAAGCAATGGACAGTTACTACGCGTTTAATGATGCAGATGCGATAAACTTGACTTTTGCCATTACCAATAACGGCACTGCGATTGATGATTTTGAAACCTTTAGACTGATGGGAATTCACTCGCTCTCAGGCAGCGAACAAATGTGTCAGGTAAAAGAAACCAACACCGGTGACACATGGAGTAGTCATACTTTTACAGGTAATGAGGGTGATACAAAAGAAATAACTACTACGACATGTAGTGGATTTTATATGATGGGAATTTGTATGGGAACAACTTCAACTACTACATCAACAGTTGCAAACACTTATTCCGCAAAAAATATGTCCGAAACGGTACAGTCAAATCTGGCTATTGATACCAATAGTGATGATTTGATGGAGCCATCAGAGTGGCTGACATGGTGTGATTATATGGTTGAAAAATATAAAAACAACGTAACAACTGTCTGTACAGGATTCTTTTTCTTTCAAACATGTACTGAAGTTCCTGCAAATATCAAAGAAGATGGTTATGAAGTCTTAAGTTATAAAAATGAGTCTAAGCGCGGTCTGCTTCTTGACCTAAAACTTGTCGAACCAAAACCGACTGATGAAGCCGTAACCCTGCGTTATAAGCTTTTAAATACGCACAATTAAGGATTTGAGATGATTATATCTTATGTATCGACCGTAGATAAAGAGTGTTATCTGAAGCTCAAAAATGATTTTACCGATGTGAAGAATTTTGACTCCATTGAAGCGTTTATAAACTTTTATGCAACGAGCAAAAATCGTGATGTCATTCTTTTGTACAGAGTCAATTCTGCCCAAGAGATTCAAAATTTATCAAAGATACATTTTGGCAATAATATTTATATGATAGTTATTGGCGAAAATAATATTGAACACTCACTTTTAGCTGGAAAAATAGGTGTGGATTCGTATGTTAATTATGAAGATTCCAATGTAGAAAAGATGAAAGAACTTATTTCTCTCTCTAAATCCGTCATTAAAAAACGCAAGGGAAAGAGTAATGTTTCTGTGTTTACCGGTATTAGCGGAGGCGTTGGGACTACAACGATTGTGATGAATTTAGCAAAAAACATAGCCCAAAATCATCCTGAAAAAAATATCCTCTTTTTAGATTTTGCTTACACAAAAGCTATTTCAAACCTCTTTTTTGAACATGTTCAACCGCCTAAAACCATTATAGATATTGCTATGGTGCAAAACTATAATCTTCAGGAACTCTTTGAAAACGGTTTAGAAAAGTACAATAATAATCTTTATTTTGTTCCTGGAATTCAAAAGCATACAGACCGAGAATTTTTTGACAAAGCAGAAAATATACAAAGATTTTTAAATCTTATTGACAATGCTAAAAACTACTTTGATATTGTGCTTATTGATGTTGGAGTGTTTGAGGACGTGGAGCTTGAGATTGATATTCAGGAGTTAGCAGACAATATTTTTGTCGTTACGGAGTTTAGTATACCGTCTATGTCTATTCTCAAAACGTACATTGATATCATAGATAAAAGCGGCTGGTATAACAAAACGCACATTATTGCAAACCGTTCAGACTCTTATGGAAATATCACAGAGGATGAGGCTGAGAAGATACTCTCAAAAGGTTTAAAACACCAGTTTAAAATAGATTTTTCTTTGCCAAATGATGCGAAACATCTCAGAGAGTGCTGGAATGAAGCCACTTTAGTGAACGATGTCTATCCTGAATCAAAATTTGTAAAAAAACTTCATGAGATGGGAGAGAAGTTTTTTTTGGACCCGGAGGTTCACGCACCTATTCATAGTGACGAGGTTGTTAATTTTATGCAGAGGCTTAGAAAATGGCTTTAAAAGATACTATTAAACGCCATCAAAAGATTGAAGGAAACACTGAACTCAAAAAAGAGAGTAAAGTAGAAACTGGTGAACATCTGTGCAGCGATTTATGTTTTCCGATGCTTTATAAAAATGACGAGTATTTCAATCTTGCATACAGAATTTATGATGACTTTTTGGAAAAGTTAAATATTCAAACAAAATTAACAGAAAAGATGGTCAGAGAAGTTGTTGTCAAGCATATTTCCATGTACTCTCTGCCAAAACTGCAGCTCAAAAATGAGATTGCAGATTTTATTACAGATAACCTTTTGTATTATGGTGCAATCTCCACCATTACCCGTATAGCCGGAGCTGATCTCAACGATATTCTGGTCAATACAAAAGACTACATTGATGTTATTTATGCCGGACAGACGATAGCCACACCTTTTCGTTTTAGAAGCGAAGAGGAGCTGCGTCACGTCATCAACAGAATGCTCTCTGAGTCCAACAGAAAAATAGACGAGGCGCATCCGATCGCTTCAGCGAAGCTCAACGACGGTTCCCGTATTGAGGTTCAGATTCCTCCTATAGCGGCTAACTTGGACAAAGACGGTAAAGCGGGCTCTTATATCACCATAAGAAAATTCAGAGAAATTCCTCTGCTTTTTGAAACGCTTATAGATGCTCAGATGATAGATATGAAAATGGCCTATTTTCTGCTCATGTCAATACGCGGCAAGCTAAACATCGTTGTATCAGGCGGAACCTCAAGCGGAAAAACGACTTTTTTAAATTCCATCACGCGTTTTATAGATGAGGGTGATCAGCTTCTCACCATTGAAGATACTAAAGAGATGAAGCCTCAGTTACCTTGCCACTCCATCCGCTCTTTTGAAGCGCGACCTGAAAATGAAGAGGGCGCAGGAGGTATTACGATAGATATGCTTTTAAAGACTGCTCTGCGTTCAAGCCCAAGACGTATTGTTGTTGGTGAGTGCAGAGGTGTAGAAATTGTCACTATGCTAAACGCAATGAATACGGGTCACCCAGGTTCTATGACTACAATCCACGCAGACGATACAAAAGAAGCGATCGTAAGAATTGAAAATATGTTTCTTGAAGCAAGACCAACGGCAAATATGTCCTTTGTCAGAACACAGATTATCTCTGCGGTTGATTTAGTTGTGCAGCTTGTACGTTTTCCAGACGGCCGCAGACGTCTTGTGAAAATCTCTGAACCTGAGAAAAGAATCGAAGAAGGAGGTTTGGTTTCCATGCTTGATCTTTTCGAATTTCAGCGCTTAAGCACGAATGATAATCCTATGGATTCAACAGGAAAGTTTAGAGCAATTTCTACATCCACGAGAGCTGCGGCAAAAATGCTTCAAAATGGGATTATTTTGGACAAAAGAATTTTTGACAATGATTTTTTAGTGACAAAAGATATGCTGCTTGATGAACTCAAAGCCTTTCACCCTGAACGTATGTGCGGATGGAGAGATAACTATCTCTCAGAGATTATCCAAAATTCTTATATAGATGGGAAAAATATTATTGAAAGATGGCCGAACTTACAGAAATGAATCAGTTGATAATTGAATTAATTTTATTGGCATTAATTAGTCTTAGCGGGACACTTTTGCTTTTTGGTCTCTTTTTAGAGTACCTAAAAGAACGCCATATCAACCGTATTAAGAATATGATTTCTCAAAGCAATAGTGAAGCAGTTGAACTTCTCAGAGTAAAAAAGAGAGTGCAGTCCATCTCCTTGCTTCATAAAATAGAGGCGATTATGCTTTTAGCGGGATTTCATTTTTCTGTGTATGCGTTTATCGGAATTTTTGTGCTCTTTACTACTTTTATAGGCTTCTTGTTTGCTTTGTTTGTACAGCATTGGACGGGTTATCTTATCGGGATTCCGTTTGGAATTTTGATTTTTTATACTATATTTCAATCGAGAATTTTGAACAGAAAAAAAGAGTTCAACAGAGCTTTTGCCATTGCCATCTCTGTTTTGGTGAAGATGATGAAAACAGGAGTCGGATTTGAGCAGGCTATGAGCAGATCTATTGCAGTTTCAAATTCGCAAATGTTTAAAGATATATTTGATGGTTTTTTTAAAGAAAAAAATACTATCGGAGAGGAAGAAGCATTTGCAAATCTGACAAAACAGATTAACTCAAAAGAGTTGCGTATCTTCGCTTTGGCTGTGAAAATAGGCCGTGCGAGCGGGGGAAGATTCTCAAACACCTTGGAAAAAGTGGAGCAGACGCTTCTCTTTAGAAAACGAATGCAGGACAAAGTAGATGTTGTTACAAGGGAGGGTGCTTTTGGTTCCTATGTTGTAGCAGGCATTGCAATCTTTTTATATTTTGCTCTCGATGGAAATTTTGATGGAAAACTCAATCATTACTATATGAACTCTGAGTATGGAAGATTTCAGTTACTTGGAATTTTTTTGTGGATTTTTTTCGGCCTGATTGTCAATAAAGCACTGACTAGGATTAAGCAATGATGCAGACACTGGCCATTACTCTTATGATCGCTTCTCTTTTTTCATTTTTATTTTTAAGCGTATGGTATTTTTACATGAAACACTTGCAGGTATCGTGGCTGAAGCGGGTGTTTCATGGAAAAGACTCTGATCTTATTGCTCAAAATGAGAGTAAAAGAAAAAATGATTTTAAACTCAAGCTTTTACAGGCTGGCTTAACAAAAAAACAGTTCAATGAAATTGTCATTGCAAGTCTTGTCGGAGGATTGGCACTTTTTAGTCTCGTTTTTATTTTAAAACCGGAATTTATGACAGAAGTTGCAATCACTTTTTCAGCCTTGATTATCGCAATTTTCACCCCTTATTTGTATCTTCTGGAGCAGATAAAAGCAAGGGTAAAACGCATCGATGGTGATCTGTCGGTTTTTATCGACCTTTTGATTATTATTTTAGAAGGGGGAGGGGGTTTAAACAATGCGATTGATGAAGTCACGGTTCAGGCAAAAAATGTCATTGGAGATGACCTGCTCGAAGAGAGTAAGCGGTTTAAGTATGAACTTATCTCTTATGGGAGTGAAACAGCTTTTAACAACCTGGTGAAAAGAACCGGCTCTGAGTCCGTGGGCACTATTGTCGGATACATGAAACTTTCTGAAGAGACGGGAATCGGGGTAAAAACAATTTTTGAAAATCTTGCGCAAGAGATTCGGGCGGCTCAAACTTTGGAAGTGGAAAAACGAGCGGCAACCATGAATATATCTTTAACATTTACAATGTTTATATTCATACTGCCTGCAATCATCGCGATGATAGCCTTTGCCGTGGCATCGGGCGAACTTATGAAAATAGTCTAAAAAAGGATAAATATGAGAGATAAAAAAATTAAGATTCTGGTTGGAATACTGTTGTCACTAATAGTATTTACATCGTCCGTGGCATTTTTAATGTATACAAAACAGAGTGCCATCAGAAAAAATCTAGAAGAGAATGTTGACGTATATGTAAGCGCCAAAGATATTAAAAAAGGTGACATGATTGGTGCAAAAGAGATGCAGCTAGCGCATCTTCCTAAAAGTTATGTCGGAACCCAGGCGCTGACACAAGAAGAGATAATGGGACATTATGCAACGGTAGATATGCTTAAAAATGAACCTTTACGTGCGGAAAAGTTGAGCCTGCAAAAGCCTCAGGAGGAGGCTGAGTCGGTTGTCATAACAGCTTCGGACATTAACACTTCCGCAGGAGAGAAAAAAGAACTCCAAGTGATAGACAGCGATACCTTGCCGATACCTCTAGATTTGTTTAGAAACATAGACACATCACTTACAAAAGGCGATTACATAGATATTGTTTCTGTGATGCCAAAAAGAGGAGAAGGCAATGAGATTGAATTTACTACACGCTATATCGCGCTTCATGTCCAAATTGCTTCGATAGTGTTTCCATACACGCCACCGCAGGATGAAAAAAGCAAGGTCAAGCCGGTTAGTATTCCCGGGGGCATTGTGCTGCGTATGGAGCCAAAAGATATTAAAAACTTTTTGAAACTCTACTATACTGTGCAAAACATCAACAACAACCGTGTTTACAATGAGCAGAACAAAGGACATCTGTGGATGATTAAATGTTCCCAGACAAGTGATACTGACATTGAAAACTATAAACAAGTCCTTGTTTTGGATTCTCAAAAAAAGATTCAAAAAGCAAAAGCGGCGGCAAATTATTCTGTGAGTATTATTTATGAAAAATAATAGAACTTTCAGAGGAGGCTTTGGTTTAGCTCAAATCATGGCGCTTTTACTGGTTGTTCTGCCAACGGTTGCGTTTATTGTAACTTTGCTTATAGATTACTGGGCTGTAATGAGAATAGATAATAATCTTAAACTCATGACAAACCTTGCAACAAGTAAAATGAATAATATTACAGATTTGTCTGTGAGTCCAAGTGATGCGGCTTTAGAAACTCTGTTATCGTCTTTTTGTCCAAACAATAAGACAGTGAGTCTAGGCGGCAGCAGAATAGGTGATGGTTCGGCGGAGGGCATTATAACTGTAAATGCAAGTTACACGCATAATGGGACTTACCTGAAAAATAAAACTATGACTTCGACTATGGTGACATATTCGTATCATGATCAAAACGCAACTATAAATTTAGTGTGTAATTAAGGGGAAATAATGAAAAAAATTATCTGGCTGCTGAGTATTTGTCTCTCGCTTTTTGCAGATGACATCGTCGTATTTGAAAACGAATATAAAGTTTTAGAACTTGAAAAAAAAGTCAAGAAAATCATAGTCGGAAATCAGGAACTTATAAATATCTCTCTTTTAAATGAATCAAGCTCTCCAAAAACACTCGTAAAACTTTTTGGTAAAAAAAGCGGTAATACTTCCATCTTGGTTGTCTATAGAGATGAGACAATTGGAGATTTTCATATTTATGTAAATCAAAACCTAGGTTATCTGCAAAAGATGATTAACACAATTGAGCCAAATCTCAGACTCAGTAAGGTTGGTAATACATCAACAGTAATCTCCGGGACTTTTAACGACCCGCACCAAAAAACAAAAATTATGAATCTTTTGGTCAGCGGCGGTGTAGATGCAGCGACACTTATGGATTTAACGCAAACGAAAAAAGTCAACAAAATGATTCGTACAAAACTTTACCTTGTGGAAGTCAACAACAATAAGGCTAAGGAATTGGGCGGTGTAACAGGTATTGGAATTTTTAGCGAGTATACAAATCTTTCTATTAATCCAGATTCTATTACCGGGGCCACTTTTAGCGGTTTTTTACTTGACCATACTGCAAAATATACTGCTTCAACAGGAGCTTCGGTTGTTGGAACTTTGAAGTTTTTGGAAGAAAAAGGGGTTGCAACAATTCTTGATGACACGGTTTTAATCACAACCGAAGAGAATAATGCAAGTTTTCATGTGGGCGGCGAGGTTTATATTCCTATTGGCTTGACGCAAAACTCAACAGGACTTCCAACGATTCAGCTGGAAGAAAAAGAGTACGGCCTCAGACTCACGCTCAAAACAAAGTTCATGGAAAAAGATGATTTTATGCATATGGATATCCAGATAAAAGACAGCGAGTTTGACACAAATCATGAGCATGATGTAAAGCTAGGAGAAAATACCTCTGTTCCCTCGTTTATCAGTAAAAATATAGATACAGACATAGTTGCAAAGTCTCAGCAGGTTATTGTGCTTGGGGGAAGACTTCATACAGAAGAGTTAAACTATGAAGACAAAGTTCCTTTTTTGGGAGATATTCCTCTATTTGGAGAACTCTTTAAAAGTAAAAAAACTATGAAGAAAAATAATGACCTTCTCTTTTTTCTTGTCCCGGAGATTGTTGATGCAAACAAAGATATAAACGATACGAATTTTTACCGTGAGTTTAAAAATGAAAATGAGCAGTTTCATAAAAATATTTTAGATGAAAACAGTTCCAATGGCATCAAAGCGCAAGAGAACCTTGCAGTTGAACATAAAGTGATAGAAGTGAGTGACGCGGATGAACCGCTTGTTGAGATTGAGCTTGAAGGATACTCTCCAAAAATGATTGCAGATGACTCCAAAACGCAGGTGCAAGAAACAGTTGAGCAAGAGAAAAAATATACCGTTGCAACAACAAACATATTTCTAAGAGAAAAACCGCTTAATGGAGCCAAAGTCACTATTTGGTCCAAAGGTCATGTGTTTACCGTAAGTGCTGAAAAAGAGCGCTTTGGAAGTGTCTGGATGAAAGTAAAAGAGGACTGTTTAAACGATTGTACATCAGTTGAAAAAGAGATGTGGATATCTAAAAAATACACACAAGAGTTATAACAAGTTCAAATAGTTAATCTAAGTAAATTTAATTTGTATTCTATAAGAAAAGCTGATATACTTATCACATAAATATAATAAAAAAGGATAAACATTCATGTTTAAAAATTTCAAAAATCGTCTTAAATCTCAAAAAGGTATGAGCGGTGTTTTAGTTGCTCTTTTATTAGTTATCGTAGGTGTTGGTTTAGTTGCAGGTGTTCAAACGTTTATGCAAAATTCTTCGACTGCAATTCAAGGCTCTGCTACTACAGCTATTACAGCTGCAACAACTGCTGCTGCTCAATAATCTTTTTGATTCCTTTTTTACAACGGTTTAATTTTCCGTTGTAAAAAGAAACCTCTTCCAAATCTGCTTTAAATACTAACTTTTCACTTCTCTCTTCTTTAATTTCAGATTTTAAATTAAATGTTAAACTGTCACGATTATATCTTTCATGTAAAGAATGGAGCACAAATGGAAACACAGGTAAGAGAAAATATTGAATTAAAATTTTTAAGCATGGACGATTATCAGGAACTTAAAGAGGGGATGCTCCAGGCCTATGCCCCTATGAGCGATGCGTACTGGAAAGAAGATCAGATTCAGACCTTGCTTGAGAAATTTCCGGAAGGGCAGGTTGTTATTAAAATAGACGGAGAGCTTGCGGGCTGTGCTTTGTCTATTATTGTTGATTATAAAGAGTTCGCAAATCACCATACTTACAGCGAAATAACAGGGAATTATACTTTTAGCACGCATACAAGTACAGGAGATATTTTGTACGGTATTGACGTTTTTATTGTTCCGAAATTCAGAGGCCACAGGCTCGGAAGACGTTTATATGACTACAGAAAAGAGTTGTGTGAAAAGCTCAATCTCAAAGGTATTGCGTTTGGAGGAAGAATTCCGAATTATCACAAATATGCAGATGAAATGTCACCAAAAGCATACATAGAAAAGGTCAAAAGAAAAGAGATAAACGACCCTGTCTTAAACTTTCAGCTCTCAAATGATTTTCACGCGGCAAAAGTTCTCAAAGGTTACCTCGAAGGAGATAAAGACTCGGGAGAATATGCAGTTTTACTTGAGTGGGATAATATTTACTATGAAAAACCAAGTAAACAGGCAACAAGCAAGAAGAAAGTAGTACGTTTAGGTCTTATCCAGTGGCAAATGCGTCCCTATAAAAACTTAGAAGAGTTATTGCAGCAAGCGGAGTATTTTATTGACGCAGTTTCAGGGTACCGTTCCGACTTTGCCCTTTTCCCGGAGTTTTTTAACGCACCTTTGATGGCTGAAAATAATCATCTCTCAGAACCAGAAGCAATTCGTGAACTTGCAAAACACACGCATGATATTATCCAGAAATTCTCAGAGCTATCCATGTCGTACAACATCAACATTATCTCTGGAAGTATGCCGGAGATGAAAGACGGTCACTTATACAATGTCGGTTATTTATGCAGACGCGACGGCACAATAGACCGTTATGAAAAAATTCATGTCACTCCGGATGAAGCAAAGATTTGGGGTATGCAAGGCGGCCACAGTTTAAAAACTTTTGACACGGACTGCGGAAAAATAGGCATACTCATTTGTTATGATTCAGAATTCCCGGAACTCAGCAGAATCCTTGCAGCAGAGGGAATGGATATACTTTTTGTTCCTTTTTTAACTGACACACAAAACGGTTACTCAAGAGTAAGACACTGCTCACAAGCCAGAGCCATAGAAAATGAGTGTTATGTCGCCATAGCCGGAAGTGTGGGAAATTTGCCAAACGTTCATAACATGGACATCCAGTTTGCCCAGTCCATGGTTTTTACCCCATGTGATTTTGCTTTTCCTACAAACGGAATAAAAGCCGAAGCTATTCCAAACAGCGAGATGATTTTAATTGCGGATGTAGATATAGATTTACTGCGTGAACTCAATCAATTCGGAAGCGTGAAAAATTTAAAAGACAGAAGAACAGATATCTACGAAGTAGTAAAAGTAGCGAAGTGATTCGCTGCTTAGAGCGTGAAGTTTATCGCAATGCGTCTTTTTCTACTTCAAAAACCTCACCGTTTTCATCTTCAACCAAAGCTATACTATTGTCAAAGACAGTGATGATTTTAACCTTAGTTTCTTTATACATATATGTTTCTTGTTCTGAGTTATGTGGCGTTTGAGAAGAGTTTTTACTTGCACTGTGTAAAGTCATATATATTCCCCTTTATTTTGTAGTTTGTAAAAAATTGTATTATACCAAAGCAAATGATATTCCAGCACCCAAATTTTAAAAGCAGACAGTACTGGCAAAATTTGATATACTAACACTAGATTTAAGTTAATTATTTTACCAAAGGTTTCCCATGGAAAACGAAACAGTGTTGGAATTAAGCGACAGTTCTTATGTCGCTTTTATGGAGTCGTGCGACTCGGTAGTGTTCATAGATTTTTATAGCGATACTTGCCCGCCATGTCAAACTTTACTCTCTTTTTTACCAAATCTAAGCAAGCATTATAAAGACGAAAATCTTGTTATTGCCAAAGTAAACGCAGCGAACAACCCAAAACTCTCAGCAAAATTCATGGTCAGAAGTGTCCCTTTAACGCTCATTATAGGAAAAGATAAGATGGTTAAAAGAGCTGAAGTAGGGCTTTTAAGTGCTGATGCATACATACAGATGATTGACAAAGAACTCGGTAAAAGCAAAGGTTTCTTTTCTAAATTCTTCTCCTAAAACAGATAATTTCTTTTACTGTACCACAGTCCAATAGATATAAATTCCTATTTTTCATAAGATTACTACAATTAAACACTTTTTAGGAGTTTCTTATGGCGGCAGTAATCGGAAAAATAGCAAGTATTGACGGTGTGTTTTATGCGAAAGGCGCAGACGGTTCTTTACGTGAACTTTCACGAAATGATGAAATTTACGAGGGTGAAATCATTGTTGGCGACAAAAGCAACAGTGCTCTTAAAAGTGTTATTGTCTCAATGGTTAGCGGTGAAGATATAGTTCTTCTAGGCGCTGAAACACAACTGTTTGACGGTTCTTTAGCTGAAAACGAGTTTACAAAAGAAGAGACAGTTACAAATAGTGAATCTATTGAAGCCTTGCTTGATGACAATACTGCAACTGAAAATGTTGACGAGTTTGAAACTGCAGCCGGAGAAGAAGCTTTGGGTGCGGAGTCTACAGAAGATGTCCGAGCAAATTTTGCACAGATTAACGATGAAATAATAGATATTAATGCAGAAATTAAAGATATAGCAGCAGCAGATAATGTGCAAGGTGATGTTTTTACAGATGAGACACGTTTTGCAATCGTGCCAGATGCTGAAGTCATTCGACTAACATCTATTGTAAACGAGCTTATAACTACAGCTAATGATGCGGCCACAGTAGCAGAGACAGCAGCCCAAGCAGCAACAGATGCAGCACAAACGGCACTTGATAATCCGACTGACGCCAATATCCAAAATGCAGCAGATGCAGCAACGGCAGCACAGAGCGCAGCAGACGCAGCAGCAAGTGCAAACGAAGCTCTTGCAACTGCTACAACAGATTTAGCAAACGCAGCCTCAGCAGCAAACGAAGATGTAAGTGCGACTCTAGCTACTTCAAGCCAAGCACAAGAAACTACAGCAACAGCAATGACAAACGCAGCCGATGCAGCAAGCACAACAGCTACTACAGCTACAGAACTCGCAGCCGCAGAAGCAGCTTCAGACGCGATGATTGCAGACCTTTTAACAGCAGCAAACAACGCAGCAGATGCAGCAAACGCAGCCATCGCAAATGCAGAGCAAGCAGCAGATACACTTGCAGCAAACCCTAACCCAACAAGCGCAGATATCGCTACTGCGCAAAACGCAATCGATGCAGCAGAGACA
>VMSZ01000008.1 GCA_013791885.1 Sulfurimonas sp. | reverse complement strand
AGACATTGACAAAGACACTTTCAACATCAATCTTGATTTGTTGGAAAATTACCTTGAAGATAACCAATCGAAAAAACTCAAAGCTGTCATTGTTACGCATTTAGGCGGTTCTTGTGTGGATTTGGAAAGAGTCTATTCTATGTCAAAAATCTACGATGTAAAAATTGTAGAAGACGCTTGTCACGCTTTGGGTGCGAAATATAATGGTATTAGAATAGGAGCAACAGGTGCAGATATTACCTGTTTTAACTTCTCGTCACATTTAAAGAAAAATGTTTGTAATGGCGGGATTTTGGTGACTAATAATGAAGAAATTATGGAGAGAGCAAAACTGCTTGCAAACCATGCCATGGTTCGTGATGAAGACTCTTTAGAATATATTTATGATGTTGTAGATATTGGAAATGATTACTCTATGAGCGAGCTAAACGCAGCCTATATTAGAGCGCAGTTACAAGACCAAGATAAAAACATCGCAAGACATCAACAAATAGCAAAAATGTACAATGACGCTCTCTCAGGAGTTGCTCATGTCGCCTTGCCAAAGGTAAACTCTGATGAGCATCCTTATTCATTGTATGTAATTAAAATAGATAAAAATCGTGACTCTTTTGCACTAGAGCTTCGTAATGCAGGTGTAGAGACAGGATTGCATTATATTCCTCTGCATCTTTTAACATACTACAAATCAAAATACTCACTCAGAGTTAATGATTTTCCGGTGGCATTAAGAAGTTATCAGCAGGTTTTATCGCTTCCTATTTACCCAAGTATGGATGACAAAGAAGTTGCGTTTGTATGTGATAAAATTAAAAAGATAGCTAAAACAAGAGTGTGAAAAAAGCTTTCGTATTCTGGGTTGAAGAGTATTTCTACAACCCAACTTCTCTGCAAAAAATAATATCCCTTCTTTTTCTTCCTCTGAGTTGGCTGTATTGTTTTGTTGTCTACCTGCGTTTTCAAAGTAAAACTCCCATAGATTTTGGCGTAGACATCGTAAGTGTTGGCAATTTAACTGTTGGCGGAAGCGGTAAAACGCCACTTGTAACAGCCTTGGCTTCACATTATGAAAACGCTGCAGTTATTCTTCGCGGTTATGGACGCCAAAGCAAAGGCCTTTATGTTGTCAAAGACAGAAAAAACATTTTGTGTGATGTCAAGATTAGTGGCGATGAAGCGATGATTTACGCGCAAAAATTACCAAACGCAATAGTTATTGTCAGTGAAGATAGAAAAATAGCTATAGACAAAGCAAAAGAATTGGGTGCGAAAGTTATTTTTTTAGATGATGCCTATTCCAAACATGACATCAAAAAACTTGACTTGCTCATAAAGGTAGAAAGTTCAAACAGTCGCTGTCTGCCGGCCGGGCCTTTTAGAGAGAGAGCATGGAGCTCTAAGAAGTCTGTGATGCTTGAAGAGAATGTAGATTTTAAGAGGCATGTTGCGCTTAAAGGCAAGTGTGATAAAATGTCACTTGTAACTGCGATTGCAAGACCGGGACGTTTAGATAAATATTTACCTCCGGTAGTCAATAAAAATTACTTTGAAGATCATTACGCTTTTACTAAAGCGGAGCTTGAGACAATTTTAAAACGCGATGAGGCAGAGTCGCTTTTAGTGACATATAAAGATTTTGTCAAGATGGAAGCTTTCGGGCTTCCTGTGAGTCTGCTTGATTTAGAAATGCAGGTAGATGCGAAAGTTTTTGAATTCATAGACTTGTATAGAAAAAATAATACAAAAGATAAAATAGATTGAAAACAGTAATACAGCTTTGTATTCTTTTTTTCTTTGGAATAAGTAACATATCTGCGAATGATTTCAGAGAAGTGAAACAAATTTCTTTAAAAAAAGATGAACTTATAAAAATTCTTGTAAAATACGGCCAAACAGAAAAACTTTTTAAATTTCGCTGGACGCTGTATGTCAATAATGGCCTAGTTATTCACAGGTCTTATGATAGGATTGTGGGACAGAACATCCTTAATTTAAATCATAAAAATCAGAGCTTTCGGGTTGAACTCAAATCGAGAGGTTCTGACAATTATAATGTGCCTTACATTTTAGTTAAATTTAAAGAGTTTAAATATGATACGAAAGAAGCTGTTTTTGATATTCTGCTCTCAGATGAAAAATTGCAGATAGAGTTAAAGTATTTAAATAATGTCTAAAGAGAGATGATGCAAAGAGTTGAGAGTGAAATAGCAAGGTTAATTCAAGAGATAGATTATGATGAGGTGGCGCGTCTTTTTTCTTCTCTTAGCGGTGGTAAAAGACTTCGTGCAAAACTGATTTTAAAAATAGCACCTGATGCAACGGATGCTCCTCTTTTAGCGGCTATAGTGGAACTTATCCATGCTGCGAGTCTTTTGCATGATGATGTTATAGATGAGGCAATGACAAGACGCGGCGTTTCGTCTGTAAACGCAACTGAGGGAAGTAAAACAGCCGTTATGCTTGGCGATATTTTGTACTCAAAAGCTTTTACGGAACTTGTAAATTTTGATAAAGAAGTGGCAAAAATAGTCGCTTCGTCGGTTACCGCACTTTCTAAGGGAGAGATGCAGGATGTTCACATGGCGGCTGCGTTTAACACTGATGAAGAGAAATATCTCAATATGCTCTACCTAAAAACTGCGACACTTATTGAAGCAGCAGCTATGGCAGCCGCGAAACTTGCTGCTAAAGATGTGGCAAAACATGGCGTGTACGGTAGAAATCTAGGGCTTTCTTTTCAAATTATCGATGATATTTTGGATATTACTTCAGATGAAGCAACACTCGGAAAGCCGGCGATGAATGACTTTGTAGAAGGAAAATGCACATTGCCGTATATTTACCTCTACCATAAACTCGGAGAAGAAGATAAAAATAGATTGCTTTCGTACCATGCGAAAACAATAGAAAAAGAGCAAACGCAGTGGATACAGCAGATGATGCATCAACATGACTGCGTTTTGCAATCTTTTGAGTTGGCAAAAAAATTATCACAAGAAGCAATGATGGCGGTTCGTGATGATAGCGCCCTCGTAGAAATTTTAGAAACAATGATAAAAAGAAGTTACTAATGCACTATTTAAACATAAGTTTTACTCATAAAAATTCTACGCTTGAGATTAGAGAAAAACTCTCGTATCCGGATGAAAAAGATCTGCACGGCTGTTTGAAAAAATTGACATCCTGCGGTTATATTAATGAAGCTATGCTTATCTCAACATGCAACAGAATGGAAGTTTTTTCCTCTTGCAGTAACATTGAAGAAGCGACAAAATTTATATTTGAAATGTTAAGCAAGCGAGCAGGTATAAGCAAAGAAGAGCTTCAGGCACACGCGGATGTATTTGATGACAGTACGGCAATTCACCATCTTTTCAGTGTTGCCTCTTCTCTGGATTCTATGGTTGTAGGTGAAACGCAGATAGCAGGTCAGCTTAAAGATGCGTTTAGGTTTTCTTATGACAACGGATATAGCTCCAAAAAAATAGCACGTGCCATAAAAAGCGCCTTTGCCTGTGCTTCAAAAGTAAGAAACGCAACAGATATTTCTTCAAAACCCGTCTCAATGGCGAGTGTTGCTGTTGCAAAATTAAAATCGGTCGCAGAGTCACTTGAGGGTAAAAAAGCTCTTATTATTGGAGTTGGTGAGATGTCTGAAATAAGTGCGAAACATCTTATTTCAGCAGGTGTGGATGTCTACATTATGAACAGAACAAAGCACAAAGCTCTTGCTTTGGCAAATGCATGCGGTGCAAAAGTCATAGATTTTGAAAAACTTCCCGAGGCTGTGAATGAGTTTGAAATTTTATTTACGGCAACATCTGCGTATGAGCCTATTATTACAGATGAAATGATTCATCCTTGTGACTTTGAACGATACTGGTTTGACTTGGCACTTCCAAGGGACATAAGCCATAAAGAGAGTGAAGGAATTCATCTTTTTGTTATAGATGACTTAAAAGTTATTGTAGATGAAAACCTTAGTTCTCGTGAAGATGCTGCAAAAATGGCGCATGGAATTATAGGCAGAGCTGTTGTAGACTTTTTTGAGTGGCTCAATACTTTGGATATAGAACCAACGATAAAAGAGATTTATCTCAAAGCGTATACGGCAGCCAAAGAAGAGAGTGAACGTGCGATTAAGCACGGCTATATTCCAAAAGAGTATGAAAAAGAGGCTCAAAAAATGTGCGAACAGGCACTGAAGAGGTTTTTACACGAAATGACACAAAAGATGAGAACTTCATCAAGAGAATCCAATGCAGAGACGATGAGCAGTGCATTCGGGTTTTTAGCACAACAATAAATTAAACATTATTAAAGGAACTATATACAGTGAGAAGAAGCAGAGCGTTTATACCAACAACAAAAGAGGCACCTTCGGATGCTACATTAGCAAGTCATATATTTTTATCACGTGCGGGCTTTGTCTCTCAGGTTGCGAGCGGTTTGTACAGCTATATGCCCTTGGCAAAAAGAGTTATTAAAAAGATAGAAAATGTTATTAATGAAGAGATGAGCAAAGCAGGCGCACAGGAAGTTGAACTGAGCTTTGTAACTCCGGCAGATTTGTGGGCTGAAAGTGGACGTATTGAGAAGTTTGGAAAAGAACTGCTGCGTTTTCGTGACAGAAAAGAGAACCTTTTTGTTCTAGGACCGACACACGAAGAGATGATGGTGGATTTGGTACGCAACCGTATTACGAGTTACAAGCAACTGCCTATGAATTTGTACCAGATAAAAACGAAGTTCCGTGATGAAGCAAGACCGCGTTTTGGCCTGATGCGCGGACGTGAATTTATTATGAAAGACGGTTACAGCTTTCATGCTTCTGTAGAAGATATGGACAGAGAATTTGATGCTATGGAAGAGGCGTACAAAAAGATTTTAGTGCGCTTGGGTCTAGATTTTAGAATTGTTGAAGCAGACAGCGGTGCAATAGGCGGAAGCGGTTCAAAAGAGTTGATGGTAATTGCGGGAAGCGGTGAAGATACAATTGCAATCTGTGACAAATGTGAATACGGTGCAAATATTGAAGCAGCAGTTCGCTCACAAAGAGGTGATATTCCGGCAGCTCCAGAAGGTGCATTTAATAAATTTCACACGCCAAATATTAATAGCATAGAAGATCTGGCAAACTATTTCAAGATTGACCCTTACTATACAGTTAAGTGTGTTGCGAAAAAATTAGTCTATGAAGAAGACTCTGAAATCGTTCTTTTTTATCTTAGAGGCAGTGATAATCTCCAAGAAGTAAAGGCACAAAACGCAGCCGGAGCACTTGATATTACAGATGTAAGCGAGGAAGAACTCCAAGCACTTGGGCTTATTCCAGGTTTCATTGGGCCGCTTGACCAAGACAAAGCAAAACACGTAATGGACGTTGAACTTAAAAATGCAACGAGCATGGTGTGTGGAGCGAATGAATCAGATTACCATTATGTGAATGTAGATTTGTCTGTCATCAGCGAAGTGGCTTATTTTTATGATATTGCAGAAGTAAATGAAGGTGATTGTTGTCCAAAATGTGACGGCACTCTCTCTTTTACAAAAGGAATAGAAGTAGGGCATATTTTTAAACTCGGTACACAATATTCCAAAGCACTTAAAGCAGAGTTTTTAGATGAAAACGGCAAAGCACAGCCTTTTGTTATGGGAACATACGGAATGGGTGTGAGTCGTCTGGTTGCTGCCATTATTGAGCAAAATCACGATGAAAATGGCTGTATTTGGACAAAAGAGAGCGCGCCTTATATGGTGAATGTTATGATTTCAAATATTAAAGATGAGGCTCAGGTAGCGCTTGGAGAAGAGTTATACCATGAGCTAAACGCTTCTGGTGTTGAGTGTATACTTGATGACGGGAAAGAGAGATTCGGTTTTAAGATGAAAGATGCCGAACTGATTGGTTTTCCATATACTATCATCATAGGTAAAGAGCTTGAGAATGGCCTTGTTCAGATATATGATAGAAAAACAACGCAAAAAACTGATGTCAAAAGTGATGAAATTTACGCAAAAATTATGGAACTCATCTAACAATGCTTTATTTTTTGGTCTATCTCTTTTTAGAAACGCTTATTTCTGTTAACATTTCCTCGGCCATTGGCGGATTTGCAACATTTCTGGAAATAGTGTTAAGCGCACTTGTAGGGATAGTTTTGCTGGTAAACTTCAGAGCTACTTTAGGTGAAAATATTCGTGCAGTTTCTTCAAATCAGATAGATTTACAAGAGTTTCAGCGTTTAAATATTTTTGCACTGCTAGGAGCTGTTTTACTTATAGTTCCCGGTTTTTTAACAGATATTATTGGCGTTTTACTTCAATTTAGCGTGTTCACAAGCATGGTTGTTAACCGTACTAATGTAAAATCAGAAAGTGATAAAACACCCTATAATCAAAATACAATACAAAAGGATTCAGATGTTATCGATGTTGAAATTATTGACACTAAGCACACTGTTAAGTAGTGCTCTTTTTGCTGCAACTACCAATAAAGAGGTAGAAGTTTTTTTAGAAAAATCATTTAAAAACAATCCAAACATCACAGCTTTGCAAGTTAAAGTTGTTGATAGAAATGCACTTGAGGGCATGAGCGGTTGGGAAGCTATGATAGTAAGTATTGATGCTACACTCAAAGCACAGCCAGCACCAAAACAGATTAAACAAAAGATGATCTGGTTTACTGATGGAACGGTTATTACAAAAGAACTTGTTAATTTAAAAACAGGTGAAAATTTAGCGGACTCTGTATCTCCGTCTTTTAAAGATGTTCAATATAAAAAAGAGAATCTTATCTATGGAAAAGCAAACGCCAAACATAAGGTAGCAATTTTTTCAGACCCGTTGTGTCCATTTTGCAGAAGTTTTGTTCCGGGTGCGATTGAAGATATGAAAAAATCTCCTGAAAAGCTTGCAGTATATTACTATCACTTTCCTCTTGCTTCTTTGCACCCTGCATCTGTAGAACTTGCTAAAGCAGCAATTGCAGCAGAGCTTAAAGGTCAAAAAGATGTTGTTTTAAAACTTTATAAAGTTGAAATCAATCCAAATGAAAGAGATGTAAACAAAATTCTTGCTGCGTTTAACAAAGAGTTGAAAACAGACATTAAACCTGCTGATTTAGAGTCAAAAAAAGTTCTTGAGCAGTATGAATATGATATGCAACTTGCAGAAGATTTGATGGTTCAAGGGACTCCGACACTCTTCTTTGACGGAAAAATTGATAAAACAAAAAGACAATATTTAAAGGCAGACTAGTGATAAAGAAATTAATAATAGCAACACGAGGCTCACAATTGGCCCTATGGCAGTCCAATCACATGAAGAGTGTATTAGAAGAACAAAATCCAGGCTTGGAAGTTGAGTTAAATGTTATTGTTACAACCGGAGATAAAATAATTGACCGTCCACTTGCGGCAATCGGCGGAAAAGGTCTTTTTTTAAAAGAGCTTGAAGAAGCTATGCTTCGCGGGGAGGCTCACATTGCCGTTCATTCTCTTAAGGATGTCCCGACAGTTATGCCAGAAGGGCTTTTGCTTGCTGCTATTACCGAGAGAGAAGATGTAAGAGATGCACTGCTAAGTGAAAAATATGCAGATATTTCTGCTCTTCCAAAAGGTGCTGTGGTTGGTACTTCATCACTTCGCCGTCGCATGCAGATAGAGAGACTCCGTCCAGACTTAGTCATAAAAGATTTACGCGGGAATGTAGATACAAGAATCAGAAAACTCAAAGAGGGTGAATTTGATGCAATTATCTTAGCAGCGGCAGGGATTAATCGTCTTGGACTTGTTGAAACCGTTGCTCATGTTTACCCAATATCGCTTTATGAGATGATTCCATCTATGGGTCAGGGGGCTTTAGGTATTGAAGCAATCAATGATCCTGAAGTTTTAGCAATTGTTGCCAGACTTGAAGATGATTACAGCAGAGTAGAGACGACTATTGAGAGAGATTTTGTAGATACGCTCAATGGAGGATGTCACGTTCCAATAGGTGTAAACGCAACAGTTCTTGAAAATGATGATGTTATGATTAAGGCTGTTTTAGGTCTGCCAGATGGAACAAAAATACTTACAGATACAAAAATTGTTTCCCGTGATGTTTACAAAACAATCGGGCGTACAATGGCAGATGAGTTTATAGCAAGAGGTGCAAGAGAGTTGCTTCAAGATGCTGAAAACATGATGATAAGCCACTAAAATGCAAAAAACAATAGAGCTGTTAAGAAAAAACGATGAATTAAAAATCATAGATGCTGAGCTGGATATTTATCTTGAGATTCCTCATTTAGCCTATGCAGAGGTAAAAAAAAAAGACGGCGGTAAGGCTCTTCTTTTTACAAACGCAGGTGATAAAAAAAGCGGCAAAAAGTTTGAAGAGCCTATTCTTATGAATGTCTTTGGCTCTTACAAACGCTGCGAACTTCTTTTTGGCAGAACTATTGAGTCTGTTGCAGATGAAATTACAAAACTTCTTCACATGAAACCGCCAAGCGGATTTATGAATAAACTCAGCTTCGCCGGTGAGCTTTTTTCTCTTAAAAATATTTTTCCAAAAAAACTCAAAGGCGAGGGTGCTTGTCAGGAGATAAAATATCTGGGTGATGATATAAATCTTCATAATATACCTGTGCTTACAACTTGGGAACAAGACGGCGGGCCTTTTATTACTATGGGGCAGGTCTATACGCAAAGTCTTGATGGCGAGATGGTAAATCTTGGTATGTACAGACTTCAGGTATATGACAAAAACCACTTGGGAATGCATTGGCAAATTCATAAAGACAGCTCCCACTTTTTTGACCAGTACCAAAAAGCCGGCAAAAAAATGCCTGTAAGCATCGCAATAGGCGGGAATCCGCTTTATACATGGTGTGCTACAGCGCCCCTTCCTTATGGAGTGAACGAACTTCTTATGTACGGGCTCATTACAAAAAAACCGGCGAAACTAGTAAAATCTTTAACCACGCCTTTGTATATTCCTGAGGATGTTGATTATGTAATAGAAGGCTGGGTGGATACCGCGCAGCTTAAAGTTGAAGGTCCGTTTGGGGATCATACCGGATATTACACTTTGGCTGAACTTTATCCTGTTATGGAAGTAAGTGCCATTACTACAAAGAAAAAAAGAGTCTATTTGGCGACTGTTGTAGGCAAGCCGCCTCTTGAAGATAAATATATGGGTTGGGCAACCGGAAAAATATTTTTTCCTCTTTTAAAAACTACAGTTCCTGATTTACTTGATTATCATATGCCTGAAAACGCAGGCTTTCATAATCTTATTTTGGCAAAAATGCAACCGCTCTATAAAGGTCATGCAAAGCAGTTTATGCATGCGTTTTGGGGTGCAGGACAGATGAGTTTTGTCAAACACGCTCTGTTTTTTGATGAGAGCGCTCCAAAACTTGAAAATTATGAAGCCATAACAACGTATGCACTCAACCGTTTTATGCCTGAGTCTCTTTTTATATCTGAGGGTATTTTAGATGCATTAGACCACTCTTCTCCGGAGACTTTGGTGGGCGGAAAATTAGGGATTGATTTAACAAAAGCTCATAAACTCGAAGCTCCAACACTCTTGCGTGATGAAGAACTTTTTCTAAAAGTTAAAGAACTGATACCAGAAGCTACGGGTTTGCATCAATTTATGATACGAACATCTAACCCTATCACAGTGATTGCTATTGATAAAAAAAGAAAGGCTAGTGAGTATTTCAACAATTTGATTTCACTGAGTCCATACATGAGAATAGTTGTTTTTGTGGATACCTTGAAAAATGATATTAGCAATGCATATATGCTAGTTTGGAGAGTAACAAACAACATGGATGCACAAAGAGATGTGTTTGTTTCGGGGCTAATGGTTGGCGTTGACGGTACAAATAAAAATTCTCTAGACGGGTTTCACAGAGAATGGCCTGATGATGTTGATTGCACGCAGAGTGTTGTTTCAGCACTAAAGTTAAGGGGTATTTGGAATTTAGAAGAAAGTTTAAACGAACAATACCAGCTCTAATTTCTTTGATATAATATTCATATATTATTATTTTATGTTATACTTATAGAATTTTTGTAATACAACTACAAACTCTCTATAAAGGTATAAGATGAAAAAAAGTACGTTTATTTTACTCTCCTGTATTTCCCTTTGCTCAGTTGAATTGTCTGCCAGTGTATATAAAGGACATGGCCTTTTTAAAAATATGTGTCTTGAATGTCACGGTAAGGCCTTAGAATTTGTTATCAACAAAAATACTAAGCAGTGGAACGACTTGTTAAAAGACAATGCTTCCGCTTTAGTGCTAATCCATCTTAAGGCTCCTGAAGCACAAAAGTCTTTGGAGTATTTTAAAGGCGAGCGCTTTCCAAAGCATATAATTCACTATAAAGATTTTTTCTCTGAATATGCTTCAGATACTGGAAATGTACCGGCCTGCGACTAGGCTTAGTTATTTAAAATTCTAATTTGTCTCATTTTTGTTATTACTTTATAATTTTTATGTGATATAAGCAAATTATAATAATTCCTAATGTACCATCAATTAGAAATTATTATAGGAGTCTGAATAAATGAATAGAACAGTCTTTATTTTTATATCAATGTTTTTTATATTTTCCATCTCTTCTCATGCAGCTATTTACAAAGGTCAAAAGGTTTTTGTCAAAGAGTGTGTTAGTTGTCATAGTGGTGGGCAGGCTTTTATAGCCAAAAAAAATATGAAAGATTGGAAAAAATTGATGGATAAAAAAGGGAAAGCGTTAGCCGGGTTACATTTGAAAAATAAAGATGCTAAAGATTCATGGGAGTATTTTGAAAGTAATAACTATGAAAAAAAATCAAAACATTTGCAGCAGTTTTTAGTTGAATATGCAAAAGACAGCGGAAACGTTCCTGCCTGTAACTAACTTATAACTTCAAAATGGGACTTTATAGATAGATTATTCTATCTATAAGCCCTCAAACTCTTTCATCTCTTCTTATATTTAGATAAAATACCAAACTTTTAATTACTATGAAAATAAAACTATAGATTCAAGGAAATAATTATGGATAAAATGTGGTCAGGTCGTTTTTCTACAGGTACTTCTTCGCTTTTAGATGCGTTTAATGCTTCAATTATGTTTGACAGAAAGCTTTACCGTGAAGATATTGAAGGTTCAATTGCACACGCAACGATGCTTACAAAGCAGAATATTTTAACGCAGGAAGAATTGACTCAGATTACAGAGGGTTTGGCTCAGGTTTTAAAAGAGATAGAGTCAGGCGAATTTGAGTGGAAAATCTCTGATGAAGATTTGCATATGGCTATAGAAAAACGTTTAACGACGCTCATTGGTGATGCTGGGAAAAAACTTCACACTGCTAGAAGCAGAAATGATCAGGTAGCTGTCGATTTTCGCCGTTATGTTCTAAGAAAAAACCTCGAAATTGTGGATGCGCTTAAGCTTCTGATGCAAGAAGTTTTGGTTGTGGCGCAAAAACATACGGAGACACTTTTACCGGGTATGACGCATTTACAACATGCACAGCCAATCAATTTTGGCTTTCATCTAGGTGCTTATCTTTCTATGTTTAAACGTGATATCGAAAGATTTGAAAGCTCTCATAAACGCAATAATATTTCACCTCTTGGATGTGCTGCTTTAGCTGGAACACCTCACAATATAGACAGAGATTTAACTGCGTCACTTTTAGGTTTTGATGCTCCTAGTGTTAATTGTCTTGATACCGTAAGTGACAGAGATTTCGCACTGGAAATTCTTTTTAATATCTCTACAATGATGATGCATATCTCGCGTTTAAGCGAAGAACTTGTTATGTGGTCGAGTTATGAGTTTGGCTTTGTTGAGCTCAGCGATGAATATTCAACAGGTTCATCAATCATGCCGCAAAAGAAAAATCCTGATGTTCCAGAACTCCTTCGTGGAAAAACTGGCCGCGTTTACGGTTCTCTTATGGGGCTTTTAACAGTTATGAAAGGTCTCCCTCTTGCATACAATAAAGACACGCAAGAAGATAAAGAGGGCGTTTTTGATGCAGTTGAGACAGCTGAAATATCTTTAGAGATTTTAAAAGAAGCCATCAAGACTATGCAGGTAAAAGCGCATAATATGGCAAAAGCTTCAAAAATCGGACACTTAAGTGCGACAGATTTGGCTGATTACCTGGTGCAAAAATGCAATATTCCATTCCGTGAAGCACACTTCATTACCGGTAAAGCCGTTGCAAAAAGTGAAGAGCTGAAAATCGATTTGAGTGAGATAGAACTTAAATATTTACAAGAAATCGATGCGAGAATAAACGCAGACGTTTTAGAATTTTTAGTACTTGAAAACTCTATGAACGCAAGAAAATCAGCCGGTGGAACTGCAACTGTCAGAACAAACGAACAATTAGAATATTTTAAAAACTTTTTAGGGGAATAAGATGAAAGTAACTGTATCACATCAAGAAGGTATGAAATTTGAGGCAAAAACTGAAAAAAGCAGTTTTATTATTGATTGTCCGACCATCAGTCCTGTGGAGTATTTTTTAGCGGGAATTATTACCTGCAGTGCTACAGACATGGTGCTTATGCCTAAAAATTCCGGAAAAACTGTTTCAGATTTGGTCATAGACGGCGATGCACTCAGAGCTGAAGATCATCCGAGAAAATTTGTTCAACTTCATCTGGATTATCAGTTTAATTCCGATGCGGACGACACTATGGCAGCGCGCTGGGTTATGGCTTCCTTGGAGACTTACTGCTCGACTATAAATACCATTCGTGACACGACAGAAATTTCATTTTCTATTAAACACAACGGTCATGTTATCCGTGAAAACGAGAAGATGATTTCTGGTGGCGGAAGTAAAATAGATATGGGTGAAATAGAGGCTTGTTTAAGCTAAATAATTATTTTGCTCCTTCCAATAGATTTTTATCTATTGGAATAAGGTTTAAGCGTTAAAAGCCTGTTGTCAACTAAACCTCTGCCAACCGTAAAATGGTAAAGGGACTGAAATTTATTATTTTTGAGTCCTAAAATTGTGTGCATTTCATCATCTAAAAAACATCCAATGCCCGTCGCACTTAAGTTAAACGCAGTCGCTTCAAGATAGAGTTGTTGTCCGATAGCTCCACATTCCCAATACATCTCTTTGTATCTGTGTGCTCCATTTCGTAGCAAATCATCAGAAAAACTACTCAGCATTCCCAAGCTAAACGCACCATCAGAAGCTATGTTTTGATTGCATGAGTACGCTTTTGCCACATCTCTAAAATCTCCATACTTGAGGGCATAAAGATTCCCATCTCTATAGTCCCAGACAAATGCTTCGCTCATAGAATTTTTAAGCTCTTCTAACTGCGTTTCATTGCGCAGATAGAGGTAAAGTCCTGCTTCAAGATTTTCTACATCATGCACAAAAAGAAATAAGTTTACAGAGTTTTCAAGCCCGTTAAAACTCTCCAAAGTACTCTGCATCATTGTAAAAAAACTTTGGTAAGAAATATGCGTGTTATGTGCATTCATTACCTGTGCGCTTCTGCGTTTGAGAATAATCTCTTTTGCTTCTTTTGAAGGCTCTCTGCATATGCTTTTTTCATTGGCGGTTTTTCTTAAAGTCGGTACAGAAAACGCAGCTTTTTCTACCTCAGTTATGAGCGGCCATTTTTGGTAGTTTGAAGCTATTGCGTTTGCTATAGAATTGAATTTTTCAGAGTTCAAAAGCTCAGAAAAATTGACTTCTTCATGGTAATCATCGGGAGTAATCAGCAAGAGCATATCTGCAATTTCATGCTCATTTTCATTAAAACGCAGCGTGTCATCAAAACCAAAGAGTTTCGAGAGATCTTCATCATTTATTGCGTTTATGTGCTGATATTTCCAGCCAAGTGTTTTGGCACTGATGTGCAAAGCTTGTGCTGCGTGCCCGGCATCAAGCTGGGTATATCTAAACGCTCTTTCTCCATATTTCCATATTTCTCTATACAAAATGGAGCTCAAAGCTACAAAAAATGAACCTTCGGGCAGGGTTTTCCAAATGGAACAGTCATAGGATTTTAAAATTTCTAAAGAGTGATTTTTTGGTGCATAATGAGAGATACTTGTTTGCTCGCAAATGCCATTTAGTGGAGGCAAAATCAGATACGCTTCACTTGGATGCAGATTGCCGCTTGAAGCATTACATCTGAGTGCCCATTCATTTTGTCCATCGGATTTTATGGCAGCGAGTCCCATGGAAAACTGCATAAATTGAGAAATGGAGTTGATGAGAAGTGGAGCAGATGGCAAGCTTTTTTCAAATATAAGATGATAAGGCGGTGTTGTATGCTCTGTTGCCAAGGGCAGTAACACTTCATCGGCACCATTATAATTACGATATGGATTTGGCTGATTCGCCCAATCCATATAACCTAAAGAACGAGCGTATTTTTTATGTGAGTGCTTTGTTTCTTCGTGGTATTTGAAGATTGTCTGTAAATTTTTATCCATTTTTTTATGATATCCAAGTCTTGTATTTTGAGATTTTGGGAGTGTAGCACAGAGTTCTTGGGGAGAGATTAAGTTTTGTTTTTGAATGAAAATCCTTGCAAAAACGCAAGGATTTTCTCTCTTTTAAAGCTAGATTTTATGGTTTAGATTAGAAATGCCCTTGAGGGTCTGCATCGCTAAAATGTCCCCATTTGAGCCTTGCTCCGCCTAGGATATGAAAGTGAAGATGTCCAACCTCCTGGCCTCCATTTTCACCAATGTTTGTGATGACTCTGTAACCGCTTTTTTGAATGTTGACTTCTTTAGCTACATCGTGGATAAAAGTTGTCATTTTTGCCATCATCTCGGGACTTACAGCATCAAAACTATCTACGTGAATTTTTGGAATTGCCAAAATATGCACAGGGGCTTTTGGATTGATGTCGTGAAACGCAACAAAATTCTCATCTTCGAGTATGATGTTTGATGGTATTTCTCTGTTTACTATTTTACAAAATAAGCACATTTTTTTATTCCTTTTATTTGTTTGTTTTTTAATTATAGCATATAAAATTTGAAGCTAGTACAATGAATGAAGCTGTATATAAAATATATTTGACTATAATCCAAAATTAATTTTTACAACTATGGAGACTCTATTTGAAAGAGTGGTATGACGCAATCAAAGAAGCACAGAGTGTTGAAAAACTCGAAGATATTCGTATATCTGTGTTCGGAAAAAAGGGTGTTTTAGCTGATGAATTTGCTAAAATGAAAAGTGCCCCGGACAATGAAAAATCTCAAATTGCAAAAGAGTTAAATACTCATAAAAATGAACTTATGAATGAGTTTACTGCAAAAAAAATAATCCTGCAAACAGAGGAACTCAAGCGTGCTATGATGGCAGAAGCTATTGATGTTTCTTTGTATGGTTCTCAAAGTCAGGCAGGTGCTTTGCACCCTGTTATGCAGACAATGGATAGAATTGTAGAGTACTTCAGTTCTATGAACTTTGCAGTAAAAACGGGGACAATGGTTGAAGATGATTTCAATAACTTTGAAGCGC
Source organism: Sulfurimonas sp. (assembly GCA_013791885.1). GTDB lineage: Bacteria > Campylobacterota > Campylobacteria > Campylobacterales > Sulfurimonadaceae > Sulfurimonas. The sequence goes on along the minus strand of VMSZ01000008.1, from coordinate 64,896 downwards.
TTAATCTCCCGAAATACCATCCTGCACGCGATATGCAAGATACCTTTTATTTTAAAGACGAAATGCTGCTTCGTACACATACGTCGCCTGTTCAAATACGCACTATGATGAGCACAAAACCGCCTATTCGTATGATAGCGCCGGGTGCTGTTTTTCGTCGTGATTACGACATTACGCATACACCGATGTTTCATCAGGTTGAGGGGCTTGTTGTTGACGAGGAAGGCAAAGTCTCTTTCGCAAACCTCAAATATATTTTAGAAGACTTTTTAAAGTACATGTTTGGAGATGTAGAAGTGCGTTTTCGTCCTTCTTTCTTCCCATTTACGGAACCTTCTGCTGAAGTAGATATCTCTTGCGTTTTTTGTAAAGGGCAAGGCTGTCGTGTTTGTTCACAAACAGGCTGGTTAGAAGTGCTTGGCTGTGGAATTGTTGATCCAAATGTTTTTAAAGCTGTGAAATATAAAAATGTAAGCGGTTACGCATTTGGACTTGGAGTTGAGCGTTTTGCTATGCTCATACATCAAATCGGAGACCTTCGCTCATTGTTTGAGGGAGATATTAAGCTACTGGAGCAATTTCAATGATAGTAACAAAAAGTTGGCTCAACGAGTGGATTGATCTCTCAGATATTTCAACAGATACACTAGCAAAAACATTAAACTCTATTGGTCTTGAAGTTGATAGACTAAAAACTTACAATGTGCCAAACAAGATAGTTTTTGGAAGAGTTTTAGAGTGTGAAAAACACCCTGATGCAGAAAAACTTAATGTATGTAAAGTTGATGTTGGCACAGAAGTGCTTCAGATTGTCTGCGGTGCGTCCAATGTAAGAGCAGGGTTAGACGTTGTTGTTGCAACTCTTGGCGCAGTTATGCCAGAAGGTTTGGTGATTAAACCGGTAGTTCTTCGCGGCGTAGACAGTGCTGGTATGATTTGTTCCGCAAATGAGATTGGTTTTGGCAAAGTATCTGAAGGAATTATGGAACTTGATGAAAGCATCGGGGAATATACTTTAGGTCAGGAAGTTTGCACACATCCAATATTCAGTGATGATTTAATTGAAATTGAACTTACAGCCAATAGAGGTGATTGTCTCAGCTTAAGAGGAATCGCACGTGATTTAAGTGCTGCATATGATAAACCTATAAAAGAATATAATAGCGTAGATACCGACGATAAACGCGGCATAGGAAGAATATTAAGTATTTCACATGACAAAGATTATAATGTAAGTCTTCGTTATAAAGCAGTAGATGTAAAGAACTTAAAAGTTCCATTTCTTGTAAAGCTTAGACTTGCTCAGATTGAAGAAACTGCAAGCAATGATATTAAATCACTTATGGTTTATGCTACACATAGCACAGGTGTTATTTTAAGAGCATATGACTGTGACTTTTTTGCAAGCAGCACCAAGGGAATGGCAAAAATTCAACTCAGTGAAGATGAAAATGGATATGCCTATATTAAAGGAGCAAATAAAGCTTCTATCATTGGTGTTTCTCAAGAAGATACTTCAAATTTTAATTTAGAAGAGGGAATGCTTTTAGTCGAAGCGAGTTACATTCCGCCAGATCTTATCTCTAAGCAAATGGCAGAACACAAAGTACCTTCAGGTCCTATGTTTTATAAAACATCAAGAGGAAGCGAGCCGGAGTTAGAAGGCGGCTTACTCTACTCTTTAGGTCTGTTAGAAGCACATTCTGACTCATCTATTTACGGTGGAACAATAGAATATGAAAATTCTTACAAAGAAAAGATAGTTATTGTAAGCAAACAAGAAATTGATGATTTGATTGGTGCAAAAATAGATAAAGTTGTCATTAGTAAAATACTTACGAATCTGGGCTTTAATATTTCTAAGTCTTCTCCGGATAACTTTGTTATATCCATTCCTCAATTTCGTCATGATATTATTAACAAACAGGACATAGTCGAAGAGATTGTGCGTTTGGTTGGAATTGATAATATTCCATCAAAACCTTTTGTATTCAGTGAGAAAAATAGACTTGGAAGCGACTATTTTGATTACAAGAAAAGAACAATTTTTAGACATAAAGCAGCTCAAAGCGGCTTTTTTGAGAGCGTTCACTTTGTATTTGACGAGAAAAAAGTTTTAAATGAATATGGTTTTGAAACAACACTCGAAGAGTTGGAATTATTAAATCCAATTGTAAACACTCTTGACACGCTAAGACCGACACTTTTAACAGGTCTTTTAAAAGCCGCGTCCCAAAACGCAAAAAATGGCTATTCAATGGTGAAACTCTTTGAAGTTGGTTCAGTTTTTTCTCCAACAAGAGCAGAATCACTCAAAATGGCTTTTTTGCATTCAGGGGAGAAAGAACAAGATGCTTTGCTAAACGCAGGAAAGCCTAAAAAAGTTGATTTTGCTTTTTTTGCACAAAAAATATCTGATGTAATCGGAGCATTTGAACTTAAAGAACATCAGACATCACATAAACTTTCACATCCTTACCAGTGTGCGCAAGTTATTGTCTCTGGCGAAGTGCTTGGCGAACTTTTCAGAGTTCATCCGGAAGTAGAAAAAAATTACGATTTAGATGTCTCCTATGTTTGTGAATTAGATTTTAATAAACTTCCACATACTTTAAAAACCGCAGTGAAAACTTCAAAGTACCAGGCTGCGTTTAGGGACTTAAGCGTTATTATGCCTCAAGAGATGAGTTATGCTGTTGTTAAATCAGCAATTGAGTCTTGTGCGAGCGAAGAGATTATCAGATTTTATCCTGTAGATAAATACAGTGACAGCACACTTGGAGACAAAATGAGTTTGACACTGCGTTTTGTCCTTCAGTCTAATGAAAAAACATTGGAAGAAGAAGATATTACTTCGTCAATAAATACAATACTTCAAACATTAAATTTAGAATTAGGAATTGGTCTGAGATGAGTAAAGTTGAGATAGCACCTTGTGAAGGTTTTTCTTTAAGAATTTCAGAAATTGCACCAGATAAGTCTATCTCTCATCGCAGTGCAATGTTTGCTATGCTTGCTGAAGGCACGAGTGAAATAACAAACTTTTTAAGAGCGGAAGATACTCTCAATTCTTTGAATATTGTAAGAAATCTTGGTGCTACCATTGTTGATGACGGAACCACAATTAAGATTAGTTCTGAGGGTATTAAAGAGAGCAGTGAGATTTTAGACTGTGGAAATTCAGGGACAGGAATAAGACTTTTTTGCGGACTTTTAAGTTCTGCTGAGGGGCATTTTATTCTTACGGGAGATGAGTATTTACGCCGTCGTCCTATGAAAAGAGTTACCGCACCTCTTCGTGATATCGGGGCGAAACTTGATGGAAGAAATGATGGTGATTTGGCTCCATTAAGTATAAGAGGCGCTTCATTAAAGGCTTTTAATTATACAAGTAAAATAGCATCTGCCCAAGTTAAAAGTGCCATGATTCTTGCAGCGCTCAGAGCTGATGGGGTTTGTACTTACACAGAACCGGAACTCTCACGCGACCACACAGAACGTATGCTCAAAGGTATGGGAGCAGAGATTAGTGTTGATGGTTTAAAAACAACTATTGCACCTATGACAAAACTTTTATCTCCGCTCATTATTCGAGTGCCAGCCGATCCTTCAAGTGCTTTTTTCTTTGCCGTAGCAGCTGCAATAACTCCAAACGCAAGTATAGTCCTTGAAGGTGTTACTCTTAATGAAACCCGCATAGAGGCGTTTAAAGCCTTAGAGCGAATGGGCGCGGATATTACTTATGAGCAGACAGATAACAAGTATGAACCGATTGGAAATATTCATGTCAAATACTCTCCGCTCAAAGCAATTACAGTAGAAGAGAATATTTCATGGCTTATAGATGAATTACCGGCACTTTCCATAGCGTTTGCCTGTGCAGAGGGTCAAAGTGTCGTCAAAAACGCAGAGGAACTTCGCGTCAAGGAATCAGACAGAATTTCTACGGTCGTCAATGGGCTTAAAGCTTGCGGCATTGAAGTTGATGAATATAAAGACGGTTACAAAGTTACAGGTGGAAAACTGCAAGCTGCTGACGTAGATAGTCATGGAGATCATAGAATCGCTATGAGTTTTATTATTGCGGGCCTTCGATGCGGTATGACTGTAACTGACCTAGATTGTATCAATACTTCTTTTCCAAACTTTTTTGAATTACTCCAAAAAATAACTAAAGTTGATTTTAAGTAAATAAGAGTAAATTTCCTTTTCAAAAATAATATATATAAATATTCTCACCGGAAGGTGAAGCTTTTATTCTATGCTTTGAAATGGCATAGAACACACGAGTGAGGGGAATTTTTTTAAAGAATTCACTTCTTTAAAAAGGAGACATATAAGCATGAAAATTGAGTTAGCAGAAAATTATGGATTTTGTTTTGGTGTCAAGCGAGCGATTAAAATAGCGGAAGAGAATAAAAATGCTTCTACTTATGGGCCATTAATTCATAACTCTAAAGAGATTGAGCGCCTGGAAAAAGATTTTAAAGTTGGATTAACCGACGATTTCAGAACTTTTAAGCCGGGCGATAAAGCCATTGTAAGAACACACGGTATTCCAAAACTGGAACTTGAAGCACTCAAAAAAAATAAAGTGGATGTTATTGACGCGACTTGTCCTTATGTCACAAAACCCCAGCAAATATGTCAAGAAATGAGTGAAGCAGGGTATGAAGTCATAATCTTTGGTGACGAAGAACACCCTGAAATAAAAGGCGTAAAGAGTTATGCAACCAATGGAGCCAAAGTCGTAACCTCACTAGATGAAGTGAGAAAAATGAAACTAGGCGAGAAGATTGCTATGGTTGCGCAGACAACAAGAAAAGTTGAAGACTATATGGCAATTGTTAATTATCTCATACCAAGACACAAAGAAGTGAGAGTTTTTAACACCATCTGTAACGCAACTTTTGAGAATCAGGTGGCTGTGAGAGATATTGCAGAACTTGCAGATGTTATGATTATTATTGGCGGAAAAAACTCATCAAATACCAAACAGCTTTTTAGCATTTCACAAGAATACTGCTTTCACAGTTATCATATAGAAGACGAAAAAGAGCTTGATTTTTCTTGGTTTAAGGAAAAAGAATTTTGCGGTATCAGTGCCGGGGCTTCCACCCCTGACTGGATAATTCAAAATGTCATTCATGCAATTGAAGAGCATGTTGATAACTAGGAACTCTTTTTTAGAGCTTTTATGTTCTAAATCATTAACAAATTTTATATTTATTAGAACTTTACCCTAGGTTTAATAGAAATATAATCATATTTTTGGTACAATCACGACAATTTTTATGTAACAAGAGGATAGGTAATGGCGTTCGATAACGAATCATTTGAAGAAGAAGAAAGTTTTGCAGAGATGTTTGCTGCAAGCGAAAAAAAGCAAGAAACAAGTCGCATTGTAGAGGGTCAGATAGTTGAGATCCAAGAAGATGAGAATAGAGCACTCGTTGGTGTTGGTGATAAACTAGAGGGTATCCTTAGTTTAGATGAAATCAGTGAAGATGGTGTATTAAAATTTGGTGCTGGTGATAAAATCAAAGTTATGATCATGGGATACTACAATGAGCGTCCTAAGATTTCATACAAAAAGGTTTTAGAGCAACAAAAAACTATTGACTTTATTGATGCAAATAAAGAAAACTTTGAAGATGTAATTATCGAAGGTGTTATTACAAAGAAAAATCGTGGTGGCTACGTAGTAGAAGCTGACGATGTAGTTTTCTTTATGCCTCGTTCATTAGCAGCGTTTAAAGACAATGAAGAGGTTGTTGGTCGTAAGATTAAAGCTCAAGTTGTAAAAATAGATGAAGCAGAGAATTCAATTATTGTTTCTCGTCGTAAACTTTTCAATGAAGAAAGAAAAAAGAAAAAAGAGATTATCGATCAATTAATGGCTGAAGATACAGTTGTTGAGGGTGTAATCAAAAAAATCACTAGCTACGGAATGTTCGTAGATGTTGGTGGTGTTGACGGTTTGGTTCACTACAACGAAATCAGCTATAAAGGCCCGGTAAATCCATCTAAATTGTACAAAGACGGTGATGTTGTAGCTGTTAAAGCAATTGCTTACGATAAAGACAAACGTCACCTTTCTCTTTCAATTAAAGCAGTGAACACTGACCCTTGGGCAGAAGTTGAGTCTGAATTAGATGAAGGCGATACAATTACTGTAACAGTTTCAAATATTGAGGCATACGGTGTATTTGTTGATTTAGGAAATGACATAGAAGGTTTCTTACACATCTCTGAAATTTCATGGGATAAAAATGTTAAGAATCCTGCTGACTACTTAACTGTTGGTCAAGAAATTGACGTTGAAGTTATAGAAATAAACCCTAAAACGCATAAACTTCGTGTTTCATTGAAAAAACTTTTAGCGAAACCGTTTGATGATTTTATGAAAAACTACAAAGAAGGTGATGTTGTGACTGGAACAGTTACATCTTTAACTGACTTTGGTGCATTTGTTCGTATCGCAGGAGTAGAAGGTCTTTTACATAACCAAGATGTTTCTTGGGACAAAAATGTAAAATGTAAAGACATTTTAAAAACTGGTGATGAAGTAGAAGTGAAAATTGCAAAAATCAATGAAGAAGACCAAAAAATCTCTTTAAATCGCAAAACACTTTTAGAAAGCCCGATTGATGCTTTTGCTGCAACGCACAAAGCAAACTCAATTGTAACTGGTACTATTCGTGATATCAAAGAATTTGGTGTATTTGTATCTTTAGAAGATGGTGTTGATGCACTTATTCGTGATGAAGATTTAGCACCACTTGTTAAAGAAGAACTTTCTGTTGGTCAAGAAATTGAAGCAGCAATCGCAGTAATCGATACTCGTAAAGATCGTATCCGTTTATCTGTAAAAAAATTAGATTACATTAAAAATCAGGCAATGCTTGAAGAGATCAATGATAATGAATCACACTCTTTAGGCGATTTAATAAAAGATAAATTTAAGTAATCTTTGGAATGCAAAAGATTTTAAGATGGTTTACTCCTCTCCTTGCGGTTGGAGTAGCCATTTTTATCATCTTTTTTTTAATTTCTATTAACTCTTTGCAAGAGCAAAAAGAATCAAAACCTCTGGTGCTATCAAATGAAGTTATTTCAGAAGAACCAAAAAATATTTGGTTGAATCATTTTTCACAAACTCAAAGATTGGGCTATTTTTACCCTGTTAATGAGGTATATGTTACCCTAGATCTGGATGAAAAAATAGTTAATGCTATTCCTATTGTGACGTATGAGCTTTCAGCTTCACTATTAGACCCTTATCAGCTTTTTTGTTTAAAAGAAGAGTTACGAAGACACTCTTTAAAATACTATTTAAGAAAAGATAAAGACGCCATAACATTACTTATTTATTCACAAGATGTAAATAAATTAAATTCTTTAGTAAAAGTACTAAAAAACTATCAAATTACGGCGACTATTAAGCCACACAAAGAGGAAAAAGAATGAAAAAACATACTATAGTTGTTTGTGACCATATACATGAAGCCGGTTTAGAAATGCTTCGTAATGATAAAAGTATTAATTTTATTATGGCAGCCGATGAAGACAAAGTAAAACTTTTAGACATTATTGAGCAGGCTGATGTGGCTATTACAAGAAGTTCTACAGATGTTGATGCAAGTTTTATAGCGCATGCAAAAAATATGAAAGCAATCGTGCGTGCCGGTGTTGGTGTAGATAACGTAGACATTGAGGGCTGTTCTAAAGAAGGTATCATTGTTATGAACGTACCTACTGCAAACACAATAGCAGCAGTTGAACTTACTATGACACATATGCTTTCATGTATGAGAATGTTTCCATATTCTCATAACCACCTAAAGCTTGATAGAGTTTGGAAGCGTGAGAAATGGTATGGCTATGAGCTTAAAGGCAAAAAACTTGGTGTTATCGGTTTTGGTAATATAGGTTCTCGTGTGGCTAAACGTGCGAAATCTTTTGAGATGGAAATCGTTGCGTATGACCCGTATATTCATCCATCAAAAGTTACAGATTGCGATATGACATACACGAAAAACTTTGAAGATATTTTAGCGTGTGACATTATTACAATCCACACGCCAAAAAATCAAGAAACAGTGGGCATGATTAACGAAGCTGAAATTGCAAAGATGAAAGACGGTGTAGTTTTAATTAACTGTGCTCGTGGCGGTCTTTACAATGAGGAAGCACTTTATAACGGTCTTACATCTGGAAAAATCCGTTTTGCAGGTATTGACGTGTTTAACAAAGAACCGGCAATTGATCATCCCTTACTTGATTTAGATAATGTGACTGTTTCTCCACACTTAGGTGCAAATACATTTGAATCTCAGTATAACATCGGTGTTCAGGCAGCTCAAAACGCAATCGAAGCGGCAAAAGGTATCTCATTTGCACATGCAATGAACTTGCCAATTGATGAGAGTAAAATACCTTCTTATGTAAAACCATTTTTAGAAATGGGTCAAAAGATAGGTTTTCTTGCATCTCAAATCAATAAGTCTCAAATTGTAGCTATAAAAGTAAGCGGGCAGGGTGATATTTCCAACTATGTTGATTCACTCTCTACTTTCGTTGCTGTTGGTGCAATGAGCCAAAACTCTGAAGATACTATCAATTATGTTAACGCAGAATTTGTTGCAAAAGAAAAAGGTATCACTATAGAGTCTGAAGCTTTAGCTGACTCATCTGTATTTCAAAATGTTATTACTGTAAAACTTACAACTGCTGAGGGTGTAACAAGTATAAGTGCTACAATCTTTGATGATGGCGTGAAACGTATAGTTGCTATTGATGGTTTTGACATTGAAGTAGCACTTAAAGGTGATATGATTCTATTTAAAAACAGTGATGTTCCAGGTGTTATCGGAAGTATTGGAACAACGCTCGGTAAAAATAATGTAAATATTGCCGACTTCTCATTAGCTAGAAATGACAAATCTGAAGCTCTAGCTATTATCTTAGTAGACAATGCTGTAAGTGATAAAACACTTAATGAATTAGCGTCTCTTGAAGCTTGTATCAGCGTAAACTACGCTCGTCTTTAATCTTTATACTCCTCTAAACATCAAGAATTTTCTTCTTGATGTCTCCTTCTTGACAAACTCTCTAAAATTTACTCTTTTGTTGAAAACTTATATTTAAACTGTAAGAAAAATTTTGTTGCATCATTTTGTGCAATCTCATTTTTTGTAATAAAATCACCTGCGTTTAGATAGGTAGCGATGGCTGTTAAATCAAGATTTTTGCTAGCTTTATATTTCATAGTTAAATCATACTCATCGCCAATATGTGTGTAGCTATTCCCAGGTTTATTAGCGTACCCAAATGTGTACCATTTGTCGTTTGCATCTGCAAGCTCAAATCTGTGAAACGCAGCTTTGATAAAAAGATCTTTTGTCGGATTAAAAGAGAGCATACTCTGGTAGTCTTTCATATTAGACCAAATCATAATGTCCATTCGTCCATAGTTTGGACCTGTCATACTTCCAAAAGGTGAACTATAGGTTTGTTTGACATTATCGCTTGAGTCTGAATCACCTGAAGCATAGAGTTTACCAATAGTAAACTGCGTTTTATAGGGAGTGTCAAACTGATAACCGATTTTTGCCACATAAGCGTAAGCATCAATAGCGTTTTTACCAGAGATTCCTACTGTTTTTGTATATGTTGCATCATAAATAAAACCAACGCTTGAGTCGTACGTACGCGCTCCATAGTGATAAGAGAGTTCTCCGGGAGCAGTTGTATCATAGAGCAAGTCTTTATATGCAAAAAATGGTTCGATTTTAAACGCTGATTTTTCATAATGGCTATAAACGCCAACACCCTGATAGAGATGTTTGTTTGTTAAACTGAATTCATAAGGGTCAATAGTTCTTGTCTGTCCATACCATGCATCAAGAAAATTTTTATCTTGTTTGTAGGAAAAGTGTGCCGCATCCCATAAATAACCAATAGTATTGCCCCAGACTCCTGGAGCAAAAATTCTGCTGTCACCATATTGTAACTGTTGTCTTCCGAGTGTAAAAGTTAGATTATCGAGTAAAAACTTTGACTTTTGTACATAGGCCTCATGCACATCAAGATGTTCATCATAATAACTTGCGAGATATTCATCCTTGGTACCTGCATTTTTGATAAAATCTTCAGGTTGTAAATCAGAAAACCAAGAACGTGCATCGTAGATATAAGCTTTAATTTCCCATTCATCATTTGGAGTATAGGTAAAACCAGCAGAAATCTGGTGTAGATAGATTACATCGTTTGAAACTCCGCGTATATTACCCTTGGCATCTATAGCTGCATCTCCGTATGCAACTTTATTGACACCGTTATAGATATCTACACGCCCTCTATAGTAACCATCAAAGATAAGTTTTTCTTTCTCTTTGTAATTTGGCATTTCTGTATCTGCAAAAGAAGCACCCGAAAGAGTAAGAGATAAAAGAAAGATATTTGAAAAGTTTGAGATGGTATGGCTTCTATTTTTATGGATATTGTTCACTTAGTTCGCCTTAGTTTACGTTATGTCTGAAATTATATAACGACTCATGTTAAAATAATCTTTTCTCCATCAGATTTGTAATGAAAATAAAGAAAGGCAATAACAGGTGTCGGTGATAGTTCTCAGCAGAAAAGAAACTGCAAGTTTCATTCTCGCTTGTGCGAGAATGAAATTATTTACGGTTCGTAGACAGATACTGCTTTTTTCTCATGAAAATGAAAGTGTCGTTCTAGGTCTGCATTATATAAAAGTACAGGAACGATTACGAGTGAAGATATTACTGCTGCAACTGTTCCAAAAATCAAAGAGACACCAAGGCCTCCAAACACAGCATCTCCGGCAAGAAGAGTAGATGCGAGTATAATTGCAGCTGCCGTCAAAAATATTGGTTTAGCACGTGTTGATGTTGCAAACGCAATCGCTTCAGCTTTGTGCATTCCTTTTTCGTGCATGAGTGATTTTGTAAAATCTATAAGTAAAAGAGAGTTTCTGGAACTAATACCGATGAGGGCAATAAAACCTATAAGCGAGGTAGCCGTCAAAAAGAAAGTGTCATGCGTAAACACATCCATAATCCAGTGACCTACAATAACTCCAATAATGGACAAAAATGAACCAAGAAGGATGATTCCGCTCAAAGTATAGCTTTTATAATAAATAACCATCAGTAAAAAAATGAGTACAAGAGCCGCTATAAACGCAGCCCCAAGTTCTACGAAAGTATCGAGGGTGACTTCCATCTCTCCGTCCCAAATAAGTTTAAAAACAGAACCGCTTTTTTTGTCTGTAAGTTCAAGATTAAAAAGGCCAATTTTCTTTATTTCATAAGTATCCGCGAAATTTTCAAGAATGGTATCTCTTGCCTCCATTAAAGGATAAACCTGAGAAACCATATCTGTCTCAGCCATAACATTTGTCATTTGGTGCAGGTTTTTGTTCATAATCATAGGATTGGATTTTTTTGGTAAAACTTCAACAAGCTCGGTAATAGGAATCATCATTCCCATGTCGTTCATGAGTTTGAGTGATGCTAATTTCAGTTTTACTGCGTTTATATCTTTAGATGTAAACTTTTTCGATTCTTTGCTGAGTGAGAGATAGATAGGAATCTGATCGTTATACAAATCAGAGTTTTTAACGGCTATCTGCATTCCCTCAAATGCAAGGTAAAGAATGTCATTTAACTGTTTAATTGAAACCCCGGAACGTGCAATTTTTGAACTGTCTGCATGAATCTCATAAGTATCATAAATATCATCTTGCATGACGTCTACATCTACCAAACCTTTCGTATTCTTAAAGACTTCAGCCACTTTATTTGAAAGATTTCTAACCCCGTCTGCATCATAACCATATACTTCCGCGACAATGGCTGCCATGACAGGAGGACCCGCCGGAGGCTCAACGAAAGAGATAATAGTATCTTTGTGAATTGATGCACATGTCTGCATAATAATCGGTCGCATTCTTTGAACCATAAAATACGACGGTTCATCTCTGTGATGTTTTTTGGTAAGATTTAACACAATTTCTGCAACATTTTCTGAGTTTTTAAAGCTAGAACCTTTGATAAGCCCTGCAAAATCAAGTGGAGAACCCATACCTAAAAAGACTTCTGTGTCTAAAACTTCACTCTCTTTTTGTACAAAACCGACAACACAGTCGCTTACTTCTTTAGTCTGAGTAATGGAACTGCCATTTGGTAAATCAATGTATATGGTAAAAGTGTCATTGTTCTTTCCCGGAAGCATTTTTGCCAGAACCATTTTACCGGGTGCTATCATCATTACCGATAATATAAACGCAACGAGAGTCCCAATAAGAATAAATTTTCTTTGAGTCGAACTTTGGATGCCCTTTAAAACTGCTTGTTCAAATTTTTTAAACATTAATGGCCTCCTTTTGCACTGTGGTCAGGTTTTTTGAGCATTCTTACGGCTAAATAAGGTGTGAAAATATATGCCACAAAAAGTGAAGCAATAAGAGCAACAGGAACATTTGCCGGAATCGGCTTCATAAATTGTCCCATCATCTGGCCAACAAATGCCATTGGCACCATTGTCATGATGATGGCAAGCGTAGCTATATTTGTCGGCGGTCCGATTTCATCAGTTGCCTTTATCATGAGCTCATCCGGCGTTTCATGGATAGACTCTATGGAATGGTAATGTCTGTGAATGTTTTCAATAACAATAATCGCCGCATCAACCAAAAGTCCAAGCGAGAGTAAAAACGCAAAGAGGGTGATTCTGTTGATGGTTTGCCCTGTCAGATAGGCCACAAAAAGTGTGATTGCTAAAATTGCAGGAACAGTAAATGTAACAATGAGAGATTCTCTCCATCCAAGTACAACCACAAGTAAAATAGCAATGATGACAATAGACAAAACGAGGTGAAATACGAGTTCATTTACGGCTTCATTTGCACGTTCTCCATCATTTCTGGTTATGACATAGCTGATGCCGTTTTTAGCTAAAAACTCTTTATAGGCTTCAAGCTCTTTTTTTACTGCGTTTGCAATGATTACTGCATTTGTTCCCTGAAGTTTTGAGACAGTCAGAGTGACTTGCTCTTTCATAGGAGTAAATTTTCCATCTTCAGTTTGTACGCTGATAGTTGCAGATTTGAAGTTTTGAATATCATAAGAATCTGTTACATTTGCAACTTGGCTCAGATGAATTACAGAACCCATATATTGAGCCACTATAATATTTTCTATATCTTTAGAAGACTCTATTGCGTTTTCAACCCCCACCATCACGATTGTATTTTCTTTAGTTGTGTTTTTGATGGCCGGAACACTGTAAGCAAGGGATTGTACTGCTTGCGTAATCTGCCCCATTGAAAGGTTGTAGCCTGAGAGTTTGTTTAAGTCAACTTCTATATTAAATTGGTGTTTATGTCCACCTTTGAGCTGTGTTACGGCAACATTATCGAGTCCGTTGATATGGTGCTGAATCTTTTTAACTCTGTCGTAAAGTTCAGTACTGCTCATATCTTCCGTTTTTGAAAAAAACGCAACTGACAGCACCGGAATGTCAATATCGATATCAAGCGGTTTAATAACAGGATGCATAGCACCAGCAGGCAATATGTCAAGATTCTGCATAATTTTGTCATATACCTTGAGGTTTGAATCTTCTTTTTTCTCACCTATATAAAACGCAGCAGTTACAATACCTACATTATCCATAGCACGGCCATGAATATGTTCAACCCCTTTGACTTCTTTCATTTTTCTCTCAAGCGGTTGAACAATTACTTTTTGTATCTCAGCTGCGCTCGCACCGGGAAGTGCGACAATAACAGTTGAGCCACTGACAACCATTTGAGGATTTTCTTCACGCGGCATAACCATAAGTGCCAAATATCCGATAGATAACAAAAAAATACCCAGCACAATCGTCAAAGGATTACGTAAAAATCCTTTTGCGAGTTTTCCTGCAAAGTCTGTTGGTTCATAAGGTTTTATATGTTTCATTGCCAAACCTTAGTCTATATCTACAGTTGCATACATGCCCGGATAAACTGCTTTGTTGGTGTTTTTAAAAGAGATTTTTATTCTAAAAGTATGTGTCATCGGGTTTGAGCTTGGAATAATGGCTGTGACTGTTCCTATATACTTCAGACCAAGAGAAGGAATATTTACAGTTACTTTTTTGCCATGCTGAACCATTGCAAGATTACTCTCTGCTATTTCGGCAGATATTTTGAGGTTGCTTAAATCAGACAAAACAATAGCAGGCATTCCAGGCATAGCCATTTCTCCGACTTTGATGTTTTTAGAGATAATAACACCGCTGTTTGGTGCTTTTACATTTAAGTAGCGATATTGATTTTTTACTTCTGAGAGCTGTGCTTTTGCCTGTTCAACCTGTTTTGTAGCGATGATTATCATATCAAAAAGATTTCTCTCAGCGAGTTCAAGATTTTCAACCTCATATTTTGAAACCATATCTTTTTGCAGAAGTCTTTTGTGACGCTCAAGATTAAGTTTGATATTTGTATGCTGATTTTGGTACATCTGAAGGCTGAGCTGTGCCTGCGAAATGCCAAGTTGGACCTGTGTCATTGCCGCGTCAATCTCTTTGGAATCAATAGTGTACAGGAGGTCGCCTTTTTTGACATAATCCCCCTCTGAAACGCCAACCTGTGTCACAAAGCCCATAAAGCGGCTTGTTATCATTTTCTGATTGTCCGAGATGACAGCGCCTGAGAGTGTCAGCGTTTCTGCCAAAAGGGAAGCCCCAAGTGCTATAAGTAATAAAATTTTCTTCATTTGTTTTCTCCGTTTGCTAATTTTTCAAGTGCGAAAATTCTTTCGTTTTTTTTGTTTTTCATCATTTGCAGCTGTAATATTTTTTCAATCTGCTCCGATTGTTTAATAATTACGTCGCTCATTGATGAAAGTTTTTCTCTATATCTTCCTTCATAATTGTTATAAATTTCGTTCGCTAGCAGAAGCTCTTTTTCTAAAAAGTTAATTTCTTCATCAAACGATTCTATCTCCGTTTTAATTTTGTCTATTTGCAGTGCTGTTCCAAGACGTGCAAGCTGGACTTGTGATTTAGTTTTAAGTTGCTCGACTTGTGATTTTTGTACTTGTGCATCATCAATACCGCCGTTAAACAGATTCCAGGTTGCTCTTGCACCTACTGTGTAAGCTCTATGGTCAACTGCGTCACCCAAAAAAGTATTATCAGCCGTAGAAGCTTCTGCAAAAGCCCCGACCATAGGGTAATAAGAAGATTTTGAAACACCTATCATGCTCTCACGTATCTCTAAACCGGCTTTTGCTTTTTTAATATCCAGGTTTGCATTTAAAATTTCTTCGTTGCTATAGCTTGGCATAGGTACATCTGTACTTGGTAATTGAATTTTCTCTACTTTTTCATTGAGTAAAAAACTGATGTAACTGTAAAGAAGTTTTTGGTTTGCATGCATTTGCACCAGAAGTCTTTCAACATTTCCTTTTTTTGCCTGAACTTCCAAAAGGTCAACATTTTTGGCGTAACCAACATCTATCATACTTTTTGTAGTATTTTCCAAAGTGTTGATATTGTTTAAAATAGTCGTTAAATTTTTTGTTGAACTCTCCAACAGAGCCATATCATAGTAGCTTTTTCTGAGTTGGTAGGTCTGTTCTGCAATGACTTGCTCTTTGTCAAGCGTTTTCATTTTTTTCATTGAAGCCATAATCTCGCCGTAGCTTGAAATTGCAAAACCCGTAAAAACAGGAACCTCGTATTTGAGTTTTGTTTGGAAGAAGTTTCTGGCTTCGGGGTAGTTTAAATCGTCTGGTTGAGTAGCTAATAGAGCTTGCTGTTCAGCGGGAGTTGTCGGTATTGAAAAGTCACTAAATCCAAAGTCCCCAAAACTTGCTTCTCTGGACGCAAGTTTAAATCCAAAGACATTCCCCGCATCATTAGAACGAGCAAAATCCTGAATTAAATCGAGTTTTCCCCAGTGTTTTCCTGAGACTAGATTTTCATCTAAAGCGGCAGTTTCTACATCGAATTGTGCATTTTTTATTTCAAGATTATTCTGTTTCAAAATATTTAATGCTTCATCCAGACTCAAGGGAGAATCACCCTGTGAAGCATTCAGTAGTAACGCAAGAGAGAGCATACTTACTATTTTTTTCATTACAATTCCTCTATTTATTTAAGCTCTTATTATAACATATATTCTAATTTGCTATATCACAAAAGAATCAAATTCATAAATTCATCTTATTTATTAGCAGTCAAAAAAAGGAAATTTATAAAATATTTATTGTTCTTAGGCACTAATATAATATAAGAAATTAAAATAATGCTTTTTTAAGAATAACTCACTATTATTTGCTAATTATTTTAAAAGGCACTCCATTATTATGAGCTATTCTTGTCCTATGAGCTTCAAACAGATTGATTCAAATGTTTCTAGACTTACCTCTTTATTTGTTTCCATCTCTGTTATTTTATATCTTATTTACGGTTTTTCATTTATCCTTTACATCATCGCGTTTGACTTTATAATGCGTCTTTTTATTACAAAGGACAGTTCAATTTTTTATATGAGCGCTCTTTTTATGAAAGAAATATTTAACATTAAAGATAAATTTGTAGATAGTGGGGCAAAGAGACTGGCCGCTTATTTTGGTCTGATATTTGTACTGATACTGTTAGTGTGTCACTACCTTGAGTTGCAAGTTTTATTGCTAAGCGTAGCGGCGATATTTCTAACATGTTCACTTTTAGACGTATTTTTGGATTTTTGTTTAGGATGCAAAATCTATTATATTATCAAGAAAATCTATCCAAATTTTATGAGTTAAGCAATAGTTAGATAAAATAACACTACTAAAATAAAGGCTCAGTATAAAGATGCAGATGGTAGTGGATTCCCTTAGAAAAAAAGGGAAAATTTATAAAAAAATGCAAGAAGTAGCTCCTTCAGAGCTCGGCATTCGCAATAAAATAAAAATATACAAAGCAACAGATACGGTCGGCTATTTCTGGGCAATATTTGCCGTGAGCCAAAAAAGTCGACTGCTCATGAAAGATGTCCATAAATTCGAAGAGATTTATGCAAAACTTACAATCTACTTCGATCACAATTTCAAGCATAAAGTTCTTTTTATAGATGCTCCTTTGTGCTCCAAAGCTGAAAAAGCTTTCAAAGAACAGGGTTGGAAAATCCAGTAATGTTGCTTTGTGATATTGGCAACACTTCCTATCATTTTTTACAAAATGAAGAGGAATATAAAAAAGATGCAAAAACTTTTGACCCTTCGAGCATAAAAGAGAAAGTCTTTTACATTTGTGTCAATCCTGCGGTTAAGCTGCTTCTGGAAAAACTGGATAACTGGATTAATATTGCTGCGTTTATTGACATGAGAAACTACTATGAAACAATGGGCATTGACAGGATTGTGGCATGTGAATATATTCACGATGGAGTGATTGTAGATGTCGGCAGTGCGATTACGGTTGACCTTGTAAAAGCCGGCTTATTTGAGGGCGGATTTATCTACCCTGGCATAAAGGCAATGAGCCAAACTTACAAAAATATCTCAAGTGCACTTGATTACGCATTTAATTTTGAGCTAGATTTGGGTAAAATGCCGAAAAATTCTGCAGATGCGCTGAGTTACGGGTATATTAAAACACTTGTGTGCGAAGTAAACTCTTTAGGTTTAGAAGTACATCTCACAGGCGGAGACGCGAAAAAGTTTGCAAAGGTTTTTCCAAATGCAAAAGTGGATGAAAGATTGATTTTCAAATCAATGAAACAGATTATAAAAAAGGCGAAACTATGCTAACAGTTGCACTTCCTAAAGGTCGTATAGCAAAAGAGACACTTGAAATTTTTGAGACAATTTTTGGAGAATCTTTTAAATTTGATGATAGAAAACTCATTCTTGAAACCCCGAAGTTTCGTTTTTTACTTGTAAGAAACCAAGATGTTGCAACCTATGTTTTTCATCAAGCAGCAGATATTGGAGTTGTAGGACTCGATACTTTGGAAGAGCAGGGACTTGATGTTATTCGTCTTTTAGACCTCAGACGCGGTATTTGTAAGGTTAGCATCGGGATGAAAAAAGGGGAAAAACTTGACCTTAATAAACCTGAGATTAAAGTTGCCTCAAAAATGGTTAACATCACAAAACGCTACTTTGAACAACGCGCTGTTTCGGTAGACATCATTAAACTTTACGGTTCCATCGAACTTGCTCCCTTAATCGGTCTTGCAGATATGATTGTTGACATTGTGGAAACAGGAACTACTATGAAGCAAAACGGTTTGGAAGTTGTTGAAGATATTATGACTTCATCTACGTATCTTATCGCCAATAAAAACAGTTATATTGCTAAAAAAGATGAAGTTTTAGGAATCTATGAAAAGATAAACGCAGTCATTAAAGCGGAGCAAGCCAACTAAATGACTAATCTGGATTTATATGCAAAAGCCGAGCATCTTCTTGGAATAGAAGAAGCAACCGAAGCTCTTTATGACTTATACCGTTCAGAATTAGACGAGTATAAAATAAAAACACTTTTAGATGTAGGTTGCGGCCGCGGCGGTTTTATGCAGCGTATGATAAGCGATGGTGTTGTTTGTAAAGGCGTTGATTTAAGCGCCGTTATGATTGATGAGTGTTTAGCGCAGGGGCTAGACGCGGAGTGCATAGATGTCAGCGAAGTTGGCGGCAAATATGACGCAGTCGTAAGCATCTTTGATGTGCTCAATTTTTTAGATAAAGATGCTTTGACAAAGTTCTTAAACGCAGTCTCACAAAAGCTGAATGACGATGGCGTTTTTATAGCAGATATCAACACGCGCTATGGTTTCAGCGATGTTGCTGAGGGAACTATGAGTAATGACACAGAGGAAGAGTTTTTGAGTGTAGACGCGGTGTTTGAGAATGACGAACTCCATACAAAATTTACTCTGTTTGAAAAAAATGCGGATGGAAGATACACAAAGCATCAAGATACTATTATCCAATATTTTCATAAAATTCGTGCGTTTGAAAAGCTTGATTCTCTCAAACTTGTAGAAAAACAGACTTTTTCACTCTACGATACGGAAGATAAAACACTTCTGATTTTCAAAAAAAGATAAACTTGCAAAAAGCGCTGCTTACTCCATTATTTTGTCTAATGATGAGTGCTTGCAGTGATAATTCCACTGTCAATATATACGACAAAAAAATCACTCAAACAAAAATGCCGTGCATGAAATTGTTGGTATTTCCACCAAATGAGAAGATAGAAAATTATTTAAAAACGCAGTACAGTTTTGATGCGAATTGTAGTTATACACTTGAAGTTGCTACAAAAAGCG
This sequence comes from Sulfurimonas sp., assembly GCA_013791885.1. GTDB lineage: Bacteria > Campylobacterota > Campylobacteria > Campylobacterales > Sulfurimonadaceae > Sulfurimonas. The sequence goes on along the minus strand of VMSZ01000008.1, from coordinate 45,551 downwards.
GAATAATCTGTAACAGCAACCAAAACTATCAGACAAAAGCGCTTGGGGCTTTTCCAACGAGTTACTTAAAAATGCAAATAACAGAGAATAAAAAATTGCAGTACAGTTATTACAGAGACCTCAATGAAGAGGTCGAAGTCTCTGATGTTGAGCGGGCAATTAAGAGAATAAGTGAGGATTTAGTCTTTTTTTCTAAATAAGTGGTAGTTTTCTTGCTCCAACATCTGCTCAATATACTCAACAGGACATTTGGAAATTTTTGCCCAGGCACCTGATGGAAGCCTCATCTCAAGCTTATTCTTCTCTCGAAGTTTGATGATTTTTTTTGCCGAGAGTACTTTTGTAACTGGTAAAAAATCAATGTCTGTTAAATCGATATCTTTTTTATAAAAAATCGTCTGCTTTTTAAAATTTCCCCATCCAGGAATTCCGTCCTCAGTGTAAGGAACTTCATAGCCATTTTTAAATGTGACCATCATTTTATAGTGAGAGTCCTCAAAAACCTGAGTCACTTTCCCTGCTCCAAAAACTATACCGTATAATTTATCGCCAACTTTTACTTTTTTAAAATAACTCATAAATGCTCCTATTTTTTTATGCAAAAATTATATCAGATAATTGTTACTGAATAATCTCTAATTATAACATCATTTGATGAATTCAATAACTTCATCAAATGATAATCTGAGTTGAGAAGACTGCTCATTCAACCTGTATCCAAAAGGCAAAATCATAGAGAGTTGGTATTTCGCTGTATCAAGACCAAGTATCTCTTCAATGATATTTTTCTCGAAACCTTCTATCGGACATGAATCTATACCTATAAACGCAGCTCCGCTCATCATGTTGCCAGCGGCAATATAGCTTTGTTTTGAGGTCCAAGCGTAAATATTTTCATCACTGCTAAGGGTGTTTTGTAGATGAGAAGCATACAGGTCAAGATAAAAATCAAGCTTTTCCTGAGGCATTTCTCGTCGCTCAAATCTTTTTCTCGGTAAGAGAGATTCCGGTTTTACAGAATCAATGCCGGCCAAGATGACAACTAAGTGTGAGCAAGAACTTATTTGAACCTGGTTCCAGCAAGCGGGTTGGAGTTTGGCTTTGAGTTCTTCATTGGTTATGACCAAAAACTTCCATGCTTCCATCCCAAAAGAAGAGGGTGATTTACGTGCACATTCGAGTATGAAATGTATATCTTCATCACTGATTTTTTTGCTTGTATCAAACACCTTGCAGGCATGTCTGAAATCCATTGCTTTTAAAAATTCTTTTTTCATTTATATCCTTTTTATTGAGTAGAGTTCTTAAAGAACTCATAAAACACAAAATGAGCAGAGCTCATCTTTGCTATGCTGTCCGTTTAGTCTACTGAAGTTTAGCTCTAAAGGGACAGAGACCTTGGCAGCAGAGTAATTTCAGTAATCTCAGAATTTGCACCTAAACGCATAGGCGGTCCCCAGAATCCTGTTCCTTTGTTGACATAGATTTGTAAATCTGCATTGTGTTGATGCAGGCCGTCTATATAAGGTTGTTGTAATTGTACTAAAAATCTAAACGGATAGAGTTGCCCGCCGTGAGTATGCCCGCTCAAAACCAAATCAACCCCTTTAGTTACCTCTTCAATATAGCGGGGTTGATGTGCCAAGAGTACGGTTGGAGAGGTGTTGTTTTTACTTTGAAGCGCTTTTTGCAAATCCGGTAAATGATGTAAAACTCTGTAGCCAAAAACATCATACACGCCTGCAAGATTAAAACCTTGGTCTTTCTCCCCAATATAAACATTTTCATTTTCCAAAACTTTTATATTTAGGGACTTTACTGCAGTAATAATTTCATCGACTCCGTGAAAATATTCATGATTCCCAAGAATAAAATACGTTCCGTATTTGGTGTTTAATTTTTTTAATTCATCAAGAGCGCGCATAGCATAGGATAGTTCCACATCAACTAAATCTCCTGTAATGACGACAATATCGGGATGTAAGTCATTAACTCTTTGAACAATATTTCTAATAAACGCAGCATCAACAACTCCTCCGACATGAATGTCGCTAAGCTGGACTATTTTATACGATTTTTGCAGATTTTTAAGTTGCACATTTATTTTTTCAAGTTTAATAAACTTTGCTTCATACATAGCTTTTGCACTCAGAGCAAAGGCAAGACCAAAAGAAGAAATATCGAGCGTTTTTTTAAAAAAATCTCTTCTTTTTGGCGCAATTGGCGAGAGTTGAAGGAATACTCTTGAAAGGTCATAAAATATTGCCGTACAAAAGAGTAAAAATAAAATGCCAATAGGAAGTGAGACTAAGAAAAAAAGCCAGTTTGGAAATTCACCGCTGTACCTGCCAAGCATATAGAGAATAATTCCAAGATAGTTGAAATACAAAAAATATCTCATCCACTGTTTCTGTTTTGGAGTGACATGCAGATGATTAATATATCTTCTGGAAATGTACATGTTGATAAGTGCAAAAACGCCTAAAAATACGATAATAAAAAGTGTTGTTTTCATAAATTGTAGTATATCTAATCAGTGTCAACAAAGCATACCAAATTCTTTATGGTATAATCTTTAGATAAATACACACATTATTTCAGGAGATATACCCATGGCATTAAAGGTCGTTATTTCACATAAAACACACTACGCATACGATAAATATATTTCTCTTTCTCCGCATATAATCAGACTTCGTCCGGCTCCTCACAGCAGAACTCCAATTGAAGCATATTCCTTAAAAATTACTCCTAAAGAGCATTTTATTAACTGGCAGCAAGATCCGTTTGGGAATTATCTTGCAAGAATAGTATTTCCTGAAAAAGTAAAAGAGTTTGGTATTGATGTTGAGATAATCGCTGATTTAATTACTATTAATCCATTTGACTTTTTTGTTGATGACTCTGCAAAAGATTTTCCTTTTACGTATGATAAAGAACTCAAAAAAGAGCTAGCACCTTATCTTGAAGTAGATGAAAACGGTAAAAAACTTAAGAATTTTATGAAAACTCTAGATTTAAAACCAAGACCGATTATTGATTTTTTAGTTTATCTTAACTCTGAAATTTATAAGCATCTTAATTATACGTTACGACTTGACCCCGGTGTTCAGACCTGTGAGACAACTTTAGACAAGAAACTTGGAAGCTGTAGAGATTACGCTTGGCTTTTTGTTCAGGTGCTGCGTCATTTAGGACTTGCGGGAAGATTTGTTTCAGGTTATTTGGTACAACTCAAAGCAGATGAAAAATCACTTGACGGTCCGAGCGGCCCTGAAGAGGATTTTACAGACCTTCACGCATGGACAGAAGTTTACCTTCCCGGTGCAGGTTGGGTTGGACTCGATGCAACAAGCGGATTATTTGCAGGTGAAGGGCATATCCCTCTTGCTTGTACACCGTCATTTGAGAGTGCTCACGCTATTGAAGGTTTAAGCGACAAATGTGAAACTGAGTTTGAATACTCAAACACTGTCACAAGAATTTTTGAGTCGCCTCGTGTTACAAAACCCTACAGAGAAGACCAGTGGGATGCTATCTATAATCTCGGATTCGAAGTAGACAAAGAGCTTGAAGCAAATGATGTAAGACTTACTATGGGTGGAGAGCCTACATTTGTTTCTATTGATGATATGGAATCAGCTCAGTGGAATACAGACGCAGACGGTGAGCATAAACGCGAACTTGCAGACAAACTCTCAAGAAAGCTTCTTGCTTCTTTTACGGATGGCGGTATGCTTCATTATGCTCAAGGAAAATGGTATCCGGGTGAGCCGATTCCAAGATGGCAGACTTCTATAATCTGGAGAAAAGACGGGAAGAAAATCTGGAAAAATCCGGAACTTTTTGCAGATATGAATGAAACCTATACATATACAAATGCAGATGCGCAGAAGTTTATTAGTACTTTGGCACTTAGTTTGGGTGTTAGTGATAAAAACGTTATAAAAGCTTACGAAGACCCGGTTTATTATATTATGAAAGAAGCGGAACTGCCTTTAGATATTGACCCGATGAAGGTAGATTTAAAAGATCCGCTTGAGAGACAAAACATAGCAAAAGTATTAGCTCAAGGACTTAACAATGAAGTTGGATATGTTTTACCTCTGAATTTTGGAGAGGTAAAATGGCTAAGTTCCGGTTGGGCATTTAGAAGAGGAGAGTTATTCTTAACTCCTGGGAATTCACCGCTTGGTTTAAGACTTCCAATGAGTTCTTTGGAACAAAAGCCAAAAGCCGAGCTGCCTCTGCATTTTGAGCCTGACCTTTTTGCAGACGTTCCTGGTTTTGACAAGCTTCGAAAAAACGCAAGAGCAAGATATGAAAAAACGATTAAACTCAAAGATCCGCAGGATAATATTTTTGTAAGAACGGCGCTCAATGTTGAAGTGAGAGACGGAAAATTATATATTTTCCTTCCACCGATTAACCATACGCAAGCGTTTTTAGATTTGATGGTCAGTATTGAAGAGGTAGCTAAAAAATTAAACATTAAAGTTGTTTTAGAAGGGTATGAACCTGCGCATGACCTCAGACTTGACCGTGTTAAAGTTACTCCCGATCCTGGTGTAATCGAAGTGAATATGCAGCCATCAAGTACTTGGGGTGAACTTAACGACATTCTTGGAACTCTTTACAAAGATGCAAGAGAGTCGCGTTTGGGAACTCAGAAGTTTATGCTTGACGGCAAACACACAGGTACAGGCGGAGGAAATCACGTAACAATAGGTGCGATGAATCCATCGGACTCTCCGCTTCTAAGACGTCCTGAACTTTTACGTTCACTCATTACATTTTGGCAGCATCACCCGGGTCTTTCATACCTGTTTTCGGGTTCATTTATCGGGCCGACTTCTCAAGCACCACGTGTGGATGAGGGAAGAGCTGAAAACTTGTATGAACTTGAGATTGCGTTTTCTCAGATTCCAGAGGGTGAAGATGTTCCTTTTTGGCTGACAGACAGACTTTTTAGACATATGCTTACAGATATTACGGGAAATACACACCGTTCGGAATTTTGTATAGATAAGCTCTATTCACCGGATTCAAGTTCGGGAAGACTCGGTATTTTAGAACTTCGTGCCTTTGATATGCCGCCACACTCGCAGATGGCACTTTTACAGATGCTGCTTGTAAGAACTTTAGTATCGCTGTTTTGGAAAAAACCGTACAAACATAAACTTGTCCGTTGGGGAACGCAGCTGCATGATAAGTTCTTATTAGAGCATTATGTTAAAGAAGATATGAGAGATATTGTGGAGTTTTTAAACAATGAAGGATATCCGTTTGAACTTGACTGGTTTGACCCGTTCTTTGAGTTTAGATTTCCACTGTATGGACTTGCAAGTGTTGAAAACTTTAACCTTGAACTCCGCGGAGCGATTGAGCCTTGGAATGTTTTAGGGGAAGAGAGCGGTTCTCAGGGAACAGCGCGTTATGTTGATTCGTCATTAGAGCGTGTTCAGGTTAAAGTCAGTAATTTCACGCCTGAGAGATATGTGCTTACTTGTAACTCTGTGGTGGTGCCTTTGAGTGCGACAGGTGTGGAGGGCGAATATGTCGCAGGTGTGAAGTACAAAGCATGGCAGCCTTGGTCGGCACTGCATCCGACAATCGGGGTAGATACTCCGCTTACTTTTGATGTCGTAGACAAATGGAACCAGCGTTCAATCGGCGGGATGACGTATCATGTAGCGCACCCGGGCGGAAGAACTTATGACACCTTCCCTGTAAACTCTTATGAAGCGGAATCAAGAAGAATTAACAGATTTTGGGACTTTAACCATACTCAGGGTGAACTTGAATATGTCTCTTCATCGATTGTGCAACAAAGTCTAGTTGAGCAAAATGGAACTAAACGCGCAGTTTTAACAAAAGAGGCTCCGGATAAAAAAGCAAAAAAAGTGTTTTATTTCCAAAATGTTTCAGCGAGTATGGAATATCCGAATACCTTAGATTTACGTAGAAAGTGGGCAAAGCAGTAGATGCAGATTTTCGACGGGTATGAGTTAAAATCATCTCAGGATGAGATGTTCGATAAAGATAAAAATGTAAAACCTCAGTGGCAGGAGATTTTAGAGAGTTTAAAATCTTCCACTTTTGAAGAATTGGAAGCCAAGCAGAGTGAGATTGACTGGTTTTTAAAAGAGAATGATGTTACCTATAATGTTTATGAAAACTTAGATGCAAAAGTCAATCGTTCATGGAGTTTGGACCCGATTCCTCTTGTGATATCTTCACAGGAATGGGATGAAACTGCTGCCGGACTTAAACAAAGAGCAAAGTTATTAAATCTGATTTTAAAAGATTTATACTCCCAGCGTAAACTCATCAAAGAAAATATTATACCTGCGGAAGTTATTTTTGCTCACAAAGGTTTTGCTACAGAAGCATACAACTTTGGGAGCAAAGATAATTTCAACCTCTATTTTTATGCCACAGATATGGCAAGAGGGCCTGATGGAAAAATGTGGGTTATCAACGACAGAACGCAGGCTCCTTCAGGTCTTGGTTATGCTCTTGAAAACAGACTTACGATGAATGCCATCTCAAAAGGTTTATATCCGGAGATATCAAGAAAAAGACTTTTTCATTTTTTTGAAGATTTTAGAAATCTTTTTACCAAGCTCACTGCAGGAACGGATAATGTTTCTGTTTTACTGACCCCCGGGCCATACAATGAAACTTATTTTGAGCACTCTTTTTTAAGTTCGTATCTCAATATTATTCTTGCACAAGGGGATGATTTACTTGTAAAAAATGACACACTTTGGCTCAAAAGCCTTGGCGGTTTAAAAAAAGTACAAACACTTTTACGCAGGGTTGATGACAGATATTGTGATCCTCTTGAACTTCAAAATGACTCACGTTTGGGTGTCGCCGGACTTTTGGATGTTTATAGGGATGAAAATGTTAACCTTCTCAATCCCATTGGCAGTGCAATATTGGAAAATATTGGACTCAATCCATTTATGGAGAAAGCGTGCGAGTATCTTTTAGGCGAAAAACTTATTTTGCCCCAGATAGCCACATGGTGGTGCGGACAGGAAAAAGCACTGAAATTTGTGCTGAAAAATCTTGAGACTTTAATTGTCAAAAATATTGACAGAACAGTGAGTGTAGAAGCATATTTTTGTAGAAAAATGAGTCTGGAAGAATTAGAGGTTTTAAGAACTAAAATAATCCAAAATCCGTACCAGTATGTTGCACAGGAAGAAATTAATTTCTCTACTATACCATTTTATGCAAACAAAAATATAGAGCCAAGAAACGCAGCTATTCGTGCCTTTAGTGTTAAAATTGGAGATGATTATTCTGTAATGAACGGAGGACTTGTCCGTGTTTCAGCTACAAAAGACACACTTCTTGTCTCGTCTCAAAAAGGCGGAACAAGTAAGGATTTATGGATTTTAGGTAAAGATGATGTAGAGCTTTGCATACTTAACAGTTTTAAGTACTCAAAGTATATAGACACTTCCATTGACAATCTCTCGACACTCAAAGCAGAAAACCTTTTTTGGCTTGGACGTTACCTTGCCCGTTCTATTACCACAACGAGATTTATTCTGCAGATTGTAAAAAAAATGGCAAGTTTTTACAGATATGATATGTACAGCACAAAAGAGTCTCAAGAGATACTGCATAAGGCGCTCACGCATTTGACAATGACATATCCCGGCTTTTTGTCGGTAAAAACAAGCTCAAATGATGAGGCAATAAGTGAAATTTTATCTGTCATAAAAGACTCCTCGCGTCCGGGAAGTCTTACATATACATTTAAGATGCTCTTTAATACGAACCTGAATCTCAAAGACATCTTGGCCATGGAGTCCTGGAAACTGCATGATAAGATGAAAAATGAGTGGCTTGGATTTTTAAACAGCACTAATAAATCAAATATATTTATAGCAGGCAAGCTTGAAAATACACTTATTTATCTGATGGCCTATAAAGAATTGGTTCAAGAGAGTATTTTTAAGGAGCAGGGGCTTTTGTTATACGAAATAGGTTCTAAAATTGAGGATACAATTTTACTTCTCTCTTTATGCCGCTCATTGATGACTCTTGACATTGATAAGTCCATGGAATATGACATTTTAGACTCTCTACTGCATACGAAAGAGAGTTTTAACGCCTACAGAGCGCACTACAAAAGTTCTCTTATTCTGGAAAATGTTATTGAGTTTGTGATTTTAAATAAACAGTTTCCAAAGTCAATTATTTATGTCTGTAAGGAACTCTTAGATGATTTTAAAATGCTTCCAAAAGCTAAAGAAATTGCAAGTTCCTACGAAGAGCCGATACAAAAAGCATATCAAATTTTAGAATCTCTGGAAATTTCTAAAGTGTTAAAATTACAAAGTAATGATGTTATCTATTTTGAGTTTGATACCATTCTTTCAGAGTTGTCTCAACTTTACATTGATTGTTCCAACGAGTTTACAAAAACATATTTTTCGCATAATGATGAGTAGAAATGATTTATAATATTTACCACAAAACAGAATTTAGATACCAAAGTATGGTGACTTACAGCCATAATATGGCTAGACTTAAACCAAGAGAAACGCAGTATCAAAAACTGTTGGATTTTTCTCTTGAAATCGATGCGTTTCCCTTTGAAAAAAGTGACTTTGTGGATATGTTTGAGAATACTAATACGCATATACTGATAAAAAATTCACATCATTCTTTAACTGTCATTGGCAGATCAAGAGTTGAAATTTTCCCGGAGTTAATAGAGGCACATATACAAAACATTAGACAAAACAGCATTACTTTTAAAGCCGCCAAAGAGCGGCTGAAGAGTTTTGTACAAGCTGATGTAGATGCAAAGCAGTTTATCTTTGATTCAGCGCTCATTCCAAAGGCAACAGAGGCCATTAAAGAGTATGCTTTGGAATCTTTTAAAGAAGAACGTGATCTTTTTGAAGCAGCGAACGAATTTATGGGAAGAATTTATAACGATTTTGAATTTGTCTCCGGTTTTAGTGATGTTACAACCCCTATCAGTGAAATTTTTGAAGCAAAAAAAGGTGTCTGTCAGGATTTTGCGCAGCTGGCAATCAGTGCGATAAGGGGTATAGGACTTCCATGTAAATATGTAAGCGGTTACATTGAAACACTTCCTCCTGAGGGAGAAAAAAAACTCTTCGGAGCGGATGCTTCGCATGCCTGGTTTTCGCTGTATATTCCAAACGCAGGCTGGATTGAGTTTGACCCAACCAATAATCTTTTACCGCGGGAACAACATATACTCTTGGGTTATGGAAGAGATTATGCAGATATTGCGCCGCTCAAAGGGGTAGTTTTTAGCAGTGGAAACAGTCAACTTTCAGTCATGGTAGATGTAAGAAAAGAACAGATGCAAGAGCAAACGCAGTCACAAAGCTTTTTCGGCTTTAAAAATCAAACGCAAACGCAGTGAAATTAGGAATTTTTTATAATCCTAAAAGCCACCGCGTTTTCTAAAATCAGAGCATTTTTGTAAGAACAGGTAATAACTCCGTTGCATGGAGCAATTATTTTATGGATTACCTTTCCTTCAAGTGAGTGGAGTACTTTGCCTATAATTTCATCTTCTATCACTTGTGTTCCTATTTTTTTTGTAGGAATAAAAATACCGCTTTTTGGCGTTTTAATAATTTCAATATCCTCTGAAGTGATAATTGCAGATTCGTAAGCACTTAAAAACTTGTGTTTGATGATATTGTTTTTATTGAGATAATTCACAAGTGACTCAAAAATTTCATCGGAGTTTTCATTGAGCTCTGTTTCACCCGGACAGACAATTGAGTGCGCTTTTGTACCCCAAAGCTGCCAGTTGTACTGAAGTGAAACCGTGTCTGTAGGTCTAAGCGCTTTGTAGTGAATGATTTTAAGACCAAATTTTTTAGCATCTTCCAAATCTTCAAAACCGGATTTAAACTCTTTAACATAGGGCATACAGGTAGATAAATCTTCTCTGGTCTCTAAAATAATCCCATGAGTATAGCCTTCAATGGCGTCGAAAACTTTTTTAGCTATGCGTTGTGTTGTTTCACCTTTGTCATACCCCGGAAACATCATATTAAGGTTTGTTTTGTCAAGCGGCCAAAATCGCTCGTTAATGTTCAAAGCGTAGTGATTAATGGAAGGAATAATCAAAATATTCCCAAGAATTTTTTTAGAATCACTAATACTGTTTTTTAAAAAGTCAATGAGTTTTGAAGCGCTGTAAAGCGGTAAAATAGTTTTTCCCTCCATCGCTCCAACGATTGCTACACTCGGAGCTTCCGGGTCGCTGCCCTCAAAAAGGTAGCCTTCAACAAGAAGAGGTTCACGGTTGAGTGAAGTGAGTTTGAATATTTCAATTTTTTTCATCAGAACCTCCAAAAATTCTTGCAATAAGTGAACCCTCGTAGACAACCGGATACTCTCGAAGCGTAAAGAGGATGCCATCATGCGGAGCAAAAAGTGTTTCGATTATCTCTCCTGTGAGTGGGTTGACAATATCACCGATTTTATCATCTTGTTTGATGATATCACAGTGGCTGAGCGCGGGAACAAAGAGTCCGCTCGTAGGTGAATTGAGATAAAAAACATCTCCGACTTCAGAAGAAAAAGGCTCTCTTACTTCAAACGCTTCATCTGTTTCTATAATGCCTTCTTTTTTCATAAGGTTCAAAATTCCGGTGAGAAGTTGAAAACCATACTCTTTGGTCAGACGCATTCCAACACCCATTTCCACAACTAAAGTTTTGGTTCCTAAGGTGTTGAGCGTATGCGAGAATGTTGCTTCAAGAACGGTGACTGCGTCATGAATCCAGATAAAGTCGCAGTTGAGCTCCTTTGCAAGAGGAAGGGTTGCGTTTGAGAACTCTTTGTTAATACGAATTTGGGGAATTTCACGTAGAAATATATTTGAAGAGTGAATATCTATGGCAATATCGCTCCCTTTGACATCTAGTGCTAATGCATGGACAAGCTGTCCTGGAAGAAATTCATCTTCTCCTCCGGGAAAAACTCTGTTCAAGTCCACTTCATAGAGAGGAAAGCCTCTTGTAATGGAGTCAATCCCCAAGGCGTTAACACCCGGATAAATGTCTATAATTCCTCTGATTGCGTTTGGGTTCGCTTTGAGCCAAGAAGCAAGCAGATAGGTAACATACTGGCCCTCTAGCTCATCTCCGTGTATACCGCTTACAATACTGATACGCTTTGAACCGTCATGCTTGGCAAGTGGCTCAAATCTGCTTTTTTTTATAACGAGGTTTTCACCAACAGGCAGTTTGGATGAAAAAATTTCCATTATCTGCATTAGTTTACGATTAAACTTTCTATTCTTTGGTGGATATCATTTATGATTGCTTCATAATCTAGCTCTTGCGTTTGCTTTTGCTCTACTTTTACTACTTTGTCTTCATCTAAGCTTTGCAAGATTTTATGTATCTCTTCAATAATAACTATACCGGTTTCCTTATTCTCATCAAATCTGAAGTTAAAGTCCGCTTTTTCGACAAGTTGACCAAGTCTTAAAAAGTAGTCACTTATTCTTTTATACTCAGTTTTAGAGATTTCACCCCACATTTCACTGATAAGAGAGTGCGCATTGTCTATAAGTTTATAATCAATCTCAATAAGATCATTAGAAGATTTTTGGAAGAGAGCATGAAGTGCTATAATTTCTCCAAAAGCTTGAGCATTGAGATGATTACGACTAATGATTGCGTTCTCTCTGGCATAGCCGGTTATTGCAGTTAAATTTGCAGAGTGATCCCCAAACATTGCTTTGTTTAAAAAATCCTGAGCACTATCATAAGCGAGTTCAGTACTGAAATTTTCATAAAGCTCAACACCTGCATTCTTATTTACATCTATAATCTGATCAAATGCAACCATAATCTGAGTAAGTGTTCCTTCTGTTCTCTCTATATATCTTCCAAGCCAGTAAAGGTTTGTCGCTACGTTTGCTGTTAATAGTTGTTCCATCTTATAACTCCATTACCCATGTATCTTTAAATCCGCCGCCTTGTGAGGAGTTCACCAAATAGTTTCCGGCTTCAAGAGCGTATCTTGTTAAACCGCACTGCCATACTTTAATATCTTCACCCATAACTACGTAAGCTCTAAAGTCCGCTTTTCTGTCTTTGAGTTCTTTGTCAAGGTAGCATTTTTCATCGTAAAATTCTATAAGCTCTTGAGCTATAAATCTTCTTGGATTTGCTTTAATAGCTACCTTTAAGTCTTCAAGTTGTAGTTTACTCATCTCATGCCCAAATAAAACGCCATATCCGCCGGCTTCTGCAACATCTTTAATAACAAGTTTTTCAATGTTGTTAAAAACATATTCCATATCTTCTTTAAAATATGGCAAGTATGTCGGTGCGTTTTGAAGGATTGGTTCTTCTCCAAGGTAGTATTTAATCATTTTAGGAACAAAGTAGTAGATACCTTTGTCATCGGCAACACCGTTACCGATAGCATTCATAAGAGCAACATTCCCTGCCAAATACGCTTCTACAATTCCAGGAACACCAATGAGACTCTCAGGATTAAAAAATTTCGGATCAATAAACTCATCATCAAGTCTTCTGTAAATCGAACCTACACGAATGCGTTTGCCGTTGTAGTTTTTGAAGTAAACTTTTTTATCTATGACTTCAAGCTCATGTGCACGCACTAGCTGAGCATCCATTTCTTGAGCCAAATAGCTATGTTCATAATAGGCTGAGTTAAATCTACCCGGAGTGAGAACGACATTTATTCCGCCACAGTTTACATGATTCATCGCGCCTTTGATGTAACTCGGGTACTGCTTAATAGGCTCAATTTTGAGTTGTTCAAAAAAATCAGGATAAATTTTTCTGTAAGTATCTCTAATAGAAAGAGGGTAACTAGAACCGCTTGGAACTCTAAGATTGTCTTCCAAAATAACCCACTCGTCATTTTTGGTATCTTTTACAAGGTCAATACCGTTGATGTGTGTTCTTATCTTTTTAGATGGAGAAAAGCCTTTGAATTCTTTTAAGTAGCCGCTTGCCTGTTCAACAAACTCTTGGGGGACAATCCCTTCTTTGACTATTTTTGCATCAGTATATAAATCTTCTAAAAACATATTAAGAGCTTGGACCCTCTGCTGGAGCCCTTTTTCAATTTTTGAAAACTCCTGCTTTGAAATTATACGCGGAACCACATCAAAGGGTAGAGACCGTTCTATGAAGTTACCGTCCTTGTAAAGATTAAAATTAATTGCAAATTTATCCATATGATTTTTAAATTCATCAATCTTCTGTCTGTCTTGTTTTGAAAAAATTTCCCAAAACTTTTTATGAAGTTCATTTTCTGTTTCTAACAATGTACACCTCTCTTTTTTAATTGACTTTAAAATATTATATCACCGCAATTTACTAATTACACCATCTATAGTAGCTAAATTTTAATCAGTTACTAATATATACAGAAGAAATAATTTTACAAACTTATTATTTCGCTTCTGTTACACAAATAACACGATATTTATTTGTCTGTTTTTTTGTACTATATCTTCCTAAATCAAAATCAACAACCCAGGCCTCTTCATACCTATCTTCAGTTGATGTCCAATAAAGATCTTCTTGGACATTTTTAAAAGCATGTTTGACATTGACTTGTCTTCTAGAGAGTTCAAGTAGCGATACGGCTTCTTCTTTTGTGATAACTCTCCAGTCGTCAAATCCTTGATAATCCATGTTTTTGCAATATTCCCAGGCTTCAAAAAAATGCATTTTATCAGATGGTTTTGCATCATAATAAAGCTTTGCGTTTTTGGTATCCTGCACCAATTTTATCGCATCATCCCTGACGAAGTTTTTATCTACATGCGTATTACTGTCATCTCCAGCACCTCCAAAACTTATGCTCGGCATAAACCATGCGGATGCGATAGTAGCACTGAGTGCTGCAGCTAAACTTATTTTTATCATTTTTTTTCCTTTTATTGATTTAACTAAAAAACTATTGCTTCATAGATATAGAGATTGGCATTTTTGTAGCCGTCATAACCAATACCTGCTTTTTCTTCTGCGCAGTAGCCGACAAATTGTTCTGCATTCCAACCCATTTCTATGGCAACATGAGGTAAAAACGTCCCGTTTTTTGCACCTTTTTGTATGTAAATACCATGTTTTCCTAAGATTATTTCATCAAGCGAATGTATCTGCTGACGAGGGGTAAGAACGGAGATTTCCAATTCTATTTTGTCAAGTTCTTCGGAGCTTACTTTTTCAAAGCGTGTATCATTTTGTGCGGCAGCCTGCGCCATCTCTGCGACAACTTTGTAAAGAGGTTCTTTGGGCTCAAATGTTCCTATACAGCCTCTAAGAACACCATTCTTATAAAGTGTCACAAAAGCTCCGACCGGAAGTTTGAGTTTTTCAGAAATTTTGTCTGCATCCAGAGAAATTTTTTTGTTTTTCAAAGCAGCTTCATAAAGCGAGAGTTTTGCAATGTTGCGAAGCTCTTGTTTTTCATCACTTGTGAGAAAAAACTTCTGTGATTCTTTATAAATTCGTAGCGCTCCATAACCTACAACTTTTTTTTTGTCACCGTATTTTGTATCGCCTGAGTTAGTGTAGTCAAGCAGTTCGTATGTATAGTTTTCATCTTGCGTTACATACAAAAGCATCAGAAGTGAGCTCCAGCCACAAGCGGATGTTTGGAGATTTGGAATAAATAAATTTTCATTTTTACTCATTGCGTTTAGGAGTTCTTTTGGTGAGTTTTTACTCAGCGCCTCAAGTGTCTGTGCATCTGCTGCGTTTGCATCTTTATAAGCAGGGTAGTGAGACAAATCACTGCTTATGACAAAAAGATTCTCTTCATTAAAATAAGGTTTAAGGGCTTGGGCTATCTGCTCAATACTCTTAAGCTCTGAAGTTCCTATAATAATGGGAATAATTTGTAAAGAGTTTCCATAGATGGTTTGTAAAAACGGCAGTTGAACTTCAAGACTGTGCTCTTTTGTATGAGCATCAGGAATATAGGTAAAAAGAGGAGAGCTTTTTTGAAGAGAAGTTATAATCTCTTGATTAACTTGGACTTCTCCCAAAGGTGTCTTGTAATTTCCATCTGTAAAAATTGAAGCACCGTCAAAGTCGGCATAATGGCTTGAACCTATGAGAAAAATATTTTTATATTTTTTATGGAGTGTCTTATAGGCAATAACTGCCGTAGGCGCTGAAAAAACATAACCGGCATGAGGGACAATAATGGCGTTTATCTCTTGCTTTTGAAATGTTTTAGCATTTTCCAGCAGGGTTTTAACATAAACAGAAAGGTTCTCTTTATCGTTTTCATAAAATGAACCGGCTACGGCAGAAGGCCTGAGTGCTTGAACATTTTGCAGAGTAAAAACCAATAAAAAAAGAAAAGCTATTGTAGCTTTTGTACACATCTTACATTTCTGTCGTAATGTTTCGCCTTGACACTTCTCTCACCTTTTTTGAAGTTTATTGTCCACAACTCTTGGGAATCGTCAGCAAAAATTGTCGTAGTCCAATAAGTTTCATTAGCTACATGCTTGAAGCCTTCAAGAATTGCAGGCTTATATTTTGCATAATCAACAATTGTTTGGAGTTCATAAAGTGTAGGCAGTCTAAAATCGCTATATTCGGCAATAACAAGTTTGGAGCAATATTCCTGTGCTTCGGGGTAGGTTATGGAAAGGTCTTTATTATCAGGAGCATCTTGCCAGAGCAGAGATGTACCCGTATCCAATACAACATCTTTAGCGTTTATGTTTGAAGCTAAAAGTAAAGTAGCTGCTAGAAGCAATAGTTTCATAGATTACACCCTTTTAGTTGAGATAAAAATATTATACTATTATTTTTTGTAATAATAAAGCAGGTGAGGAGTAGGAAGAATTTAGAGCAACTAAAGTTACACACTTAAACGAACTCGTCCGTTTTAGTGGCAGGGACATCTGTCCCTGCCTAGGAAAAATTTTATTTTTCGAGAATTAGAAGAGGTTTTTAGTTCATATCCGGTTTTGGAGTTGTAGCAGTTGAAGCCGGAAGTATAGGAAGCATAAGCGCAGGTTTTCTTCCATCAAGAGCTTTTAGGAACTCTTCTATTGAAGATGCTTCTTTGTCTGTAATTTCAGCTCCAAGCTGGATACGTCCCATTTCAACAATAGCTTCTTTTAAGCTCCATACTTGACCATTATGGAAGTATGGTGCAGTTTGTGTAATATTTCTGAGTGTCGGAACTTTAACCATATTGTTTGCATCACCTTTAAAATCACCGACATCCTGAAATTTATATGTTGCCGTGACATTAAATGCATTCATGCCTTGACCAAGAGAGATGCCTGTGTGACAGGTAGCACAACCTTTGTCTATGAAAGTTTTTAAACCCTCTTTTTGCGCAGGAGTCATTGCATCTTTTTTGCCGTTTAGGAAGTCATCGTAAGCAGATGGAGTGACAAGTGTTCTCTCAAAAAGACCGATTGTGTCCGTTACTTTTACGAAGTCAATTTTTACATCTTTGCCGTATGCCGCTTTAAACTCAGCTACATATTCAGGCATAGAAGTCACGGTTTGTTCTACATGCTCTTGTGTAGCCGCCATCTCCGGGTGTGCCTGAATAGGTCCTTGTGCCTGTTCTTCTAAATCTTTTGCACGGCCATCCCAGAACTGAGCGTCAAAAAATACCGCGTTATAAACAGTAGGAGAGTTGAGGTGATGTGGATTCATTGCCCATTTATGACCGATTGCAGCAGGTACACCGTCATCGCCACCTTCACTGAGGTTGTGACAAGTGTTACAACTGATAAGTCCGCTTTTTGAGAGTCTCGGGTCAAAATAGAGCTTTTTTCCAAGTTCTATTTTTTTATTTGTAATGTTATTTTTTGGGTCATTAATGAGTTTCATAAGCTCTGTTTTTGATGCGGGAATAGGTTTTAATCCAGCTTCAGTCGCCTGATTTACTAAGTTTGAAGCCATCAGTGAGGCTGACGCTAATGCAAGAGAGAGTACTATTTTCATTGTTATTCCTTATAATAATTATCAAACGATAATTTTTTTCTTTTGTCTAATACTACAGGCTATAGTCTTAAAGTATGATAATTATTATAAGTTAGGCTGAAGTTTGAGTGCACTTTTGACTGCGTTTATGTAACTGAGCGTCTTAGCTTCACCCTTGTAAGCGATATCAAACGCAGTTCCATGGTCGACGGATGTTCGAATAATTGGAAGATTGAGCGAAATATTGACACTCTCATCGAAGTAGAGAGCTTTGAGCGGTCCCAGTCCTTGGTCATGATACATTGCTACAAAGTAAGTGTAGTTTTTTCTAAAGTGCGGAGTAAACGCAACATCGGGAACAATCGGGCCAAAAAACTGCTCGTAGCCAATTTTTTTATTGGCACTTTTTATGGCTTTTGTAATTCTGAGTTCTTCATGTCCTAAAACACCGTTATCGCCCGCATGCGGATTAAGCCCTAGAACAGCAATCTTTTCTTTTGGAATGGACGCATGCAAGTCTAAAAAGAATTGTTTTAATCTTTTATATTCTACAAATGAAGATACATCTTTTAAAGGCACATGCTCAGTAAAGAGTGCTACAAACATCTTCTCACATCCAAGCATCATAATGGCTTCTTTGTCAAAATGTTTGCGGAGCAGGTCAGTGTGGCCTTTGTATTCTAAACCGGCCATCATCCAAGCTTCTTTGTGTATAGGCATGGTTACAAGAGCATCGGCTTGTTTCGTTTCACAAAGGCGGATAGCGCTCATAAAAGAGTCATAGGCATATTTTCCAGCCTCTGCGCTTACTTTGCCTGCGTTTATTGTGAAATTACCGGGTACTTCATGGAGTTTAAAATCGTGAGGGACTGCGACATTGAGAAGTTTTGCGCACGCGTTTAACATGCCGGCGTTTATGCAGTAGAGAGGCTGACAAAGTTCTGAGATTTCTTTATGTGCTTTGAGCGCTATCTCGATACCGACACCGTTTAAATCTCCGACGCTTATGGCTATGATTTTTTTACTCATGCTCGTGTTGTTAATCTTTTCATCTCTTTTACAGCATCAGCCAAACCGCTGAAAACACTTCTTGCAATGATACTTTGCCCGATGTTCAATTCAATTATCTCTTTTATTTTCATCATCTCATGCACATTGTGGTAGTTTAGTCCGTGACCGGCTGCAACTTCTAAACCGATTTTATTGGCATGAACGGCTGCGTTTTTAATCTCTTCGAGGGCCTGTTCAAGTCTCTCTGAGAGTTCATAACGAGGAAGCTCAAGCTCTTTTACTGAATGGTTTGAGTAAGGCAGAGCAGAGTTTAACATGGCAAAAAGGTTTGCGAAAGTTCCGGTGTGAAGTTCCACCATCTCAGCACCGAGTTCTCGTGACTTGTTCATAGCCGCTATACTTGGGTCAACAAATAAAGAGACAGGAATAATGGAGTCGTGAAGCTGTTCAATGGCATAAGCAATTTGATCTTCAAAAGTAAAAACATCAAGCCCGCCCTCAGTTGTCACTTCTTCGCGTTTTTCGGGAACTAAGGTTGCGCGGTGGGGTTTTAAGTCACAAACAATATCTAAAATGCTTTTGTTGATAGAACACTCTAAATTTACAGGAACCGCAGAACTTTGAATAATTTTCTTTGCATCAATATCCTGAATGTGGCGTCTGTCTTCGCGAAGATGAATGGTAATCTGGTCGGCTCCGTTTTGACAAGCCACATAAAGTGCCTGCATAATGTCAGGGTCATTTACCCGTCTGGCTTCTCTCAGCACCGCCACATGGTCTATATTTACACCGAGTTTCATCTTTTGCACTATTTGGTTTCCTTTACTTTGTGAAATAATTCTATGTATCCGCTCTCGAGGTTATGATGGTCTATGATGTCACCGAAATGGACTTCAACGACTTTTGTCTCTTTGTAAGGCGCGTGTTTAAAAACGCTCTCAAGAGTATCGTTAATGTAAACAGGCACAACGTCAAGTCCATTGGCTTTGGCAATTTTTGCCGCTCCGCTTTGAAACTCTTTGATGCCTTCGTCTTTATGGCGTTCACCTTCGGGGAAAATGTAAACATTGAGGTTTTCTACACGCGAGAGAGTAGATTTGAGGAGTTTAAAAAAGCTTAAAAGTCCTCTGCTGTGGTCTAAATCTACACTCATACAACCGCTGTATTTGAAAAATTTTCCGTAAAAAGCGTCAAAAAGTTCCTGCTTTGCAATCCAAACCCCGCTTTTATCATGCTGAGAAAAAATATGTTCCATAACGATGATGTCAAGCAGAGAGCGATGGTTGATAGCATAAAGGATTTTGTCTTTTTTTGGAATTGTACCTATAACTTTTACGTCAATGTTGAGAAATTCCAAAACACTGTTTGAATATGCCTGACGGTCAAGTGAGAGTTGCTTATAAGCAGGTTTTTGTGAAATAAACGGATGATAATATGTTTTTTTGAAAACATGGATATATTTATAGCCGAGTTCAATCATAAATATATATTTACCTAAATTTTTTAGCATGAAACACCCCTGAAATTTAATGGAAGATTATAGCTAAAATAGTTCAACCCCATAGGATTAAACTATTTTCTGTGGAGTGGATGTTGGTAATCGTTTCTTTCACATGCAGTAAAGATTGTTAAAGCTCCAAGAGTAAGAATGAGAGTTAAAAAGAGTGATTTCATATATTTTCCTTATAGTGATTTGTGTATCAGGTCGTTAATTTTATCTAAATCTTGTGTATTCGCAAAACAGCTTTTGTCTCCGCAAATCATAAAACTTTCATCTGCAGAGTGTTTGTACATGACAAAAGGATAGGAGAGAGTGGCCAGTTTTGAAGTGTTTGAGAGGAGATTCTGCATATTTGATTTTATGATTCTATCTCCTTTTAAGTAGCGCAGAGCTTGAATGAGCATATGCCCGCAATAGATAGGTTTACGTCCAAGTTCGTAAGAGTTGTACTCCATAGTTTTAAAGGCGAAGTGTGTGTATTTTTCATCTTCTAAAAGTGTTCCAAGCGAGAGTAAAACATCGACAATGATTGCGACAGAGCTGGTATAAGTTAAGTCGTGAATTTCCGCTTTTGTAACAAACTCTCCGCTGCTGAAGCTCCAGTCTCCTTTGTTGTAAAACTCTTCAAGCGCCTTGTTGGCAAATCTTTGTGCGTGAATGAGATAGATTTCATCTTGTGTCTGCTTAAACGCAGAGATGAGTGCCTGAGCCAAGAATGCGTAATCTTCTAAAAACGCAGCTACTTTTGGCGTTTTATGAATGAGTGTTGTGTGGTAAAGAACACCGTCTATGTACATACTTTTTAAGAGAGCATCGAGATTTTTAACAGCTCTGTTTGTGTACTTATGGTCAATCTGTCCAAGAGTAAAAAGTGAATTGATCATCATGCTTGACCATGAAGTTTGGATTTTTTTGTCACAAAACGGATACTCGCGTTTTTTTCTTAAATCTTGCAGTAAAAGTTTCACGTCTTCAAAATAGTCGGCTCTTTTGCCACTTTCAAAACGGATGATATTTTTGCCCTCAAAGTTTCCACTCTGTGTCACTTGCATCTCGTCAAGCATTGACTCTGCGTTTTCATAGCCGTTTTCTTTTAAAACTGTATAGACTTCTTCGTAGTCGTAGACAAAATATGTTCCCTCTTCACCTTCACTGTCTGCATCGCTTGCACTGTAGAAAAGATTGTCCTCGCTCATAAAATTGTGCCAAAAGTCAGCTACCTCTTTGGCAATCTGCAGATGTGCTTCGTCGCCGTAAGCGAGATATGCTTTTGTATACGTGTCGCATAAAAGGGCGTTATCGTAAAGCATTTTCTCAAAATGGGGTACCAGAAACATATCATCCACGCTGTAACGGCAAAAACCGCCATCGACAAGGTCATACATCCCGCCTTTAGTCATGGAGTTTAATGTGTGCAAGTACATAGATTTTGCTGAAATATCGTCGTAAAGTCTGTCTACAACTAAGAGTGCGTTGAGGGTTGAAGAGTGAGGAAATTTCGGTGCTACCGAAAAACCGCCGTGCTTGGTTTCGTAATTGCCTTTTGCCTGAAGCATAAAGTTTTTTGTAAAATCTTCTTTGAGAACCGTTGCCTCTTTTGGGTGGCTTCTTTTGTTTAAAAAGCCCTCAACTTCATTTGCGTTTTGAAAAAGTTTCGGGTCACCTTCTGCAACTTTAGCAGCTATAAGCGTTGTGAGTTCCTTGAATCCCATCCCTTGAACAGAGCCTTGTGTTGATTCGGGAGGAATGTAGGTTCCCGCAAAAAACGGTTTGTTTTGCGGGGTACAGAAGATGGAGGTCGGCCAGCCGCCCGCACGGCGGTTGAGTAGCTGATGCACTTCCTGATAATGTTTGTCAATGTCCGGTCTCTCTTCACGGTCAACTTTAATACAGACAAAGCCTGCGTTTAGGATGTCGGCACACTCCTGATTTTCAAACACCTTTTCTTCCATAACATGACACCAGTGGCATGAACTGTAACCAATGCTTATAAATATGGCTTTATTCTCAGCTTCTGCCTTGGCAAACGCTTCGTCACACCAAGGAAACCAATCGACAGGATTGTTTTTGTGCTGTTGTAAATAAGGGGAATCTTCTGTAGCTAATCTGTTTGACATAATAATTTCTCTGCAATTTAATTTTATGTAGAGTAGGGAAATGTTGATGATAATTTGCTTAAGTGCTGCGTTTGATTGATTTTTTAGTAATTGTTTGAGCTTTAAAAATGACGCGATTATCGTTATTCTAATCGGCTTTGTCAAAATCAAAAGCGATAGACTGGTTAGTTTAAAATCACTCTGATATTTTTTATACTTTTTTTCTCAGAGTATTTCTGAAGCAAAGTCGCCAGTTCGAATACTTCAGAGTTTTTCATTCGTATGCAGCCGCCTGATTCACTTTTTCCTATACTGGATTCGTTTAGAGTACCGTGTATTCTAAATACATTTTTACCATTTACTTCATGTGTCAGATTTATTTTTGCTTCTCCCATATAGTTGTGCGGATTTCCGTAAGGTACAACCGGAGGGAGAATTATGTTTTTTGTCTTTTTAAAATTTTTGATAGTCTCTTGTGTGGGGTACCAATGAGGATGCAGCGATATGGAAGTTATGCCGCCTTCGCCTAAGGGTTTTGGCATATCTTTTTTGGCTGTGGAGACTTTGTACTTTTTGATCTCTACTGCTTTACCGTCCAAGATACCATGGAGTGACATCTTATGTGTTTTAGAATCAACATTGATAACAATTTTTTCAAATTTAACAAACTGGTCTGCATCTATTGCTTTTGTCTGCTTTGATTCTCTTTTTTGAATCCTCTCCAAGTAAGTGCGTTGGTCTTTGAGGCTGTATGGTAATTTTTTTACAAAGGGCCCTTGGGATTTTGTCACATCAGCAAGCGTGTTTGCAAATCTCTGTGCCTGCTCATGTGTCTCAAATGCACCATAAAGTGTTTTGTAGAGCCCATCATCATCTTTGATAATGTAAACATCGCTCTTTTGATTTGGTATATACTCCTTGACGCATCCAAGCGCATTTTTATACTCTTTGGATGAGCAAACAGAGATGGAATAGTTCAAACTTTCTTTATGGAATATATATTTTTGTGTATTTTTGTCATCTGCCAAGTTATAGTCAAACTCTTTGACAAAAGGCTTATGTTGCTTGAGCCTTTGGGGGAGTTTTGTCATAAACTCTAAGGCTTTTTCTCTTGAGTTAAAAGAGCCGTATGTCGTGAGGTAGTGACCATCCTCAAGCTTGACTATGAATATATTTGCTTGGGGCTCATCAAGATATCTGTTCAAAAAATAAGACGCACCGTCATAATCTTTTGTCAAACACATGGAGAGGGTATAAAACTTCCCATCCGCATATGCGAAGGGAGTAAAAAAAAGAAATACAAAAAATAGTTTTAAAAAATACATATCACAGCCGCTTTCAAATTCACCAACCCAAAAATAGTTAATACCATCATTGAGATTTTTTTATGATTTTAGCTTGTTTTACTGCTAATATGTACTAAAAATCATATTTTTACTCCGTTGGTGAGAGTGATGGGCAAGAAAGGCAGATAAAATACGCTGACACTCACTTTAAGCGTGAGTCGTATACAATATGTATGATTAAGAAATTTTAAATGAAGGAGAAGTTATGTCAAAAGGTCAAGATTCGAAAAAAGCAGTGAAAAAAGCACCGGTAAAAAGTTTGAAAGAAAAACGCAACGATAAAAAAGCGAAAAAAGATTAAGCATATTCCTGGACTGTAAAACTGTTTTATACTAAAGTGATTCCCATTATTTCAAGCAGGAAAAGAGCTTCATAGCGACTGAAGATTGCTCCTTTGAGATAGTTGGTTCGTATGTCAATGTAGGTATTTTGCGCATCGGTGAAATTAGCATATTCCAAGTGTGTTTTATCAAAGAGTGCTCCCTTAAAATCTGTACCTGAAAAATCGGCTCTCAAAAGTGAACAGTTACGAAAATCTACCTCTTTTGCCTTACACTCTTTCATTACCAGACCCTCGAGCGTTAAACCGAAAAAATTACTGTCATTGAGAATAGACTCGTTAAATCGCAAAGGGTCGGCACTAAGCAGGCTTTTGTAATCACCCATCGTCCAATCAATCCCTATCATTTTACATGAGTTGAAAGTAACATCGCTCATTTTGGTATTTGTGAGTTTTACGAGACTCAGATTGCAGTTTTCAAAGCGGCATTCAACAAATCTGCACGAGGAGAAGAAAGTTTCACTAAAGTCGCAAGATACAAAGGTGCATGCTTCAAACTCTGCTTTTATAATCTTGGCGCCACAAAGAGAAATGTTTTTAAACTCCTCTGCAAAACAGTCTAAATTGTCTCTAATGGCTGCTACCGCCATTTCTTTGCCTTATTCAATGAGTTTCTTTTCAACGGCATAGCGGGTAAGTTCGGCACTATTATTGAGCTGCATTTTTTCTAAGATACGATTTTTATAGGTACTTACGGTCTTTGGGCTTAAGCCGAGTTTTGCAGCTATTTCATTGGTTTTGTCGCCCTGGCTTATCAGGATCATAACTTCATATTCGCGTTTTGCAAGTTTTTCATGCGGGAGTTTTTCACTGGTTTCATCGAGTGCAAAAGCCATTTTTTCAACAAGTGCTTTGCTGATATATTTTCGTCCTCCGGCGACAGTGCGTATGGCTTCAATAAGCTTTTCCGGAGCACTCTCTTTTGTAAGATAGCCATTTGCACCTGCTTTAATCATACGCAAAGCATATTGGTCTTCTTCATGCATACTTAAAATGAGAATCGGAATTTTGATTCCTTTTTCTCTGAGTGCCCGCAGGGTTTGAAGACCGTTTCCCTTGGGCATAGAAATATCCAATACAATAACGTCACAGCAGGATGCATCAACTTTTTCCAAAACTTCTGCACCGCTTGCTGCTTCGGCATAAACGCGAACATCATCCGTCTCTGAAAGAATTGTTTTGAGGCCTTCACGCAGTATGGCATGGTCGTCTGCAATCAGCACATTAATCATCAGTAGCTTCCTTTTTAAAGTCTGTCATTGTAACACGCAAGCTTGTTCCCAAACCTTCATGGTCACTCACTTCAAGTACACCGGCGTAAGGGTAAAGACGTTCTCTTATACCTATGAGTCCAAAAGACTCAGAGCTGTCAATTTGCTCTTGAGTCACGCCGATACCGTTATCGGTTATTTGTAAGATGAGTGTTTCACTTTTTTGTGTCAGCGAGATAAAGGTTTTTGTTGCTTTTGAATGGCGTATGACGTTTGTCAGAGCTTCTTGAAAAATACGAAACAAAACTATTTTAAGATCTTCGTCCAATAACGCCTCATTTACTTCAAAGTTTATGGCGTACTCTATGTGTGCAGATGTCAAATATCTTTGTGCATGCCATTCCATGGCGGCTTCAAGGCCGAGGTCATCAAGAATGAGCGGTCTGAGCTGTACAACAATGTCGCGAATACTTTGAATACCCAAATTGATATGCCCGAGCATAGCATCAACCTTTGTTATGAGCTCCTCAGAGCCTTGTGGAAGTTTGCGTTTGAACCATGTAAGGTCTATTTTAAGTGCAGTCATGAGCTGACCTAATTGATCATGCACTTCTCTGGCTAGAGATTTGCGTTCATTTTCACGGGCTATAAGAATGTTTTTGGAGAGAGTATGAAGTTTTTCATTGTTTTCTTCTACGGCTTCAAGTGTTTTGGATTCGGTAATATCGTTAAAAATAAGTTTACAGGCAGAGAGTTCTGAGTCTTTGTTTTTTGGGCTGGCTATTATTTGCGCCCAAAAGACGTTTCCATCAGATTTTTGCATTCTAAGTTTACAAACTTGGCGCTCTTGTGAGTCTGCGATTTTTTTACGAAACAGATAGTAAAGATCTTGGTCATCTGAGAAGATAAAATCAGAAAGAGCTTTATTTTTCAACTGCTCGCGCGATGTCCCAATCGTGTCTGCGGATGCAAGATTTGCATCAAGAATAATGCCATCACAACCTAGTGTAAGGTAACCGACAGGCGCCATGTCATAAAGCTCGAAGTAGCGCATTTTTGCATTATAGAGTTCTAGCTGCGTTTTATAGAGTTCCTCATTTTGCATTTCAAGTTCAATTTTGTGAACATGAAGTTCATGTAATTTCGCAACTATATCTGTAAGGGACATAGACTTGAGTTCATTGATACTCGGAACAGGCTCTTGAAGACATTTTGCTTCTGCCTTTTTACGCAAGTCTGCTTTGAGATTTTTTTTACTTTTCATGAACATTCTCGTTATTTGTTTGAAGTGCTCTTTCTATGCTTGTAACGGCATAAACTTTTCTTTCTTTGTTGAGCAAAGCAGAATAAGTAATGGAGACATCAAGCAGAGTTCCGTTTTTACACAAGCGCTTCGTTGTGTAAGGTTCTAAACTCTCTGCGTTTTTTAACTTATCCAGTATGTGTAATTCTTTTTTTAAAAGCTTCGGTGGAATTCTCTGCGAAAGGGACATTGTGAGTGCTTCTTCTTCACTCCAGCCGTAGAGTTTCACGGCTGCAGGGTTCCATGTTGTAATTTTCCCATCGCTGTTTTGTACAATGATGGCGTCATAAGAGTCACGTATAATGGCGGCAAGATTTGAGAGTTCATGTGTATAATCTAACTCCTGTCTCATTTTTACAATCTCGGTAATATCAACAAAAGAGATGACGGCACCTTCAATGACATTCTCTACGGTACGATAAGGCTGAATTCGCATAAGGTACCAGTCTCCTTTCTTCGTCTGTACTTCTATCTCTTTAGGAGCGAGTGTATCGAGGACAGATTTTATATCTTTGACAAGATTGTTATAATTGAGCATATTTGAGACAATATGCCCTATAAATCTTCCGATATCCACAGAGATGAGATTGATAATAGTTGTAATAGCCGGAGTAAAACGCAAGATACGGAGTTTATGGTCTACAAATACTGTTCCAATACCCGTTCCTGCTAAAAGATTGTTCATGTCGTTGTTGGAGCGGGAGAGGTCGGTGACTTTTTCCTGAAGTTCTGCGTTTACGGTTGAGAGCTCCTCATTGACAGACTGCAGTTCTTCTTTTGATGTCTCAAGCTCTTCGTTTGTCGATTGGAGTTCTTCGTTCATGGACTGTATCTCTTCATTAAAAGATTTCAGTTCTTCATTGTAAGTTCTAACTTTTTCGTTGGCTGTTTGAAGAAACTTCTCTTTAAGATGTAATTCTTGACGGAGTTTTTTAATACTCGCTGCATCTTTAATATTTTCATCTTTTATGGGAGTGCTCTCTAGAAGTTTTTCTTCTTTTAGTTGCTTCTGATGAATAGCTGAAACCTCTTCTAAAATTACAAGATATAAAGGTTCATGCTGGTGCATCTCCTTACTGAGATGCAAAGGACGGATTTGAAGGTTTACCATGTTGAAATGGTCGTTGGTTCTCATAAGAATTTCTGTTTTTGAGACAAGCTCGTCCGTAAAGATGGCTTTTTGTAAAGCGACACTCAAATCATGCTGCAAACCTTCTCTGGCCATTACTAAAATATTGCTTACTCCTGTTTCGCCTGCAGGCATTTCAAGGTATTTGCCTGTACGCCCATGAAGGTAGAAAATATCTCCGTGAGAGTTTATGAGTGCTGCTGAGGGTACGAACTCTTGTAAAAGAGTCTGTTCTGTTAATTCACGCAAAGAGAGAGTAATCTCTTTCTTGTTTTGCTGCAGTGCTATGGGCGCGGCTGATGGCATATACTCTATGTGATTAGCTCGGGTGAAGGTTGTAATACTAGGATTTATCGGAATATCTTTACATCGGTAGATTTTAGCTCTTTGGTCGATGACATCAAAAAAATCATTAAACTCGCCTATAGTCTCCGAAGAACCTAAAAAGAGTATTCCTTCCGGATAAAGAGAATAGTGGAACAAAGGAATAAGCTTTTTTTGAAGAGAGGCATTCATATAGATGAGAAGATTGCGACAGCTAATCATGTCAAGTCTGGAAAAGGGAGGGTCTTTAATGATGTTATGTTCAGAAAAAATAAGCATATCCCGAATGTTTTTATGGATTCTGTACATAGTGGCGTCTTCAGTAAGCGTGAAAAAACGTTTGAGTCTCTCTTTGGAGATAAACTCAGCAATACTGACAGGGTAAAGTCCTGTACGAGCTTTGGCTATCGCTCTTGCATCAATGTCTGTAGCAAAGAGCTGAATGTTATACTGCTCATCCAATTTTTCCATATGCTCTTTAAGTAAAATAGCAATAGAGTAGGCCTCTTCTCCGGTAGAACATCCTGCTACCCAAATTCTTATAGCAGAATCAGATTTTTTATTAGCAAAGAGTGTTGGAATAACATTTTTTTCAAGTGAAGCAAAAATTTCCGAATCACGAAAAAAATTGGTGACACCAATGAGCAAATCTTTAAAAAGTTCATCGACTTCACTTTTTGTACTCTGGAGATACTTGAGATATTGTGAAAGGGAGTTGATTTGATTCACTGCCATACGGCGTTCAATACGGCGTTTAATGGTGTTTGGCTTGTACATTGAGAAGTCATGGCCGGTTTGCGCATAGAGAAGCCCAAAGATTTTTTTTAGATTATTGCTCTCTTGATTTGTTCCCAAAAGCAAAGAAGGTCTCTTTAACTCTTCCATGAGATAAAAAGGAACTTCATCAGGAGCAAGAACATAATCTACAAGACCGGTATCCATAGCACTTTTTGGCATGCCGTTAAACTCAGCGGTAGATAAATCTTGCGCTATGACAAGGCCGCCTTGTTCTTTGATAGCTCGGATTCCCTCTGTTCCGTCATATCCTGTTCCTGAAAAAATTATTCCGATGGCATTTTCTTTTTTATCTTGCGCAAGTGAGCGAAAGAAAAAATCAACAGGCATACGGTGTCCATGTTCTTGAATAGGAGTGACCAGATGCAAGGTGTCATCTGAGATTGCAATATCATACTTTGGCGGAATAATGTAAACGCAGTGAGCTTGTACCGGCATACCGTCTTTAACTTCGAAGACTTTCATACGCGTGTAACGCTGAATAATCTCGCTCAATATACTTTTGTGATTGGGATCAAGATGTTGTATGAGAACAAAAGCCATCTCCGGATTGAGTTCGGACATACTTGAAAAAAAAGCTTCAAAAGCAGATAAACCTCCGGCAGAAGCTCCAATGCCAACAATTGGAAATGTTTTCTTCAGGGTCGGACTACTCTTTTTCTTGTTTGACATCTACTTATCTCCACTCTGTTAAGCCTTTTTTGAAATAGATTCAAATTAACTTAAATATTGTGGTGAATAATAACAATTTCATGCTTTTTAATTGCTGATTTATGGAGAGGAAAGAGAGTTTTAGAGCCTACGAAGAGATGCTTGAATTAAGGTTTGATCATCATGTTTAATAAGTGAAGCTGATATTGCAACAGGGATTGGTATTTCATCTCGTGATAGTAAGTTACATTCAACTTGAAACCAGCGTCCATTTTTTAAAGCTTCTTTTGCTATCTTTCTTATTCTTTCTATATCATTTTCAAAAAATCTTTTTATTCCGACTGCACGAAACTCATCCTCAGTGTAACCCAAAAGTTTTTCAAAACGTTGGTTTGCTTCAAGAAGATGACCGTCTGAGAGTCTAATGAGGGCAGTCGGCTCAGGGTGGGTATCAAAGAGTATTTTATAAATTTTTGAGCGATACTCAAACATAGATTCACGCAGTTGCAGGGAATCGATATCTGCACATAAATTTGTATTAATCTGCTTCAATAAGTCAATTTGGACAAGTTCGTTGATATGTGCTGCGTGTATATTCATTGTTGTAATCTCGTTCTTCATTTTATTAGTATTGTTTATAATAATATCTTGATTTTGTTAGTAAGAATAGTCACAAAAGAAGAAGAAAATGTAAGAAAAATCCTACACTACTTACAGCCCTTGTTTTAGGGGGTTTAAAAGTGTTTTTTAAAGAAAACTGTAGTGAAACAGTAAGAAATTATTTATAAACTTAAGTTTATTTTTAAATATATAAAGATAATATTTAGAATATTTGTTAAGGAGTTTATGATGAAAAAGAATGGATTTTTAATGATTAGTCTGGCATCTTTAATACTGCCAAACGTTTGTGTAGCGCAAACAACAGCTGAGGTGGGTGACGTGTATTCCAATCGTTGCGCAAATTGTCACGGCGTTAAAGCCGGAGGTGTTCCAAAGCTCACAGAAAAACCTGGAGTAAGTGTGCAGGTTGCAGACGGTCAAGGGATGGCGTCGGAAGAAAAGACAAATATCTATGGACCGCCGCTAAACAACCTAAGCAAAGAGGCCTTGGCAGCGAAGTTATTGGATTTAAGAAATAAAGGGTTTGACAGTAGCTCTTATCACTCAGTGATGGTGCAAAACCTCAAGACTATTGAAAAACGCGAAGGCAAGATTTCAGATGAGAAAATGGCTGAGTACATCAGCAACAGTTTTGGCGTAAACGCAAACTAAAATGTGTAAAAATACCTTAAGGGGGATTGTATGAACTTTTCTAAATTGATTTTATCGTTCGTGTTGAGTGCAACTTTGTTTGCGCAGGTTTCTTTGGCTCAAATAGCTTCTACTGAGGCTCTTTTAGGAAACTCGGCTCCATCGAGTTCTAAAGATAAACTTTTTCAAATGACATCCCGCGAAGATGTTGCTAAAAAATTTGAAGAAATGGGTGTTGACCCAAAAATTATTGAAGCTAGAATTGCCTCAATGAGTGATGCAGAGGCAACGGAAATTGCACATAAAATAGACACTTTACCTGCGGGAGCAGATGCAGGTATGTCGATTATCGGTGCGATAGTTTTTATTTTTATAGTTTTGCTTGTGACTGACCTTCTTGGAGTAACAAAAGTTTTTAACTTTACAAAATCTATAGTTAACTAGTCGCGTGAACAAGAACAACTCTTTTTTCCTGTTCTTTGTGACAGCCGCTCTCTTTTTTTTGGGCGGCTGCTCGTCAAAAAATCCTCTGCCCTTAAACAATAACACCTCTTCAGTCAAGCTTGATGTTCCATTTGTCGCTCCGCGCTCTGAACTTTGTGCTTCATCATCCATAGCAATGGTCTCTTCCTATTGGCAGGTTAAGGCGCAGGTTCTGCCGCGTTTAACACTTGAAGAGTTAGACAGCCGAACACTCATACCACAAAAAGGCGGTACGCTGCAAATAGAGCTCATGGCAGCGGCACGTGCCAATGGTTTTCTTGTTTATCAGCTAGAGCCAAATATTGATGCACTTGTAGCTGAACTCTCCGTTGGTCATCCCGTCATAGTTTTGGTAAACCGCAGTTTTTCATGGGCTCCGCTTTGGCATTATGCTCCTGTGACGGGTTATGATGCACAAATGCAGACTGTTTTAAGCCATTTTGCAGACGAGGCAAATGAAGCTGTGCCTCTTGCAACTTTTGAAGCCATTTGGGAGAGAAGTCAAAAGTGGGGAGTTGTGCTTTTGCCTCCGGGAAAAATTCCCGCTACGGCTACTCCCAGAAAGTTTCTCTCTTGTGTTTATGAGCTTGAAAAATCGGGAATGCTCCAAGAAGCACTTCTCTCTTATAAAGCCGCATCGACCCGTTGGCCGGAGAATGTGGAAATTCTTTTTGCGCTGGGAAACGCTTATTACGGTTTACATCAGCTCAATAAAGCAGAAGAAATGTATAGAAAAATACTCTTCCTTGATGCTGTAAATCCGCTTGCTTTGAATAATCTGGCAGATATATCACTGCATAAGGGAAAATTAGAAGAGGCTGAATCTTTACTCAATCAAGCTAAGACGGATGATGTTGCAATAGAGGCTATATTAAACGCAACACGTCAAGAGATTGAAAAAGCCCGCGTTTCACCAATAAAATATATTAGCTTTTAAATATATCTTTCTTAGCCGGTTGAATCATCTACCGTTTTAGCAGATGCAACAAACTAAGGTCTAGAGTCTGTTTAAAAGCTCACTTTTTTTTGAAGTAAACTCTTGGTCTGTAAGCGCACCTGCGTCGCGCAGTTTAGAGAGTTTATCTATGAGCTGTATGATTGAGTCGGCTGACGCATCGGTTGGAATATTCATTTTTGGTACTTCAGGAGCAGGCGCTATAAACTCCTGAGGCATCGGTGCTTGGGCAAAGTTTGATTGTGGAGCTTGAGGCATCTGTTTTGTACTGCCTGGGCCAGATACAATTGGAAGAGAAGAGACCAAAATAGTTCCGTATTGGCTTGAAAATGTCAGAGAGTTATCCCCGCCTTGTTGTTGGCTTACTCCGCCAATGTTGTTGTCTAGGGTGTCGTAAACAGTAACTTCTCCGTTTATCTCAACTGCAAGTCTATTAGCAAATACGGCGTAACGTGTATTGTTCTGAGAACCGCTGCTAAACGGGCTTCCAAGTTCTGCAGGCCACCACTGAGCGCTCCCTTTTGTGCCGGCAGGAATTACAGGAAATATTTGTGTAGTTTGTAAAATATTTGAAATTTCAGCACATAGATTGTTTACGGTATTTTTGAGACCGTTGTTAAACATATCTCCAACCATTGTCATTCCACCACGCATCCATTGACCTGAACCGCCAAGTTCCGGGCAGTTAAACTGAGCCATAGAACCGCCGCCGTTATTTACAGCACCAATCATATGGATAACTGCGTCATGAGAGAGATTATATCTGCGTGAAAGGTCATTGACGATGTTTTCGCCGGCTGGAGTGAGTTGTTGTTGCATATTGATTTCCTTATTTGGGGACGAGAAGCAGCGATTGAATAGCCAATCCCCAAAGGAACAGCTTAGATTAGCAGAGGTTTGTAAAACAAATACGAAAATGTTTTTTATGCCGGCATTGTAGCATCATTGCGTTTAAGATAGGATTGAGGAAAGTTTTAATCCTATATGTTTAAAAATTATATTTTAAACTATAGATAAAACCATCCTGATACTCTTGGCTTCCTAACTCATTTTCTGCATAGCGGTATTGTAAACCTGTTGTGATGACTGCGTTTGGATGCCACCAAAATGAAAGTGCGCCCTGAATACCGTTTTTATTGTCATAACCGTCTTTTTCATTTCTGCCAAAAGTCATCTCATGCCACTGGGCAAGGGAAAATTTTTGCTCCATTACGTTAAACGCATACAAAAAAGTCCATCCCGTCATTACTCCGTTGTAACCGCTGTAATAACTGCTTTCCTGATAATGCGAGCCGACAAAAGGCCGAACCCATAAACCGAAGTCTGTCTGAATTTTATAGGAGAGACCGGTAATTAAATTATGCACATAATAGTCAGTTGAGTGGAAATTGAAATCATGGATATGCAGGGCAAGATTTTCATAAAGATTAACATCTAAAACAGGCTTGAAGGCTAAACGCTGAGCACTAGCAGTAGACTCTTCGTATTTTCCAAGAGGATTTTCAATGTCAAAATAGATATAAAATTCGCCCCAATTCCAGCCGGCTCCGCCTTCAAATTCAAGGTAAGAAAAATCTCTTTTTGATGTTTTTTCTTCTGTATGTTGACTCCAGTCTAGATAGTTCATGCTTATATTTTTAAAAGAATAGTTTGGAGTTAAAAAACTTTTTTCAGCAGAAGCACTTTGGGCATGTAAGATACTAGATAATATGAATACTAAAAAGAGAGCTCTCTTGAAAATATTTCTAAATTTTGTGTTGTTGTTCATAGCTAGCTCTTTATTGTAAATAATATGGAGGAATTCTATAAAAATGAGACTTAAATTCAAGAATTTATATTTGAATACATGCTATTATGTTTTGAAAATTAAATAAGGTTAGAAAGAGTGAAAAATATTTATATCGCAGGTCCGGATGTTTTTGAAAGAAATTCCATAGAAATAGGAAAAAACTATGCATCATTATGTGAAAGATATGGTTTTAGCGGACACTACCCACTCGATAATGTGATAGATTTTAATCAAGAGAAGAAAAAAATCGCTCTAGATATTTTTACAGCAAATGAAAAACTCATAGATGAATGTGACATTGTCATCGCCAACCTCAATGCGTTTAGGGGTAAAGAAGCAGACAGCGGAACCGTTTGGGAATGCGGCTATGCTTATGGCAAAGGTAAAAAAGTGTACGGATATATGGAAAATACACGTTCGTATATTAACAGTTTTGGGACGAATGAAAAAAAAGAAGAGGGTGGATTTTTTTGGGATAAAGATGACAGGTTTATAGAAGATTTTGATTATCCTATAAATCTGATGATTGCCTGTTCGGCTTTGGAAATTGTTGAAGGCTCTTTTGAAGATGTGCTCAAAAAGATAAATGAGAGGGAATTTTGAGAGTTCTGTTTTTACTCTTTTTTCTTGGAGTAACTTTGTACGGGGGACATCCCGATGTGCAAAAACGCTTAGAAAAAGTATCGCTGCAGCTTCATTGGAAGTATCAATTCCAATTTGCAGGATTTATAGCGGCAAAAGAAAAAGGTTTTTATGAAGAAGTTGGGCTTGATGTTGAGCTTAAAGAGTATCAATTTGCAACAGATATAGTGCAAGAGGTCCTAAGTAAAAGAGCAAATTACGGAATTTATAATTCAAATATTTTAGTCAGTTACCTACACAATAAAGATATTAAACTCCTCTCATCCTATTTTAAAAGATCTGCTTTAGTACTTATTGTTCAACCCGAAATCAACTTCCCAAGCGATTTAATTGACAAAAAAATTATGGCAGCCGGTAAAGAAGATTTTCTTCTGAATTTTAAATCTCTTTTGAGTGAATATAATCTTGCGCTAAATGAGTTGCATTTGGTAGAGCATAGTTACGGTATTGACGAGTTTGTGGATGGGAAAGTAGACGCTATGACTGCGTTTATATCGGATCAACCGCATAAGCTTGATAAACTAGGAGTAAAATACAACATTATAAACCCCAGTGATATAGGACTTTTTAATCTCCAACTTGAACTCTTTACATCAAAAGAAGAAGCAATAAATCACTCTTTGCGGGCTATGGCGTTTAGAGACGCCAGTATAAAAGGCTGGAAATATGCGTTAAATCATAAAGCAGAAATGATAGAGATTATTTATAAAAAATACTCAAAAAATATTTCTAAAGATGATTTATTGGCCGAGGCCAAAGAAATTGAACGCTTAATTCTTCCAAAAACATATGATATAGGTTCTATAGATGAGAATTTTCTGCATAGACAGTTTGAAGATTTTAAAATAAACTACAAGATTAAAGAGGATAAGAACTTTAATGATTTTATTTTTAAAGATATAAAAGATAATCAGCCAAATTTTTCAAAAGAAGAATTGGAATACATAAATAAAAACAAAGAAATTAAAGTTTGTCTACAACCGGACTTATATCCGCTTGATGGTTATTTTGATGCTATACATACGGGAATTATGGGGGATATTTACACAGAAATTTCGAAAAAAACCGGCATAAAATTTATACCGTTAGTGTCAAAACGCTACGATGGTATGAAGCAGAAAATAGTTGATGAAGAGTGCAGTATAGTTTCTATTTGCCAAGAACCTAAGAATGATTTGAAGAATTTAGTTTTAAGCAAACCTTTTTTAAAGACCCATTTTACAATTTTGAGCAGACTCGATAAACCATTTATTGATGATTCGCATAGACTTGAGGGTAAAAAACTTGTCGTAAGATTTGCCTTTCATAAAGAGATGATTCTCAAGAGGTATCCTTATTTACAAATTGAAGTAGAAGAAAATATTTACAGTTTAATGCAAAAGCTTTTAAAAGATGAAGTTTTTGGAGTAGTAACGATTAATGAGATTTCAGATTATTTGGTAGATAAGTATGGATATGGAAAACTTAAAGTCAATGGTTTTCTACTCAAAGACAAATTTGATTATGGAAGTATTGGAGTGCAAAAAAATGAGCCTTTGCTTTTCTCTATTTTGCAAAAATCTTTAGATTCCATCTCCGAAGAAAAAAAAGAGAGCATTGTTGACGGATGGAAGATGACGAGGTACCATGATGGCACAGATTACTCTCTTGCGGCGAGAATTGTAGTGGGGATGGGGATACTTTTTCTTATTATGGCTTACTATCAGAAAAAACTTTATAATTTTAATGCAAAACTGGAGTATCAGGTTGAGGAAAAAACGCAAGAGTTACGCGAACTTAACGAGTCTTTGGAAAAAACGGTTCAAGAGAAGATAAATGAACTTATAAAAAAAGATCTTCTTCTCACAAACCAATCAAAACAGGCTGTAATGGGTGAAATGATTAGTATGATAGCGCATCAGTGGAGACAACCTCTCTCAGCCATTACACTGCAAATATCGAATATTCAGCTTGAGTCTATGCTTGGAAAGAAAGTAGATGAAGCAAAAAAAGAGCAGGTTTTGAGTGATATAAGTGAAAAAATTATGTACCTTTCGCAAACTATTGATGATTTTCAAACTTTTTTCAGACCTGACAGAATTGCAAGTGAAGTCGAAGCAGGACAACTTTTTAAAAGAGCACTTAAGCTCGGTTCTGCCAAAGCAGAACACACAGGCATAAATATTGCAATTATACAAAATGAAAAAATTGTTCTTTTAGTTTACGAAAATGAACTTGTACAAGTGATTTTAAATTTACTCA
This sequence comes from Sulfurimonas sp., assembly GCA_013791885.1. Classification (GTDB taxonomy): domain Bacteria; phylum Campylobacterota; class Campylobacteria; order Campylobacterales; family Sulfurimonadaceae; genus Sulfurimonas. The sequence goes on along the minus strand of VMSZ01000008.1, from coordinate 9,501 downwards.
ACAATGCTATTGACGCTTTTAAGGATTTGGACAAAAAAGAAAAAACAATAGAACTTTTTGCAGAGGAAGATAAAGATAGTGTATTGCTTTTTGTAAAAGACAATGCTTCTGGGATTACAGAAGAAAATATGAAAAAAATTTTTGAACCCTATTTTAGTACAAAAGGCAAAAATGGGACAGGGCTAGGACTTTATATGAGTCAGATGATTATACAAAAACAGTTCAATGGAGAGATTGATGTCCAAACTTCGAACGAGGGAACGACTTTTATTATCAAAATTCCAAAGCACTTTCAAGAATAACTCTTAAAGTTGGCCTTTTTTTACCATTGCAAATACAAGAGGAATATTTATTCCATCGTTATTAAAGCCTTCATCTTTGCAAGATTCACATTTATCTGCCATCGGACAGACTTCATTTTCAAGGAGTTCTTCGAGGCTTGAGAAGCTGTTCTCTTTGATGCATTTTGCAATATCCCCGGCAGTCAGGTTATTGCATACACATACTTTCGTATTTAAATCTATCATTAAAGTGACTCCTTTTGGCGCATTCTAAACAAAATTAGATTAATTGTTTTTGAATTAGAAATGATTTTTGTTTATGTAAGAGCACTCTTAATAATTTAGAGATAAAATAGGTCTCTTTAAATCAATGATGGATGTATATATGAAAAAAATTGTTTTGTTCTTCTCTTTAGTATTTGCACTTTTAGCTGCTCCTCCAAAATTTCTTATGCCAGATGAAGCGTTTGTCCCAAATGCAGTAATAAATGAAAATATGCAGCTTGAAGCGGATGTGACTCTTGCAAAAGATATTTATCTCTATGTAGACAAAACAAAATTAGAGCTTGATTCTCAAAATGGAATGAGTATCAAAGAGATAAGCACTTCAGCTAAAGAAGAAGAACATGAAGGTGATATAGTGTATCTTGAATCACCACACTTTGTTGTTGTCCTTCAAAAAGAAGAGGGTGTTAAAGGCGTACAAAACGTTCAATTTACACTCTCTTATCAAGGATGTTCAGAGCAGGGACTTTGCTATGAACCTTTGCATAAAACTTACTCTTTTGAGGTGGATACTTCAAAGTTGGATGTCAAAACACAAAAAGTTAAAAGTTTGGATATTACAACTCTTAATGAGATGAAAGAGAGTGAAAATACCAAAGTGGCAAAGCCTGAGGAAAGCTCCTTGGCGACACAAGAACTCTCACAAACTGACTCCATAGCAGATACCATTAAGTCGGAGAGTGTCGCGTTTGTACTGCTCACGTTCCTCGGTTTTGGTTTGCTTCTTGCCATGACGCCTTGTGTATTTCCTATGATTCCAATTATCTCTGGAGTCATTATTTCTCAAGGGCAAGGTTTGAGTACAAAAAAAGCATTTGCCCTCTCTTTGGTATACGTTTTGGCCATGGCTGTTGCTTACACAATAGCAGGTGTTTTAGCAGGCTTGTTTGGCTCTAATCTTCAGGCAGCCTTGCAAACGCCATGGGTTATTTACTCTTTTGCCCTCATCTTTGTGGCACTTGCGTTTAGCATGTTTGGCTTTTATGAGTTAAAACTCCCGGACAAGTTTGTAACAAAAATAAGTTCAAAAGGACATCGTGCAGGCTATTTGGGTGTAGCCGTTATGGGATTTTTATCGGCTCTTATCGTCGGGCCGTGTGTTGCGGCTCCTTTAGCCGGAGCACTTGTTTATATAGGTCAGACAGGGGATGCGCTTCTTGGCGGGATGGCACTTTTTTCTATGAGTATCGGTATGGGAATTCCTCTTATTGCCGTTGGTGTAAGTGCCGGTAAATTCATGCCAAAACCTGGAGCGTGGATGACCATGGTTACAGCCGTCTTTGGTGTTATGATGCTCGGTGTTGCCATTTGGATGCTTGAGCGAATTGTTGACAGATACACAACAATGATTCTTTACTCTGTACTTGGTCTTGGCTTTGCTCTGTATCTGAATCCTTTTGAAAGAGAGGGACATATCTTTAAACGCAGTGTTGCTCTTGTATTATTTGCTTATGCGACGGCACTATTCATTGGTGCTTTAGGCGGTTCGACAAGCATGACAAAACCTTTGGAGTTTTTAAAACCGCAAACTGCAAGTGTAAACGCAGTCTCTGCCGTTAAGCATAAAAAGTTTATAAAAGTAACTTCCATAGAAGAACTTGACGTGCTTTTGGCTAAAAACAAAGGAAAAAAAATACTCCTTGACTTCAGTGCAGAGTGGTGTACGGCATGTACAGAACTTGAAGAAGTCACTTTTGCAAACGCAGATGTAAAAACAAAAATGGATGACTTTGTACTTATAAACGCAGATGTTACGGCTAATGGAGAAAAAGAGAAAGCACTCAGTAAAAAGTATGGAGTTTTTGGCCCTCCTGTGATACTTTTTTTTGATGAAAAAGGAAATGTAATCCAATCTAAAACAATTGTAGGTTTTGTTCCACCGGCTGAATTTTTAGCACATCTTAATACATTCTAGGAGAAAACATGAAAAAAATAATTTTACTTATGGCGTTTGTGGCAACATCACTTTTTGCAGATTTAAATTGGGTGAAGTACTCTGCAGCTATAAAACAGGCGAAAGCTGAAAATAAAATAGTGATGGTAATGCTCTCAAAACAAGGCTGTCCTGCCTGTGAATATATGAAAGACATTGTTTTTGAGTCTGAGAACGTTATGAAAGAGTTCAATAAGCACTTCATTGCTGTTTACATTGATATACATGATGATTATATACCAAACGGACTTACTTTTATCGGTACACCGACTTTTCACTTTTTAAGTAAATATGAGACTAAAATTGACAGAATTGACGGCGGAGTGAATGCAAAAACTTTCATTGACAAGCTCAAGGAGCTTGAAGTCAAACACTAGGCTTTTATCATCTTCGCGACGTTTTTAGCACTGCCGTTTCGAAGGTAGTCTCTAAGCGTTTTTGAATTTTCTAAAAATTCACTTCTGTCATATTCTCTATAGGCCTGCAACAAATTTTCTACAGTAACATTCTCTTGTAAAAACTCCGGGTGCATTGTTCTGTATTTGTATTTTAAAAACATAATATTTGCCAGACCTACATACTCTATTTTTACAAGTTTTGTAGCTATGAAATAATCAAGCGGTTTTGCAATGAAACTGAGTATAAACGGAGTGCCTATGAGTGCCGCTTCAAGCGTGGCCGTTCCACTGCATATAAACGCAAAGTCAGCCTCATAAAGTGCATTGTGCGCATCTTCTTGAATCTCAAACGCAGACAAATCTCCATAAAGTTCAACTCTTTCTTCCTCTGAGAAATACTTTGGAATGATGATGACTGCGTTTATATTGAGCGCTTTTCTTACTTGATGAAAAATGGGCATAAGCTTACTGATTTCACCCTTACGGCTTCCCGGCATAAATACAACATCTTTAATTGTCTCATTGAGCTGCGTTTTAAACTTCTGAATCTGGTCTAAAAGCGGGTGACCTACATAGGTGATGGGAGCTGCCTTGGAGTAGTAGTCTTTTTCAAAAGGAAGAATGGAAGCGAGTTTGTCTATGGTGCGTTCAAGTACCGGAATGCGTTTTTTCTTCCATGCCCAGGCTTGAGGGAGGATGTAATAGATAATCTCTTTTTGCGGGTAGCGCTTTTTGATTTTTTTGGCCAAGGGAAGGTTGAATCCGGATGAGTCTATAAGCAGAACTTTGTCTGCTTCTGCTGAGAGGTCTGCCATTTGGGTATTGAGTTTAAAAAAGAAACGCAGTTTTTTAAAGACATCTACAAAACCCATGATGGCTAAACTTCTCAAATCCACAATAGGAGTTCCAAGCTCAGCATCAAAAATTCCTAGTAACTCAACATCATCACCCAGCTCTTTTTTTAAAGACTTAAGGTGTACATTTGCCGAATGTTCGAGTGCACTTACCAATATTTTCACGAGCCGCCGTCTCCTTCTGGTACATAAGAGTCATTATATTTTTCACTTAAGTTATCTTGTACATAATCTTGCATGTAAGTTGTGAGATTGTCTATCTCTTCATCACTCAAATCCACCGCAAAGGCTATCATCATCTCTTGTTGCTGATTATCGCTTATTTTGTCTCGAAAACGTTTAAGCTTGTAGGACAAAAAGCCCTTCGCGCGGTTGGAAAGTTTTGGATATCTGTGCAAACCCTCAAGGTTGTTTCCATGACAACTGTAACATCCTTTGCTCATGTAAGTAAGCTTGCCTTTTTGGTAAGGAGTCTGAGCATTGGCAAATACAAAAATGAAAAAAACAAGAGAAATAAAACGCAATACTAAGCCTTAATCTATTATAATTTTATCATTATATCAAAGGTGGTCTGAAATGGTTATATCAAATGCAATTATTTGTGATTCTAATGGTGAGAGAAGAGCCGATGTTCGTATAGAAGAGGGAATACTTAAAGAGATAGGTGAGAATTTAAAAGGCAGTGAGACAATAGACGCTCGCGGGGCTTACTTTATGCCTTTATTACTAGATTTAAATGTAAGTTTACAAGATTCTGTACTCAACGCAAACAATATCAAAGCTCTTTCAAATCAAGCTCTCAAAGGCGGAATCGGGCATGTTGTTTTAAATCCGAATTCTACACCAGCCATAGATAATGAAGTCGCACTTGAATTTGCTCAAAACAGTCTTGGAACGCTAAAAGGTGCCAAAGTAGATTTGATGTTAAACACCCTTAAAGAAGACGCAACCCTGAGTAATATTGCCATTTTACTTAAACGCGGAGCAGTAGCACCCTATATGAGTACTATTGCAAAAAATAATCTTGCCATTAAAATTGCCGAATATGTCAAAATGTATGATGTCACACTTTTTTGCAAAGCTGAAGATAATTCACTCATAAACAGCGGTGTCATGCTTGAGGGTGATGTCAGCTCCAGTCTTGGGCTTGCGGGCATACCTGATTTAAGCGAAGTGCTTCATGTCTCCCGTATGATAGAGATTGCAAGACACTTTAAAATTAAAATCCTTTTCAAATCCATCGCTTCACCGCGTTCTATTTACCTCATAAGCCAAGCGAAAAAAGATGGAGTAGATGTAAAATGTGAGGTTTCTATTCACCATCTCATCCATTCAGACAAAGCTTGTGAGAACTTTAATACTACAGCTAAAATAAATCCGCCATTAGCGAGTTTAAGTGATGTGCAACTGCTTCAAGCAGCACTTAAAAATAAAGAGATAGATGCCATTACAACGCTGCATCAGCCAAGTTCTCCCGTAAATAAAGAAGTTGCGTTTTATGATGCAGAGTACGGCTGTGAAGCCATCGAAGATGCCCTTTGTCTTTATTATGAAAAACTTGTGAAGTCCGGCATGATTAGCATGAGTGATGTCGTAAAACTTGCCGCAGCAAACCCTGCAAGAAGCATAGGTTTAGAATACGGCACTTTTAAAGTTGGTCAAAAAGTAAGCGCGCTCTTGTTTGACGTGAATGAAAAAACAACAATACAAAACTCTCAGTCTCTTTATGACGGGGAAGTTTTAGACGGAAAAGTTTTTATGACATTTCAAGAAGCTAAGGTGAGCAGGTTTTAACCTCTCTCCTCATACCCGGCTCGATTAAACACTTTTCTTCTTTCATTTAATTTCATTCTGCTTTCACCTTTACTTTAAACGTGTTGTTTTAAGTTGTATTCTATATAATCTTGTAAAAATTACAAACGAGAAATATTGATGCAGCAACTTTTTCAGCCAAAAGTATTGAACGATTTTATAGACAAACAAGATGAAAAACTCATAGAACTTAGATGGCAAAAGTTCAAAACATTTTTAGCGAAAAAAGAGAAGATTGCTTCATGGATTGAGACCGATTACCAAGACGGTTTTTTAGAAGATGTTTTTGAAAATGCTCTTGGTTATGTTTCTAAAACACGCTCAGTAAATGAGCACTACACACTAGAACGTGAAAAAAAGAACGAGACAAATGCTCAAAAAGCGGACGGCGCGCTTTTGGTTGATGGCAAAGTTGTAGCCGTCATAGAGTTAAAAGACCAAAAAACAAAAGATTTGGACAAAAAATACAACCGTGACGAGAGTGCTGTGCGTCAGGCTTTTGGCTACTTGCAACACAACAACGATGCAAAATACGTCATCGTTTCCAACTTCAATGAGCTGCGTTTTTACTTTGACAAAGCCACGGCTTATGAGCAATTTTTTCTTTTTGACCTTGATTATGAAGGCTTTACAAAGCTTCACACGATATTAAGTTATGAGAGCATCAGCAAAAATCTTCCCCAAACCATCAAAGAAAAATCACTCAACTTTGAGCAAGATATTTCTAACAAACTCTACAAAGATTACACTGCGTTTAGAACTAATCTCTTTGAAAATATACTCAAAAAGAACCCTCAAATTGACAAACTCGAACTCTTAAACGCAACACAAAAACTCATAGACCGCATCGTCTTTATACTCTTTGGCGAGGACACCGACCTTTTGCCAAAAAACACCATCGGCACGATTATCGCGCGTCAAAGCGAAGTCAAAAAACTTGTAAAAACATTTACGCTTTATGACTCTTACAAGGTTTATTTTGAAGCCATAAACGCAGGAGATGAGGACTTAGACATCACCATGTACAACGGCGGACTTTTCGCTCATGACGCATTTTTGGATGCGCTCATCATAGACGATGAAGTGCTAAATGCAAGAGCAAAAATTCTCTCTGCTTACAACTTTGGAAGCGACATTTCTGTAAACATCTTGGGGCATATTTTTGAGAACTCCATCAGCGAACTTGAAGAGATGAGTGCGCAGATTTTAGAAAGCGACTTTGACAAAAAGCAGTCTAAACGCAAGAAAGACGGCGTTTTTTACACACCGGCGTACATCACCGAGTACATCGTACAAAACACGCTTGGCAAGTTGTGTGAAGACAAACGCTCTGAGCTAAACATCACCGAAGTAGAAGCCATCATCAACCCTCAAAAACCAAACAAAAAAGAGTTACAAACAAAAGAAAATCTGCTCATGTACAAAAACTGGCTTTTAAACCTAAAAATCCTTGACCCAGCTTGCGGAAGTGGAGCATTTTTAAACCAAGCCTTAGAATACTTGCTCAAAGAACACAAAAGACTCCAAAATGACCTAGCGCTCATGGGAGATTTGTTTGCCGTGTATGAGGTGGAAAAAGAGGTGCTAGAACACAACCTTTACGGCGTGGACATAAACGAAGGCGCAGTAGAGATAGCAAGGCTAAGCCTGTGGTTACGCACAGCAAAAAAAGGAAGACCACTCACAAAACTAGCCAATAAAATAAAAGTAGGAAACTCCCTCATAAGCGATAAAACGGTAGTACCAAACGCTTTTGACTGGTATGCAGAGTTTCCAGAGGTTTTCGCACAAGCTGGATTTGATGTTGTGATTGGGAATCCGCCGTATGGGGCAAAATTATCAAAAGAACATCAAGATTTTTTAAAAAGCAAATTCAATATGAATTCTAGCGATACGGCTATTTTATTTGTCAAAATGAGCTTTGATATATTAAGCAGCAAAGGACAACTAGGATTTATCATCCCTAAATCATTTGTATTTTCATCAAATTATAAAGATATAAGAAAATATGTTTGGAATAACTTGACATCATTGGTAGACTGTAAAAAAGTTTGGACTGAAGTTAAACTTGAGCAAGTAATGATAATTTTAGATAAATTAACAAGTACAAAAGAATATGATTCAAACATATTGAAAAATCAAGACATTTTAAAACTTGGTGTTATAAATAAAAAAATATCTGCAAAATTTGGATTTTTTTTAAATGGCATTTCTAATATAGAATTATCAATTGCTAATAAAATGCTAGAAGGGTCTATATTTTTAAATGATGTTGCGGAAAATAAAAGAGGATTTGGTCTACAGCAGTTTATAAAAAGTGATGCCGAATTAAATGTAATCGGTGGTGCTGATATTGATAGATATATGATTAGAAGTTTTAAAGGTCAAATTGATAAAAAAGATATTCCAAAAGAGCAATCTTATATTAATAATAACTCCGTATTGGTTCAAAATTTAGTTGCACATATAGAAAATCCAATAGACCATATAAAAATAATTTGTACAATACCGCAAGATGTTCAATGTGTTATTATAGACACCATAAATCAAATCACAATGGATGAAGATTATCCAAAAGAATATATTTGGATATTATTAAATTCTAATTTAATAAACTGGTATGTGTATAGGTTTATTTATGCTAAAGCTATTCGAACAATGCATTTTGATAGTCCAATAACTTCAAGAATACCTATTAAAAAAATTAATTTTGTTATTCAACATGAATTCATCCAAAAAGCAGACAAAATGCTGGAGTTGAACAAAAACCTCCAAGAGACAAAACAAAACTTCATAAACGAACTAAAACTCGAAAAACTCACAAAAAAACTCCAAAACTTTGAAGAGCTGACATTTGAGGAGTTTGTAACAGAATACACAAAAGCCCTCAAACTAAAATTTGCCGATAAACTCCATGAACGCAGCTTTAAACAAGAGTGGCAAGCCATCTTTGAAAACGACAAAACCTTGGCAAGCGGATACAAAACAGAGATAGAAAAAACCGACAAAGAGATAGACAAAATGGTGTATGAACTTTACGGGCTGAGTGATGAAGAGATTATAATTGTGGAGGGCGCTTAAATGAAAGAACAGGATACTATTGAGTTTATAAGAAAAAAAGATTTTAAATTTATTAAAAAACTTGGCAATGGAGCATTTGGAGAAACTATCTTAATACAAGATGAATATATCAATTATGATTTTGTTTGTAAAAAATACAAGCCATTAAAGGGCATTCCGAAAGAAGAATATTTTAAAAATTTTATTAATGAAATAAAATTAATGCACCTTTTACATCACAATAATATTGTCAGAGTATTCAATTATTATTTATATCCATAGTATTCTACTGGCTACATTGTTATGGAACATATTGAAGGCAAAGAAATAGATAAATACCTTGAAGAATATCCAGAAAATTTAAACAGTATCTTTGAACAAACAATCAGTGGATTCGCATATTTAGAAGAAAATAACATTTTGCACAGGGATATTAGACCATCAAATATTATGATTGATATAAATAATAATGTAAAAATCATAGATTTTGGTTTTGGTAAACAACTTAATTTTTCTGAAGATAACCAAAAAAGTATTAGTCTCAATTGGTGGGGTGGTGAGATTCCAAATGATTTTAAAAAGAATAGATATGATTTTAAGACAGAGATTTTTTTTATTGCTAAACTGTTTCAAAAAATTATAGAAACTATTGATAGTTCGTTTAAATATGAATCTTTATTATTAAATATGAGTAAAATTGATGATTTAGAGAGGATAGATTCATTTCAAACTGTCTTAAAACAAATCAAAGAGAATACAAATACAATAGATTTATTTAATTATGAAGAAAAAAATATTTATCAAAATTTTGCCAATAGCTTTTCAAAAATAATTTCTGAAAAAGAATACTCGGCTAAACTTATTATGAACAGCGATGT
>VMSZ01000043.1 GCA_013791885.1 Sulfurimonas sp. | reverse complement strand
TACTCATCGTTGGCTTTGTATTAACAATCGGCGGTGCAAGTTTTGTTGTAGAAAGCGGAACAAATATAGCAAGAGTTTTTGGAGTCAGCGAGTGGATTATTGGTCTTTTCTTGATTGCGCTTGGAACGTCTCTACCTGAGCTTGTAGTCTCCTTGGTTGCAATAAGAAAAGGAAACGCGGAGATGAGTATTGGAAATATTATTGGCTCAAACGTAGCAAACTTTTCCATGGTTTTAGGTTCTGCCGCGCTTTTAAGCCCTCTTACAATTGATCTGGTAGCTACAAAATTCGATATGCTCATCATGGTTGCAGCGTCTATTTCACTTGTCTTTATACTCGCAAACCGTCTCTATAATAAAGCCGGAGCTATATTTTTACTTATTATTCTTGCGCTTTTTATTCAAAACTCTCTTATCTGAATTCTCTTCTTTAATATATCCAAGTTCTAAAAGCTTGTCATATATTCGAGAAACTAAATTTCCTGCAGCAGAACCTCCGTGCCCCCCATGTTCAACAATTGCCAATACAATATACTGAGGGTTTTCATAGGGTCCATAAGTAGTAAACCAGGCATGTGATCTGCTATAGTAATCCATATTATGTTCCAACTCTCTCTCTTTGATATCTTGTTTAATTGTCACAACTTGCGCAGTACCTGTTTTCCCAGCAATAGTGACTTTAGAGTTGACATATTTCTTTGCTGTTGAATTTGGAAGATTACACACTTCATACATTGCTCTTTGAATTTTTGGCAGTTTTTTAAGCTCAAGTTCATTGAGAACATTTTTAGGTTCAGGATTATAGGCAGCATCACCTATAATTTTGGCAAAATGAGGTACAGGAAGTTTTGAAGTTGCCATTAACGCGGTATATTGTGCCATCTGTAGAGGGGTTACCAGAAAATCACCTTGACCGATGGAAGTGTTGATAGTCTCACCAATATTCCATGAACGATTATATTTATTTCTTTTCCACTCACGAGAAGGTACAACCCCTATAAACTCATTAGGTAAATCAACTCCTGTTTTTTGACCTAAACCATAACGAATAAGCCCTTCGCTCATTTTTTCATTTCCGACAATAAGACTGCCTTTGTAAAAGTAATCATCACAACTCTCTCTGATAGCTTTTATGATTTCTGTTTTACCATGGCCATGATCTTTCCAACATCTAAAAACTCTTCCGCCTATAGGCAAGCGTGACTCACAATTTACACTCCATTTTTCATCTAAGTCTGTAGTGATGTAAAGAAGTCCCAAGCCTGTCTTTATTGTAGAACCCGGGGGATATAAACCGTTGACTAATTTATTGGTAAAAGGATGATCCAAACTAGAAGAGAGTTCATCATACATCTCTTGGGACATCCCTGAAACAAATATATTTAAATCGTACTCCGGATAACTGCTCGCAGATAAAATGGAACCGTTAACATCCATAACAATGACTGCCCCGGCCTTATCAGTAAAAAGTTCCGATATATATTTTTGAAGCTCTATATCAATGTTTAACGTCAGTTTTTTGTCTTCAACAGCACTTTGATAGGAGAGCTCTTCTATCTCTTTGTTGTTTGCGTTTACTTTAATTTCCCTGCGTCCTGCTTCGCCTTGCAAATAAGAGTTGTAATAATTTTCTAAGCCGATTTTTCCAGTGTAGCCAATGAGCTCAAGAGAACTGTCAGCATCTATGTCTTTTTGATTTGCACGCGAGACATACCCAATAATATGTGCTGCGATTTCATTGTACGGATAAAATCTTTTTGGAGCAGGAACAATATTTATATTATCACGTAAATTAAGGATTGCATAAACAGGAATGATATCTTCATATTCTATAAAGCTCACAACCTCGATAAAAGAGTGATTGTAAAAGGAATCCACTTTTTTATAATTTTTTATAATTTTTTCTTTATCGAGTTGTGGCAAAAGTTTGAGCAATAAATCTAGTTCAGCGTTAAACGAATCAATATTTTCCGCAGACATAAGATGCGGTCTAAGTTCTATTTTAAATCCGAGTTTATTTATTGCTATAGGCTTATTGTTTCTATCTAAAATCTCACCTCTTACTGGAGCTATTTGTTCAATTTTTATCGTATTGTTTTGAGAGAGTTTGTCATAATAGGTATTAGACTCTACTGCAAGAAAAAATACACGTAAAATAAGCCCAAGCCATATTACAGAAAAGACAAAAACTATAAATTTTATTTTCATAACATACTCACTAAAAAGAATTCAATTACTATATAGTAAATTATATAGTAATTTAGTACCGGTTCTGATGTTCCAAATATTTTTGCGAGTAATAAAGAAAAAAGAAAATAACCTATATAAGCCAGTAAAACATATGAAATGCGGATACAAGGTTCACATCCAAAATTTTTAATTATTTTTGGCAAAATAAACTTATATATAAATGCAAAATAGATAATAGAACTAAACGCAACAAAGCCTTTATCTGCTTCATAAATCAACAAACAAAATGAAATTGCAAAAACGAAAATCGCATCATCTTGCTTTATTTTTCTTATAAACAATACAAACAAAACAGCAAATAATGGAGGTAAAAAAAGATATATATTACTAAGGCTTTCGTATATAATAAAAATTATTACATACGAAGCAAGAGTTATAAATTTTTGATTAAAGATACTTCGTTGCATACAGGAAAGTGTTTACACTTTATACAGTCAGCCCAAATTTTGTGTTCAGGCAAAGATTCTTTTGGAATTTCAACAAAGCCTAGTCTTTCAAAAAAACCTTGTTTATATGTCAAAGTCAGTACTCTTTGCAGACCAAGGTCTATGGCTTCACTTAGACATTGATTGACAAGTTGTTCGCCTATTTTATTGCCTCTTAAATTCTCTTTAACTATTAAAGATCTTACTTCGGCGAGAGAGGCAGTATGAACATGAAGCGCGCAGAAACCGACAAGTTCACCTTCTAAATATGCCAAAGTATAAGATCTAATATTTGTTGCAATTTCATCATCGCTTCTTGCAAGTATTATCCCGCTTTGGATTTCAGGAGCTACAAGTTTTTGCATTACATCTATATTGCTAAGAGAAGCTTTTTTAAGTTCAATTTTCATCAGGAACCTCATTGAGTATGTCATAAACAATTTGTATCGCTTTGGCTAAGCCGCGTTTTTTAGAACTTGAAACCATAAGAGCATTAGGAAACTCTCTTTTAAGAGCACTTTGTTCTTTTTGGTTGAGTTTATCAATCTTTGTAAAAATTTGCAGTATATACTGATTCTCAGCGCAAGTTTCCAATAAAAATTCGGTTACAGATCTGTCAATTTCTAAGTCTGGATGTCTTGAGTCTATAAGATGTATAAAGAGCTTTATCTGTGTGCGTTGCGAGATATAATCTGTAAGATTTTTTTCCCAATCACTTTTTATCGATTTTGAAACCTTCGCATATCCAAAACCTGGTAAGTCAACAAACTTTGCAAAGCTTTTTTCTTCTGTTTCTCTATTAATGAAGGTTACATCAAAATAGTTAATTAATCTTGTTTTACCCGGTGTTGAGGAAACTTTAGCTAATCCCTTGTGATTTGTAAACGCATTCAAAAGAGAACTTTTACCCACATTTGAACGCGCCATAAATACAACTTCATTTTGCTCAAGAGAGTCTGGAGCGCTCTGAACATTTGGAGCTGAAGTAATAAATGTTGATTCTACAATTTCTACCATTACTGTCCTTCCTCTTCTTGGTTTTCTACATTAAATATCATAATAACAGGACCATCTTTCTTGCCTTTTGCATGAGCTTTTCCTTCTGTTGCTTTAAGAACAACCTCTTCACCGATAATCTCTTTATTCTCATCCAATTGTTTTAAATGAACATTTTTGAAAAATTGATACTCTTTTTTCTCAGGAATATAAATCGCTTTTTGTGAAACGCCATTATATACAGAACCGCTTTTTGTTTCTATATGAAAAGAGACATTGCCGACTGCAACAAATTTCAAAGGTTTATGATTGCTATCTGTGTAAACGGTAACTTCAGTTGCATTAAGCTCATCATTGCTTCTTAATATATTTACAGAACCTGTAAATATTGAGACACCTGATTTTTCATCCGCGGCAAAAGAATCTGCCTTTATTTTCAACTCTTGTGAATAAAGCGAGAGTGCTAAAAAAAATAGTAAATATGTTGCACGCATTATAATTTTTCCTCTTTTAATTGATATATTATGTTTACATTTTTGGATTCAATTCTCTTATTCTCATTATCATATTTCAAAAATGTACCCTTCATATTGCTTTTGCCCATATAAGCTACGTAGTCTGTCGTTGACGTAGCAATTTTATTGACTTTGTCGTAATCTGCCTTTTGGGTTTTAAAAATAAGACCATCTTCCCGGCTATAAATGATATTGCCGCTTAGATTAACAATATTGTCTTTATAAACGCCCTTATCTGCAACCATATTCGCTTTATATTTCTTTGAATTATCAGTATAGTCAATATTTTCCACAAGGTAACGGTCCTCATATCTAAGAGCATTATTTCCCTTCATAATGGTCGTAATGCCTAAGGTGTTAAGCTCATGAAGAGTAAAGGAACTCACTTCCAGCAAAGGGGTTTCTTCAAAATTTTGCGTTTTAATATTTAAGGGCTTAAAAAGAGTAAAAATCATCATTAAAGCAATCGAAATAATAACAAAAAAGAAATTTATATTCATATCCACAAAGCCATAAATTTTTCTTTTTGATTATTCTCTTGAATAAGAATATCTATCATCTCACGAACAGCACCATCTCCGCCATTTTTACTTAAAACCGTACCTACTATCTCTTTTATTTCTGATACGCCGTTATGTGGAGTAAAACTTTTTGCGACACTTTGAAGCATTTTATAGTCATTTAAATCATCGCCTATGGCGGCGGCTTCATCTAAGCTGATACTTAAGGTGCTTAGAAGTTCGCGCAAAACAGTATCTTTATCTTTTACACCCTGAAAAAGATGCTTGATACCGAGTTCATCGGCTCTTTTTGCAACAACAGATGACTGTCTTCCTGTAATAATCGCCACTTCATTTCCAAGTCGTATCCATGAGCTAATGCCCAAACCATCTTTTACATTAAAATGCTTGGTTTCAATGCCTTCGCTGCTATAAATAATGTCCCCATTTGTTAAACACCCGTCTACATCTAAAATAAGAAGTTTAATCATAACACTTCTTTTGTGCTTGGTATGCCTACTCTCTCGTTTTTAGCTATTGCTCTGCGAAGGGCAACAGCTAAGGATTTAAACGCAGCTTCGATGAGATGATGTCTATTTTTTCCTCTTAGCGCAATTATGTGTGCACTAATTCTTGCGTTTAACACAAAGGCTCTAAAAAATTCTTCTGCAAGTTCTGTATCAAAATGCCCTACTTTCCCGGCTACATCTACTTCATAAACTAAAAAAGGTCTGTTACTTAAATCTAAATCACAACTCACACAAGCTTCGTCCATGACAATGCTAGCACTTCCGAAACGTTCCATATTTTCAATTGGGTAGAGAGCCTCAGCAATTAAAGAACCAAGCACAATCCCTACATCTTCCACACTGTGGTGGTCATCTATGTGTGTATCACCTTCACATGCTATATTTATGTCAATAAGAGAGTGCTTGGAAAAACTCTCAAGCATATGGTCTAAAAATCCAACCCCTGTTGCTATATTACTTTTTCCATTTCCCATTATGTTTAATGAAATTGTGATGTTTGTTTCTTTCGTTTTTCTCGTTTTACTAATCATTATTAATCCTCTCTTACAATAAATGCATTTTTAAAATAACCCAAATCTTTGTACTCTTTTACCTCTTGAGCATTTTTAAAGCCTTTTATCCAGACTTTAAAAATACGTCCGTTTTCGTTTTCCATATCTTTAATTTCAGCTCTATAGCCATTATTGTTTTTAAAGGCCTCTTGCGTTTTAATAGCACTTTCAATTTTACTAAAAGATGCGATTTGAAGAGCATAAGAAGTTCCCGGTAAGTCCTCTTTTTTCTCTACAGGTCGAGGGTCAATTGTTGGAGCAGCAACATCTATTTTTCTGTTTTTATTTACAGGAGAACCTACATCGTTTCTATCATTCAAATTATTATTGTAATAGCCTAATACTTCAACTTTTACAGGAGCTGTGCCAGCATTAAGCATCCCTATCTCTTTGGCTGCCGTATTTGAAAGATCAATAATTCTTGTTCCGACAAATGGCCCTCTGTCATTAATTCTGACGACCGTATTTAAGCCATTGTTTGCATTTGTAACTTTTACAATGGTATTCATCGGCAAAGTTTTATGTGCAGCGGTCATGTCATACATATTATATGTTTCACCGTTTGAAGTCAGCTTCCCGTGAAAATCGGGCCCATACCAGCTGGCAAGACCGTTAAACTCATCTCCTACACTTGCAGGAGCAGGATAATATCTTATTCCGTAGATAACATAAGATCTCATTGTTGGATGTGTAAAATCCTGTTCACTTAAGCTTGTGTTATAGATATTGGAATCCTCAGAATAACTCTTTGGAGCTGAAGGTTGATTTGACCCAGGAGCAGCACCGCTGTAAGTTCCAGGTCCCCTTGTGCTGCAAGCGGTAAAAAAACTAATTATAGTAATAGAAAAAAGTATTGTAAATTTATTCATAAATCTCCAATTTATCTCCAATTTTAAGAGTGTTCCCTCTTAAATTATTTTTTATTTTAATATCTTGAATAGTTACCTTGTGGGCTTTAGCTATTGAACCCAAAGAATCACCTTTTTTTACTATATGTAAAAACTTATTAGAAATTTTCTTTGAAGCTTGAGTATTTGGCACAGGCACAATGAGTTTTTGTTTAAGTGAAAGAGAAGAACCTTTGAGATGATTAAAATCCATAATCAATTTACTCGACACACCATATGCCTTACTTAAACGCGACAAACTTTCTCCCTTGCTGACCACATGAACCTTATAATGATTTTTTACAGGTTCTTCACGGTAGTTTTGCTTAAACTCTGCTAGTTTAACATAAGGAATATGAACTGCATAATTCTTCGCGTTTGGCGGAACAAAATCATGCTTTAGATGTCTATTAAGCTTTTGTAAATCACCTAACGGCACATCAATAATTTCAGAAATTCTTTGTAAAGACTCTCCGTTTGAAACCTTGATTGTAGAAATCGGGTAAGCGGTTGTGCGATTTAAAAGATATTCATATTCATTTTTAAGCAAAAACTGTTCATCATTTCCCATCATAGAAAAAGCAACAATCTTTCGTATATACCGTCTGCTCTCCAGAGGAATATACTTTTGCTCACTATCAAGCAAAACAGACAAATCATCCGTCCCTGCCTTTTCTATTGCTTTTGTAAGTCTTCCGCTACCACAGTTGTAGGCGATAGCAGCTAAATACCATTTGCCAAACTGATTGTAAAGTTTTGAGAGATATTTTGAAGCGGCTTCTGTTGATTTTACAAAGTCTTGTCGCTCATCTACATAATCATCAATTTTTAAATTAAACCTTTTGGCCGTTTGTGGCATAAACTGCCAAAGACCTGAGGCACTTTTCGCTGAAGAAGCATTATTTGAAAAACTGGATTCGGCCATTGCAAGATATAAAAATTCTTGAGGCACATCATTTTTAGCCAAAATACTTTTTATGGCAGGGACGAAGAGATACGCATCATCCATCATTTTAAAAAAATACTGATCAGCGCCAACTTCACTATTGCTGATTCTCATATCGTTCATAATAGGGTCATAAATAAAAGATGGATCAATGTTAAATGATTCTAAAATTGCTAACTCTTTGTTGTAGTTGGAAGTATAAGTAAGGTTTGCATATAAGAAAATAGGGAGTAATAATGTTAAAAAATATTTCAAATTTCACTTCTTTATGTTGATTTAAAAGCTACATTTTATCTAAATTTAGTTGATTATAAGCTGTAAGTGCTATTTATATAAGCTAAAACTCTTTTAATATTAGGAAATATGAAAGAGTTTTAGGGCATTTTGAGTTGTAATATTTTCAATATCTTTGAGGTTTGTTTCTAGTAATTCCGACATTTTTTGGGCAACAAAAGTAGTATATAGAGGTTCATTTCTTTCTCCACGATGAGGCATAGGAGTAAGGTAAGGTCCATCAGTTTCTATTAGCAGTTTCTCTTTTGGAATTTTGTGTAAAACATTGACAAGTTTTTTTGCATTCTTAAAGGTTAAAACACCCCCTATTCCAAAGTAAAAACCTTCATTTGCAAGACTTAAAAGCTCATCATCTGCATTGTAACAATGTAAAACGCCACCAACTTCTTTTGCTGCGTTTTGTATCAGTAACTCTTTCGAGTCTCTTGAAGCATCTCTAATATGAATAATTAAAGGTTTTTTATATTTTTTAGCAAGTTCGATTTGAGCGACAAAAATTTCTTTTTGGCGTTTTTTTTCAAGCTCTTTTTCTTCATCGCTTCCTTCGAGTCTATAGTAATCAAGTCCGCATTCGCCAATTGCAACACATTTTTTATTGTGAACATACTGTTCAAAATCTAAACCTTCAAATCCATCCATATCGTAAGGATGAACGCCGACTGCAAAATAAACATCCTCATATTTTTGTGCTATCTCCACTGCTCTCTCCAGCGTAGAAGGATCAGCCCCTGGAATAATAAATCTCTTTACTCCGGCTTCGCGCGCGCGTGCTAGCACTTCATCTAAATCGTCGTTGTATCTTTTATCGTCTAAATGTATATGCGTATCAATTATCATTTTTTTTCTCTTTTAATTTTTTAACGTATAGTATATTTTTTATCATCAGATAAATGAAAAACAGCGAAACTAAAGCTGATGATACAGCCAAAAGTAAGTTATCTGAAATAAAAAAATTATAAGCAAGAATTGCAGAAATAATTGAAACTATGAAACACATTTTGCTGCTTCCAAAAGTTCTTTGGCAAAAGTTTTGGCCTCACTTGAAATTTTTTCACCACTGATTATTCTTGCTATTTCATCTATTTTTTGTTCAAAATTCAACTCTTTTGTAAAAGAATCATCTCCATTTTTATAGATTAAAAAGTGCTGATCACCCATAGAAGTGAGTTGGGGCTGATGTGAAACAACAAAGATTTGAAAATGTTTTGAAAGCTGTCTTAATACTTTTGCAACACTCATAGACTCTTCTCCACTGAGATTCGCATCAATCTCATCAAGCATTAAAACACCCCCGTTTTGCTGCATAAACTCTGACTTAAGCGCCAATATTGCAAGTCTTAATCTATTAAACTCACCTGTACTTATTTTTTGAAGTGCGACTGCGTTTAAGCTGATTTCAATCATATCTTTACCACAATCTGTATAATCTATATCTTCTATGCTTACCTGTGCATCTCTTAAATAGAGCTCTTTCAAGTATTTGTTCAGATCAGCAGCAAAGAATTGCAACTCTTCTTTTCTAAGTCTACTTAGTTCTAAGGCTAATTGCTTCACTTGCTCGTCTAGAAATTGATATCTCTCTTGCAAATCTTTCTTTTCAATCTCAATATTTTCATATTTTGCTAATTCGAGTTTTTTTTGCTCTTTGTAATTTAGGGCATCTTCAATGCTTCCATAACGTCTTTTTAAAGCACTGAGCTCCTCTATACGATTGAGTATTTCTTCGACATCAATCTCATCAAGCGCACTGAATTTTTCCCGAGCACTGTCAAGAGTGGCACGTAGTTCGTTCATTGCATCACTGAAAAACGAGCTGTTTACATCCAAAGAATCCAGAGCAGCAATAGCATAATGCTCGCCATCAAAGATTTTATTCGCTTGACTTATGCTCTCCAAAACTTTTTCTTTTTTCGACAACTCTTTTTTAATAAGCAGTAAGTCGTTATCCTCAGAAATACCAGGATTTATATCTTCAATTTTCTTTATTTCAAAAGAGGCGAACTCTTTGAGTTCTACTATGCGTTTCTCTTCATCTTCTATCTTTTGAAGTGCTGATTTTGCACTTTTATGTTCTAAAAAGTACTTTTTATACTCTTCTTTTAATCTTTGAATATCTTGCTTTTTAGCATCCAATCTTTCATCTACAATAGACAATAAATTTTCATTTTCAAAATCACTGTAATCTTTAAGACTCAAATGTTTTAAGTACCCAGAAGCCAATTCATTCATAGATTTTTTTGAAACACTTTGGTTATTGACAAAGTATCTTATTTTATCTTTTTTAGTTTGTCTGAAAACATTAATGTCATCACTCTCTATGCCTATCTCATTCGCGTTTATATTCCATGTAACGCTTGACTCACAAAGCGCGGCTTCACAACTGCTTGCACCTAAAGAGGAAAGAATTGAGTTTACTAAAATAGACTTACCGCTTCCGCTGGGACCGGTAAACACTATAAGCCCCGATGACAAACTCAACTCAACCTCTTTAAAACTGAGATAATCTTTGAGATAAAATCTCTCAATCATTTGCTATTCTCCCCAATTTAACTTCTGTTTTAAAACGTCAAAATAGTTAAATTCTTCCCTATGTATAAGTTTTGCAGTTTTTTCTGCGAGTTTAATATAAACACTTTGATCCATCTCTATTTCAATCATATCCTGTCCATCGACTATCATAAGTGCAGGATTTGTAGGTGTTCGCATCTCTATAGAATACGTGCCGGGTAAAACTACAGGTCTTTGTGTAAGTGAGTGCGGACATATAGGTGTAAGCGTAAAAACCTGTGTTAAAGGAAACAGAACCGGTCCTCCGGCTGAAAGATTGTAGGCCGTTGAACCGGTTGGAGTTGAGACAATAACACCGTCTCCATAGTAAGTATTGAAGGCTTTTCCATCTACGAGCGTCTGTATATTTATCATATTTGAAATGGAAGGACGCGTTAGAACAATATCGTTAAACGCATACATTTGTATCTCTTCGCCATCCTTGGTGATACTTGCCTCTAAAACAGAACGCTCATCAATTCTGTATTTGCCGCGTACCAAATTTGCGACAAAATCATCGAGTTCATCAACACTTACATCTGCTAAAAAACCAAGTTTACCGGCATAAACGCCAAAAACAGGAATATCACAATTGAAACTTCTGCGTACCACCGAGATCAGTGTTCCGTCGCCCCCGACAGTTACAAGAATATCGCATTGCTTGCATAAAAGGTCAAAATTCATTCCCATAACATCTATCATGCCGCCGCTTATACTGTCTATATAAACTTCTATGCCATGTTTGTTAAAAATTTTTTCCAGTTTAAAAAAAGTACTTTTAAGCTCCGGCGTAGAAGGTCTCAAAATTACACCAACTTTTTTAATCTCTCTTTTTTGCAAAATAAATCCTTTTCCACAAGCTAGCAGTATCTAAATATTTTTCTTGATTATACACTTTTGAGGTTAAAAAATAAAAAATATTGCAGTTTGTCATATGAAACTGTAATTTAGTATCACTCATATTTATGTAAGGCTAGTTTAGTTATAATCGCGAAAATTATTTTTAGGACTCACTATTTATGAGAAGTCATTATTGTACAGATTTAAGTGAAGTAAATGTTGGAGAGAACGTTGTTCTCACAGGCTGGGCGAACAATAGCCGTGACCACGGCGGTATAGTTTTCATAGACTTACGCGATAAAACAGGTTTAATTCAACTTACCTGTGACCCAGAGCACAACGTAGCTGCACACAAAGTTGCCAATGAGGTTCGTGATGAGTTCGTGCTTATTGCTAAAGGTGTTGTACGCGCTCGTGGAGAAGGTTTAGTTAACCCGCGTCTTAAAACAGGTGCAATTGAGATCATGGTTACTGAACTTGTAATTGAGAATAAGAGCGCTCCCGTTCCTTTTGTTATCGGTGATAAAAATGTTGGGGAAGAGACAAGACTAAGATATCGCTATTTGGAACTAAGAGATCCAGACATGTATGAAACATTCCGTCTTCGTTCAAAAGCTGCAATCGCTGCAAGAAATATTTTGGATGCAAACGGCTTTTTGGAAGTTGAAACGCCAATCCTTACAAAATCAACTCCAGAGGGTGCAAGAGATTATTTGGTTCCTTCTCGTGTCCATAGCGGAGAATTTTATGCACTTCCACAGTCGCCACAACTTTTCAAACAACTTTTAATGGTTGGCGGATTTGACCGTTACTTCCAAATCGCAAAATGTTTCCGTGATGAAGATTTAAGAGCAGACAGACAACCGGAATTTACTCAAATAGACGTTGAAATGAGCTTCTGTGACCAAGAAGACGTTATGAAAATTGCGGAAGAGTTACTTGTTGCAATGTTTGGCGCTTGTGGTGTTGACATTAAACCTCCATTTAACCGTATTACTTACAAAAACGCAATGGAATGGTACGGATCTGACAAACCTGATTTAAGATACGACTTAAAAATGGTCGACGTTATAGATATTTTTGCAAGATGCGATAATGAGATTTTTACAAATATAGCGAAAAAAACGCATACTAACCGTATTAAAGCACTTAAAGTTCCTGGCGCAGATTTAATTTTCTCTAAACGAGAAATGAAAACTTTTGAAGATTATGTTAGAAAATTTGGTGCGCAAGGTCTTGGTTACTTCCAGATGAAAGAAGATGGTCTTAAAGGTCCTCTTGTAAAATTCTTTACTGAAGAAGACATTGCTCTTATTATTGAGCGAACTGAACTTGAAGTCGGTGACGTAGTTTTCTTTGGTGCGGGCGAGAAAAAAACTGTTATGGACTACATGGGAAGACTCAGAATTTTCATAGCTGAACACGAAAGAATGAACCTTGTTGACAAAGACGCCTATGAATTTGTCTGGGTTGTTGACTTTCCAATGTTTGAAGTAGAAGACGGAAGAGTAAAAGCTCTGCACCATCCATTTACACAGCCAAAAGATACAGACAAAGATGATGTAGAAGAGATAGAATCTATCGCTTATGACATCGTTTTAAACGGTACTGAACTTGGCGGTGGAAGTATTCGTATTCACAAACAAGAGATGCAAGAAGAGATTTTCAAACTTCTGGGTATTGATGAAGAAGAAGCAAAAGAAAAATTCGGCTTCTTACTTGATGCACTTAAATTCGGAGCACCGCCACACGGTGGTTTTGCAATCGGTTTTGACAGACTTATGATGCTTATTTCTAAAAAATCAAGTATTCGTGACGTTATTGCGTTTCCTAAAACGCAAAAAGCTTCTTGTATTCTTACAAAAGCTCCAAGTCCTGTTGATGCAACACAACTTAAAGACTTACACATCAGACTACGTGACCAAGTCAAAGCATAATGCTAAAGCGTAAAAAACTATTCTTAATTATTGGAGCTCCAGGCTCCGGTAAAACTACAGATGCAGAGTTGATTGCCAAGCAAAACGATGCAATAACACACTACTCTACCGGTGATATGTTAAGAGCAGAAGTCGCAACTAAAAGTGAACTTGGACTTGAGATAGACCAGTACATTTCTAAAGGCTTAATAGTCCCTATTGAAGTAGCTATCAAAACTATCACAAACGCTATAAAAAATGCTCCGACAGATATTATTATTATTGATGGTTATCCTAGAAGTATGGAACAGTTAAATGCTTTGGATGAATATCTTGGTGAAGATGCTTCTTTAAAGCTTGCAAGTGTTATAGAAGTACATGTAAGCGAAGAGACTGCCCGTGACAGAGTTCTTGGTCGTAACCGCGGTGCTGATGACAATACGGAAGTATTTGATAACCGTATGAAAGTATATATGGAGCCATTAGCTGATATAGAAGCTTTTTACACTGCTCAAAATATTTTAAAAGTAATTTCTGGTGAAGGGACTATTGAAGAGATAGTTTCTGAGATGGGAAGTTTTATAAACTCTAAAAGCTAAAAAGTATCCAGAAATTTTCTGGATACTCCCTCTGCTCTAGCGAGCTAATTTTGAAACAATATCCGCTTCGACTTCATCAATGTGAGCAGTACCGTCAACAGTTACATAAGTCAAGCTATCCGTTTTAGAAGCTTGTTCTTTATAGTAACCGATAAGTGGGCTTGTAAGCTCGTGGTAAACTTTCAGACGGTCAAGAACTACTGACTC
This sequence comes from Sulfurimonas sp., assembly GCA_013791885.1. Lineage (GTDB taxonomy): Bacteria > Campylobacterota > Campylobacteria > Campylobacterales > Sulfurimonadaceae > Sulfurimonas. The sequence goes on along the minus strand of VMSZ01000043.1, from coordinate 45,551 downwards.
TTTATCATCATCACGTTGTACTAAATCTTCGCCTGTAAGGTCATCTTTGCCTTCAACCTTTGGCGGATTGTAAATCAAATGGTAAGTTCTACCAGATGCCAAGTGAGCACGACGGCCTGACATACGTTTTACTATCTCAGAATCAGGAACATCTATCTCGATAACAGCGTCGATTGCAATACCCGCATTTGTCACAGCATCTGCCTGAGGAAGTGTACGAGGAAAACCGTCTAAAAGATAGCCATTTTTACAGTCATCTTCAGCGATTCTGTCTTTTACAAGACCTATTATTATCTCATCTGTAACAAGTTGACCTGCATCCATAGCAGCTTTCGCCATTTTTCCCATTTCAGTTCCGGCTTTAATTGCCGCTCTTAACATATCTCCGGTAGAAATCTGAGGAATGTTATATTTCTTTGTTAGAAATTGAGCCTGTGTACCTTTTCCCGCACCAGGAGCTCCTAGTAATATTATTCTCATATGCATCCTATTGATTTTATTAAAGGCATTATATAGAAATGAAGTTAAAACTATCTATAAATACTTGTTCGAGTTCACTAAATTATTCATAATGGAAATGTTGTATTAAATTGTAATATTTTGTTATTTAAGGTTTATTTATATATAATCTTCCAAAAAAAGGAATTTAGTTATGGGAATGGTTTTTTGTAGAGGTTGCGGGAAAGAGATTCATGAAACAGCTCACACCTGTCCCTTTTGCGGGGCAACGCAAGGTTTAGCAGTACAGCGAAATGTCTTCATTTTGATTCTTATTTCTCTTGGTTGGTCAATGCTTTTTTGGATTGGTTTTTTATTTATCGGAGGAATGTTCATTGGTGTTATGAATCCCGAAAATGCTGAAGAAGCAGGTGCTTTATTTGGTGAAAGCGTAAGTATACCTTCTCTGTTAATCGCATTTATCGGCTCTGGTATTCTTACTTATTTTGGCAAATTACCGGGAACGTATAAAATAAAGTAGCTTTAAAAAATAGCTAAATGCGATAAAGAGGAATTTTTATTCCTCTTTAAACCCAAAATCTTCGTCTTCATCATCGTCGCCATTATGTTCTTGTGCTTCTAAAATATCTTCAATAAGCTCTTGACACTCATCCTCTTCGATATCACCGTTTTGAATATCTGTTAAGACATCTTGTAAATCTGCTTTAAATTCACGAAGTTCTTCTATCTCTTCTTTTGCGTCTTCTGTTGCTTCTTTACTTCCAGCAATCTCTTCAAAAATCTCATCTAACCTCTCATCAATATCTGGAATAACAGTTTTTGTTATTAACTCTTCTAATTTTTGTGCGTAAGACATATTTTACCTTCGTATATTATTTATGAAATAATACTATAATTTGCAAAAAAGTAGAACAGATGAACTTTTATGCGGTGATTATTGGAACAGAAATATTAAACGGGCGAAGAGAAGATAAACACTTTGAATTTTTAAAAGGTGAACTGGCTAGATACGGCCATGAACTCTTCGCATCTTTTATTATTAAAGATGACAAAGAGCTTATGAAAAGCTGCTACAGACTCATCCTTTCAGATAAAAACGCAGTTATGTTCTCGTTTGGAGGCATAGGTTCAACACCTGATGATTTGACAAGAGAAATAGCCGCTGAAGTCTTCACATCAAAACCTTTACAGACACATAAAGAGTTTAAAAATGATATTCTTCAAAGATTTGGCGAAGAGTCCTACCCGCACAGAATACATATGGCAGATCTGCCTGAAGGTTCACAACTCCTTTTTAATCCCGTAAATAATATGTCCGGTTTTTCACTTCAAGAGAGATTCTTTTTTGTTCCCGGTTTTCCACAAATGGCACATCCAATGATTCGCTCTGCGATAGAGACTGCGTTTAGTTATGCTGATGAAAAGTTTAGATACACTCTTCTCGCACAAACAAGCGAAAATACACTTATTTCAATCATGCAACAAATTCCAGACAATATAGAGCTTTCATCACTTCCGATTTTTATAAATGCTAGAGCATCTGTAGAGCTTTCGCTCAGCGGAACTGATGAGGCCATTATTCAAAAATATTTTAAACTATTTTGTAACGAGTTAAAAAATAAAAATATTGAGTATAAATTAATCTAATACTATAAACTGCCGATACTACTTGCTACACAGCATCTAACAAAGAGGAGTCTTGTGATGATAGTTTGGTTGTTATTATTTTTGTTACTGGCATTTTTTCTCTATTTTGCTTACAAACATTTTTTGTTTCACTCAAAAAAAGAGCCAAAACGAGGCTCTCGTCACTATACTTTTAAAATATAAGGGTATTATTCGCGTTTATTTTTAAAAATAATATATTAAGACGAAACTACAAGGTGCAAAATGAAACCAAAAGATGAAGTAACAAGAAGTTTACTTATAGATAGAAAAACTTGGGATGACTCTATGAAATATGCAAGAGACAGATATAAAATGAGCTTAAGCAAGGTTATAGAATCACTGCTTCATGAGTGGCTTGAAAAAGAGAAGCGAAAACCCTTGGATAACACAAAACAAGGAAAGTTTTTTGATTAGACTTATCTTGCGTAAGTTGTATTTTTAGGACTCTTTGGATCGTAATCCAGAAGAGCTAAAACACTTTTTTTGTTCATCTTTCTAGCAAAATCTGCTGCACAAAACCCTTTAGAATCTACTGCGTTTTGATCTACATTATTTTCTATTAAAATTTTTGCTATCTCAACTCTTCCATAGCAGGCAGCTGCCATCAGAGGGGTAAAACCGCTTCTTCTGTTTGTTTGATTAACATTTATTTCTTTATCTATGAGATACTGAACCATCTCTATATTATTATAAGTAATGGCCATATCAAATATACTCACGCCCTCATCATCGAAGTCAAAAATATCTGCACCACCCTCAATAAGAAGCGTTAATAAATCAAAGTCACATCTGCTTCGAATTGCACAGGCAAGGACAGACTCTCCCGAATCATTGACATCACTTAAATCCGCTCCACTTTTTATCTGCTGTTTTATACCAATATAATCATTATTTTTTAAAAGTTCTAGCCATTTGTCCATGTTTGTAATTCCTATGTAAATCTTCTAATTCTCAAAAAACTTTGTTTTTTTGCAGCTTTAGGGGGTTGTAGGGACTTTAGTCCCTGCCTCCAAAATGGACGTGTTCATTCTGGCGCGTAAAACAAAGTAGTATATATAAAAAGTCATTAGTATACTTTAAGTATAATTCCGCAAATAAATCATTTAAGCGAGAATTCAATGGAAATAATTCAGACAGAAGATGCTTTTAAAGCATTAATACAAGAAATAAAATCTACAACTCCGGGATATAGAGATCCTTTGGCGTTTGGTATTTGTAGAGTTGACTTAGGACAATTAAATGTTGAAAAAACATTACAGGCGACTTACCCAATCATCAACTGGAATGAAAATTTTGGGAGTGCTGCTCTTTTTATAAAAGCACTCTCTGAACAGGGCATAAATGTAGATTTTACTCAAAGTGAAGTTGTCTGCAACATTAATTTAGCTTTTTTGAAAAGTTGTTTAAACGCATTTACTCCTTACTCTGACGAGGCTTACGGCGATGCGCACAAAAATATTCAAGTTGTTTCTGCACTCTATTCTCAGATTATGAGCAACGGCAGTTTTGAAGGTGAATTTAAAGTAACATTCATTTTTGATGATATACCACTTGTGAGTGTCGAAGCAACATATCTTAAGCTATACGCAATGAGTCAGGCAAAAGTTCCTTTGAGAGGAATTAATCTCAATGGTGCGTTTGGAGCACTTCCAAATGTTGCATGGTCAAACGGTCAGCCGATAGAACTTGATTATTTAAGAGAGTTTGAGATTGAACTTAAACTTGCCAACGAATATCCGCATATTGACTTTGTAGATAAATTCCCAAGATTTTTACAGCACATTATTCCAGCAGACAATACTAGAATTTTAGATACTTCAAAAGTACGTTTTGGGGCACAACTTGCAGCCGGAACAACAGTTATGCCAGGTGCTTCATATGTTAACTTTAATGCAGGAACAACAGGTCCGGTAATGGTTGAGGGACGTATTTCATCTTCTGCAATCGTTGGTGCTGGAAGTGATGTTGGCGGTGGCGCTTCTATTCTTGGAGTTCTCAGCGGAACAGACGGAAACCCTATTTCTATAGGACAAAATACACTTCTTGGTGCAAACTCTACATGTGGTATTCCTCTTGGAGATGCATGTATAATAGATGCCGGTTTAGCAATTTTAGAAGGTACAAAAGTAGTGGTTACTCCAACAGAACTAGCTAAACTGCAAGAAGCAAATAAAGAAGCAAACCTTGTAGGAGAAATTTTTAAGGGTAAACAACTCGCAGGATTAAACGGTCTTCACTTCAGACAAAATTCTATGAACGGCGAAATCAGTGTTTCTCGTTCAAAAAGAGAAATTAAATTAAATTCTGACCTTCACTAGGCTCTTTGGCAAGATGTTTTTTCTTGCCAAAAGAACAACCCCTAAAGATATTTTTATTTAATTCGTATTATAATAAAACGCAAATGAGGAGTTTATTATGAATATATCAAGCAATATTTCGTCGATTGGAGCACATCAGACTATGATGAATGTTAATGCTAATAATATTGCTAACGTTAACAGTGACGGTTTCATCCCAAAGGATACTCGTATTTCAGGTTCTCAAAACTCGGTAAGTGCAAGTATTCGCAGTGCAAAGGACAACGGCTCATCAAAGAGCCAAACTAATTTAGCGAAAGAGATTCCAGATCAGATTGTTGCAGGCAATGCCGTAGCCGTAAATGTTGCAGCTATAAAAACGCAAGATGAGATGTTCGGATCTCTTTTGGATATTAAAGCTTAGTAGAGTATATTCATACTTTTTAAGCTTTTTATCATACTGGAGTTAGTGTCGTAGTATGCTTGTTCTTCTCCGAGTTTAAGAGTACTGAAGATTGTCTTTCCAATTACAATCCTTCCCTCTTTTCCGTTTTTGTTCGTTCTTATACCCCAAGTGTCATGAAAAATGATGATTTCATCATTATATGTACCCACATAAAGAACAATGTGCCCTTTTCTATAAAGAAGTGTTTTAAATGCAATTGCCTTTTCTTTGATAGTTTTTATTTTTTCATCTTCACTAAGACCATCAAGCTTTATAACCTCACCCACTTTACTTTGTCTATAAGAGTTTCTTGGAAGCCATATTCCAAAGGGTGTAAACATATCTCGAAGCAGTGAAGAACAGTCTCGTTGTTCGTACATGCCTCCCCAGCCATACTTTGAGGCAGATACTTCGCTCATAATTTTATTTAAATTATCAGCATTGAAATCTAGAGCAGTTTTTGTTGCTATTTCTTTTGAGACTTTTGTTTTAACAAAAAGCGGCTGAGAGGTTTTATATGCAGAAACAGCTAAAAGAGTATAGCTTTCTTCATCCTCTTCTATGAGTGCCAGCATCATTCCTATTTTTGATTTAAAAAGAAAAATACCATTTTCATCATAAAGCGCTACATTCTCTTTTGTAAAAAAAACTTGCTGTGCATTTTGCCAGGCTTGTGCCTGTTCTTCTTCCAAAAAAGCAATCTCGCTTGCCTTCACCCATCCTGATGCAAAACTGCTAAAAATATAGACCCATTCTCTGTCTTTTGAATAATGTGAGACAACAATCGGTTCATTCGCATGAATAGAACTGTTTTGAAGATAATCAAAGGGGAACCCCTCTCCGGCTAAGTCCGGATTTAACAAAAGCGGTCTAATTGTTGGAAAGAGTCTCATATTAAGGTAGTGCAAGGTCACAGCCTTTGCATTGAGCGTTGAAAAGGCATCGAAATTTGAATTTTCATACATTACATCAAAAAAAGTTTGTTCTAAAAGCTGTAAATTTTCCCCATAACCATTTTTAGTTCCATAAGATCTAAACGGCCATTTTATATCTTCCACTGTTGTTGTTTGTTTTTCCAAATTCCAGACTCGAAAATAAGAACGCTCAAACTTTTCTTGCCGACTTAAATCTGAAATGCTAAAGTTTAAATCTTTCGTATAAAAATTGGGCTCTTGAGGAAGATGCACTAAATCATAAATTTCAACTTTTTCTCTAGATTTCGCTTCCGGTGTTTTAGTAGAACATCCAAAAAAGAGTCCAACAATTAAAAACGCATATAAAAACTTCAATAACCCTTCCTTTTAATCAACATACCCAAATCTGCTTATTACCCTGCCCACAACTTCGAGTTCTCTTGGGTCAAGCGTCTGTGTTGCATAGACTTTATTGTCAGATATTATATCTATTTTCCCATCTATTCTGCGTACAACTCTTTTAATAAAAAGCCCTGCCTCAGTTCTTATGGTAAATATACCGCCACGCTGTAAATCGGTTTTGCTTCTGTTTATAAATACTATATCGTTATAACTAAATGTAGGTTCCATGGAATCACCTGAGACATTAATAGCCTCTATGTTTTTAAGTTCTCTCTCTCCACCAAGCATTGCTACAAACTCTTCCGGAATTTCGAGTTCACGCAGCTCTTCACACTCTGCATCTGCCCCGCCGCCTGCACTTGCATTTATATCGTGGAAATATTTAACAATATAGAATTTATTTGTAGATTCTACTAAACTCTCCGGCGATTGTCCGTAAAGCATCCAGTTAATAGAGATAGATTTTGTTGCACAAAAATCCAAAAGTTCTGCAAAAGGAACTTTATTTCTTTTTTTCATTGTGGCAAAATTCATCTGGCTTATCCCTAAGACATCTGCAACATCCTTGTCAAAAATTTTTCTTGACCCAAAATCATTTGAAATGATACTTTTAATCTCTTCAACTATTTCCGAAAAACTGTTCATAACATTCTCCTCTTCATTTGAATTATTATATTACTATTTTGCAATAAAGTCAAAATATATATGACAAATTGCCATACTTTTTATTATTTGTGTCAAAAATACATATTATGATAAAAAATAAAAGGATTTAATATGTCATTAATCATTAAAAATGCAGAGAGTTTATTTGAGAGATTTGAAAACAGTGTAGAAAAATGGGCAAACAAAATTTTTTAAGACTCTTTGTCTAATAAATCTTGATTCTTTTTTGCATCCGCTTCTCTTTGAGCAGATTTTGTTTTATGGTAACCGCCAAAAATAAAAACCATAAATAAAACAAAAAGAACAATCATAACGATGTCTGTAACTGAATTCATAGGAATTTCCTTTGGATATTTATCTTAATATTTATTTAGAAAAAGTACTGTAATTTTGTCTGATAGCATCATACAGAACAATTCCTGTGCTAATTGCAAGATTTAAACTTCTGCCCTCTTTTGTCATCGGAATTGTAATATTCTGTTCTTTGTAGGTATTAAGTACACTCTCTGGGATTCCAGCTGTCTCACTTCCGAAAAATATGTAATCACCCTCTTTAAACGCAGCGTCAAAATAAGGTTTATCTGTTTTTGTAGTCGCAAAATAAGCATTATCTGTAATTATAGTCTTTTCGAAAAACTCATCTAAATTTTCCCAAACATGTAAATCAAGCTTGTGCCAATAATCAAGCCCTGCACGTCTGACCGCTTTTTCATCTATATCAAAACCAATAGGCTTTATGAGGTGAAGTGAAGCTCCTGCGTTTACGCAAAGTCGGCCTATAGCGCCTGTATTATTTGGAATTTGGGGATTTATCAGAACTATGTTAAACAAATTTTCTCCAATTATAAAGCATGATTAATTGATTTTATGCACTTTTCAAAAAAGTGTGTAAAACACCTCGTAAGTCTCGAAAAACAGAGTTTTTCGTAGCTTAAGGGGCTGTAGGGACATTTGTCCCTGCCACCAAAATGGACGAGTTCGTTTTGGTGTGCAACATTAGCGGTTAAAAAATAACTGTTTTGTTTGCATAAACAAAAATTCTATCTTCAAGTGCTAATTTAAGCGCTCGTGAGAGAACTATCTTCTCAACATCTTTACCTTTTCTTTGCATATCTTTCCAGCCGTACGCATGGTCAACATGAATAACTTCTTGAGCTATGATCGGACCTTCGTCAAGATTGTTGTTTACAAAATGCGAAGTGGCACCAATAATCTTTACGCCTCTGTCATAAGCTTGCTTATAAGGATTTGCACCTATAAATGCAGGTAAAAAGGAGTGATGAATGTTTATGATTCTATCTTCATAGACTTCAACAAAACGCGGTGTTAAAATTCTCATATATTTTGCAAGAACGATGTAGTCAATATCTTTAAAGTCTGCAAGACATTCCAAAACTTTAGTCTCGTGTTCTGCTCTGTCTAAACCCTCGTGAGAGATAGTGATATAAGGGATGTTGAATTTTTCAACCAAAGATTCCAAAACGTCATAATTTGAAACTACAGCTAAAATATTTGCTTCAAGTTCCCCTGCTTCATGACGGATTAGAATATCTCCAAGTGCATGCATCTCTTTAGTTGCCATAATAATAATATTCTTTTTGCTTGGTTCAATAACATTTATATTGGTATTTTTAGGAAGAACTTCCTCAAGTGCACTGTAAAGTTCTCCAAGATTTACGTCTCCATCTACAACGCTTCTCATAAAAAATTTATTGTTCTCTTTGTCAACAAATTCACTGTTTGTAAGAATATTTAAGTCTAGTTTATAAAAAATGGAAGATACTTTATGAACCAAACCTTTTTCATCATTTGTATCTATTAAAACTCTGAATTGACTCATTTTTTATTTCCTTTTTCTAACATTTCCACTCGAGAGTCTATAGTCGCTAAAACATATTCTAAGAAATTAAGTGTCATATCTACTTTTGCTTCTATATTTGTGTTGTTTGGTGCTTGAAAACCTTCAAAAAGAACTAAGAGTCTCTCTCTAATAGAGCTTAAATATTTTACTTCACTATTGTTAGAGAGTTGTTCATCCTCGTCTTCTTCATTTTCATCATAATTTTGCTCTACAGTTTTTTGAACCGGTTTTGCTGCGAAACTCTCTTTTTTTTCAATAACGCCTGAAGTGTGTTTTTCAATAATATGTTCATCTTCCATCTCTGCCAAAGTAGAGAGTATTACATCTTTTAGTTCCATAATTTTAACAACCACCTTTCAAACTCTTTAAACTCGACATCTGTATCCATTTTTAAAAAAAAATCTTTCATTTGTGTGTTTACATTTAAAAACTTTTTTCTCATTCCGGAGAGTCTTCGTATCGCAATTTTCGCTTCACTGTTTTGTGGATTTTTCTTCAAAACCTCTTTATATATTTCTAGAGCCTCTTCTTTGAGACCCTGGAGTTCATAAATGTTTGCGAGGGTTAGTGTTTGCATTTTGCAACGTAATTAGCAATGATAGAACCCATTTCGCTTGTTGAGCAAACTTCTTTTGCATCATACTGAGCTAAATCTTGCGTTCTATAACCTTCACTTAGGGCTCTTTTAATGGCTGCATCAATTTTATCCGCTGCCGCAATTTCTCCAAGTGCATATCTGAGCATCATGGATGCAGAAGATATAGTTGCAATCGGATTGGCAATTCCTTGTCCTGCAATATCAGGAGCAGAACCGTGGATAGGCTCATAAACACCAATTTTTGCACCGACAGAAGCTGATGGTAAAAGACCGATTGAACCCGAGAGCATACTTGCTTCATCGCTTAAGATATCTCCAAAAATGTTTCCTGTCAACATTACGTCAAACTGTTTTGGATCACGGATAAGCTGCATAGCTGCATTATCTACATACATATGTGAAAGTTTTACTTCAGGATACTCTTTAGCAACTTCTTCTACAACTTCTCTCCATAACTGAGAAACATCAAGTACATTTGCCTTGTCGATTGAGCATACTTTTTTATCTCTCTCCATTGCAATCTTAAACGCAGTGTGTGCAATTCTTACGATTTCAGGACGTGTGTACACCATAGTGTTCCAGCCTTTGTTCTCATCACGGCCTTTAGGCTCACCGAAGTAAATACCACCGATAAGTTCACGAACAACCATTAAATCAACACCCTTCACTACTTCTGGCTTCAATGAAGATGCGTTTATCAGTTCATCATATACAACAGCAGGACGAAGATTTGCATAAACGCCAAGCTCTTTACGAAATCTTAAAAGTCCGCTTTCAGGGCGTTTTTCGCGAGGAAGATTGTCCCATTTTTCACCACCGATTGCACCAAAAAGAACTGCGTCGCTACTGAGTGCAATTTGTATTGTCTCTTGTGGAAGCGGGTCGCCCGTAATATCATAAGCGCATCCGCCCATAAGTGCCTCTTGGTAAGAAAACTCCATATCACAACAAGACGCAACTGCATCTAAAACTTTTACTGCTTCATCAATGATCTCAGGACCTATTCCATCGCCTTTAATTAGTGCTATTTTATACTGTTTCATTATTTACCTTCTATCTCTTTAGTTGCAAAATTCATTAGTCCGCCGGCATCTATAAGTTCTTGCATGAACTCTGGGATTGGAGTAAAAGAATATGTTTTGGAAGTTGTTTTATTTGTAATAGTTCCTGCGTTCATATCAACACTAATGTTATCGCCCTCGCTAATCTCCGCACTTTCATTTAGTTCAAATATAGGAAGGCCCATGTTAAACGCGTTACGATAAAAAATTCTGGCAAATGTTGGTGCTATTACAGCAGCTACACCGGCAGCTTTAAGAGCTATTGGTGCATGTTCGCGCGAACTTCCGCAACCAAAATTTTCACCAGCGACTATAATGTCTCCCGGAGTCATTTTTTTAACAAATTCCGGGTCAGCATCTTCCATAACATGAAGTGCCAATTTTTCGGGAACAGATGTATTTAAATAGCGCGCAGCTATAATCAAATCTGTATCTACATCTTTGCCGAAAGTCCAAACTTTTCCATCAATATTTGCTTTTTGCATACAAAAATCCTAATAGTAATTTTTAAATTAATTCCGCGATTATAACTAAAATGAGATTTTACTTTTATAAAGTCATTAAATTAAGCGTGAAAGAAGTGAAGAAACAGCCTAATATGAAATAGTATTAAGCTGTTTTTGAACTCTTTCACATTTATATGAAAAGCTTTAGGGGTTTGCAAAGGACAAAATGTCCTTGCTACTAAAATGGGCTTCGCCCATTATTAGTATTTAAACTATTTTAGGTGTTTATTATCTTTTGAGATTATTTGTAGTTTGGAGCATTTCATCACTTGTCGTGATTACTTTTGAATTTGAATCATATGCACGCTGTCCAGTAATAAGGTCAGTGAGTTCAACCACGAGTTCAACATTGCTCAGTTCAACAAAACCTTGTCTTAAAACGCCAAGACCATCGACTCCTGGAGTTCCCTCAACCGGTTGTCCTGAACTGTCTGTTTCTATGTAAAGATTATCACCCATAGAGTGTAAACCTGCTGGATTAATGAAGTTTGTAGTAGAAATCTGACCGATCTGAGTAGCCTGAGTTTGACCTGCTTGAACAACAGAAACAGTACCATCAGTTCCAATACTTACATTTGTAGCATCAGGTGGGATAACAAGCTCCGGCACCATTTTGTAGCCGTCACTATTTACCATGGTACCATTGTCATCAATTTTAAAAGCACCGTTTCTTGAATAAACTTCAGTTCCATCCGGAAGTTCCATTTTAAAGAAACCCTTTCCTGTTATGGCAATATCAAGCTCATTATCTGTCTGTTTTAAACTTCCCTCAGAGAATATTTTATTAATTGCCGTTGGTCTTACACCAAGCCCAACTTCTATACCTGTAGGACTTTTTGTAACGTCGCTCGTAGAAGTTCCCGCGTATTCCATAACATGGTACATAAGGTCAGCAAATTCCGCACGAGACTTTTTGAAGCCTATAGTGTTAACGTTGGCAATATTATTGGCCGTAGTGTCGATTTGTGTCTGCATTCCCAACATTCCTGTTGAGGCAGTATAAAGTGATTGCATCATCCTATTTATTCCTTAAGTTCTATTTATTATGCTTTTCTAGCAATTTTTTCAATTGCATCTCGGTTCATATCATTCATCTGTGAATCCATAGCTTTTTGATACATTCCTACTAAACGGTTTGTTTCTATCATCTGTGTCATCATCTTCACCGCGTTTACATTACTTTTTTCAACAAAACCTTGAATAACACCACCGCTTTCATCGACACTTTTTGATTGTTCAAGTTCGTCATACACATAAAGATTATCACCCTCTTTTTTCAACATTGCGAGGTTATCCGGTTGTACAATGAAAAGTTTTGCATCTGCTGCCATAGTCGCTGTATTTGGAATGTTTTTATAGAGTTGACCATTTTTATCTGCTTCTATCACACTGTCTTGCACATTAAACGCAATGCTGCCCTGAGTCTCAAAATAGTTACTCGGTAAAACTTCATAACCCTGTTTGGTCACAAGTTTGCCTTCGTCATTCATAGAAAAAGAACCATCACGGGTAAGTCTTACACCTTGTGGCGTTTTGACCGCGAAAAACAGTCCTTCTTTTGAAAGTGCAAAGTCAAGTTGATTTCCTGTCTTTTGCATATTACCTACAGAAAAGTCAGTATAAGAGTCCACAATCTGCGGTGCTCTTGTCATAGCTCTGTTAATGTACTTTGCTCCAGCAACACTATGATTTTCATTTGGAAGTTCATCTCGGCTCTCTTTGTAAAGACGCATAAAGTCCCCTACAACAAGGTTATCTTCTTTAAAGCCGGCACTGTTTACGTTTGCAAGATTATTGGCAATCGTCTCAAGACGGTTGAACTGTGTCACCATTCCTGCAGCTGAACTGTAATAGCCTGTTTGCATATGTCATCCCTTATTTGGATATTTTTTATTTCACAGCAAAGAGTGTTCCAAAAATAAACTGCGTATCTCAAATACATTTTTTAAAATAAAATATTTTATATCCAAGCTGTCTTTAATGTGATTTGGGTATAATCCACTCTTCAAAAATCCTTAAAACTATGGAGCATACTGCTATATGACTGCAAAAGAACTCAATCAAGCCATAGAAACATTTTTCACAAGTAAAAAATCTAAAGATTGTTCTACTTATGAATCCCTTATTGAACTCTTCGACAAACAACCAACTTCTGCCCAAGCTAAAGCAATTCACAAACTTGTAGTAAAACATAAAGCCTGTCTTTACACATCTTCTGAGCATGCAAAACTTTTAAATGACAGAGAAGCACAGGCGCAGCGTGATGCTCAAAGAAAAATGATCGAAGACAACGAGTCAGATAAATTTGACATTTTAAAAGAACATGAGCTTCTTGAATGGTCACGTTCTGACTCTCCAGTTCGTATGTACCTTCGCGAAATGGGGCAAATCCCTCTTTTAACAAAAGAAGAAGAGATAGAGATTTCAAAAACTATAGAACGCGGTGAAGGCATTATCATAGATGCTATATGTTCTGTACCTTATCTTATAGACTTCATCCTTGACTATAAAGATCCTCTAATTAATCGTGAAAGACGTGTTAAAGAGCTTTTTAAAAGCTTTGAAGATGACAACGAAAACGATGATGACAGTGATGATGAGAATGAAAGCGATGACGACGGTGATGAGAAAGAGCCTAGTGAAAAACCTCTTTCTGTAAAAGATAAAACAAGAGTAGAAAAAGTGTCTATAAGCTTTAAAGCTCTTGAGAAAGCAAAAAAAGACTGGACAAAATCCACTGAAAAAATGCCCGAAGAGTTAGATGGAGAAATTACAGAAGAAATAGTAAGCTTCTTTTTAAATTTAACATACAAAAAAAGTATCTTAAAAGAAAAACTTCTTGAACTTGGGCCAACTTCAAAGCTTATCAATGAACTTGTAAAAGCTATGGAAACTGCGCTTAAAAGTGATGACGGCTACGATAAAGAGCTCAAACGTCTTGAGTATAAACTCCCGCTTTTTAACGCAACACTCAAAGCAAACCATAAAGTTTTGGTTGCAAAAATCAGTGACCTGACAAAAGAAGATATTGCGAATATGGTTCCAGAGGCTACTATGGTAAGTACCTATATGGAGATTAAAAAGCTTGTTCAAACTAAAGAGGCTTCCAAAAACAGTTTTGACATGGAACCTGAAAAATTGGCAGATATTTTGGAGCAGATTAAACGCGGTAAAAATATTTCTGAAATTTCTAAAACAAGAATGGCAAAATCAAACCTCAGACTTGTTGTTTCTATTGCGAAACGCTACACAAACAGAGGTCTTCCTTTCCTTGACTTAATTCAAGAAGGAAATATCGGTCTTATGAAAGCGGTTGACAAATTTGAATACCAAAAAGGTTACAAATTCTCTACCTATGCCACTTGGTGGATTCGTCAGGCTATTTCACGTGCTATCGCTGATCAGGCAAGAACGATACGTATTCCTATTCACATGATTGAAACTATTAACCGCATTAACAAAATTATGCGTAAACACCTTCAAGAACATGGGAAAGAGCCGGATGTTGAGACAATTGCAGAAGAAGTCGGTTTATCTGTTGAGAAAGTTAAAAACGTTATAAAAATCACTAAAGAGCCAATCTCTCTTGAAGCACCAATCGGTAGCGAAGAAGATGGCAGATTTGGTGACTTTATTGAAGATAAAACTTCAGTTTCTCCATCAGATGCCATCTTAAAAGATGATTTGAGAGTTCAGATTGAGCACGTTCTAGAACAACTCAACGAAAGAGAAAAAGCGGTTATAAAACTGCGTTTTGGAATTATGGATGATGAAAGTGACAGAACACTAGAAGAGATAGGAAAAGAACTCAATGTAACACGTGAGAGAGTTCGTCAGATTGAATCAAGTGCTATTAAAAAACTCAAACACCCAAAAGTTGGACGTAAACTTAAAAATTATATAGAAGATTAGAGAAAACCGAACATGACTTTTGAACAACAGTGGTTAGAATATGATTACAACCCTTTCATACTCTTCAACACAAATGGAAAAATAAACTCTCTAAACGCAGAAGCCCAATTTCTTTTGGGGTTTGCGTCAATGCACGAACTTTTTGAATTAGCCACGTCCTGTGCAAGTGTAAACTTTGGTTTTAAAACGACATTTATGGAACTTGAGTTTGGAAGATACAAATTTTTCGGCTTAACAGTCGGTTATGAAAATGAAGAGCAGATTGGGATTAAACTCTATCAATCTCCTGTTTTTAAAATCACAAACCCTAAAACGGCGGATGGCGAACTTACGAATATCTACACCCTTATAGACCTGTGTATCTCAACAAACTCAATAAGTTCAAAAATACATTTCGTCAAGGACTTTGACCCTACTATTCCCAGTATTGTTTTAAATTCCAACAAAATTATTAAAATTTTAAATAAAATGTATGATTGTTTTAAAGAGAATGAAGAGATTCTTACAAGAGTTTTTTATAGAATCGGTGAACATATTAAATTTGAGAATAAAAAATACAGTATTTTTTCTATAGAAATTAATGCTAAAAATATGAACAAGAATAAGCTGACAGAATTAAAAAACTTTGTTGAAGAGAGCGGTTATTACATTGAAGTTCAAAACGGCATTACCATCAACATTCCGATGATAACAAGCAAAGAGATTTAACTAGTTTAAAATCTCTTTTGCGCTTAAATACCCTACAATCATTCCCGGTAACAATGCACCAAGATAGACCCCGATATTTAATAGCTCATTATTTTTAAGTGCTATAAAACCCAACACCAAAAAAACATAAGGCACAAGCCTAAACGCAGACAACCCGCCTTTTACACCATGCTTTGCACTGCTGAGAGAAAGTGTTTTTATCTTCTTTTTTTCTTCTTTAACTATCTCTCTTAAGTCTAACTCTTCATACGGAGCTTCATTCAGCGGCTCATCATTATACAACTCATACGGGTCTTCTATCTCATCGAGCAGATCTCTCTTTTCGTTCGCAATATTATTATTGTCTATCTGCGTATTTATCATTTTTTTATAAGCATACATCGAGCCAAAAAGTATAAATGCAGCACTCAAAAACGCTATTTGAAAATTGATATAAAACTCAAATGAGATGAGATTTGTAGCTACTATGAAAAGCTCTGAGCCAATAAGAAGACTAATAGTTTTTTTCACCATAATCCTCATCGTCATCATTGTCTTGGAGCTGTTTTTTCATGGCATAACGAGGCTCTTTCGCTAAGTCCTGCATTACTTTGTACTGTTTTGAGTATGCCTTGTAAACATTTAAAATCGCCGCGCCAATACCAATGAAGACACCTACCCATAAAAGCCAGCCTATACCAGTTAATGAACGAAGTAAAAAACCTATGCCAACACCCATAAGAACTGCTACAACCATAGAAATTCCCAAAGAGAGGCTGTCTGCCGCCTCTATAATTGGTTTTATTCTTGGTTTATGTTCTTCTTCGCCATTCACCTTATTATCCATTTGTTATCTCCTTAAACACTCTCGCACTTGCAGCTATCGTATCTTCAATCATCATATCTGTTGTAGCAGTTGAAATAAAACCAGTCTCATAAAGTGAACAGGCGAAATAAAAACCTTCTCTGAGCATCATAGAGTGAAATTTCGCAAAAAGAGCTGCATCTGAATTGCAGGCATCGGCGAAATTTTTTACCGGTTTTTCGTTAAAGAAAAACCCGAACATACTGCCTCTTACATCGATTTGCATAGTGATTCCGCACTCTTTTGCAGCGTTTTGCATTCCTTCAACAAGTCTTTTTCCTCTTGCTTCAAGGACTGCCATAACTCTTGCGTTTTGCTTAAGTTTTGTAAGTGCTGCAAGACCTGCGGCCATTGCAACCGGGTTTCCGCTGAGTGTTCCTGCCTGATAAACCGGACCCTCAGGTGAGAGCATTGACATAATCTCTTTTCTTGCTCCAAAAGCGCCAACAGGCATACCGCCGCCGATTACTTTTCCGAGTGTCACAATGTCTGGTTTGGTTCCCGTAATAGACTCAGCCCCATTAATAGAAGCGCGAAAGCCGCTCATAACTTCATCAAAAATCAGAAGCGTGCCATTTGCATCACACAGCTCTCTCAACTCTGCCAAAAACTCTTTATCAGCCGGGACAAGCCCCATATTTCCGGCAATCGGTTCAATGATAACACAGGCAATATCTTTAGAATCTGTAAAACATTTTTTTACACTCTCAATATTGTTATACTCAGCTAAAAGTGTATGTTTTGTAAAATCTGCAGGAACACCGGGAGAACTTGGGTTTCCAAATGTAGCCGCACCGCTTCCGGCCTGAACTAATAGCGAGTCACTGTGTCCATGATAACACCCTGTAAATTTCACAATATCATCACGTCCTGTAAAACCGCGGGCAAGGCGAATAGCGCTCATTACAGCTTCAGTACCGCTGCTTACAAATCTGACTTTTTCAATAGAATCAAAAAATGAAATAACTAGTTTTGCCAGCTCTGTTTCTGCTTCTGTTGGAGCACCAAAGCTCAATCCGTGTTTGACTGCGTTTATAACTGCGTTTTCTATACTTTCATCTCTGTGCCCAAATATAAGCGGTCCCCAGCTTTGAACAAAGTCTACATACTTATTGCCATCAATATCTGTTAAATACGCACCTTCTCCTTCTGCTATAAAAAGAGGAGTTCCTCCAACACTTTTAAATGCTCTTACAGGGGAATTCACCCCACCCGGAATTAAACTCTGCGCTTCTTCAAATGCCTTTATTGATGCTTCTGTACTCATTCTTAAACCTTGTAAATATTTTTGTTATTATAGCGAACTACGATTAATTTATATTGGCTATAATTCGCAAAATAATCACTAATGTTACGCACTTTATGAGCAAAGCCCATAAAGTGGCAGGGACAATATGTCCCTACAACCCCCTAAAGCTACCACTATCTTTCTGATAGAGGAGAAAAGTGTGTAAGGTTAGATTCTAATATATGGAACTTGCTTGAGCAGATCTACTTTTGCGCTTTTTGTGGCGCTTCTTATCCACTTTGTTTTTTTGCTTTTATTTTGGATTCTTGGAATGATGACTCCTGAGATGAAAAAAACCCAGCCAAAAGAAGAAGAACAAAAAATAAAAATTTCTCTTAAAGAGATGCCGATTAAGCACAAAGAATCAGGACTTCCTAAAGAAGAACCAAAACAAGAGCCAATGCCGATTGCTCCGCCTATGCCAAAAGGTTCTCAACTCAAAGAAATAGTTGAACAGCCTCTAATTACTCACACCCCAACAAAACAGCCTAAACCAACACAACTCAACAAAGAGACAAAACCAAGCAAACCTAAAGAGAAGCCCGTTGAACAGCCAAAAACAGAGCCTTTACCACCTGAAAAGCCTTATATACCGCTCATAGAACCAAAGCTTGAAATACCAAAACCAAAAAAAGAGCAAAAAAAAGAGGATTCACTTTTTGACATTCTTTCTCAGGATAAATCTGCCCAAGAAGTAGTTAAAGAAGAAACAAAGACATCCTCCGGCGGGAATATTTCCCAAAATATTAAAGAGTTATACGGTGATGAATTTGGAAAAATGACGCCTGGACAACAGCAGTATTTGATTGACAATCAGGAAGTTATGAGAAGAATAACGCAGCAGGTTCTGACACGCGTTGCAAGAGTGAACATCAAAGAAAATCTCAATGTCAACAAAACAAATATTATTGAGTTTTATTTACACCCAAACGGAGATATGACAGACTTCAAATTTCTCAAAAAAAGCGGTTACTACGTTCTTGATGATACCACGCAAGAGACGATAGAATATGCATACAGCAGATATCCGAGACCAACTGAAAAGATTCTTATCCGCTATAATGTTTTTTACAATTTAGCCAATTACTAATCAGAATTCTCTAAAAGAGCTAATGCTCCTTTATAGATTGGCTCATCTATAAAGCCATACTCTTCATCCACAAAACCTGTCACTCCCATCTCTTGATGCATTTCAAAAAGTTTGATGATAATTTTGGCTCTGTTTATCTGCGCTTCTTCATTTACAAACATGAGATTTACCATTTCAACCTGCTTGGGAGAAATGCACCCCTTGGCATTGTAGCCCATAGATTTTTCCAAGGAAACCCACTTACCAAATTCTATGAGATTTTTATAATCCTGATATACGAAAGAGACAGGCTTCACACCCACAGATTTACAGGTGATGAGAAAATGAGAGAGCATATACAGCATGGTCGGATTATGCCTGTCTATAAGATGATGTGAAAGTTTCATATCTGCAAAAAGGTCTAAGATACCAAGATAAAAAGTAGTTACTTTCTGATTTACTGCCAGTGCAGAAAGATTATGCCACGCCTGCGCTGTTTCTATTGAAAGATGCAATTCTGTCTTATTATTTAAAAGTGCTAAAACATTTTTCACTTCTTGAGTATTTTTTATTTTTGGAACTCGCACCGCATCTGGCGAAAACTGATTTAGGTAAGTAATCTCTTCGTAGCCACCCTCTTCCAGAGCATTTACCCTTACTACAAGTTTCTTCTCTGATTTTTGATGCAAGGAGAGAAAAATTGCACAGATAACAAGAGCGTAAGGTTTATCTTCCTTGCTTACGCCGTCTTCAAGGTTAAGCATAATACAGTCAGCTTCGAGCTCTTCTATTTTGCTTAAATGCTTTATATTGTTGCACGACAGCATCAGCACTGATGTAAAGCCACTGTTTGTATTGATAGTTCTTGCTCGCGGGCTAGCAAGCGCATCGAGTGCCTGTAAATCACGTTTTATATAAGCTTCTTCTACTTTTTCAAGAAATTCATTTTGCATTTTTTCCCTCCGTTGCTTCTTTAAACATCTCTTTAATATCTTTTATCTCTGGTGCTTCTTGCGTTTCTTTTACTGCTGGCGCTTGCATCTTTGTCGTCGTATTTTCTTCTTTTACCTCTGGGCTTACTTTTACTTCTTGCACTTTTTTTATTGCTGTTGCTAATTTCGCTTCTTTTGCTTCTTGTAGTTTTTTCTTTTCTTGCTCTTCTTTTGCTTTTTTCGCTTCTTTTGCTTTTTTCAACTCATCTTCATTAAGATAAAAATAAAGTGCACTTATCTCTTTTGGCGTTAAAAAGTAACGAGGCATACTGTCGAGTCTTTTATTTAAAGCCTTATGAAAAGTAGCATAATCAAGATTGTTAATTATTGGACCGCGAAAGCTTTTTTCCACATTTTTGTGTATGTATTTAGCAACTATTTTCCCCTCGCCTTTTTCTCCGTGACAGTGCTGACAGCCGATACCTCTGGGGTTTTTATAGAGCTGTGCCGCATACTCTTCTTGGGTTATAAAAGTAGTTTTCGCACACAAAAGCAGTGGCAGGGTTAAAAAAAGTATATATCTCATCTCAAAGCGACCTTTTATCATTTAAACGATATTATAATAGAAAATTTATTTATGGGGTTTAAATGACACTTCTTGATGGAAAAACACTTTCACAAAAAATAGAACTCAATGTTCAAGCCGGTGTAAAAGAATTAAAGAGCAGATCGGGTTCGGTGCCTGGATTAGCTGTTATTCTAGTGGGACAGGACCCTGCAAGTGCGGCATATGTAAACATGAAAAAGAAAGCTTGCGACCGTGTCGGATTTTATTCTGTAACGCATGAAATGCCGGAAGATATCTCACAAGATGCTATTGAAAATACTATAAAAATGATGAACAACAACCCAAATATAGACGGAATTTTAATTCAACTTCCGCTTCCATCACAAATAGATACCACAAAAATTTTAGAGCTTGTAGATCCAAGCAAAGATGTAGACGGTTTTCACCCTTATAATGTTGGAAGACTGACAACCGGACTTGACGGCTTTGTTCCATGTACGCCGCTTGGTGTTATGGAACTTTTAAAAGAGTACGACATAGATGTTAAAGGAAAGAACTGCGTAGTTGTCGGTGCCTCGAATATTGTCGGAAAACCGATGGCTGCCCTGCTTTTAAACGCAAACGCAACCGTTGAAATTTGTCATATTTTTACAGATGACCTGAAAAAACACACCCTTAATGCAGACGTACTTTTAGTGGGTGTCGGTGTTATTAACCTCATAAAAGAAGATATGGTAAAAGATGGGGCAATTATTGTTGACATCGGGATTAACAGAGCTGCAAACGGTAAGCTTGTAGGCGATGTTGATTATGAAAATGTTGCACAAAAATGCTCTTATATCACGCCAGTTCCGGGTGGTGTCGGACCAATGACAATTGCAATGCTTTTAAGCAATACCCTCAAAGCTGCAAAACTAAATTATAAAGAAAAGAACTAAATGAAAAAAACCTTGCATAAAGCGTATAAATTTTCCAACTCATGGACAGGAACTATAATTATAGTTCTTTTTGTTATTTTCTTCATAGCTCAGGCGTTTAGAATTCCTTCAGGCTCAATGAAAGACTCTCTTCTTGTAGGAGACCATCTTTTTGCCAAAAAGTTTGCTTACGGCATCTCTATGCCTCATATACCATTTTTAGAGCTTTCCATTATGCCATGGAGCGACAAGTTGCGTTTAATAGACGGGGACAAACCTTCTCGTGGCGACATTATCATATTTCGCTATCCGCACAATGTTAAACAGCATTTCGTTAAACGCTGTGTAGCACTTCCGGGAGATGAGCTTTTTGTAGACAACAAAGATTTGTATCTGCATCATCATGAAGGAAACGAGTGGATTTTGGAAAACTTTAAAGGTTATGAGACTGTAACTATTTTAGACAAAGTCTGGGTTAAAAATCCTTATATGAAAGAGCATCCGGGCATTCATCATGATGATAAAATCATTAACAACGGACAGTACCCGCTTCCTCTTTTTTATGTTAATCCGCTCAAAGTTCAAGAAGATGAGTATTTCATGATGGGTGACAACCGCGACCACTCAAACGATAGCCGTTTCTGGGGTGCAGTACCTTATGATAACATTGAAGGCACACCTTGGTTCATCTACTTCTCCATCAGTGAAAACTGGGAAATAAGATGGGATAGAGTTGGTAAAACGCCAACAGATTTAGAAGAACCTCTTCATTTAGACTTAGCTAGAGAAGAGAGACTTAAAACGCAAAAAGATGACCATGGAATCTATTGATATACTCAAAATTGCCGTCGCTGTTCTTGCTCTTGCAATAGCTATCATCGGTCATGAAATTATGCATGGCTGGGTTGCTTACGTGTACGGAGATCATACAGCCAAAAATGCCGGGAGACTCTCTGTTAATCCTCTCATTCATGTTGATTTGGTCGGAACTATTATTGTTCCTGCTACTATGTACTTTTTGCCTATGCTTCTTGGCGGTGAGAGCGGATTTTTATTCGGCTGGGCAAAACCTGTTCCGATTAACACTGCAACTGTCATAAGAAACGCAGGCTACAATGGAGCTATGCAAGTTGACCTGGCAGGTATTGTCTACAACTTCACTCTTGCAGTTTTTGCTTCTATCGTTTTGGTTGCTATGGACAGACCG
Source organism: Sulfurimonas sp. (assembly GCA_013791885.1). Classification (GTDB taxonomy): domain Bacteria; phylum Campylobacterota; class Campylobacteria; order Campylobacterales; family Sulfurimonadaceae; genus Sulfurimonas. Next base: position 23,229 of record VMSZ01000043.1, on the reverse strand, counting down.
ACATCGGCTGATAGTTTAGTTTATATATTTTCCTATATGCTTGTCTATCAAATTCTCATTATTAATGTTGTTTTAGGGGTATTTAATCTGCTCCCTATTCCGCAATTTGACGGAGCACATTTTTTAATGCACCTCGCGCTCAAATATAAAGTAAACGCAGTCGCTGAGTTTTTCTACAAAAATGAGCGATACGGTATTATTATCGTTTTGGTTGTGCTTATGACACCACTTAAAGATTACCTGCTCATACTTCCTGTAAGTACAATACTTCAATTATTAACATCATAAAAAGGAATGAAATGAAATTTTACATAGCGACAGACCATGCCGGCATTGACTTAAAAGATTATACAGTTGAACTTTTAAAAGAAAAAGGTCATGAAGTTGTTGATTTGGGACCATTCAACAAAGAGCGAGTTGATTACCCGGATTATGCACACAAAGTTGCAACCAGCGTTTTAGAGGATAGTTCAGCCCATGGTATTCTTATCTGCGGATCGGGTATTGGTATGAGTATGGCAGCAAATCGTCATGCAGGTATTCGTGCGGCACTCTGCCATGATGCATATACTGCTTCGGTTGCCCGTGGACACAATGATGCAAACATTTTATGTTTTGGTGAGCGTATTATCGGTCGCGGCGTTGCAGAGTCAATTTTAGATGCATGGATTGCCGGCAGCTTTGAAGGTGGCCGTCACTGTGGTAGAGTTGAGAAAATAGAAAATATATAGTTAGATAAAAGGATTAGTTTATGTTTTGGGAATGGTCACTTTTAACAATACTCTCGATGTTGTCTGTCTATCTCTTTGTGAAGATGTATTATTTTAAAAGCATCACAAGCAAAGAAAAAAGAGGCAACGACTTAATGAAACTCACGCTCAAAGAAGCGGAGATTCTTATACGAAAATACCAAATACAGCTCCAAAGAGCACTTGGTAATGTTGATATCTTAAGTGAAGAACTTGCAAAGCTCAGAAATGAACTTAAAGTTCTCAAACAAAGAAACTCAAAGCACAGACAAGAGACTGACCGTCTTAACGGTAAGATTAAAGCTCTAGAAAGCAGAATAGATGCTTTATTATAAGAGGAGGAAACAATGACACTTAGCAACACCGAAAGAAAAATAATTGAAAACTCAATCAGAGATATTAAAGATTTTCCAAAACCCGGCATAGTTTTTAAAGACATTACAACACTTTTAAATGACAAAGAAGCCTATGGGGTTTTAATGAATCATTTGTACCAAAAATACAAAGAATACAATCTTGACTATGTTGCCGGCATTGATGCAAGAGGTTTTATATTTGGTGCAGCGCTCGCACAGATGCTAGGAATCGGATTTGTTCCTATAAGAAAAAAAGGCAAATTGCCATACACAACTATCAGTGAAAAATACTCTTTAGAATACGGTGTAGATGAAGTGGAAATCCACTTAGATGCTTTTAAAGATACAAAAAATGCGAGAGTTCTTCTTATAGATGATCTTATCGCCACAGGTGGAACAGCTAACGCAGCTGCGAAACTCATCAACAAGGCTGGAGCTTTATGTGTTGAAGCATGTTTCATCTTGGGACTCAGCTTCTTAGATGGACAAAAAAAATTACAAGAACAGACTGAAGTCTATTCACTTATTGAGGTAAAATAATGTATATTCCAAGCAAATCAAAATTTGATCCGGATGAAAACGGACATTTTGGAATTTTTGGCGGCAGATATGTTCCTGAAACACTTATGCCGGCACTTTTAAAACTTAAAGTTGAGTATGAAGAAATCCGTTTTGACAAAAATTTTTGGCAAGAAGTTGACGGCTATCTTAAAGACTATGTCGGACGCCCTTCTCCTCTTTATTTCGCCAACAACATCTCTAAAGAGCTTGGAGCAAAAATCTACTTAAAACGCGAAGATTTAAACCATACCGGAGCACATAAAGTAAACAACGTTATTGCTCAGGGTCTTATGGCGAAGCGTTTAGGTTATTCTAAAGTCATTGCAGAAACAGGTGCCGGACAACACGGTGTTGCTACTGCAACAATTGCTGCTCTGCTTGGACTTCAATGTGAGATTTTCATGGGTGCAAAAGATGTTGCCCGCCAAGAACTCAATGTATTTCGCATGAAGCTTTTAGGCGCAAAAGTACACTCTGTTCAAAGCGGTTCAAAAACACTTAAAGACGCTATGAATGATGCAATCAGACACTGGGTAACAAACGCAAGAGATACATTTTACATCATAGGCACGGTTGCCGGTCCGCACCCCTACCCAATGATGGTAAGGGACTTTCAGGCTATTATCGGCTGGGAAGCCCGAGCTCAGATTTTAGAAAAAGAAAATCGTCTGCCGGATCATGTCATTGCTTGTATAGGCGGCGGTTCAAACGCAATAGGCGCATTTCAACACTTTTTAGAAGATGAAGGCGTTCAATGTATTGGCATAGAGGCCGGCGGACTTGGTGTTGAAACCGACAAGCACGGCTGTTCTTTAGAAAAAGGACGTCCCGGTGTTTTACATGGACAAATGAGTTATCTGCTTCAAGATGAAGATGGGCAGATTCAAGAAGCACATTCAATTTCTGCCGGACTTGACTACCCTGGAATTGGGCCTGAACACGCTTTTCATAAAGACAATAAGTCTGTGAGCTATGACAATATAACAGACCAAGAAGCACTCGATGCCTTTGTTTGGCTTTCACAAAAAGAGGGAATCATTCCTGCGTTTGAGAGCGCTCACGCGATTGCATACCTTAAAAAACTGCCAAATATAAAGAACAAACTTATTATTGTCAACGTCTCCGGCCGTGGTGACAAAGATATGATTCAAGCAAAAGATTTACTACATTTTGACTAAAAGAGGAAAAATTATTATGAATATTAAACTGTCTAAAAAAAGTATTGATGAAATAGAATCAGATATCTTGGTTGCGTTTTTAAACGCTGATGAATTGAAATCTCATGCACAACATAAGCTTCTAACACAAGCAGGTTTTAAAGCGGAACAGGATTCTTTATGTTTTTTTCATGAACTTGGAATGCTTTTTTGCGGTGTGGAAAGTGCTGCAGGTGATGATTTAAGAAGTTCTGCAAGCTGTGCTATAAAAACACTCAAAACTTCAAACTATAAAAGTGTTAAGATCTTATGTGAAACGGAGACACTTTTGCCTGCTCTGCTTGAAGGGATTGTGCTTGGCGGTTATGAATACACAAAATATAAATCTGAGCCAAAAAAAGCAGCGCTTAAAAAAATAACTTTTTCTGCAGGTTCAGCCGATTATGCGAGTATGGATAAAATTTTTAACGAAGCTCTCATCGTTGCAAACGCGACGAACTTTACACGTGACATCGTTAACGAAATACCTGAAGATTTAAACCCTCCTGCGTTTGCAAAACTTGCAAAAGAGTTAGCAAAAGAGAATAATCTTTCATGTGAAATTTTAGGTGAAAAAGAGATGGATGCACAAAAAATGCACTCAATGTTAGCTGTCGGACGTGCTTCTAGACATGAAAGCCAACTTATTCACTTAACATATAAACCTAAAAATGCAAAGAAAATCATCTCTTTAGTAGGGAAAGGTTTGACTTACGACAGTGGCGGACTCAGCCTTAAAGCGGCTGCTTCTATGGTAACTATGAAAATGGACAAAGCCGGAGCATGCGGTGTTTTAGGAATGATTAAAGCAGCAAGTGAATTAAAACTAGATGTTGAAATCCATGCCTTCATCGGAGCGGTTGAAAATATGATTGGCGGCGATGCATACAAGCCTGATGATGTTTTAGTAGCTCGCAGCGGTACGACAATTGAAGTACGAAATACAGATGCTGAAGGACGTTTGGTCTTAGCTGACGTTCTTGATTATGCACAGGAAAAAGTAAAAGCTGATTACATTTTTGACTTTGCAACACTTACGGGTGCATGTATGGTCGCTCTTGGGCAGTATACAACGGGAATAATGGGGCATTCAAACGCACTTAAGCACAATATCTTTGAAGCGGCAAACAACTCTGGAGAACTTGTCGGTTCATTGCCTTTTAACAAACATCTCAAAAAACTGCTTAAAAGTGAAATAGCGGACATCTCCAATACTTCGTCAAAACCTTACGGCGGTGCTATTACAGCGGGTCTTTTTTTAGATAAATTCATCAAAGAAGAGAACAAGAACAAATGGCTTCACTTTGACATTGCAGGTTCGGCATATACTGAAAGTCCTTGGGACTGTAATGTTTACGGTGCGACAGGTGCCGGCGTTAGAATGATAAGTGATTTTTTAAAAAATATAAAATAAACTGCTGATGCTAAGCAAAAACAATTTCAATAGACTCCTCGGACTTCTTCTTGTCCTTGGACTCTTTCTCTTTAACTACTTTACAAATAGCCAAGAAAAACAACAATATCAAGAATTTCAAGAAAAAAATTCTATTGAGAAACTATCTTCTGTTGAAGAAGCTTTTAGCAAACAACAAAGTAATGTACAAGTCAGCGGTTCAGGCATTGTACTGCGTTTACTCAAAGACGATACAAATGGCCACAAACACCAAAAAATTCTTTTGCGTTTAGACTCAGGACAAACGCTCCTAATTGCTCACAATATAGACTTGGCGCCAAGAATAAATACGCTTAAAAAAGGCGACACACTTGCGTTTTACGGTGAGTATGAATACAATGCCAAAGGCGGCGTAGTGCACTGGACGCATCATGACCCTAAAAAACGCCATATCGATGGTTGGTTAAAACATAATGCAAAAATATATCAATAAGCTTTTGCATGTCTAAAAGCCTCCTTTTTACGGACGGGAGTGCAAATCCTCAAACGCAGGTGGGCTTTGGAGCCTATTTACTTCTACAAAAAGATAATATCTTCTGCCCTGCTTCTTTACAAAATATTCAAACAAAAAAATTTGAACATACCTCTTCAACAAAATTAGAGTTAGAAACTCTGCTTTGGGCTTTCAAAGAAATAGATATAAAACTCTTCCCGGTTCTTGTCTACACAGATTGTCAAAATATACTCAGCTTAATGTCAAGAAGAGAAAAATTTGAACAAAATAACTACAAGTCCAAAACCGGTAAAGAGATAAAAAACCATCTCCTTTATAAAGAATTTTATATTTTTACAGACCTTCACAAATGCGAATTTAGTAAAATCAAAGGACATAAGAAAAAAGAGTTTAAAGATGAAATTGACAAGGTGTTTTCACTTGTAGATAAAACTGCAAGAAATGCTCTAAGAGAAAACACTCTCCAAGAGTCCCACTTATAAAAACTCCAAGTAAAGTTTAGCTATTATTGCATAATTATTAATTAAGCACTATAAAGGGTTACAATGGGATTAGCAATAGGTCTGGTAGGACTTCCAAACGTAGGTAAATCAACAACTTTCAACGCACTCACAAAAGCACAAAACGCAGAAGCTGCAAACTATCCATTTTGTACAATAGAGCCAAATAAGGCGATTGTTCCGGTTCCGGACAAGAGATTAAACGCACTCGCAAAAATCGTCAATCCTGAAAAAATTCAGTATTCTACTTTAGACTTCGTAGATATTGCAGGTCTCGTAAAAGGCGCGAGCAAGGGTGAAGGTTTAGGAAATAAATTTCTCTCAAACATTCGTGAAACAGAAGTAATTCTTCAGATTGTCAGATGTTTTGAAGATGACAATATTGTACATAACGAAGGAAGTATAAATCCTTTACGTGATGTTGAAATTATTGAAGGTGAGCTTATTTTGGCTGACATAGAAGTACTTTCAAACCGTATTGAGAGACTCAAAAAACAAGCTAAAACAGAAAAAACTGCCAAAGCAATGCTCGAACTTGCAGAAGAGCTTTTAGAGTTTTTAGGTGAGGGAAATCTTGCAATTAATTTCAAAAACTCTACGAGTGATGAGTACAAACAGCTCATGCAAGAGACACGTCTTTTGACAAATAAAGAGATTATGTACGGAGCAAACGTTGATGAAGACGGACTGCTTGAAGATAACGAGTATGTAGTGGCTCTCAAAGAACACGCTGCAAAAAATAACTGTGAAATCATCAAACTTTGTGCAAAAATAGAAGAAGAACTCATCGGTCTCAGCGAAGAAGAAGCGAATGAATTTTTGGCAGATCTTGGTGTTGAAGAATCAGGTTTAGAGCAAATTATTCATAAAGGTTTTGACAAACTCGGTCTTATGAGCTACTTTACTGCCGGTGTTAAAGAAGTTCGTGCCTGGACTATCCGTAAAAACACTCCTGCTCCAAAAGCGGCAGCAGCCATACATAATGACTTTGAAAAAGGTTTTATCCGTGCAGAAGTTATTGCGTACAAAGACTTTATCGAACTCGGTGGTGAAGCTAAAGCAAAAGAAGCCGGTAAAATGAGACTTGAAGGCAAAGAGTACATTGTACAAGACGGTGATGTAATGCACTTTAGATTCAACCTCTAACATATATTCTCATTATTCTGGAGTAAAAAATGAAACTTGCATATGCCGGACCAAAGCCGATTATATCTCACACTGGTATTGCTTTTGACAAGAATAAAGAGGATAAATACAGTTATCTTAGCATATTGGTAAAACTTTTAAATGCTCTCAATCATGAGTATCTTGAAGATAAAACATATGTCTGCTCTGCCGAAATTTCCCCATTAAGCAATGATGAGCTTTATAGGGAGCTCAAAAAATATTGTGACAATTTAGATGAAATAATTAAATTTGAAAATCATGCCATTGAATGTCAGATAGAGCATGATCTTGACAGGGCCCATCAAAACCTTATTTTAAATGATGCGGCAAAAGAAACACTGGAAAATAACATCAAAATAATGCACGACTATATGATTCAAAGATCAATCAATAAAAGTGTTTACTACTGTGGTATTCATGCTCTGGCAAAAATTATAGAACGTGAGAAAATAGAGCATATTACCGTACCGATGTTTATAAAATATACGCATGTGCTCCATTCAGTTCAAGGTGTACTCAGAACTGAAAAAAGACCGGTAGAGAGTGATTTGAGTATTTTTGAAGAGGATGAAAAGCTTTTTGCAAAACTGAAGATAATTTATATCTGATTCAGTTTTGCAATAACTTCTCCATATTTCACATGTTCGCCGGCATTTACTTTAGCCTCTAGCATATCTTTTTGCGCGAGTATAACAATTGTTGAGCCCATCTCAAAACATCCAAAATCAGTTCCTTTATCTAGGTAAAGATTATCAAAAGTATAAACACTTGGTTTGACGGCGTCTGCATTTGTCTGGATGCGAGGCTCAAAACTCACCTGCATAACTCCAACATTTAAAGCACTCACCAAAACCATATAAAATTTTTGTTTATTTGTCGTCTCACACAGTAATACAACTCTTTCGTTTTCTATAAAAAGATTAACTCTTTTTTTGAGCGAAGGGACATTTACAGGGTAAAATTTACCTGGAATATGTACGGCTTTCAAAACTTTTAGATTTGTAGGAATGTGGTAACGGTGATAATCTTTGGGTGACAAATAAAAATTTATAAAAGTTCCATCGCTGATAAAATTTTTCTCTTCAGTGCTGAATTTGTCTCCTAAAAGCTCACTGCATTTGTATCTCATGCCCTTGATTTGAAGCGCATAATCATTTGTAATTTCACCGCATTCAGATATAAAAGAGTCACATGGCGAAATAAAGTCTTCTGCGTTTAGAGAGAAATTTCTGTCTTCTCTAAGTCTTCTTGTAAAAAGTGCATTTAAGCTTTTATAAGTACTTGAAGAGTGAAATTCGCTCATATCCAGCCCCATCAAGGAAACGTAAGAGGCATTTACAATTTTTTGAAACCACTTTGGAAATTTTTTTGAAGCAAACTTTCCAAAACTTTGTGAAATTGCTGATGTTATATGTCTTTTGTTCATGATAATCCTTATGTCTTTTTTGAATCCGTAATTTTTCGTTTTGCAATCTCTTCTATTAAAACAGTTGCGTAAGAGCCTTTTGGAAGCGTGAAATTCATCTCATACTGCGCTTCTTCAGGTAAATGTCTGCCTTCTACTTTTGTGGCATATACCCAGGCATATCTTCTTGCGCCGTCTTCATTTATCTCAGAGTTATACTCTTTTTCAATCTCTCCGGCAATTCCACTGGAAGTTTTTACTTTTTTCCCACATAACAAACCTGTTACAGAGATGTCGCGCGTATTAAATCTCTCAAAATCATGTTCGCTTCCGTCAAAGTCAAACAATCTGCCATACGGATAGTGCTCCATAATATCACCGGAGATAAGTTTAAATGGATGCTTTTGTGCTTTCATTTTTTTGATTTCATCATTTGGAAAATTTAAAATCGGCTCAAGTTCTTTTACTTCAAAGCTGCTTACAAGTGAATTTATTTCCAAACGTCTGCTGAGCCAAAGGTTAAAAAGATGACTTTGATACGCACTGATAAGCAATTTTTTTATTTTCGGATTACGCTCTTTTTTTTCACCCTTGGCAATTTGTTCCCCTAAAATATGGTTGTCACCGTCATTTCCAAAACGCTGGTAGCCAAAATAGTTCGGCATTCCATACTCAGAGATATTTTTGAGTGCCTGGTCAATTTTTTGTGCAGATGTAGGATTTACTTTTTTAAGTTTGATGTAAAATCTGTTCCCTTGAAGGTGCCCTATTCTAATCTTATTATTATGATACGCTTTTGAGAGTATTTTGATACTCTCATGCTCAAATTTATCCATTGCTTCTTCATGTTTTTTATGCAGTGAGATATACTGTTTTGTCATTGCATGCTTGTCTTTGAGCCCTGCGTAGCCTATCTCTTTTTGTTGAATACCCAAATATCTTGCGATAGCGCTTACCATTTCCAAAGTAGATAAACTCTTTTTTCTTATAAAAAGAACAAGGTGTTCGCCCTCGCCTGAAAATTCATACAAGGGAATCTCTTCAACTACGAAATCTCTAGGAGTTTGTCTAAAGTGAAAATCAATACTCGCATGAGCGAGCGAATAAAATCTGTCCATATTGTTCTTTGCCTTTTAAAAATGATGCGACTTACATCTGTTTGTGTATTTTACCCTAGTAGAAGTGGCAAATATATTTAATTTAACTCTGCTCATTGCAGCGCGTCTCAAAACTGTTTTTTTATCTTTTTTACGAAACGCAACAAGCATTTCATACTCTTCACCGCTGCATCCGATACATTTAGCTATTTTTTTGTGAAATCTGAAACCTATTCTGTTTACGTCTGAGAGTTTTTGCAAATCGCTAAAAAGTCCATCAGAAATATCCATGCCTGAACTTAAAAATCTCCCTGCGTTTTGTACAAACTTTTGTCTTAAACGGATATCTACAAATTTTGATTGTTTATGTATTTTGCCTAAATTTGACAACTTTCTTAATTCTTTCAATGAAGATCCCAAACTGCCGGTATAGGCCAACAAATAATCTTTTTTCAATCCGCTGCGAAGGAGAGGTTTTTTCACTTCAGAAATAATTGTCACTGTTATGTCAATCTTAGAGTTACTGACCGTATCTCCGCCGATTATTTCCACACCATAGATTTTTGCCGCGTCTTCAAAGCCGTGCACTAATTCGCGCATCTGCTTTTTTGTAATATTTTTAGGCATCGCTACCGCTAAAAGTGCGTATTTTGGCTTCGCATTCATTGCTATTGCATCAGATATGTTCACAAGCATTGACTTTTTTGCAATCTGATAATGCGTCATCCACTTTTTTTTAAAGTGAATATCTTCAAAAAAAGCATCTTTTGAATAGACAAAATTTCCAATCACCGCACCATCATCTCCGATACGCTTACTGTTAAATTGTGCTATAAAATAATTTTCTAAATTCATCAAATTTCTTAACTTTAAGTTTTTCTTAATCGCTATCTCTATAAAATAGTGGTGGATTATACCATTTATTAGGAAAATACAATGAAACACTCAATTGCTAAAATATTTTCGCATCTCAGTACATATTTACTTTTTATACTTTTTATCGGCTTGGTTGGGACTTTTTTAATTATAGAACAGAAAATATCGTTCAGCAAAGTCAACAACCTTGAAAATCAAAAAAAAATCATCTCTTCACTTGTATCATTAAGTAAAAGTGATGCCAATCTGGCCCTTATTGAATTAAATGCCAAAGATTCACAACTGCGTTTTGAAATTGAAAAACTATATGACGTATATCAATACAACATCACAGACAAATTTTTTCTAGGTAATGAAGATGAATATCTTGCTGACTTAGAGAGATTAAAAAAAGCAACCGGTGCATTTACCAAAGATGCCATCTTTTACTATTCTATTCCTATTAATGAAAGTCTTGTCGGAAATACAGGCGCTCTTGAAGAAGAAAGCAAAATCATTATGCAAAATTCATATGAATATTTATACAAACATATTGATACAATGCTTCTTAAAAATATCAATTATGATGAAAACAAATTTGGTATTATTGAAAATCTTGCAATATTTTCATTTGTTGTTATTTTAATATTTACTTTCTGGTTCAGAAGAAGGTTACATGCAATCTACGAAGATATAAAGTTTTTATATGCGGTACGTACTCAAGGAAATCATTACTCTATGTTTTCTCTGGAGATGGATGCAATTGGACTGAAAATGAAAAGAAAAGCTGTTCCGAATGAAAATCCGGCGTTTATTGATCAAGTAACAGGTATCAATAATCATAAAGGAATGCTCACATCTTACGCTGAAAAAAAAGGAATGAAAGACAATAATTTCACGTCAGTAACTATTCTTGAAATAGATAATTTTTCCAAAACTAACAGAGCATACTCGCAAGAACTTACCCAATCTATACTCAAAAAAGTTGCTTTTTCACTTTCTTTACATGAACAACCTACAGACGTCATTGCAAGAACGGATTACAATCAGTTTACACTTATATTCTCCCGCCAAAGCAAAGAACTTGCATTTAAAGATATAGAAAAAATAAGACAAAGCATCTCTGAGATTAAAATAAGTACTCCGGAACAAGGCGTAATAAGCATCACTGTCAGCGGAGGCTTCGTAATAAAAGAAAATAATGTTCATCTTGATGAGTCAATAAAAATCGCAAAAGGCATCTTGGAATTTGCTCAATCCCTAGGCGGCAACAAAATAGCCCAAATTAGAGATGTAGCGAATAGTAATCTTTAATGAACTATTCTAGGTTCTAAATGTCTCAAATGGTAACAAAGTAAAAGTTCGCAAAAACAAACCCCCTATTTAAACTTCAATAAGTCTACTCACGGTATAATCAGCATTATTTTAGTTCTTTATTGAAGGAAAGTTAATGAGTATTCCTATTTATACATACGATGCAATTATTGTTGGTGCAGGTCTAGCTGGATGTGCGGCAGCAAGAGAGTTGCAAAACGCAGGAAAAAAAGTTGCTGTAATCACAAAGCTTCACCCACTAAGAAGTCACTCCGGTGCAGCTCAAGGTGGAATAAACGCAGCGTTTAGTGACCAAGACAGTGTTGAGTTACACGAATTTGATACAGTAAAAGGTTCTGACTACTTAGCAGATCAGGATGCGGTAGAATTTATGTGTCAAAAAGCACCTGAGACTATCAGATGGGCTGAGAGAATGGGTGCTGCATTCAGCAGAACTCCAGATGGAAAAATTGCGCAACGCCCTTTTGGCGGGCAATCTTCTCCTCGTGCATGTTTTGCAAAAGACAGAACAGGTTTAACACTTCTTCAAACTATTTATGAGCAAGCACACCGTGTTGGCGTTAAGTTTTGGGATGAGTGGTATGCGGCTGACATCATTTATAAAGATGGAAAAGTTTCAGGTGTTGTTGCGTTTAATATTCGTGATATGCAGACTGTAATTTTTAACGCAAAATCTGTAATGTTTGCAACAGGGGGCTACGCTCGTGCTTACAAAATCAACTCAAACGCTCATGCAAATACAGGTGACGGTCTCTCTATCGTAGCACGTCACGGACTTCCTTTGGAAGATATGGAATTTGTTCAATTTCACCCGTCTGGTCTTTCTGGAAACGGCGTTTTAATCTCTGAAGCTGCGCGTGGTGAAGGTGGAAGACTTTTCAACTCTCTGGGTGAGCGCTTTATGGAGAAATACGCTCCAAATGCAATGGAACTTGCATCTCGCGATGTCGTTTCACGTGCTATCTTAAATGAAATCAGAGAAGGCCGCGGTGTTGGTCCAAGAAAAGATGCGGTTTATATAGATGTAACACATCTAGGAAAAGAACTCATCATGGAAAAACTTCCTGAGCTTCGTGACCTAGCGATTACATTCCTGGGTCTAGACATGATTAAAGAGCCAATTCTAATCTCTGCTACTGCACACTACTCTATGGGCGGTATTCCGGTAAATATTGATGGACAAGTGCGTAAAAACAATAGTGAATTTGTAGAAGGTTTTTACGCGGCAGGCGAGTGTTCATGTGTTTCTGTGCATGGTGCAAACCGTCTTGGTGCAAACTCAGTTCTTGAAGCACTTTTGTTTGGCCGTTTTGTCGGCAAAAGTATGGTTAGAGATATTGACTCAATTGAACTTCGTCCTGCAACTCAAGAAGATGCAAATACTGCTCTTGCAGAAATGGATTTCATTCTTAAAAACAATGGTGATGAAACTATTACCGGTCTTCGTGAAGAGCTTCAACAATGTATGACTGCAAACGCAGGTGCATTTAGAACAAAAGAAACTTTAGAAATTGCAATAGCAAAAGTAAAAGAACTTCGTGCAAGATTTCAAAATATCCGTATTAAAGATAAATCAACTGTTTTCAATACAGAGCTTCAAGAAGCTATTGAGTTTGGACATATGATTGATTACTCTGCGTTTATTGTTGAGAGTGCTATTGCAAGAAATGAAAGCCGTGGTGCACACTATAGAGAAGATTTTGAAACTCGTGATGATGAAAATTTCCTTAAACATACAATGGCATATATGGACACAGACGGCAATATTAAGCTTGATTATATGGATGTCGTTCTTGGCAAACATGAGCTTAAAGCTAGAAACTACTAAGTAAAGGAAGAGGAACTTATGAGTACACATACAATTACTACACAAAAAGTAAACTTCAAAGTATTTCGTTTTAATGCAGATGAAGATTATCTTCCATATTATGATGATTACACTATGGAAGTAACTTCTGAAGAAGTTGTTTTAGATATATTAAACAGAATCAAATGGGATCATGACGGAAGTTTTTCATACCGTCGCAGCTGCCGTCACGGTATTTGTGGCGCTTGTGCGATTAAGGTCAACGGTCGCTCTACTCTTGCATGTAAAGAAAATATGAATAAGATGATTGATATTTTTGGAAATGATTTAGTATTAGAACCTCTCAGTATTAAACGCGCTGTAAAAGATATGATTATTGATAAAAAAGATTTCTGGGAAAAGCATGATGCTATTCATCCATATCTTATCTCTGATGTAGATGAGCACCCTGAACATGAGCACTTAGTAACGCCTCATGAAGCTGAAGAACTTAATGAAGCCGACTTATGTATTCAGTGTGGTGCTTGTCACTATGCTTGTCCTGTTGTTGAGATAAATGAAGATTTCTTCGGTCCGGCTGCGTTTGCTAAAGCGTACCGTTTTGAAGCAGATGTTCGTGATGATGCACATACGACAAGACTTTTAGAGCTACACGAAGAAAAACAAGGTCTTTGGGACTGTGTAAAATGTTTTGAATGCGCTGAAGTATGTCCAAAAGATGTAAATCCGATTGAGAAAATCACAAAACTTCATCAGATGTTGTTCAGAGAGGGTGTTGCAACTTCGAACGTAGCTACTCGTCACGCTGTAGGGTTCAAACATTCTATTGCTAAAAACGGTGTACTTGATGAGGGTGGACTTGTTTTATACTCTGAAGGCTTAGGTATTGTTAAACACGTACCCGTTGCACTCAAAATGTTTGCAAAAGGGAAAATTGTTCCACCTTGGGGAATTGTAAAATCGAAAAATCTTGATGAGATCCAAAAACTTGTAAAATCTTCATCAACAGCTAAGTTCTAGGAGTAAAGATATGAAAAAATTAAAATATGCACTTTTTACAGGTTGTACTGCTAAACAAAGTACTCCTGAGCAGATGATGTCTACTCTGGCTGTGGCTGATAAACTTGGGATTGAACTTATTGAACTCGTGGAAGCGTCATGCTGTGGAGCTTCTCACCTACAAGATTATGACGACTTTTTATCTTTGGTTCTAAACGCCAGAAATATCGCTTATGCAGAAAAACATGGACTTACAATGGTTACTATATGTAACACATGTCAGCTCAATACTGCAATGACAAAACATCGTTTAGATAACAATGCAGAGTTAAAAACAAAGGTAAACGAAAAACTGGGTGAAGTTGGTTTAGAATACAAAGGCACTTCTGCTGTAACTCACTTTTTATATGCAATTATAGATGATTTTGGTCTAGATAAAATCAAAGAAATGGTAGTAACGCCTCTCAGCCAATTCAACATTGCACCATTTTACGGATGTCACAATATCCGTCCTTCTGAACTTCAAAATGAAACGCATAAAAAACCGGAAAATGCGTATCGCCCTACTTCACTTGATGATTTAATTGTCGCTTGCGGCGGTATGACTGTAGATTATGAAGAAAAAAACAAATGTTGTGGTTTCCACGTTGAACTTCAAGCGCCTCGTACTGCATCAATTTTGACAGGAAACGCAATCGCAGGTGCTATGGATAACAATGCAGACTGGATGGTAACACCTTGTCCTCTTTGTCATCTTAAACTTGATACACAAACTGGTCACGCTTCTGAAGCTATTGGCCGTGAAGTTTCTCTTCCGGTTCTTCATATGCAGCAAATGCTAGGTCTTGCTCTTGGTTGTTCTTCTGAGCAACTAGGTCTAAAACACCACATTACGAAAGTAAATTTCATTTAATTTAATACACCAAAGGAAGCAATTCCTTTGGCTGCGTTTATCTCTGCCTCAGTATTTTTTTAATACCCTTTCATTTTTCACTAAACTAACTCTAATGGAATCATCATGTCAAACTCAATCGAAATCATATCATGGAATGTCAACGGAATTCGTGCCGTAGCGAACAAAGAAGCTCTAAAATGGATAGATGAGCGACAAACTGACATCTTATGTCTTCAAGAAATAAAGGCCCTTGAGGAGCAAATACCAGACAATCTATTTGAAAAAGAGTATGTAGACACCTTGGTAAACTCTGCTGCAAAAAAAGGCTATAGCGGAACAATGACCTGGAGCGTTTTACAAAGTGATTACAGTTCTATCTGCCAGCATGTAGACACAACGGCTGAAGGACGCATAGTTGAAACACACTACGGTGATATAGCACTTTTTAACGTCTACTTTCCAAATGGGCAAAAAGATGAGGAGAGACTTGCGCACAAGATGAAGTTTTATGATGACTTTTTGGCACACTGTGAAGCGTTGCGTGAAGAAGGAAAATCTATCATTATCTGTGGTGATGTCAATACAGCCCACAAAGAGATAGATCTTAAAAATCCAAAAGCAAATTCTAAAACTTCGGGCTTTTTACCGATTGAAAGGGAATGGATAGACAAACTCTTAGATCACGGATATATTGACACCTTTAGATATGTAAATGGTGACGAAATTGATAGATATAGTTGGTGGTCTTACCGAGCATCTGCAAGACTCAACAACGTTGGCTGGAGAATAGATTACTTTTTCATCTCCGAAGATTTAGCCGAAAACCTTGAAGATGCATTTATACTTGACTATATCGAAGGTTCAGACCACTGTCCAGTTGGAATCAGACTTAGTATTTAACTACTTTGCCTTAGGTCTAAAGGCTTTCATGACCTCTTCATTTGTTTCAATATATGGACCTTCTATCAAATCTATACAATAAGGCACAGCCGGAAAAACTGCATCGAGACACTCACGAATAGATTTTGGTTTACCCGGTAAATTAATAATCAAACTTTTCCCCCGTATTCCTGCTGTTTGACGAGAAAGTATAGCTGTTGGAACATACTGTAGGCTTACTTGGCGCATAAGTTCACCAAAACCGGGCATCATTTTTTGGCAAACGTTTTCAGTTGCTTCCGGTGTCACATCACGAAGTGCCGGACCTGTTCCACCGGTTGTAACAACTAAACAACACCCTGCTTCGTCGCACAACTCTTTCATTGTTGCTTCGAGGACATCCTGCTCATCTGGGATGCATCTATATACTATTTCAAATTCACTTTTTAAATAATCTTTCATAGTGTCCTGAATTGCAACACCGGAAATATCTTCATAAATACCCTTGCTTGCTCTGTCACTTGCAGTTATTACACCTATTTTTATTTCACTCAATATCATCTCCTAATCAATTTGCAAAAAATGGTTTGCGTTTTTTATGTATGTCACAGTTGCCGCGCGCAGAAAAAATTCTCTTGCGGCTTCAACATCTATTATTTTATCTTCACCACCGAGATAAACCTCAATTTTCACTCCCGCATCACGAAGTGGAACCAAATCTGAAAGTAACCACTTATAATCTAAAAGCTCTTCAAGCTCTTCAATTGATGTTTCCGTATCTAAAACTTCTTTGCGTTTATATGGCAAGAAACAAGAGTTGATAAATTGCTCCAAATAGGCTTCTTTACTTATACCATAAGCGAGAGTCTGGAGCCTTTTGAATTTCTGAGATTTTGTTTGAAAAAATGCGGGTGAAAAAAGCTGCAATCTATCAACTCTCTGCCCTCTTTTTCGTAACTCTTGAGTATGTTTTAAAGCTTTAATGGCTCCATAACTAAAACCGCAAACGCAGTACTGGGTCTCTTGTATAAAATCCTCAAAAAGATAGGATTCATCTCTTAAGGAAAATCCGCTAAAGAACTTCATCTAGATACTTTTTCACTTCTTCTTTTGTAATGCTCTCACGTTCATAGAGTACTTTTTCCACAAGATTGACAACAACTATCATAGATTCTAAAAGCTGTTTCGTTTCACCGTAAAGTCTTTGAATGTGGACATCCTCTTCTTTTTGATGCTGAATGAGTGACATACCCATTCCGTACTCTTCAAGCATCTTTTTCGTAAGCTCTTTTGCTTCATCTAAATCATCTTTGGCAGAGCTTGCATGCTCGTTATACTTAATAGAACAAGCTGCAATTCCGGAGAGAAGCATTTTTATTCTCGCCTCAAGTTCGTGTTTAATAAGCGGCTCATTTGTCGTAGGTGTCAGTTTTTCATTTGAAAGCATAAGCTTTTCAAACGCCAAATCAAAATAAGTTGCGCAAACAGCTTTAGCTGCCTGATAAGTAATGCGGTATTTTTTTTGTTCTTCGCTTAAAATTAAAAGTTTTTTCTTTCCAAACATAACTTTATCTTTGACTTGATGAAAATGCTCAATAGTCACTTTAAAGTCTTTTTGTCGCAAGGAAAGAAGTGCTGCTTCGTTAACCAAAGCTGCCAGTGAAGCTCCGTTAAAACCGACTGTCATATTTGCAACAGTTTTTACATCTAGTTCATGAGGCACTTTTTCCAAATATTTCGAAAGAATAGCCTCACGCTCACTTTTTGTCGGCAATTCCACAAATATTCTTCTATCAAATCTTCCCGCACGTAGAAGCGCCGAATCAAGGACTTCAATCTTATTGGTTGCGGCTAAAACAATCACTCCGCTTGAACCTTCAAAACCGTCCATTTCTGTTAGCAGCTGATTGAGTGTCGCTTCTCGCTCATCATTTCTTTGTCCGTCGCGTTTTTTACCAACGGCATCTATCTCATCAATAAAGATGATAGCAGGTGCATTCTTTTTTGCAGCGGCGAAAAGCTCATGTACGCGCATCGCGCCCATACCAACGTATATTTGCACAAAAGATGCCCCGCTTTGATAGTAAAACGGCACGCCTGATTCGTACGCCACTGCTTTTGCTATCATCGTTTTTCCAACTCCGGGAGGGCCGACTAACAAAACTCCGCGAGGCAGTCTTGCTCCAAAACTTTTGTAACGTTTTGGATTTCTCATAAAATCTATAATCTCTTCAAGTTCCATTTTAACATCGGCAATACCGCCAATATCACTGAAGGTGACATCACTTTTAATCGCTTCAATAGGCGCAGAAGCATCGGTATTTAAATTCGAACTTGGTCTTGCTGCGTTTGTATTTAAAAATTGAAAATTTCTTTTTTCTAACCACTTAAACGCAAGAGAACCTAAACCTAAAATAAGCACTAAATACAGAGCGTATACAATAAAATTGGAATCACTTCCTACTTCAACTTTATAATCAACAAACATTTTTGGGGTAACTTGAGATGATGCGATTTTATAAAAATCTTTTTTTGTTTTGAGGTATACATACTCTTTTGTTACAACAACTTTTTCAACACTATTATTTTTTAAAATTTCCTCAGCATTTTTGAGCGTTATGAAACTAGCATTATCCCTGAAAACTGCAAATAAAATGAGAGCAATAATAAAAAACGCAGAGACTAAAAGAATGATTCTATTGGTTTTAGAGTTGAGCATAATTTCCTTCCTCTTGGACTTCATAATTTTGTATATTTACCCAGTTGCCAAGTAAATCATCTTCTGATTTTATAGCTATTTTGTTAAAGTTCTGATCAAAGCCATGATAAAGACCATCTTTGAAACTCTCAACTAAAACTTCAAGTTCTTTATTTGAAGTTTTTCTAAAAGCATAATTCTTTGCTTTTATAAGAGCTTCTAATTCATGCAGTCTCTCTTTTGCAAGACTGCCGCTTACTTCCGGCTTCATTGTTGCTGATGGAGTTGTGTCGCGTTTAGAGTAAGTAAACGCATGCAAATGCGTCAAGGGAAGTTCTGCTGCGTTTAGCATAGCTTCTTTCCATAACTCAGCACTCTCTCCAGGATGACCGGTAATAAAATCCGTACCAATCGCATAGCCTTTGTTGCTCAAAAACTCAAAAAGTTCTCTGTCTTGCTTGTAGACATTTCTTCTGTTCATAAGTTTCAGCATAGTCGGCGAAGTGTGTTGGAGGGCAATATGCAGATGTTTTTCCAGCCAAGGTTCATCGAGTATTTCTTTAAACTCATCGCTCATCTGAATAGGTTCAATACTCCCGACGCGGATACGTCTGACACCGCGGATTTGAGAAATTTTCTTCATGAGTTTGGCAAGAGAAGTTTTAGTATCTTGCCCGTAACTTCCTACATTTGTACCGGTAAGAATAAACTCGCCAAAACCGTTTAAGGCAAGTCTTGAGATTTGTTCTAAAATTTTACCCTCATCCATACTTCTTGCATCACCGCGCACATATGGAATGATGCAGTAAGAACATCTAAAATTACACCCTTCCTGAATTTTAATAAACGCCCTGCTTTTGCCTATAAAATCATCCACAATTACGTCATCTATGTGGTTTAAATCACCCGGATCATAAAACGGCTGCTCTTTTGAGAGCATAAAGTCTATCTTCTGTTTTTCACTCTGTCCAAAAACGCCGTGAACTCTTTTTTCACTTAGGAGTTTTTCTCCCTTTGTATGCGCTCCGCATCCTGTTAAAAATATTTTTACATCAGAAGTTTTTTCTATTTGGGAAATATATGAACGGACATGCGTATCTGCCCCATTTGTGACCGTACAAGAGTTAATAACAACAACATCAGCTTCTGACTCATCTTGTGTAATATCATACTCTTTGAGCGAACTCATCATCACTTGAGAATCATAAAGGTTTGTTCTGCAGCCAAAAGTTTTAAAATATACTTTTTTTCTCATTTAACTTGCCTCAGTTTCATTTGCATTTAATGGCGGCTCTTTTTTAGATGGACCTTGAATATGCAGTTTTTGCGTAGGATATGCAATTACAATATCTTCTTCGCAGTTAAACGCATCGATAATTTCCGTTGAGATAATACTTCTGAGCGTCAGCGTGGCATAAGCGTTAGTTAAATACCAAGAGCTTATAGCTATTCCGTTTGGTTCTATAAAAGAAAAAATTCTAGGTTCAACGTTGGTGTTTTTCAGACTGTAATGGCTTCTGATTTTATTGAGCTGTTTTCTTGTAATGTCTGTATACCCTTTTGAGTATTTTTTGGTTATAACCTTACAAATATGCATCGCTTTTTTATGATTGGATTCAAACGTAATAGTAATATCTATTCCGTCCCAGACTGTTTTAAGTGAAGAGTGTGAGTAGTTGGCAATCATTCTCGTAAATACATAGTTGTTTGGTATAAAAATAATACGTCCGGCACGTCTGTTGCTGATATATGTCGTAAGTGTTACATCTTCAAGCAGAGTCATACGTAAAAGTGAGATATCCATAACATCACCAACGTATTCTGTGCCATCCATTACCACTCTTATTCTATCACCGACATGAATACTCCCACCAAAAACTATGACAAGCCAGCCGAGTATGCTCATAAACCAGTCTTTCATGGCAATCGCGATACCCGCAGAAGCAAATCCAAGAATAGTGACTAGATAGTTGACATTTTCTATGTAATTAAAGAAAAGAATTAAAATTATCAGTGTCACATTGACAAAATTAATGATTTTATTGGCCATATAAAATCTGTCATTGTCCGTAATATATTTTTTGATGACAAATTTCAAGAGTGAAAAGATTATAAGTACAATTAAAATAACAATACCGATATTTCCAATTCTATACATCTGTTTTTCGATATCTCTGTTGATATTTATCTCTATCACTTCGAGTCTTTTTTCATACACTTCAGCCGTAACCATCATTGTTTCAAGAGCGATTTCAAATCTATCAAGCTGCTTGGATTTCTCTTTTGCTGCTTCAAAATACTTTTGTTCAGTATCTATTTCAATAAGCAAATCATAAATCTCTTTTTCTTTTTGAATCAAGGAAATAAGTTCAGTTAACTGTTCTTTTTTCTGCTCAAAATCATTTAGGTCTGCATTGAAAGTTTTAATGACCGAAATACCTTTGAAAATATCAAAAGGATTTGTAATAGCAGGAATATCTTCAATATCCGGAGGGGTAAGAAGCTTAGAGAAAAGAGCACTGTCTCTATCTTTAAGCTGATCAATCTGAGAAGCTAGAATTTTCTCTTTTGAGAGCAGAGAATTCAACTCATCCTTGTCAATAAGAGAACTTCCTCTGTTTTTAAGATAGTTGATTCTGTCTCTGATTTTTTTAAGACCGTCACGCACTTCTATGGAAGTAAGATACGAAGAGTAACTCTTCATCCAAACTTTTTCTTTTGAGATTTCCTGTTCTAATTTTTCCAGTTTTGAAAGATACTCGGAGAGTTTTTCTTTTCTGAGTTCTTCTTGTTTATCTGCTGTTTGCGTTTGATTTTGCTCTTGGAGAGTTTGAGTTTTTTGAACTTCTTCTGCTTGAACAAAAACAGAAGCTAAAAAAAATATAATTAAAAAAAAGCTTTTTTTCATGCTTTTTTTCCAAATTCACGCAGAACTTCCATCACAAGCTCTCTGCCGCATTCATCTGTTATTTTAACATCACCGATTCCAATCGGTAAAATAAATTTTATAGAAGTATCGGAACTTTTTTTATCCAAGTAAAATGTCTCATAAAAACTCTCTGCATCTGCGATAAGGTAAGTTGTTGCAAGATTGTATTTTTGCAAGAGTCTTTCAACTCTGAGAGCTTCTTCTTTACTCATTAAGTTCATTTTAACAGCTGTATTATTTGCCATAACCATACCGATAGCTACAGCTTCACCGTGGAGAAATTTTTTATATTTTGTCTCATTTTCTATAACATGGCCGAAAGTATGTCCGTAATTAAGAGCGGCACGAAGCCCGTGTTCTTTTTCGTCTTCTCCTACTACCCAGGCTTTTGTCTGAACTGCCTGCTTAATTGCTTCTTGCAAAACAGCAGGATTATTTAAATCTGCGCTTTCCAAAAATTCGAAAAAATCTTTGTTGAATGTCACTGCCATTTTAACAACTTCAGCTATACCGGCACCAAATTCTCTTGTCGGAAGTGTTGTTAAAAAATAAGGGTCAATATAAACGCTGCGTGGCTGATGAAAAGCACCGATAAGGTTTTTCCCATAAGAGTTATTCATTCCCGTTTTTCCACCAACACTCGCATCTACCTGAGATAAAAGAGTCGTAGGAATTTGAATAAAATCTATTCCTCTTTGATAAATACTTGCAACATAACCGCTCATGTCTCCAATTACTCCGCCACCAAACGCAATAAGCATAGATTTTCTGTTAAAACGGTGATTAAAAAGAGATTCTAAAATGAGATCAACACTCTGCTGATTTTTATACTCTTCCCCATCAGGGACAGTGATAATATAAAGCTCTTTTGCGGATATTCTGCTGAGCAGATAGCCAAGGTGCAAACCGGCAACTTTAGGATTAGTAACGATGGCTACCTTTGTATCAAAATGTAATTTCGGGAGAGTGTCTATGGTGATGTCATAAGAGTTGTCAACAACTCTTTGCAGAGAAATATTTACTAGCATTTTTTATCCAATTTATAAAGTCTATAATTGGATATATAATACTCAAATAAGGGTAAATCTAAGCTAAATCAGAGTTGCATAGGGATGAAAATCTGGTGGTAATCATCAAGTTTATAATAAAGTTTTTCACTATCTGTAGAAAAAAGAGAAGAAATTCTTTTTGCTGTTAACTTGCTTGTGAAAGGCAATATTTGAACAAAGTTGTCTTTTTTCTTCAGTACTCTTATAGGATTGTCATTACTTTTTACGACCTTGATAGACTTAGAAAAAATAGCTGCAAGATTATTGTAATGTTCAACAACCTGCTCTATTATCTCCTGATGCTCGTTTTCATAATTATAAAGTTCTAAATTAAAGCCCATCTGGACAGATATATCGAAGATGGTAGTAGAGACTTTTTCCAAATCTCTATTGTCGGCCATGATAAGTGCTACATCTTTTACTGATGCAAAAGGACGGTCTGAAATTTTTAGAACAGGCACATGCGCTGCATAAAGTAGTTTTCTTATCTTATCGTTTGAAAACATCTCTTTTGAGACAATAACTAAACCGATATGGTAAGCTTTTACATCACTGTAAAAGGAATTTTTTGACTCTTTTTTATCATATTCTATGTCAATAATGACATTATCATCTCTAAATTGTTTAATGTATTGTAAAACAGATATATTGCCTGGATTGAGAACTTTTATGATCAAATCATGTTTAAATTTCTTGTGAGCAAAAACGGCACGTCGAACCAATTCTTCTATAGTCTTATGATTAACTATATTCATATCTATTAGCAAATAAAGATTTGATCCAAAAGGCTCCGGAAACTGCCCTAATTCGCGTTTGATGGCACGATAAACTGATTTTAAAACCTC
>VMSZ01000037.1 GCA_013791885.1 Sulfurimonas sp. | reverse complement strand
AGTACTGTCAATTTTCTTTGCATTAAAAACCGAAACCATACGACTCATATATTCAGCATGCCCCAAGAGAACATAACCACCTACGTTCAACATATCATAGAATGTCATTGCAACCTCTTTACGAGATGCATCGTCAAAATATATCAACATGTTTCTCGAAAAAATAACATCGAATTTTCCAAGTTTTCTCATTTCTGCTTTGTCAAACACATTTACTATTTTAAAATCAACCGAACCGCTTAAATCCTCACATATTTCGTAATTTAATCCTTTTTTATTAAACCATTTAAACACAACATTTTTTGGTATGGCATGAATAGATCGTTCATTGTATATGGCTTTTTTTGCTTTGTTTATAACAGTTGAATCTATATCTATTCCTACAATCTCTATATCCGCTTTTTCAATAATGTTGCCTTCTTCCATTAAATGCAAGACAATAGAATATGCTTCTTCACCGCTTGAGCATGGAGAAGACAGAATCCTTAAAGGTCTGACTTGCGATAAATTATCATATAACTCCGGTAAAATTTTATTTACCAAGACTTCAAACTGATCTTTTTCTCTAAAAAAATATGTCTCATTTACTGTTACAGCATTCATCAACTCCTGAAATTCTGATACATCTTTATCGTCAAAACGAAGTTTATAAAAGTATTTTCTAAAACTGTCAAAGCCCAATGTTTGTGCACGGACATCAATATACTTGGCTAATTTTTCATAATGCTTTTCCTCTTGCAGTGAAATTCCAGTTTTTCTATAGATAAACTCACTCATTTTAGAAAAATTTTCTTTTGACAAAAGATGTGACATTTAAACTATCCTCTAATCAGTTTAATAGCATTATCAAGAGCAAATTCTGCATAAAAGTCACCTTTGAAGCGCTCTTTCAAAGATTCTAAAAGAGGTATATCTGCCAATTCTCCTATTTCACCCATATAATCAACTGCAGTCATAGCTACATTAATATCCTGTTCTTTTTTCAAGAGCTCAAGGAGCATATTTCTAGACTCAGCAAAATTAACATCACCCAAAATATTAACGGCATATATTCTTAAATTTCTGTCATCACCTCTAAGAAATTCAACTATTTTATCTTTCATAGAATCGCCAAAATAACTTAATATGGACATACCTATATTCCTAATATACGCATTTTTTAATTTCAGCAAATCCATTATAGATTTTATTGGCACATCTTCGACATTTGCACTAGATATGACTGTTGATATTTTGCTGCATATATCTTTACTATTACAATCATGAGCTAAATACGAAATTAAATAATCATATCCGCCTTCGAGTTTAGAAATTTCTTCAATAACATAATATTTTTTATCTAAATCACTATTTGATTGAAAAAATTCTATGGCTTCTTCAAGATTTGAAAAGATTGGCAGTTCTTCGTCTATAAATTCAAGATGTTTTTTAATCAGTGCCATAATTATCCTTCATAATTTTTTTATTATTCAATTTAAAAAAACTCTATCTCTGTATCTTCAAATTGATCTGGAACAAACATAGATATAATCTGTAAAATACTCAGAGTAGTCGGTTCATGAATATGATGTGAATTTTTCATAGCGAGACTTTCAACACTAAAACGCTGAATATAACGGTCCATATCTCTACTGACGGCATCAAAAAGTTTTAACATGGCATCATCGTTATTGACCATAACAGCCATAAATTCCTCCGCATGCTCTTTCAATGCGCTAGAGAGTTCACCCATACTTGCTGCTAAAGAATCTAGATAAGGGGAATAATGTAAGAGAATTGAACTCGTTTTAGAAAAGATATTTGCAACATCTTCTATTTTACTTTTGTCTGAATCTATAATCACCAATGAAAGCAGTGCAGGTATCTCATAAAAATATTCCAACATATCATCGGCATCATCTGATCTAAAGACAATATTTTCTTCGCCATCATCAGTATCTTCAGCAAAATATTCTTCTAATACAGGTTCATCAATTTGTTTTTGAAATAAAGGTTTTTCTTCTTTTCCATTGGCATCTATGGGACATGAAAAGCTTAACTTTTCTCTCTCTTTTATGAAATTTGTTTTATCTTGCTTAAAATTAATTTCTATGTATTCTTTTATTACTCCAGCAAAATTTAAATCAAATATTTCAACCGCTATTTCATAAGCGCCATCAGAATGTTTGATACCATGCTCAAGCAAGAACCAAATAATTGTATTCTTCATACCCGAGCATATTTGATAAACTTCGTCTAACATCAGACCACGTCTACTAAAAAAATTCAACATGACAGAAATGACAGGACATTGTCCAGGTAAGTTTTTATTATGTAAAACGCCAATAAAATAATTTAAAACACGCGCGCCAAAATGATTGATAAAAAAATCCGGATCTATTTTTTTGCTCGCCAAAACAGATTGAACAACCCGCCCATCTCTCCATCTTTCAAGTATCAAAAAATGTTGCTTCTCTAAGAGATCTGCCAAAACTTTTTTGTGCTTATTATCCAACTTCTGAGTCCTTTTATAATTTTTTATAATCTAACTATCTCATAAAAAAGTCTCACAAAAGTTAGATACCTCTAAAACTTTATATAAATTCCTTATTTTTGTATTAAGTGTGAAATATGTACTATTGCATAGTGATTATGATAAAATCATCATAAGTTACTATTATAAATGAAATATTGTCATCAACTCTAAATAAGGTATAAAAATGAAAACTGTTACGGTAAAGGAGGTACAAACTTCTTCATTTGTAAAACTTAGCGAAAATGAAATGCTTATTACAGCAATAAATACTATTATTTCAAAGCGCATTCACAATCTTGTTATTATTAATAATGATAAGAGCTATTCCTCTCTTTCTTTATCCAATATTTTAAAATGCGTTTCACAAGATGCATGGGAGAATCAAAGAATATCTTCTTTACCAAAGAAAGTTCTTAAGATGATTGATGAAGATACAAGCACTCTTGAAGCTTCTGTGCTAATGGAAGACTCTGACGAAATACTGGGTGTACTTAATAGTGATAAAGAAATTTCAGGAGTTATAAGCTATCAAGATATCACAGATTCTACACACCTTCGTGTGAATGAATTTTCAGACATTTCAATCAGCTCATTAGTATTAAAAAACAGTGCATCCGTTGCATCATATAACGAAAAACTTTCTGAAATAATCCCTCGTCTTAGTGAATCACCGGCAAACTGTCTCATTGTTCTCAAAGAAGGCAAACCATGCGGCATCATAACTCAAAGAGATATTATAAGATTTATTGGTGAGAAAAGAACTCTTGAGAGTAGTCTTGAACAATATATGACAAGCCCGCTTTTTACAGTAAATGGAAATTTTGGTATATCTCACGCGCTGAATATGATGCAAAAGCACCACTATAGAAGAGTAGTTGTTCTTGATGCATACGGTTTTCTTTTGGGAGTAATAACCCAAAAAGCTATACTCAATATTATTTACAACTATACAGCAAAGAAAAACTGGCATTCAAATATGACAATAAACGATGCGCTGAGAATAGAGGTACAAAATAGGACTGAGGAACTACAAAAAAGTAAAGAGAAGCTTGAGTATCTCATAAAAGAACGTACTAAAGAGTTATCTCAAGCAAATAAGCTGCTTGCCAATATTTTTGAAACTACACATGTCTTTTTAGCTTATCTAGACAGAGATTTTAACTTTTTAAAAGTCAACAAAGCATATGCGGACGCTCATGGGCACACAGCGGAATACTTCGTTGGAAAAAATTATTTTACTTTATATCCAGATGATGAACATAAAGCTATTTTTCAACAAGTACTCAATACTGGCAAAGAACATAATATTCATGCAAAAGCATTTGAAAATAAACACAACCCTCCGCACAAAATATCTTACTGGGACTCAAACTTACGCCCAATCAAAGATGACTATGGATACATTGAGAGTATAGTTTTAACACATATAGACGTTACACTCATCATAAATACGAAAAATTCATTGCATTCTACCGATCTGCGTTATCGAACATTCTTTGATCTATCACCACATGGCGTACTCTTAGTTGATATTCAAACAGGATTACCTCTCGAATTCAATGATACAGCGTGCAAGCAACTTGGATATACTCGAGAAGAGTTTAAAAACCTCCCTATATCTGCCTATGAGTTAAATGAAGACCCTGAAGAAGTTGCAGCTCATATGCAAAAAGTTATAAAGACAGGACGCGATGAATTTGAAACCACCCATCGCAAAAAAAATGGAGAAATCATAAACATTGCAGTTATAACCCAATATATTAAGATTAACCAACAAGAAGGTTTTTATACTATCTTCGAAGATATAAGCGAGCAAAAAGCAACCCAAAAGTATCTAGAAAATGCAAAAAAAACAGCAGATGAAGCAAACGAAGCTAAAAGTACCTTTCTTGCCAACATGAGTCATGAGATCCGTACACCGATGAATGCTATTTTAGGTTTTCTTGAAATACTTACCCAAACATCTATGAGTCCAGAGCAGGCAAGATATTTAAGCAAGATTGACAATGCGTCAAAAGCGCTACTTTCACTGCTAAATGATATTCTTGATTTATCTAAAATCGAAGCTGGAAAATACAAAATCATGCCTTGTCTATTTAAACCCAAGGAACTATTTACCCAAAGCCTCGAATTGTTTGAAATAGAAGCCGCTAAAAAAATTTACTGCTAGAGTATGAATTAGATACCGAGCTGCCTGAATATCTCTATGGAGACAAAGAACGAATCGTGCAGATACTTGTAAACCTTATTAGCAATGCAATTAAATTTACAAATCATGGTTCAATTCACGTTGCAATATTTAAGAATCACGGTAATAAAGAGAGTTGCAATATAGAGTTTGTTGTGACAGATACAGGTCTTGGCATATCACAAGAGAACCAGGAATATCTATTCGAGCTTTTTACCCAAATAGACAGTTCAACAACGCGTAAAGAAGGTGGAACAGGCCTCGGGCTGGCTATAAGTAAACAGCTTGTAGAAGCAATGGGCGGTACTATTGAAGTAGAAAGCGAAATCGGAGAAGGAAGTAGTTTCTCATTTACATTAAATCTTGGCGTGAACTGTAACCCCATTGTTGAAGAAAATGTCGAAAATTTTGCACTAGCTATCAATGATCTTAACATCCTGTTAGTTGAAGACAATGATGATAACCGAGAAGTGGCTAAATTGATTTTAAATAATATGGGTGTCAATGTCGATGAAGCAATAAACGGTCAACTTGCCATAGATATGATAAAGATTAAAAACTATGATATTGTACTAATGGATATTCAGATGCCGGTTCTAGATGGACTAGATTCTACACGCATAATCAGACAAAATGGCTTTGTTGAGTTACCTATCATTGCCTTAAGTGCCAATACATCTGAAGAAGAACAAAAACGAAGTACAGATGCCGGCATGAACTACCACCTAAACAAACCGTTCAAAATAAAAGAACTTGAAAATATTATTCTAAAATACGCTCCAAATAAAGCAGTGAAAACAAGAGTAGATTCTACCTCATATAAAGTACGTTGGAATGATGCTTTAATTCAGATTCCAGGACTTGTTGTTGACGATGATATCCGTGATTACTGGCTTAGCAAAGATGCGTTTTTAAAACAATTGCAACCGTTTATTCACAACACTATATCCACATCAGATCATCTACATCAATTGATCAATGAGAAAAAAACTTCAGAAGCATTAACACTACTCCACAAATTTAAGGGAAATGTAAAGCTATTTGGTGCAAAACGCTTATTTAGAGAGATTACCCAATTAGAAACTGCTTTAAAAGAAAATGATAATAGTAAGATAAAAAGAATAATGAAAAAGTTTGATGATACTGTTAAGGAATTGACCCAATGAAATAAAATATTTACTTTATTTTAACGGTAAATTTTGTAGAATGGACGCAATGTACAAAGGAAAGTTAAGTGCCTAAAACAGATTTAAAAATTTTAAAAGATATGCATATATTATATATAGAAGATGACTCGATGGTAGCCTTACAGACTGTGGCGCTTTTGAGGCATTTTTTTGATACAGTTTTATATAGCAGTAATGCTGAAGATGCTTTAGAGATATATAAATCAAATAATATACATCTACTTATAACAGATATTGAACTTCCTGGCATGAGCGGTCTTGCACTGTGCGATATAATACGAAAAGAAGATAAGAAAACACCTATCTTTATAACAACTATGCACGATGATAAAGAGAACCTTCAAAAAGCTGTTAAACTAAATCTTGTTGATTATCTTATAAAGCCAATAAGTATTTCTGCAATTAAAAAAACGCTCACAGAGTCTCTTGAGAGACTCAATGAAAACAATGTATTAACAGTAAGAATCAACAAGGATACATATTACTACCCATTTCGTGGAGAAATTGAGGTTTCAAAAAAATCTGTACCATTGACACAAAAAGAAATTGAGCTGTTAGATTTACTTTTAAAACATAAAAATCAGATAGTAGCGCGTGAAACTATCGAATACACCCTTCACCCTGATGAACCATTGAGTGATTCGGCCTACAAAAATATTATTTTCAGACTACGCAAAAAGATAGGTAAAGACTCTATAACTTCTACGTCTGGCGTAGGAATTTCACTTAAAATTTGTTAAACATAAAATTCACCTATTTGGACTTTTTTCTTTTATTGCAATTAAGAAGTGTATCTACTTGTCTCATAGATAGTAAAAGTCAAATGTAAAGATTAGATTCTTGATTAAATGCTGCATAGTGCCTAAAATAAGGTGTTTTGAGGCATCTTGCATAGGTGTGAAAAAACATATTATCGAGTGTTCGAGTCACTCAGGACCCACCACCTATTTTAAACACTTTCAAGCCTCTTTCAATTTTTCGTATTTATCAAGTGTCACCGATTTGGGACAGCTTATTTTGAACAAATCAATACTCGTATCAATCTTTAAATGATTATCTTTGATAAAACCAGCATGATTTGACATAATTATCAAACTAAGGATGTCGACACAATGAAAAGTGCTAATATTGACTCTTCTATTGTTAGAGATATAATATTTTATGATTACTTTCTAATTGTAGCTATGTTACAATCAGCCTAACGATACTATAGCATGCAATCAAGCTGTAGAAGAAAAATAAGAAGAGTGGAATAAGAAAATGAAAAAAGCATTTACAATGTTAGAACTGGTTTTTGTCATAGTTGTTATAGGAATATTGGCTGCGGTAATTATTCCAAACACAAGAACCAACCCGGTGGCTGAAGCGGCAGTAAGGCTGATTTCAAATATTAGATATACGCAACACCTGGCCATGCTAAATGATAAGTATGGTACTAGTGCGACATGGTATAGAAACAGATGGCAAATTGTATTTAGTGGAGCAGGGAATAATTTCTTTTCAATAGTAAGTGATGATGGTGCCACATTTGCAACAGACCCTCAAAACTCAGCAGTTAATTTACAAAATATAGAATTAGACGGAGTAACCGTTACATTAACCGGTGGATGTAATGGTGCGACAGTAATAAGTTTTGACAATTTAGGCAGACCTTTAATAGGAAGTTTAGCTGCTGCAACTACTCCATATCCGGTAGGACAATTATTAACAGCTGACTGTGTAATAACTCTAACAAACGGTCCTGATACAACAGTGCTTACTTTACGGCCTGAAACAGGATATATTAGCGGAATATAATTTAGTCAATAGGGTTGTAATCAAGATAAACGCAGGCGAAGTGAAGATTTATGTGTTTGGGGTTCAACCACCATTTGGCTTATAGTGGTTTACTTGTTTGAGAGGTATTTGATGATATCGTTCATCTCTTCTATGGTTAAATCCATAACAAACTCCTTTATTCTATTTATATATACTAAGTTGATTATTGCAGATTTAACTCCACAGCTAGTTCACCCAATAGATATATAGATGATATTTTAAAATGATTTGATTACAGGATTGTTTCAGTAATATCAAACTTCCATT
>VMSZ01000041.1 GCA_013791885.1 Sulfurimonas sp. | reverse complement strand
ACTTGCACCGGTAAGAGTTGTGTTCTCATTTACTGCTACTTTTATTTTTTCGTTTGCGTTGAGAGAGCTTACTTCATTTACCCATTGTTTATCGCCTTGTGTGTTTCCTGTATTTGCCGAGATACCGCTTGGAGTCATTGTTATGACATTGCCTGAGATGCTTCCTCCTGCTGAAGAACCGTTTATGGTTTGAGTATCTTGAAGGCTTTGCATTACAAGGTTTTTTCCTACGGTTACTTCTAACTCATTTGCATCTACTGTTGCACCTTTTAGGGTTGTATCTTCCTCGGAGGTTAGAGTTGCTTTGTTTGTTGCATAGATGTGAGAGTTTATCTGTTGTATTCCGTTGACACCCAAGTCACTTTTTTGAGCACCCATGGTTATGTTTCCTATGTTTGTTCCATAAAGGTCTGCTTTTGCGTTGAGTGAACTGCTTGAGCTGTCACTTGAATAGTTCTGTTGTTCTGAGTGTAGGTTTATGTTTTTTGCATTGAGTTCTAAAGTGTTGTTTGAAGCTATGGTGCTTCCAGCTACCTCGATGTCCTCTTTTGCATTGAGTTTCATTGTGTTATTTGCATAGAGAGTTGAAGAGACTACTTGGTCGTTGTTTGTGTTTGTATTTGTTTGACTTTGCTCATACACTGCTTGTACTCCTGCGTTTACAGGTTTTGTGAGTGCGCTTGTCACTGCGTCGTATGCTTTTAATCCTCTTGAAATAGTTGCACTATTGCTTTTTGCGTTACCTACATCTTGTACAGCTTCTACTGCGTTTGAGATGTTTTGAGAGACGCCTACCGAGACTCCTGCTTTTATGGACTTTGTGTAGGTATCTGTATTAGTATTTGTCGTATCTGCTAAGACTCTGATGTTTTCTGAGTTTACAGTTATATCATTTGCTATAACATCCGAGCCTATTATATTTTGGTCCTTAGAAGTTACATCCAATGTGCCGACATTGATGTTTGATTTTACGACACTGCTAGTTGTAGTAGATTTTCCATTGTCCTCTTCCCAAAATCCTGCAAAAAGTGAAGCCTCTTTTTCATTTAAAGTCAGTTCCACTCCTAACTCCTGTTTAGAGTGATCTTCTTTGCTTGTAGCTACATTTTTGTCTACCAATATATTAAAATCTCTTGCACTATCCACTTTCATGCCATTTGCCGTTATGTTTGAAGCTATCACATTTGTATCTTGTCCGCTCTCTATGGTTAAGTTTTTTGTATCTATGTTGGATGCTTTATTTGTAAGGCTTGTGTTTGCAGTAGCATCTTTAGTTTTTTGTGCATATGTAACCCTTGAACCGCTGAGTCCAAGATTAAAACTGGTAGATTCTTTTAAATGTTGTTCACTTTTTTCTTCAGTGCCTGAGATAATATTTACATTTTCGTTCGCGCTCAGTTGAATGTCACCGCCATTTGTTTTTAAATCGGTAGCCATAATGTTGATATTTTTCCCACCGACAGCTATGTTGTTTTGAGCAGTTGTTGAAGAGTTTCCGAGCTTAGTTTGACTGAGTGCATCAATGGAATGACTCCCTACGAGCCCTCCAAAACTTGAACTTGATTGTTCATGAACTTCGGCATTTGTATAAGCCTTAGCCGTGAAATTAATATTGCCATTTGCACTACTCATTTCAGCAGAATTTTTTACATCTATATTTACTGATTCTAAGTTCATATCTTGTTGAGCGTTTAATAAAATATTGTTAGCACTTAAAGAACTACTTGCAACACTCTCGTTTAGTGAAGCATCCAAAGAGGAACTGCTAGATATAGCGTCTTTACTAGATGAATAACTTTCTCTATATTCTGTGTCATTTACAGCGAGTACATCTATTTTTTTAGCTGTAACTTTCATGTTCCCAGATGCGTTTAAGTTCGAGCCTTTTATAGTTGTAGTATCTATGGAATTTATATTTATGTTATCTGCGTTTAGATTTGAAGCTAGATTTGTTGTTGAGTTCTCTTTTATGTAATTTTTAGAGTCACCGCCAGAAAAATATTTGTTATCTATTGTTGTAGCTATTGCTACGTTTGCAGCATTTATGTTTATATTTTTTGCTTGAAGTTTGCTTCCTGTTACATCTATATCTTTACCAGCATTTACATTAAGATTATTAGAGGCTACTATCTGACTCTCTTTTCCTACAAGTGTTGTTTTAGCTTTTGAACCTTTCGCAAAAAAAGTCATTTCTTCAGCAGAACGTTTATTTATTATATTTCCATCTGTAGATGCTAAGTCTAGATTTTTAGCTTCTATATTTGCACTTATGTTTGATATATCATTAGCAGCTTGCAAATTTATATCTTCGCCTGCAATTATATCCCCTGATATATTCGATATGGCATCAGATGCTTCTATATTTATATTACTTCCGGCAATTATTCTTGCACCTTCTAGTTGATAGTTCTTTATATTTGCTATATATACAACAGGAACAAGTACTTTTTGCCCTGCTACCACTTGCTCTTCCATCCAGACTATATCTTGCGTAAGTGCATCTATCTGTTCTTTATTTAAAGATATTCCGGGACTAAGTTCTAAATCCTCACTTGCTTGTATTGCATTATCCATTAAATATTTAAATTGGTCATTGTCATTTTTAATGTCTTTGTTTAAAAATCTTCTGCCGATTTGCTGGAGTACACTATCTCGTATGATAGTATTTTCATACAGTGCATCACCTATTTTTTTGCTTGTTACTTCTGAATCATATCTTATATGGCTCATCATATATTCACTACTAATAAAGTTGTCATATAGAGCAAATTCTGGGTTAGTAAAAATATCATTATTTATCAAATCCTCGTTAAAGGTCTTTCTTATTTCTTCTTTTTTCTTTATAACTTCCTCTGGACTATAAATCCCTAACTTTGCTT
>VMSZ01000020.1 GCA_013791885.1 Sulfurimonas sp. | reverse complement strand
TAACGGATGTCGAATTAATTATATCAACTAAATAACTACAATTATTTACAAATTACTATTTTACATTAAGTAAGGTAGTGAACGCAAATTAGAAAAAAAGATATTAAGGGCCATAGGTGGATGCCTTGGCTGGTAGAGGCGATGAAAGACGTATCAGGCTGCGATAAGCCTCGGGGAGCTGCCAAAGAGCTTTGATCCGGGGATTTCTGAATGGGGCAACCCAGCATGGCGCGAGTCATGTTACCCTTCGGGGGGCGAACCTAGGGAAGTGAAACATCTCAGTACCTAGAGGAAAATAAATCAAACGAGATTCCCAAAGTAGCGGCGAGCGAAATGGGAGTAGGGCAATTAGCGATAACATATCAATTAGCAGAACACTTTGGAAAGAGTGGGCATAGAGGGTGATACTCCCGTAAGCGAAAATTTTTATGTGGTACTAGGCTAGTGAACGAGTAGGTCGGGACACGTGTTATCTTGACTGAATATGGGGGGACCACCCTCCAACCCTAAATACTACTACCAGACCGATAGCGAACTAGTACCGTAAGGGAAAGGTGAAAAGAACTGCGGTGAGCAGAGTGAAATAGAACCTGAAACCTATGGCTTACAATCATTCGGAGCACTATTATTTATAAGTGTGACGGACTGCCTTTTGCATAATGAGCCTGCGAGTTGTGGTATCTGGCAAGGTTAAGCGAACGCGAAGCCGTAGCGAAAGCGAGTCTTAATAGGGCGAATTAGTCAGATGCTGCAGACCCGAAACTAAGTGATCTATCCATGAGCAGGTTGAAGCTGGTGTAAGAGCCAGTGGAGGACCGAACCCGTAGACGTTGAAAAGTCTTGGGATGACTTGTGGATAGGGGTGAAAGGCCAATCAAACTTAGTGATAGCTGGTTCTCTCCGAAATATATTTAGGTATAGCCTCGAGCATTAGCATGAAGGGGTAGAGCACTGACAGGGCTAGGGCTGCTTACCGCGGTACCAAACCCTATCAAACTCCGAATACTTCATGTGTAACCTCGGGAGTCAGGCGGTGGGTGATAAAATCCATCGTCAAGAGGGGAACAACCCAGACTAACAGCTAAGGTCCCAAAGTCTTGTCTGAGTGGAAAAGGATGTGGAGTTGCTGTGACAACCAGGAGGTTGGCTTAGAAGCAGCCATCCTTTAAAGAAAGCGTAACAGCTCACTGGTCTAGCGATTCTGCGCCGAAAATATAACGGGGCTAAGACAAGCACCGAAGCTTTAGATTTGGTATTACTACCAAGTGGTAGGAGAGCGTTCCAGTCAGCGTTGAAGCCATACCGGTGAGGAGTGGTGGAGCGGCTGGAAGTGAGCATGCAGGCATGAGTAGCGATAAAAGAAGTGAGAATCTTCTTCGCCGTAAACCCAAGGTTTCCTACGCGATGCTCGTCATCGTAGGGTTAGTCGGGACCTAAGTCGAGTCCGAAAGGGGTAGACGATGGCAAATCGGTTAATATTCCGATACCGACGGTTGTTCGTTTGAGTGATGGGGGGACGCATAGAGTTAATCGAGCTCACTGATGGAATAGTGGGTCGAAGGACGTAGGTCGAGAAGTAGGCAAATCCGCTTCTCATGAGACCGAGATCTTACAGGCTCTGCAATTGCTTCGGCAAGCGCGGAGAATCGATGATACTGTCGTGCCGAGAAAAGCCTCTAAACGAGAACAACCGTTGCCCGTACCGTAAACCGACACAGGTGGGTGAGATGAGTATTCTAAGGCGCGTGGATGAACCCTGGTTAAGGAACTCTGCAAACTAGCACCGTATCTTCGGTATAAGGTGTGCCCTATTTGTTATGGAATTTACTTCCAGAAGCAATCAAGGGTCGCAGCAAAGTGTCCCTCCCGACTGTTTACCAAAAACACAGCACTCTGCTAACTCGTAAGAGGATGTATAGGGTGTGACGCCTGCCCGGTGCTTGAATGTTAAATGGATTGCTTAGCTCTGCGAAGGCATGAAATGAAGCACAAGTAAACGGCGGCCGTAACTATAACGGTCCTAAGGTAGCGAAATTCCTTGTCGGTTAAATACCGACCTGCATGAATGGCGTAACGAGATGGGAGCTGTCTCAACCAGGGATCCAGTGAAATTGTAGTGGAGGTGAAAATTCCTCCTACCCGCGGAAAGACGGAAAGACCCCGTGCACCTTTACTATAGCTTGACATTGCTATTGGGATATTCATGTGCAGGATAGGTGGGAGCCGTTGATTCTATGACGCCAGTTGTAGATGAGGCATCCTTGAGATACCACCCTTGAATATTCTGATAGCTAACTCCGTACGATTATCTCGTGCGAGGACAATGTCTGGTGGGTAGTTTGACTGGGGCGGTCGCCTCCTAAAAAGTAACGGAGGCTTACAAAGTTCGGCTCAGAAGGGTTGGAAATCCTTCGTAGAGTATAATGGCACAAGCCGGACTGACTGTGAGACATACAAGTCAAGCAGAGTCGAAAGACGGTCATAGTGATCCGGTGGTTCTGTGTGGAAGGGCCATCGCTCAAAGGATAAAAGGTACGCCGGGGATAACAGGCTGATCTCCCCCAAGAGCTCACATCGACGGGGAGGTTTGGCACCTCGATGTCGGCTCATCGCATCCTGGGGCTGGAGCAGGTCCCAAGGGTATGGCTGTTCGCCATTTAAAGCGGTACGCGAGCTGGGTTCAGAACGTCGTGAGACAGTTCGGTCCCTATCTTCCGTGGGCGTAGGAGAGTTGAGGAGAGCTGACCCTAGTACGAGAGGACCGGGTTGGACATGCCACTGGTGCACCAGTTGTTCTGCCAAGAGCATCGCTGGGTAGCTACGCATGGATGAGATAACCGCTGAAAGCATCTAAGCGGGAAGCCAACTCCAAGATGAACTCTCCCTGAAGTACGCTTGAAGACTACAAGCTTGATAGGCTGGATGTGTACGCATAGCAATATGTTTAGCTGACCAGTACTAATAGTACGTTCGTCTTTTTTTACAGTTCTTTCAATAGAACAAATTCTAGTTCACTACCTTATTTAGTGTAAACCTGAAACAGTAAGCTGTATCTAGTAGTTATTTAGTTGTAACGTTGACTTTACCAATTTGAATTTAGTGATTTAACTCACTAAACACTCACTCAATCTGACTCTAACAGTCAAATGTAAACACATCTCGGTGTAGTTACATTTGATTGTCTAGGTGGCTATAGAGAGAGGGAAACGCCTGGTCCCATTCCGAACCCAGAAGCTAAGCCTCTCATCGCTGATAATACTGCATCTTTCAGGTGTGGAAATGTAGGTCGCTGCCTAGTTGATCAGACCTGACTCCCAACTCTTTTTAATCTAACGCTTTTACTTTTATGTTTAACTCGATTCTTTACCATAAATATTGCTATATTACTATATATTATGTTTTAACAAATAGGATGTCCGCTATGCTTTTAAATGACGATTGGAGTTCTTTTCTATATGAGGAAATTAATTCAGCTGATTTTGTAAATCTTCAAAATAATGTTGTGAACGAATATAAAATTAAAAATATATTTCCTAAATATGATGATATATTTAGAGCTTTTAATTTACTCTCTCCTGATAAAGTAAAAGTTGTAATTATTGGTCAAGACCCTTATCATGGTCCTAATCAGGCAAACGGCTTGGCATTTTCTGTGTGCGATAGCTGTAAAATCCCTCCTTCACTACATAATATTTTTAAAGAGCTTGTGGAGGATATGGATTGTAAATATCCATCTTCAGGTAATTTGACTTTGTGGGCGCAGGAGGGTGTCCTACTTATAAACGCAGTGCTAAGTGTCATAGAAGCTTCCGCTAATTCCCATAGAGGAATCGGTTGGGAAGAGTTTACAGATAGTGTTATAAAAAAACTCTCCGAAAAATTTGAAAATATTGTATTTATTTTATGGGGAGCACCTTCTCAAAAAAAAGCTGTTTTAATTGATGAGAAAAAGCATTTGATATTGAAAGCACCACATCCTTCGCCACTTTCATCCTACAGAGGTTTTTTCGGTTCTAAGCCTTTTTCTAAAGCAAATGCATATTTAAGTCTGCATCATAAAAAGCCTATAAATTGGTGTCTTAGTTAATTATTCTAAATTCTGCAATCACTGGGAGATGATCTGAATAGCCTTCACCTTTATGTCTGCGAGGAGTTTTATTTATCATTTTCCATGCATATATTTTTTCTTTTTTAAAGAGATAATCAGCCTCAAAGGGTTGGATACTCTGCTTGATGTATGAGATATCTTTTTCTTCGAGCAGTGACTGGGATATAAGGATATTATCCAGAGTTTCTTTTTTCTTTTTGTAAATGTATGAATACCTTTTTTCAATTTTTGCATCATACCAGAGATTATAAAAATTCTCTTTCTCATATCTTACTGAAGCTGCGTTTTGATTTTGTTTTATACTTTTTAATACATGATTTATTCCGGTTTTCCCATCCGTATCGTTATGTTTTCTTTTTTTTGCAAATTTTATATATTCTTCGTAGTCAGAATTGAAGTCACCTAGAAGAATAATATTTTTATCACATCCTATTTCATTGACTCTTTTTAGTAATGCTTTTGCTGAGATGATTCGTTGGCTCTCAGGCCCACTTTTTGACTTCCAATGATTTACAAAGAGATAAAACTCCTTTCCGTCAATATTAAATTTATTTTCGAGAATATTTCTATATCTAAAGGATGTAGTCACTGCTAAATCTTTTGAATAAACAAAGGGATACTTGCTTAGGATGGCTACTTTAATGTTCGTATTTTTATTATCTGCGATGGAATAGTATTGATAGTAAAGACCATTTTGTTTAAGAGTAAATCGTAAATCTTTGAGCGCTTGAAGGGATTCTATCTCCTCAAGTCCTATAATATCTGCGTTTACATCTTTAATGACCTGAGCAATATTTTTGAGCTTTATTTTATATGTTCTTTGGTTCCAGTTAGCCTCTGTATTTGGAATGAACTCATCATACTCA
This sequence comes from Sulfurimonas sp., assembly GCA_013791885.1. Lineage (GTDB taxonomy): Bacteria > Campylobacterota > Campylobacteria > Campylobacterales > Sulfurimonadaceae > Sulfurimonas. Next base: position 82,562 of record VMSZ01000020.1, on the reverse strand, counting down.
TAACCGCTTTTTTCAAGGTCAAAAAGATTTTCTACATTATAGGTTGCAATTTTCAAAATTCTATCTCCATATAATATATTTAGCAATAAAAACAGTAAGAAAAATATTTTCACGTTTTTATGCCGTTTAACCTCAATAAACTCTCAGGATTTGCCTGCATGCCCATCATCTCTATAAACAACTCTTCCATACTTTTTGCCCCGCCGCCGTTAAGGACGATGTCAAGATATCTTTTTGCGCTTTGTGAGTCAAATATTCCCTCATCAACTACTCTGTAAAATGCATCCGCACTTAATACTTCAGCCCATTTATAGCTGTAATATCCTGCGCCATAGCCTCCTGCAAAAATATGTGAGAAACCATTTTGAAACTTATTATATGCAGGTGCTTTTATAAGTGAGGTCTCTTCTCTGATACTGTTTAATAAGTTTTGAACTTCTTCTCCCTGATAGAGTTTTGTATGGAGAGTAAAGTCAAAGAGTGAAAATTCCAATTGTCTGAGCATTCCCATGGCTGAGAGAAAATTTTTACTGCGTACTAGTTTATTTATCATCTCATCGGGAATGATTTCTGCGTTTTTATAGTGTTTTGCAAATAGCTTTAATACTTTTGGCTCATAAGCAAAATTTTCTAAAAACTGTGAAGGAAATTCAACTGCATCCCACTCAACTCCATTGACTCCGCTGACTTCATTTTCGTTAACACTGCTCATAAGGTGGTGAATTGCATGTCCCATTTCATGAAAGAGCGTAACAATGTCATCATGTCTTAATAGAGAAGGAGTTGTTGGACTTGAAGGAGGAAAATTACAGACTATAAACGCAGTCGCGAGTTTTTCTTCTCCTGCTTCATCTAAGTGGTGAGATTGCCAATTATGCATCCAAGCACCGCCGCGTTTTCCCTTTCTTGCTTCTAAATCTGCATATAGTTTTGCTTTGAGTTTGCCATTGAGATAAATTGCATAAGATGTTGCTTTTTCATTCCATAGCTCTTCTTCTACTTTTTTAAATTCTATGCCAAAGAGTTTATGTAAAAACTCAAACATTCCATTGATTACGCTTGTCTGCTCAAAGTAAGGACGGTACAACTCTTCATCAAGTTCGTATTTTTCCTTTTTGAGAAGTTCTGAGTAAAATGCTACGTCAAAACTTTGGAGTTTTTTTGAGGTGAAATTTTGAAGTTCTGCAAGTTCTTCTTTGGCTTGTGCTTTTGATTTTTGTACTAAGGTATTTAAAAAGTCCAAAACACTGCTTGTATCTTTCGCCATTTTACTTGCAAGAGAATACTCCGCATAGTTGTTAAAACCTAAAAGTTTACTCATCTCATCTTTTAAAGAAAGAAGTTCGTCAATAATGGCTGCGTTTTGCGGTGCTCTTGTTGTGTACGCCTTGTAAAGTTCTTCTCTTATTTTTTCGTTTTTTCCATAGGTCATATAGGCAATGTACGAGGGCATTTGGAGGGTGAACTTATATTTCACAACACCGTCTTCTTCGAAGCGAGCATCCTCTTTGTCACTCTTAGGAATGCCTTCTACATCTCTTTCATCCGTGATAATGTACTCATACTCGTTGGTTGCATCAAGAAGATTTTGCGAAAATTGGTTTGAGAGTTCACTTTTTGCGAGGTTGATGACTTGAAGTCTTGCTTTTGTTTTTTCATCCAAATGCGCACCGCTGAGTTCATAGTGCTGAATGTTGAGTTCTAGTACTCTTTGTTGCTCATGATTGAGTGTTTGGGCTTCATCTTCTTGAATACTCTTATAAGCTTTATAAATTTCAATATTTTGAGAGAGTTTTGTTGAATATTCTGTGATTATAGGCAGAGAGTTTGTATAAACATCCTGCGTTGTTGGCGTGTTATTGACTGCGTTTATGTGTGAGAGTGGAGTGAAAAAATTTCCAAGATTCTCTTCCATCATCTGAAGCGGTTTTACAAAGTTTGCATATGTTTTATGCTCCACTTCAAGCAGAGATTCTATTTTTTCATTGTTTAATTTGAGAATTGCAGATAAGTCATCTACAAAGGTATCCAGATTAAGATTGAATTTTAAAAATTGTGACATGTTTTTTTCCTTAGGTTTAGTCTTCTTCATCGCGTTTTTGTTTGAGTGCACCAAATTTTGTAATTAAAATATCATCAAATTTATTGGCATTTTTGATGAGTCTCTCAAGCGCTATTTTACCTTCATTTTGCGTGAGTGAGGAATCTACTATGAGGTAAGAGAGATAGATGCTGTTTTCATTGATAGAAAATTGTAAGTAGGTGAGTTTTGCATTTTCTTCGAGCAGATAGTCATAAATGTCATTGATATTTTTACTTGGAATTCCACAAAGTTTTGCATCTCCTATAATAATGCCGTTTTCATAATAGTTGATGTCAATCCGCGCTGTTCCTTCATCAATTCTCCATGAAGATTGGCTTCTTCTTGAGAGCGTGACATTAATATTTAGCGAAGTTAAAATTTCCTCTAAAAGCTTTGTAGCTCCCGTTGGAGTGTAACCTTTTCTTCTGAGTTTTGCTACTTCGAGTTTAATTCCACACTCTGGGCAATAATCATTTTTTATATCTTCTTCGTCAATAAGATTTTTGCATGAAGGACATTTAATGATGTTTTTTTTATGGAGTTTTTTAAAATCTTCTAATGCTTCGGCAACATAAAAATAGGGAAGGGCAAAACCAAGATTATTGGCGTTTTGGATGATAAAAGTATTTACTCCGGTCACATCTCCCTCTGCGTTTAAGAGTGGACCACCGCTATTTCCAGGGTTGATAGCAGCATCAATCTGGATATATTCTAAATCTCCTTGAAGTCTTGAAGCACGAGAAACTATTCCTTCTGTTGCTGTGTAATTTAGGCCGTAAGGGTGGCCGATTGCTATTGTTGTATCACCGTCTTCGACATTTTTCAGGGATAACTTCAAGCTGTTTTTAGGGAGTGGGAAATCAAACTCAATAAACGCAAGATCATAGTTCGGATCATCATAGACAACTTTTGCAATAGTTCTTTTGATTTTTTTTGCACTGATGACAACCTCTTTGAGACCGCTTACGACATGCGAATTTGTGATGATAAGATTGTCAATTATGAAACCGGTTCCTGTTCCATAAGGTGTCATAATCTGAATAATATTTTCAATATATTTTTCGAGAATTGCCTGTGTATTCACGCCTAAATCTCCTCAAAATTTAAATTTTTTAACTGTAGATAATAGCTGTTACTCAGTTCATTCATACTTGTAAAGTTGAGCTCATTTCCGAATGGCTTGAGGAGTTTATAACGTTTTTGGTTAGGCGAAATTATTTCTTCAATTCTCGAAATAATAGTTCTTTTAGAAAAATTGTTTTCATCTTGGTTATAGAGCGTTTGATAGCCTAGTTTTTTAAAAAAGTCAGGATTTTGAATCTCTACTAAAAGATGTAAAAGATTTCTAATCACAGGATTTAGACCATAGTTGTAAAGTATATAAAACGCAATGTATTTGTAGATGGTCGGAATAATTTGATTGTATCTGTTGTTTTTATACCAGCGTATTTTCATAAGTGATTCATGAATAAATATATTGAGCTCTTCAAAAGAAGTTTTTTCGGTCTGGCTGAAAGTATATTTTGCGTTATAAAAGTTACTTCTAAATTCTTCAAAAGCCATCTCTTTGAGTGTGCTTACATAGCGTTTCAGCTCTTCGTTTTTGGATTCTATGGTAGTGTCGTCATCGCTAAAGTATTCAACAACGGTTTTACTCATATTTTGGTAAATGGAGTATTTTGGAACAAGAAGATAATCAATTTCAAAAAGCAGATTTAAGTATAAAAATGCCTGCATTCCTGCATTGTCATTAGATGGAAGTGTCGCAACTTTGAGTTCGACTTCTGCGATTTGTTCGTTTAAATAGTCAAATTTTATTTGTAATTCTTCTTCATCCATCACCTGTAAATGCGCTATATCTTGAAGTTCTATCTCTTTAAATTCACTTTTAATATGTTCCTTATCAAAGTCTGCGTTTAGTGCAATTTCTCTCATCGGAAAGAAGATTTTTTGCGGGCTCATGGTAGCATTATCATGAAAAAGTTTGAGTTTTATGTAAAAATCATCTGCGAAATAGTTTGCATAAGTAAGCTGATAATTTCTCTCAAGCAGGTATCGTTTGAGTGCAACGTTGGCATCTGATTTTTTAATCATTATAACTTCAGCATGAAAAGTATCTTGAGTGATGATGCCTGTAACTTTTGCAGTTCCCTGAAAGAGCTCAAAACGCAGCTCATTTTCATCTTTTTGCATGATTATATTGTCATTTGCAACTTCATTTGTAAAATTTTGCAGAGAATTAAAAAAATACTCATAGGCATTGATAAAATCTTTTTTTTCAAATGCTTCATACGATTTATTGAATAGTTCTTCCTCATCCTCAGATATAGTTGCATTCGTGCCTCGACCAAAGGCATGTTTCATTTTTGTTTTAGATTCAAAAAAATTTAACCAGCTCATGAACTCACTTTATATAATGTATATTTTAAGATCTCGATTATATTAAAAGAGCACTTACAAAAAGACAATGTCCCTGTGAAATAGTTTTACAAATATATTGATTTATGAATTTATCTCCTGCACTCAAAGTAAATTCAAAGACATTTTTTAGTATAATTCCTCGATTTTTACTAAAAGGTGGATAGATGGCTAAGAGGCGTGTTTTGGTTAAATTTTCGGGCGAAGCTCTTGCTGGAGAAGCGGGTTATGGAATTGACACGCAGATTCTCAATTATATCTCTCAGGAGATAAAATCTTTAGTAGACGCTGACATTGAAGTCGGCATAGTAATCGGTGGCGGAAATATAATTCGTGGTGTAACTGCCGCAAAAGATGGAATCATTAAAAGAACATCCGGGGATTATATGGGAATGTTGGCTACAGTAATTAATGGTGTTGCTATGCAAGAAGCTTGTGAGCATGCAGGCCTTGAAGTACGTATGCAAACAGCCATAAAAATGGAGCAAATTGCAGAGCCTTACATTAACCGTAAAGCTACGAGACATTTAGAAAAGGGTCGTGTTGTGATTTTTGCAGCAGGAACAGGCAATCCATTTTTTACAACAGATACAGCAGCAACGCTCAGAGCTGTAGAAATTGGTGCAGATGTTATCATTAAAGCTACAAAAGTAGATGGTGTTTATGATAAAGATCCTGTAAAATTCTCTGATGCAGTTAAATTGTCAGAACTCAGTTATGAGCAGGCATTGAATGACAATATAAATGTAATGGATGATACATCAATTGCCTTGGCAAAAGATAATAAATTACCAATCATTGTGTGTGATATGTCTATTAAAGGCAATCTTTTAGATATACTCAACGGCAATATGCAAAATTGCTCAATAGTAAAATAATTTCAAAGGAACAACATGAAAGTTGAAGAACTAACAGCAAAAATTTTAGATAATAATCCACAATTAGACAGTTATCAAATCGCGATTGCAGTAGCAAAAAGATGTGATGAGATTTCTAATGGTTCACCAAGTAAGATAAATATTGATACTAAAAGTATCAAGCCTGCTGATTTAGCACTTATGGAACTTGCTGAAGGCCTTGTAGTTATCAAGGGTTTCAAAAATATAGAAAAGTAATCATTTGCCGCTGAGTCAAATAGATATAGAAAAAGTTAAACATCTTCATGATGTTGACTCGGCAAAAGCCTACCTCTTTGGACAGATAGAGTCCTCTCCCTCCCTTGAAAAAGCATTAGAATACTCCATAGAAGCACATAAAACGCAACGAAGAAAAAGTGGCGAACCTTATGTAATCCATCCAATTCTAGTTGCCTCTATTGTAGCATCCATAACGAATGATGAATCAATGGCTATATCCGCACTTTTACATGATGTTGTTGAAGATACTGATGCTGACATAGAAGATGTTGCAAGACTTTTTGGTTCTGATGTTGCGCATTTGGTTGGCGGGCTTACAAAAATTGACAAGATAAGAGATGTAGAACTTTTGCCGTCTTCCTCGAATGAAAAACTGGTAGTCTCCGCGTTAACATTTAGAAAGATGCTTTTAGCGAGCATAGAAGACATTAGAGTATTAGTCGTAAAACTTTGTGACAGACTCCATAATATGCTTACTCTGGATGCACTGCCTCCGCATAAACAACTTAGAATAGCAGAAGAAACACTTGTCGTATACGCGCCGATAGCCCAGCGTTTAGGTATTTCATTTTTAAAAAATATGCTTGAAGATTTGAGTTTTGGCTATTTATTTAAAGAAGAAAAACATCATATAGATAATTATCTCGATACAAACTATCATGCTATAGATATGAAACTCACCGAGTTTAAAGATTCAATTACAAGAATTCTTTTAACAAACGGGTTTTGTGAAGAAGATTTTGAGATTCTCTCCCGTGTAAAACACCGGTACTCTATCTATCTTAAAATGCAAAGAAAGGGTGTTGGAATAGATGAAGTACTAGACCTTTTGGCAGTCAGGATTCTAACGACAGATGCTGTAAAATGTTACAACATTTTGGGGCTTATCCATCTCAATTTTCAACCTTTGTCCTCGCGTTTTAAAGATTATATAGCCGTTGCAAAAGATAATGGATACCAGACTATTCACACGACGGTTTTTCATGATACGACTATTTTTGAAGTTCAGATTCGAACCTATACTATGCATAAAACCGCTGAACTTGGTGTTGCTGCCCATTGGAAATATAAAAATGGCGGCAATAATATTAAACTTGACTGGCTCAATAATTTGCAGTATCAAAATGAGTCTGTAGAAGATTTTTATGAACTTATCAAAAATGATTTGTATTCTGATGATATCTCTGTTTTCTCTCCCACAGGAGATCCATTTATGCTGCCTCGCGGTGCTGTTGCTCTGGATTTTGCTTACGCTGTTCATACTGAGGTTGGGAATAAGGCCGATTCTTGTCTCATCAACAGAGTGAAGTCATCTCTTTTGGCGGAAGTTAAAAATGGAGACATTGTAAAAATCAAACTCTCAGATGAGATTATTACGAGATGCAGTTGGATTGATGCGGTTAAAACGTCTAAAGCAACTGCTAATATGCGTCTCAATTGTAATTCCAGGGTTCGTGAGATTAACAACAAATTGGCAACAAATATTTTGGCGACAGCCATGAATTTGAATAATGCCAGAGTTGAAGAGTGGCTCGAAGTAAATAAAATTGAAAACCGCGCCGCAATAGCCTCGGATATTGAAAGTTTAAAAAGTGTGATTCATAAATATACCAGCGACATCAGCAAAAACAGCAGATTTAAAAGTTTCTTATCCAAGCATAGATTTAAACTCAAATCTACCATACTTTCAGGAATAGAAATATTTAGCGTTGCAGGCGTGAATGACGTTGTTTTTGATTATTGTTGCCATCCAAAAACAGGTGATCAGATCTTAGGATTTTTGGATAAATCGAAAGTGCATGTGCATCATAAAATGTGTAATACAGCAGCGAAAAAATTAGAAAAAAATGAGCCTATGGTCTATGTGAAATGGGAAAATTTAAATATTTATAATTATAATCTCATTGCTTCTTTACATAATGAAAAAGGTGCTTTGGCAGAATTTCTAACCTATTTGGTAAAGTTAAATATAGATATTAATTCTATAGAATTAGGAAAAGAAAGTAATACGTATATCAAATACTGTGAAATCGGTTTTGAGTCAAAAGAGGCTGATATTCAATCGCTTCGTACTAAAATAGAGAAAAAGATAAAGGTTATTCATCTGATAAGAACTGATGATGCCTATAAAAATTAATAGAACAGGAATTTATTTATATGTTACAAGAGGCTTTAAGAGAGATACAAAGAGGAAGTGCTGAAATTATAGATATGCCAAGAGTTGAGACTCTTCTCAAGGCGTATTTCAATGAAGGCAAAACGTATACTGTAAAGGCGGGATTTGATCCTACAGCACCTGATTTACACCTTGGACATACGGTTCTTTTGCAAAAGCTCGCAACATTTCAAAAATATGGTGCAACCATTCAGTTTCTAATAGGTGATTTTACGGCACAAATCGGTGATCCTACGGGAAAAAGTGCAACGAGAAAAACTTTAAGTCAGACAGATATTTTAGAAAACGCAAAGAGCTACAAAGAACAGGTTTTTAAAATTTTAGATGCATCTAAAACAGAGGTTGTCTTTAATTCTGAGTGGATAAATCCGCTTGGAGCATCGGGCATGCTGACACTTACTACAACTTACAACGTTGCAAGAATGCTCGAACGCGACGATTTTGATAAACGCTACAAAAGCGGTGTCTCTATCTCTATCAGCGAGTTTATTTATCCTCTGCTTCAAGGTTATGACAGTGTACATCTTAAAAGTGATATTGAAATAGGCGGCACAGACCAGAAATTTAATCTCTTAATGGGAAGATATCTGCAACGTGCTTACGAGATAGGTAAAGAGCAGTCGGTTCTTATGATGCCTATTTTAGAAGGTCTTGACGGTGTACAGAAGATGAGCAAATCTCTTGGTAATTACATTGGGGTTGCTGATGAACCAAATGACATGTTCGGAAAAGTTTTAAGTATTTCAGATGAGTTAATGTGGCGTTATTATGAGCTTTTGAGTACGAAAACTTTAGATGAGATTGAGGCTATTAAAAAAGCTGTTGCTGGGGAGACTCTTCACCCAAAAACAGTCAAAGAAAATTTGGCAATGGAAATTGTGGCTAGGTTTCATTCTCAAAACGCAGCAAAAAGTGCAAAAGAGGAGTTTGATAATGTTCATGCAAAAAGTCAAATTCCAACAGATTTGGAAGAATATAGTTGCGATGGAGAGATTTGGATTGCAAAAGCCTTGGTAGATTGTAACATCGCTCCATCAACTTCACAGGCTAGAAGAGATATTAAGCAAGGTGCTGTTAAAATAGACCAAGAAAAAATATCCGATGAGCAGCTTCAACTAGGCAAAGGTGAATATGTCCTTCAAGTTGGAAAAAGAAAGTTTGCAAAATTAAAGGTAAATTAATGAGTTTTGAATCACTGAAAATTGGAAAATATGTCATAGAAAAACCTATAGTTCAAGGTGGAATGGGTGTCGGTATCAGTTGGGATCAGCTTGCCGGAAATGTTTCAAAAGAGGGTGGGCTCGGTGTTATCAGTGCTGTTGGAACTGGCTACTATGAGCACAAATCACATGCAAAAAAACTTGTAGCTGACAGACCTTTGGACGCTGCAAACTTTTATTCTAAAGAGGGTTTTGGCGCAATTATTGATAATGCCAGAAAAATTTGTGGCGATAAACCGCTTGCAGCGAATATTTTATACGCTATTAATGACTATGGACGCGTTGTAACGGATGCTTGTGAGGCGGGGATTAACATTATTATTACTGGAGCAGGTCTTCCTACGAATATGCCAGAATTTACAGAAGGTTACCCGGATGTGGCTCTTGTGCCGATTGTATCTTCTGCAAAAGCTTTAAAAATCATCTGTAAAAGATGGAAGCAAAGATATAACAGATTGCCTGATGCGGTAGTTCTTGAGGGTCCAAAAAGTGGAGGGCATCAAGGCTTTACGTATGAGCAATGTTCTATGCCTGAAAACCAGTTGGAAAATCTTGTAGCACCTGTAGTTGCTGAAGCAGCGCTTTGGGGAAATATTCCGGTTATTGCAGCTGGTGGTGTTTGGGATAAAAATGACATCGAAGAGATGATGGCACTTGGTGCAAGCGGTGTTCAAATGGGAACACGTTTTATAGGTACTTTTGAGTGTGATGCGCATGAAAATCTCAAACAAGTCTTAATAAACGCAAAAAAAGAAGATATACAACTTATGTCTTCTCCTGTGGGTTATCCGGCACAAGGCGTAAGAACAAACTTGACGAAGCTTGTAGAGAACAGAGAAGGTCCTGCCATCAAATGTATTTCAAACTGTGTTGCTCCGTGTAATCGCGGTGAAGAGGCTAAAAAAGTCGGGTTTTGTATAGCAGACAGACTCAGCGATGCCTATGAAGGAAACCTTGAAACAGGTCTCTTTTTCTCAGGTACAAACGGATACAGATTAACTGAACTGATATCTGTAAAAGAGTTGATTCATAAGCTTACCGAAGGTGAATAAATAAATATATGCTTCGCCATTTATTAGTACTGTTTTTATTTGTTTTTTCTCTATATGCTGCGGATAGTGATGAAATTTTAAAGCGTGCCGATGCTTTTATGCAGACAAACAATAAAAGCAATCAGTTTCGTGCGTATGATGATTATAAAAGTGTTTATCTGCGTGCTATCATGGAAAATGATGCACAGCTTAAAATAAAAGCTTTAAGAGGAATTGTTAAAAGCGGCAGTAAACTGCATATAGATGTCTCTGCATATTCAGATGAACTTTCACAATACAAAACGGGCAATAAACCTCTTCCAAGTCCGCCAGTAGAAAAAAAATATGAAGATACTCCTGTCTTAGCTCCTCAAAAAGAGGCTCATGATGAAAGAAAAACGGAGATTCTGTATACTAGCAGTAAAAAAAGTGATGATATAAAAATTACATCCTCTCATAAGTTGAAGTCCGTCAGATGGCAAGAGGGAAGGATGCTATTAAGTTTTGATAAAAGTATAAATCAAAATCAGGTAAATTATTTTACACTTTATGATTCCAAAAAAAATACATACCGATACATATTTGATATACATGCTTCAATGCTGACAGAGTCTCAAAATCTTCGAAAAGATGGAATTGCTAAAATTAGACTTGCACAATTTAATCAAAATACTCTTCGTTTAGTGATTGAGAATGATGCTAAACTCAACGTTAGATACAAGGTTGAAAATGAGCTTATTGTTATTAATGTTCTAGAAGAGCCGGTGAGTCAAAAAAAACCTGAGTATGTTCCGAGTGAGCCGACTCCAATACGTTTGGATAGAAATAAAACAATTGTAATTGATGCAGGACACGGAGGCAAAGATCCCGGGGCTATAGGACGCCATAAAGAGAAAGAAAAAATCATTGTTATGGATATAGCCAGTGCATTAAAAGAGATTTTAAAATCTCGCGGTTATAGAGTGCACATGACAAGAGATAGAGATGAGTTTGTTAAATTAAGTCATAGAACACAATTCGCCAATAAAAGAAATGCAGATATTTTTGTGAGCATTCATGCGAATGCTGTAGCGAAAGCAAATGCCGATAGTGCACATGGAATTGAGTGTTATTATCTTTCAAATTCAAGATCAAGCAGAGCAAAGAAAGTTGCAGCCAAGGAGAACTCGGCAGACTTAAGTGATATGAACTTTTATGGGAAAGAAAGTTTTTTAAATACTCTTAATAAGCATAATATTGTTGCATCAAATAAGTTAGCCATAGATCTCCAAAGAGGAATGCTTGGTTCTTTGGGCGGATACAGCAATGTACATGACGGCGGAGTACGTGAAGGACCTTTCTGGGTTTTAGTCGGCGCACAGATGCCTTCAGTCTTGGTGGAAGTTGGATTTATCTCTCATCCGACAGAGTCAAAAAGGCTAGTAGACAGAAGATATCAAAAAAGCTTGGCAACAGGCCTTGCAAATGGTGTGGAGAGATATTTTTTAAACAATTAAGACATTTTAATGTAATATGCAAACAGATATAAAAATGGAGCCTCTGCATGAATATAATAAATATTTCCAAGCAAAAGATATTTGACAGTAGGAACCAGGTTTATGCATATGAACTTCTGTTTAAAGATGCCTCAAACCATCCAACAAATATTTCCAGCAGCTTAAAAGGGACGGCGCAGCTTATAGCCAGCTCTATAACAAGTAAAGAGTTGGATGAGCTGCTTGGAACTAAGACTCTTGCCTTTGTGAACGTCGATGAAGAGGCATTTTTAAAAGGTATTTTAGATGTTTTAGATAAAGACAGATTTATTTTAAATATTTTAGAAGACATTGAGCTCTCAGAAAAAGTTCTCGCAAAAATTATTCAATACAGAAAACGCGGTTTTAGGTTATCTTTAGAGCATTTTGATTCAAGTGCTAAGATGATTATAAAATTTAAAAGTTTGTTTAACTACATTGATATCATTAAAATGGATGTGCTCTTATCTGAGCCGCAAAATCTAGAAAAAGTTATGGCAAAGTTTAAAGATACAAGAGTCAAACTTTTGGCCCAGAATATAGAAACAAAAGAAGATTTCCAATTGTATAAAGATATGGGATTTGATTTTTTTCAAGGTTATTATTTGGATAAACCGGAAACTATAGAGATCATCGGTTCAAAAGATCCTGCCCAGTTCATTATTCTCCAACTCATAAAAATAATTAAAGATAATAACAGTACCGGAGAGCTTGAATCTTTCATTAAACGTCAACCCGATTTATCATACAGGCTCGTGGAATTTTTAAACAATTCCAAAAATTTTGATGTCACTATTGGCTCTCTGACACAAGTCATTACTCTTATGGGAAGAGATAAATTGCTTAGATGGCTCTTAGTCTATTTGTATTCTGAAGCAACTAAAAATGCAGCCTCGAAAACTATTCTTGAATTAGCGCTAAAAAGAGCTGAGAGAATGGAAGGTGAGGCCAGCGATAAACTCAAAGATAAAGCTTATCTTGCAGGTATGTTTTCTATGCTCAGTTCCATATTTGAAACAAATATCAAAGATTTAATGGCCCATATAAAGATGGATAGCGACATAAGCTCTTTAGTTTTAGAAAAAAAAGGAATTTTTGCAGCAAGCTTGATGCGTGCTGAGCAGGCAGAGCGAGAGTATTTGAAAAAAATTATGATGGCAAATTTTGAAAAGCTTAATACTACCGACCTTATATATACTCTTGAAGATGGCGGAGTAGATATACAGAGCGATAAGTTTTAAAGCTTAAGACTCTTTTTTGTATTCCAAATCGCCTGCAACGGCCTCTTTGTCATTGATTATTTTTTCAATCTGTTGTTTGACTTTATCGTAACGAAACTGCTCTTTAAAGCCAATAACTCTTCCTCCGGCTGCGTTTGGATGTCCACCGCCGTTTGTCCACTCTTTAGAGATTTGAGAGACGCTTACCTGGTTATTTGCGCGAAGGCTCATTGTTCCTCTGTAGCTTACATCTACTATGAAGTCATATTCAGGAAACGCAAGTAAAAAGCCGTTGCCAATAATGGAAGTATTGCCGATACCGTAGCTGAGATAACCGCGGTAACCTTTGTAGTAGATAGTGTTTTTATCTCTTTGTTTTCCAAGAAGATTTACTATGTATTTTGTAGCCAAATTATCCAGTGTGTCATTTTTTTCTACTCTGAAAAAATCTTTTTTGAGTGTATGAATTTTATCATCCAGAAGAATATGTGCATCTGGCTCATTAAGAAGCTCTGAGGCCTTGTGAAGTAAAGAGATTTTATAATCATTATCTTCTTCTGGAAACATAACCTTATTCAGTTCTCGCGTTTCTGTAACAAGTCTCATACAGACTTTTCCATATTCAAAGTTTTCAACTTCCTCTTGTTTCCATAAATCAACCGCGTTTACAACGTCGACATATTTACTCATCCATACAGGTTCATTGAACTCAAAATTTTCTTTTACATAGTCATACGTTATTTTTGTAGCACATCTCGTGACGTCAAGATAGTACCACTCGTATTTTTTCGCACTCTCTTCCCCGCTTCCATGGTGGTCAAGAAGTAAAAGTTTGACATCTTTATTGGCGTTGTTGAACAAGTGTATTTTGTTGTTAATCCATTTAGACTCATCGGCTGTAAGATTTAAATCTGTGACAAGTATAAGAGCGGGACTGTTGTCATTCTCTATTGTTTCAACAATCATCTCTAACTTTTGTCTGACTTCTTCACCATAATTTGAATTGTAGTTTTTAATCTCATAAGGTGTGTACTTCATAACCAACTGACAGCTATAACCATCCAAATCAATGTGAGAAAGATGATATATTTTTCTGTTTTTCATTTCTAATAACCTTTGTTTTTACTAATATTATGTACAAAAACGAACAAGTCCGTTTTCGTGGCAGGGACAATTTGTCCCTTGCATCCCTCTAAAGCTACAAAAAACAAAGTTTTTTGAGAACTATAGCCAGCCTTATATACTTTTATGAAAAGTGCACAAGGCTGGCTATTTGATGGTAATCGAACCCATGACTTCGAAAGTTGCACTCGAATCTATCTCTGCGTGAGAGAGGGTGACGACATCCAAAGAAAAACGTTCAAATATTTCGGCAACTCCGCGTCTAATCTGAGGATCGACTATAATAACTACAGGAGACACCCCTTTTTGTAAAAGCTCTGCCGCTTTAGCGCTTGTCGCCTGAATAAGCGCATTTATTTCACCAACATTAAGATTGAGACTTCTGACACCGTCTTGCTCGCGTGATTTTTCAAGCATCATCTGCTCAGAGTTTGTGTCAAAAGTTAAAAGTCTGATAACACCATCGTCACTTGAATACATTTGTGTAATAATACGTGAGAGTTTCGCTCTGACCTGTTCTGTTATAAGCTCAACATTTTTTGTGTACTCTGCAATGTCTGCAGTCGTTTCCAGGATTGTAAGCATATCTTTGAGAGGAATTTTTTCATGTAAAAGTGCTTTGAGAATTCTTTGAATAAGCCCGATAGAAGCAACTTTTAAAACATCATCCACAATAACAGGAAAGTCATTTTTAATTTTATTGATGAGTGATTGAACTTCTTGACGCGTTAAGAGATCTTCTGCGTTGCGTTTAACAAGTTCGCTCATATGTGTGGAAATAACTGTCGCTGGATCGACAACGGTATAACCGTTGATGATGGCATCTTCTTTCATCTCCGCAGGAATCCACATTGCATCTAGTCCAAACGCAGGTTCTTTAGTTTTTTCGCCTGTTATTTCGCCTGTCGCCATTCCGCTGTCCATGGCCAAAAATTTGTCCGGAACAATTTTGCCTTCTCCAATGGAGATACCTTTGAGCAAAATCTGATATTGCTGAGGTTGCAGATGCAGGTTATCTCTAATACGAACTTGAGGCATAAGAAAACCATAGTCTGAAGCAATTTTACGTCTCATAGAGCGAATACGTTCAAGTAAATCGCCTCCTTGAGAACTGTCTGCAAGACGAATAAGCTGGTAGCCGAGTGTAAGCTCCAACATCTCCACTTTGAGAATGTCTTCTAAGGCAGCTTCTTCTTCTTTGGCAATCTCTTCATTTGTTTTTTTAGGTCGCATTGCAGCCTGTTCTTTGTCTTGCGTTTCTTTTGTTTTTTGGCCGACAATAGGACCAACATTGAGAATGCTCAGTTCGCCTCTTTCATATTTATAAACAGACCACCCCAGGAGTGCAAATATCATCCCTACAAAACCCATAGATGCTGTTGGAAGACCAGGAACAAGAGCAAATAAAATCATAATGAAACCAACAATCATCATGATTTTTGCATTTCCCATCATCTGATTGATGGTACCTTCTGCAAAGTTGTCTCCATCACTAGAACTTCTGGTAATCATAATACCTGTAGCAGTTGAGATGATAAGTGCCGGAATCTGTCCGACTAAACCATCTCCGATAGTTAGAAGTGTGAACGTTGAAGCGGCATCACTAACAGTCATGTCATGCTGAAAAACACCAATAAGAAAACCGCCGATAATGTTAATGAGAGTAATAATAATACCCGCAACAGCGTCTCCTTTTACAAACTTACTCGAACCGTCCATAGCCCCGTAAAAATTAGCATCTTGAAGAATTTCGGCACGTCTGGCTTTTGCCTGCGCATCGTCAATAAGACCTGCGTTTAGGTCGGCGTCAACAGCCATTTGCTTTCCAGGCATAGAATCGAGTACGAAGCGGGCTGCAACTTCTGCAACTCTGGTGGAACCTTTGGTAATAACCATAAAGTTTATAAGAACAAGAATGGAAAAAACTATAATACCTATAACAAAGTTTCCACCGACAACAAAGTTACCAAAGCTGGTAATAATGTCACTCACACCTGCATCGCCTTCATGACCGTGACTTAAAATCATCCTTGTTGTTGCAATATTGAGTGCTAGTCTAAAAAGTGTTAGAATAAGAATGAGTGTTGGAAACGTCGTTAAATCTGTTGGTTTTGGAACGTACAGTGATATAAGTAAGATTAAAACTGCCAAAGCCATGGAAACAGTTAAAAGTACATCTAAAACTGCCGATGGAAGAGGTACAATGATAATTGCAAGTATTGCCATAACAAAAATGACAACACTTAAATCTTTTTGTCCAAGCAGGAAGTTTAAGCTGGTGCCTATTTGTTGTCTTACGGTCAGTTTTCTTGCCAAGATCAGTCTTCTAAAATATCTGCTAAAGTAAGATCAGCCAAAAAAAAGTCAATTTTTAGTTGAAGCTTATTTAAAAATGGCCAAATAGAACAAATGTCAGCCTTGTCTGAGGGGCAATTTTTGGTTGATGGTGCGCAATCAAAAACAGCAGGAGCTTTTCCTTCTACCGAAGACATAACATCGAGCATATTAATCTCTTTTGGCTCTTTTGCAAGAGCAAATCCACCGTTTACACCTTTGTATGACTTTAAAATATCACTTTTTGCAAGTGCTTGAAGTATCTTTGCTAAGAAACTCTTTGAGATTGAAAGCTCACGTGATAGCGTGTCACTGTCCATAGGCACAGTTGCTTTTGATAATACTATAAGTGATAAAATTGCGTATTCACTGGCTTTTGTTATTAGCATGGGGTACTTTTCTATTTAAATTTGATTCTGATTATATCTAAAGAAGTTAAAAAATTTGTTTATCTCACTATCTGATTCTACGCGCTAAAACGAACGCGTCCGTTTTAGCGGCAGGGACTAAAGTCCCTACAACCCCCTAAAGCTACAAAAAACTTGTTTTTTGAGATTTAAAATAAGTAAGACTAACTATTATAAATCGAGTTAGAGTAAATAAAATTAAAGGATAGTTGGTGTACAATTCCACTTCAACTTTATATGAATTTATATAAACGTTAGATTATTATACCCATCAGGAGGCTATTATGGCTTTAGATCAGGCTAAAAAACAAGAAATCGTTGCAAAATACGGTCGTAAAGAAAATGACACAGGTTCAAGTGAAGTTCAAATTGCACTTTTTACAACAAGAATTGCTGAATTAACAGAGCACCTTAAAATATTCAAAAAAGATCATGCATCAAGACTAGGTCTACTTAAATTAGTTGGACAACGTCGTCGTCTTATGAAGTATTTCAAAAGAACAAACAAAGACGCATATATGAAATTAGTTGCTGATTTAGGTATTCGCGATAATATCTAATTTTCAATCTTCTTTTATTTAAGTCCCTTTTTTGGGACTTTTTCATAAATCTTCTTTAAACTCCCATCTTTAAAATTTTTTACTTCGCTAATTCCTAAATAAAATACATATATATTTATAAAACTATTGTCTGAAAATTATTTGATAATGCAGAGATTTTTGAGTACAAAGAAGAACGAACAAGAAGTATAGAAAAATGGAGTAAAGAGCTTAAAAAAGCTCTTTATTATGCTCTATTTAAACTTTCAATCTCTTTTTTTTCCATTGGAAGAAAAGGATTTGAAATTTAACATAAATATCTCTATAACTTTCCATAGCCCACTCCATAATATTTATATGAGAAACACAAGGTTCACTGAGGCTATAGCATTATTTAGTCCAATATTTGTTTTTTGCAGATAACGTAACAAATCTTTCATATAAATGCGAAAAGAGTTAATATTTTTTCATTTTATTATGCGAATTAGATATTTAGAGAAAAATCTCCACTGCTCTTGCCAAATCTTCTTTCGTATCAATTCCAAAACCTGTGCTTGCGACTTTAACCATTGTGATTTTTTTCTGATGATAAATTGCTCGAAGCTGCTCAAGTTTTTCTATGTCTTCAAGCGGTGCGTCGCCTAAGTTACAAAATTCATTTAAACTTTTTTTACTAAATCCGTAGATGCCGATGTGACCAAAATATTTTGCTCCTCCACCTTGGTTGTAAGGGATTTTCGCTCGGGAGAAATATATTGCATTTTCTTTGTCGTCAAGCACTACTTTTACAAGGTTTGGATCTTCTGCCGACTCTGCGTTTATAGCGTTGTAGCAGCTTCCCATAATAAATTCTGCATTTGCTTCTTGAAGTAATTGGAGCTTGCTCATGAGTGATTTGACAACTTCGGGCTCTATAAAAGGCTCGTCTGCCTGGACATTTATAATGATTTCATCATCATTGAGTTTGAGCAGGTTTGCACACTCATGAATCCTGTCCGTACCGCTTTTATGCGTAGTTGAAGTAAGCATAGTTTCAATGCCGTACTCCTTACAGACTTTCATAATTATTTCATCATCTGCTGCAACAACTACCCTGTCTAAATGAGCCACTCGTTGTGCCGTTCTCACAACCATAGGCAAGCCGCCAATGTCTGCTAAAACTTTTTGTGGGAATCTTGTTGATGCGAGTCTAGCCGGGATAATAATCATTTAATGCCTTTGAGATATAATTACAAAATTATATCCTAAATGATTTCAAGGTGTTTGAGTTATGCTACTTTACCAGCCGCAAAGTGGCTATTGTTACAACAGTGATTCTGTTTTTTTGTATAACTTCATAAACTTTTTTGAACCGAAGGGAAGGGTGCTTGATGTCGGTGCCGGTTGCGGTATAGTCGGTCTTTTGGTTGCTCGTGACAATCCAAAAGTAAAGCTAGAAGCAGTTGAGAAGCAGGAAGCTTTTGTTCATTATGCCACAACAAACGCTAGAGTAAACAAAATAGATTACAAGATGCATGAGAGTGATTTTTTAGAACTTGATGAGAGTGAAAAATATGACTACATCATTTCAAATCCTCCTTTTTACCACGATGGCGTGACAAAGAGCGAAGATGAAATGTTATTTAACGCACGATATAATGTTAATTTACCCTTGCGTGATTTTTTTAAAAAAGTTTCAAGAGTATTAAAGCCTCAATCACACTTCATATTTTGTTATGATGCTTCACAATTCGGGGTGATTTGCGCAGAATTAGACAGGGTAAAACTTAAAGCGGTGGATGTGCAGTTTGTACACCCGAAAATTGACAGAGGGGCTTCGTTAGTTATGATACATGCAAGAAACGGCTCCAAATCTTTGATGAAAATTTGGGAGCCATTTATTAGTTTTAATGGAGACGACTTTTCAGAGCAGGCAAAAGAAGTGTATAAAAAAGCTTCAACACAGAGTATAAAATGTCAGATTTAATAAGCCAAGAAGGATATGACTATAAGTTCAATCCGTCCGCATGTGAAAGTTGCCAAGGCAAATGCTGCACAGGTGAGAGCGGCTATATTTATGTAAGTATGGCTGAAATAGAAAAAATTGCAAAACTTTTAGAAATGGACATCAAAGTATTCGCTGCAGAATACCTTTTTAAAAAGGGGTACAAATATTCCATAAAAGAACAAGTGTATAATGATTCCCATGAATGCATTTTTTATGACAGAAATACAAATGGCTGTAAAATTTACGAGGCAAGACCAACGCAATGCAGAACTTTTCCTTTTTGGGATTATTTTAAAACGCGAGTAGATGAATTGAAGCTAGAGTGTCCGGGGATTGTTGATGTATAAATTACTAATGCCGATTTTTTTACTGTTTATGATGAGTGCCTGTCTATATCAAACACCGCAAGTAGAAGCAACGGAGCAGGGAGTAAAATCAAACAAAAAAGTTTATGAGTATGAAGATTCGTACATACTTTTTGCTCTTCGTGCCGAGCAGTTAAGAGACTTTCAGTCTGCTTCAGACATCTTTAGCTTACTTTATGACAATACGGGCAAAAAAGAGTATCTGTATCGTTCTTTACAAAACGATTTGATTGTGCCGGAATTTAACAAGGTTATTACGAGGGTAAATGCGCTCAATAATGTAGGTATCAGTGATTTTGTACTGATGCGTGTAAAAATTGTTGCTTTAATGGGAGTCGGACGTTTAGTGGAAGCAAAATTTTTGGCACATGAGCTTTTGGAAGAGTCTGAAGAACTTGATGACTATCTTTTACTGAGTGATATCCATGTTCAGCTTCGTGAGTATGACAATGCTTTGGCAGTGCTTGAGCGAGCTTATGCAAAAAACTATAGCGAAAAAGTTTTAGACACAATATCACTTGTTTTATATGTGCATTTACATAAAACGCAAGAGGCTATTACCCGACTTGAATCACATAGCCGTATCCATGGCTGTTCTTTACAAATATGTATGAGACTTGCAGGATTTTACAGCAAAGAAAATAATCTTGAAGCACTTTTGGATGTTTATTTGAGAATATATGAGCTTGAAGAAGATGCAAATATAGCGAAAAAAATTGTTCAAATTTATCTTTACAAAAGAGATTCCCTATCGTTAATCTCTTTTTTAGAGAACTCTAAAAGCGATGATGATACACTTCTGCAGCTGTATGCAAATATGAAAAATTATGACAAAGCACATTTGGTCGCGAGAAGTTTGTATAAAAAAACCGGTGATGTAAGCTATTTGGGTAGAAGTGCGATTTATAAGTATGAAAGTTATGCAGATAAAACTGACCGAATCATGCTTACGCAGGTCATAGAAAATCTTAAAAGTGTACTTGAACTGAATGGTGATGCTTTATATCTGAATTATTTGGGTTATATTCTTATTGACCATGATGTAAATATAAAAGAGGGAATGAAGTACATTGAAAAAGCTTTAGAAAAAGAGCCAAATTCTTCTTATTATCTTGATTCACTCGCTTGGGGACATTATAAATTAGGTGAATGCCAAGAAGCGAGTGACATTATGCAAAAAGTTAAAAATTTAGAGGGCGGAGATAATGAAGAAGTACTTCTTCATGTCAAAGCTATAGAACAATGTTTAAAAATGAAAAAGGTTGGTAAGAAATGATTTTAGATGAGATTATCAAAAAAACAAAAGAAGATTTAGTCAAACGTGAAAAAGAGTTTTCATTTGACTGGCTGGGCCGTTCGCTTGCGTTTAATGCTAGAGCGCCAAGAGATGTAATTCCTTACTTAAAAGCAACAGAAGAAGATCCGTACAGAATTATTGCCGAGGTAAAAAAAGCTTCTCCTTCAAAGGGTGTTATACGTGAGAATTTTGACCCGCTTGCTATTGCGCAAAGTTACGAGCGAGGTGGAGCAAGTGCTATTTCCATCTTAACAGAGCCTCACTATTTTCAAGGTTCTCTTGATTATCTTGGCGGTATTAGACGTTATGTGAGTATTCCTCTTTTGAGAAAAGATTTTATTGTTTCAAAGTACCAAATTTTAGAAGCAACAGTGCATGGAGCAGACTTTATACTGCTTATTGCCGCAGCACTGAGTAAAGGTGAACTTAAAGAATTGCTTGCTTATACGAGACATTTGGGGATGGAAGCCTTGGTTGAGGTGCACGATAAGTCAGATTTAGTGAAAGCAATTTATGCCGGAAGTGATATTATAGGGATTAACCATAGAAATTTACAGACTTTTGAGATGAATATGAATTTATCTTATGAACTGATTCCGCTTATTCCAAACGGCAAGATTATTGTAGCGGAGAGTGGAATTTATGAACATGGACAACTTGAAGATTTGAGTAAGGCCGGCGTAGATGCGTTCTTGGTCGGTGAGTCTTTAATGCGACAAGATAACGAAGAAGATGCGCTAAGAAAATTGAAATTTGGTTAAATACTAAATCCGACAAAATTAATACAAAGTGGAATATTGAAACCAATAGAATTACATTATGAAGAGTTGTTAAGTAGAGCGTATAAAAATTTAAAGCTTTCGTCTTTGGCAATCGTGGTAAATGCACTTGTCTTGAGCGTGATTATGTATCAAAATGTCAGTGATACTTTTTTGATTCCTTGGTTAAGTATAACTCTTCTTGTTAGCATATTCCGATTTTCTTCCTCAATTTATTATGACAAAAATAAAAGTAAATATTCTATTATAAAGTGGAAATATATATTTTATCTTCCGCTTGTATTGTCATCGATTCTATGGAGTTTTGCTTCTTTTTTCTTTTTTGTACCTGAGAGCTACTTGCATCAGGCTATGTTAATCGTTATTGTCGCGGGACTGAGTGCCGGCGCAATTAGCAGTTTGTCATCTCTAAGAAGTGCATCCAGAATTTTTATATTTTTTTTAATTGTACCTTTAATTGCACAGCTCCTGATGCAAGATACCTATATTCATAATATTTTTGCAATACTCATAACGCTTTACTTGCTGCTAATATATAAAATTAGTACTCTGTTTCATGAACATTATCTTGACATTGTAGAATCCCGTCAAATGTATGAGGATGAGAAGGAGAAACTTTTACGTTCAGAGGAACGTTTTGGAAAAGTTTTTAACCAAGCGCCGCTTGGAATTATTATATATGATAGTGATTTAATTATTCGAGAAGCAAATCAGGAGATAGTAGAATTTTTAGAAGCTCCGCATGATTTTTTGATAGGACTTGATCTGCATACATTACCCGATCAAAGATTATTACCGACATTACAATCAACTTTAGATGATGTAGAAGGTTTTTATGAAGGAGAATATCAGACAAAGTACATAAAAAAAGATCTCTGGATCTCTATGAGTACATCGCCTCTTAAAGATGCAAACCACAATATTATTGGCGGAATTGCTATTGTTTCCGATATAACACAAAGAATGCTGACACAGCTTAAGTATGAATATCAGGCAAGTCATGATCAGCTTACTAATATCCCAAATCGTGCAACTCTGCTTGAGAAAATAAAGTATGAAAGTATTCGATATCAAAGACATGGCGCTATTTTTGGTCTTATATTTCTTGATTTAGATAATTTTAAAAATATTAATGATTCTTTGGGACATGCGATAGGAGATAAACTTCTTATACAAGCAGCAGCAAGGTTAAAAGATATTATCAGAATTGAAGATACGGTTGCAAGAATAGGCGGGGATGAATTTGTTATTTTATTGCCGGACTTAGGAACTGATGAAAAGAAATCTGCAACAAACGCAGAGTATATTGCACAAAAAGTCCATACAGTGCTAAAACAACAATTTGAAATAGATGGATATAAACTCAATATATCTTCAAGTATAGGAATTGCGCTTGTAGATGACAAAGAACAAAATGAACACGACTTGCTTAAAAATGCAGATATTGCAATGTATCAGGCTAAAAAAGCGGGTAAAAATACAACAACATTTTATAAACACCAAATGGATGAATGGGTTAAAAGACGTCTTACTATAGAAAATGGCCTCAGAAGTGCTATTGAAAATCAAGAGCTGGAAATACATTATCAACCGATTATTGAGTTTTCAACCGGTAAACTTATGGGTGCAGAAGCACTTTTACGTTGGAATTCTCAAGAGTTTGGACATGTCATGCCTGATGAATTCATCCCTGTAGCCGAAGAGAGCGGGCTTATAGTCAGTATAGGTAATTGGGTGTTGAAAAATAGTGTGAAACAGTTTGTAGCTTGGAAAAAAGAGTTTCCGCATGTTGATTCCTTTAGTAGAATTGCTGTGAATATCAGTGTACGTCAGTTTAATTATTCCGGATTTGTAAAGCAAGTGAAAGATATTATAGATGATACGGGAATAAGTCCGTATCATCTTGAATTAGAACTTGTAGAGTCAATCATAGTTAAAGATGTGGAGATTATTCGTGAAAAAATGAATAATCTCAGAAAACTCGGTATTAGAATTTCTATAGATGATTTTGGCACAGGATATTCATCGTTAGCTTATTTGAAGAAACTTCCCTTTACAACACTTAAAATCGATAAATCTTTTATTCAGGATATACAAGATGATGTGGATGATAAGGAGCTGATAAGCACTATTCTCACAATTGCAAAAAATTTCAATTTGGAAGTGATTGCAGAGGGGGTAGAGACGTATGAACAGTACACTTTTTTACAGGAAA
Organism: Sulfurimonas sp.; assembly: GCA_013791885.1. Classification (GTDB taxonomy): domain Bacteria; phylum Campylobacterota; class Campylobacteria; order Campylobacterales; family Sulfurimonadaceae; genus Sulfurimonas. The sequence continues at coordinate 58,719 of VMSZ01000020.1, read as the reverse complement.
GATATTGTGACTATATGCAAGGATACTACTGCTCAAGACCGATGGATGTAAAAAACTTTGAAGTTTTCTTTACATCTACCGGAGGATTCTGTCAGGTCATTTCAACTTCAGAGTTAAAACATTAAGCCAGTAATGTTTTAACGCACTCGTTGATTCTTTTTCCATCAGCAAGACCTGCAAGCTCTTTAGAAGCTGCTCCCATTACTTTTCCCATATCTTTAACATCTTTCGCACCGACACTCTCTATAATTTTACGAAGGGCTGCCGTGAGTTCCTCATCGCTGAGTTGTTTCGGAAGATAGACTTCAAAAACAGCTATTTCATCGAGCTCTATCTGAAGCAGGTCATCACGCCCGGCATCTCTGTACTGCGTTGCAGAATCGTTTCTGCTCTTGACCTGTTTTTGAATAATTTTGATGACATCCTCATCCGTTAACTCTTTACGTTCATCTACTTCAATCTGCTTAAAAGCACTCGTTAAAAGACGAAGGGCGTCGCGTTTTTTCGTTTCTTTTGCTTTCATAGCATTTTTTAAATCATCGTTTATTGTTTCTCTTAAACTCATTGAATGTCCTTGGTACTATTTTTGCTATCATTATAGCAAAACAAGCTACTTTTAAAGAGAGATAATGATTAATAACTTCCTACTGATATTTACAAGTCTATATACCATACTGCTTTTTAGCGGCTGTACCGCGCATCTGATGGACCCAGAGATAGACTTTGAGCCGCCTGTCTATGTTGAACAGATGCCCGCACGTGAAAGTGAACAGGACTTTGTCTCTACGGGAAGTATCTTTGGCCAAGGGGATTCACCGCTCTTTTCAGACCATAAAGCCATGCATGTAAACGACATTGTAACTGTCATTATTTCTGAAACTGCCAAAAGTTCAAGTTCTGGGGCGAAGCAGCTGAGTGAAGCTGACAGTGCTTCTCTAGGCGGAGGTCTTTTCAGTTCCGGCGGAGGAAACGCAGCGGTCAGTGCTGCGGCAGGACATTTAAGCGGCTTAACGAATGTAGGTTTTGGAGCAGATTCTACGAGTTCTTACAAGGGAGCAGGGAGTGCAACAAAAGATGCTGCGTTTACTACAACAGTTTCTGCCAGAATTGTAAAAGTACTTCACAATGGAAACTATTTTGTATCCGGAAAACGTGAAATATTGATTGACCAGCAAAAACAGGTTATACAAATAAGCGGGGTAATCCGTCCTTATGATATTGACCAATACAACAGCATAAACTCTTCAAAAATGAGTGATGCTAAAATTCTTTACAAAACACAAGGAGACGTGGACCGTGCAACAGAACAAGGATGGGGAACAAAAACAGTTGAGGCTATCTGGCCGTTTTAATTTAGTATTACTTTTTTGTACTTCATTTGTTTATGCGGAGAGTTTTGCAGATTTTAAAAGCTCTCAGGCGAAATCTTTTGCTGCGTATGCGGACGAGCGGGACAATGGCTTTAGAACTTATCTTGATGAACAATTTAAAGAGTACAGAGTTCATATCGGTGCACCGCTTTATGAAGAACCAAAACCAAAAGTAATTTCTTCGGCCCAACCAAGAGAGGTCATCCCTGTTGGACCAAAAGTTTTTATAAAACTTGAAAATCCTCAAGAACAAACTCCTTTAAAACCTTCGTCATCTGAGGAAATTATTCCAACGGTATCTGATCTTAAAAAAGAGCTTAGTTTTAATTTTTATGGAACTACGCTGGCATTTCATGTTGATGAGAAGATTAAAAGTGCAAATTTTTATCCGCAAAACCAAGCAGGTATAGCGAATTTTTTTAACACTCTCGCATTGAGCGCATATAAGCCTTTACTCGCGGATATAAACGCAGTAAAAGATGATATGCAACTCAATGACTGGGCTCTTTATATGTTGGTTACAAAGATGTCTGAGACACTTTTTCATGAAGGGGATGAATCAAAGCTTTTTGCATGGTTCATCTTCAATAAGCTTGGATATAACGCTAAAGTCGGATTAGCCAATAAACACATAACTCTTATGCTGCACTCAGAAAAAGATATTTACAGTACACCTAATTATACTTTTTCAGATAAGAAGTTTTATGCTCTCTCGGAGTACTCAAAATCAACTACTTCTTCTGTATACTCTTACGATAAAAGTTATCCCGAGGCAGATAAAGCACTAGATTTGTCTTTGACAACGCTTCCAAAATTTGAGCAAAATATCAAAAGTAAAACATTGAAATTTACATATAATTCAAAAGAGATGCAGATTAAGTACGAGTACAATCAAAATCTTATAGATTTTATGGGCAGTTATCCTCAAGCGGATTACGAAACTTATTTTAATGCGCCTTTAGATGAGCAAACATATTTTTCAATAGCCAAAGAACTGAAAAAAGAGATTGACCAAAAAGAGGCAAGTTTGGGAATTAACTTTGTTCTGAGTTTTGTTCAAAATGCTTTTGAATATGAACGTGACGCCGAGCAGTTTGGCAGAGAAAAAGTTATGTTTGCACAGGAGACACTCTTCTTTGACAAATCAGATTGCGAAGACAGAGCCGTCTTATTTTCCAGACTTGTGAAAAAGCTTTTTAGAGTTCCCGTTATTGGTGTGAAATATAAAGACCATATGGCGACAGGGCTCTACATTCCTATGTTTGGAGATAGTGTCAATGCGGGAAACAGAAGATTCGTTCTTGCAGACCCAACCTACATAAACGCAAGAGTCGGGCAAAGTATGCCAAAATATAAACCGCTGAGACCTGAGAGTTTTATTGTGGTGAGAGGCAGTTAAATGATTTTAGTTTCACCTTAGAAGAGGTGAAACTAAAAGATAGCCACAAAAGTTTTAGTAGTTAAACGCAACCTTGTAGGTCGGATCGTCTTCTTCGTAAGAACAGTGCGGGCCCGCTTGTTTGAGGATAGCTTTACAGTCTGGACTGAGGTGACGCAGTAAAAGATTTTTCCCCGCATCTTCATATTTTTTAGTGATTGCATCAACTGCTTCAACCCCGCTAGAATCCATAACTCTTGCGTTTTTAAAGTCAATGACGACTTTTGGCGGATCTTGAAGAATGTCAAAATTGTCTGCAAAAGTTGAAGCACTTCCGAAAAAGAGCGGTCCTTCAAGCGTGTAAACTTTTGTTCCGTCTTCTTCAACATGCGTTTTTGCCCAAATACGTGCATGTTTCCATGCAAACGCAAGAGCAGAGATAATAACGCCGGCAATAACCGCAATAGCCAAATCTTCTACAACGGTGATGACCGTTACAGCCACCATTACAAAGGCATCCGTACGTGGCATTCGGCTTAACCTAGAGAAGCTTGACCACTCAAAGGTACCGATACTTACCATAAACATAATCCCAACCAAAACAGCCACAGGAATGGCGTTTAAAACGCCGCTCATGGAGACGACCAGAATGATGAGTCCGACAGCCGCAACGAATGAAGAGAGTCTGCCGATTCCCCCTGAAGTGTAGTTGATGATACTTTGTCCAATCATCGCACAACCAGCCATGCCGCCAAAAAAGCCACAAGTCACATTCCCCGTTCCCTGAGCAATACACTCTTTATTTGCAGAGCCTCTTGTGTTGCTGAGTTCGTCTAAAACCGAAAGTGTCAGAAGTGATTCGATTATGCCCACAAGTGCAACGATAACTGCATAAGGAAGTACCATCATGAATGCATCAAAACTGAGGAGATACGCAGGAATGCCAAAGCTAGGAAGCTGACCGGCAAATTGACTCATGTCAGCTAAACCGCTGAGTAAAAGCGTGTCTGCATTTGTAAAGTAAACACCAAGAGTTAAAACAATAATTGCTACAAGACCAGCCGGGACTGCTTTTGTAAGCTTAGGAAGAAAATACATAATAGCCATTGTAATAGCTACTAAAACGTACATCATATATCCCTGCCCTTCAAAAAACTTGAACTGGGCAGTGGCAATAACAATAGCAAGACCGTTTACAAAACCGTGAATAGCTGGTGTCGGAACAAGGCGTATAAACTTGCCGAGTTTTAAAAGACCTATGCTTATTTGAATAAGTCCGGCAACAACAGTAGCTAAAAGAATGTACTGTAAAACGCCGATGGCAAGTGTTTCTCCCGCTAAACCTTGTGCAGATAAAAAAGCACTTGCTTCAAGGGATAAACCAACAAGAACAATGGCAACAGCACCGGTCGCACCGCTTATCATCCCAGGTTTACCGCCTATAAGAGAGGTAATAAGCCCAAGAATAAACGCAGTGTAAAGCCCGACAATAGGACTCACTCCGGCAATGAAAGAAAACGCAATAGCTTCAGGAACAAGCGCGACAGCAACGACTAAACCTGAGAGAATGTCATTCTTGATGTTTTTGGATGAGGTGTTTTTTAAATCAAACAATGTAAGAAAACCTTTAAATGAAGTATTTATGATGGCCTAATTTTAGCTAAAGAGTGATGAAGGCTGGCTTTGTAAGTACATTTCTATTTACTTTCTTGATTTAGGACTAGAAGAAGAGAGACTCAAAATGATAAAATGACACATTTATACAAAGGGTTTTTATGACATATCTGATTATTCATCTTCTGCATATATTTTCAGTATTTATTTACGGCGGGTTTTTATTTACAGACAATTTATTTTTGTCACGAATAAAAAATGATTTAAACGCAGAGGAGCACAGCCGCGTGCGAGAATACTTTATGAAGTACGTCAGACAAGTAGTTCCAAAAAGTCTAATAGTTGCGGTACTCTCAGGCATTTATCTTATAAGCGTCAACTTCGGCCCCATAAGCGAGGCAGGTTTGTCAAACTTTCAAATCTTGCTTGGTATTAAAGCATTTTTAGGTTTATGGTTAGGAGTGCGCGGCGTTTTGCAAGTCTTTTTCGGCATTCAGCCTTTGGTTTTTAAAAGCCATACCTTCCCGTTTATTTTAGTCGTAATAATTATTTTTTTATCTCAGTTGATGTTTAGCTGATACTGTTTGCATGAATGAGAATATTGTATCTACTTTACTCAAATTAGTGTGCTAATATCGAATAAAAGCATGAAAATCAGATAGTGATAAATACTTAAATTTATGCGTTTTAGCTCCCTTTGAGTATAAAATTTGAGTGACTTTTATAAGAAGAAACTATGATATAATCATTCATTTTTTAAAGCAAATAAGGGATGCATATGTCTAGACATTTAAGTGAATTGCGCATAGTATTTATTTATTTTATCTTTGCTTCTGGCTGGATTTTATTTTCAGATTTTGTGTTGGAATTTTTCATTAAGGACATGAACACCTTAGCCTCCTGGCAGACATATAAAGGCTTGTTTTTTATAACTATAACTTCTACAATTTTATTTTTTCTGATAAAAACGCATACTTCCAAACTCTACAAAGTGCAAAAAGAACTTGAAGGCACAAAACAAAGATTAGAGCTTGTTATACAAGGTGCAAATCTAGGCTATTGGGATTGGAACTATGAAACGAATTCACAAATTGTAAACGATACTTGGTTAAGTTTTTTAGGACTCCAAAGAGATGATATAGCCAATAGTATCATCGACTGGTCAGCAAGAATCCATCCTGATGATATAGCAATCACTACAAACGCAATAGCACAAACAATAGAAGATTTTATACCTTACGTAATAGAGTTTAGAATGCTTCATAAAGATGGACATTGGGTTTGGATTGAAGGCTCAGGAGCTGTAGTTTCAGTAGATGCTAAAAGTGGCAAACCGTTACGATTGGCAGGAACGCACAAAGATATCAGTAACAGAAAAAAAGCAGAAGAAAAAATTTCATTTTTAGCACTCAATGACCCTCTCACCAAGCTACCAAATAGGTTTTACTTAAAAGATAAACTTGAATCTTTAATACACTCTCAAAAAGATATAAAGTTTGCTTTTTTATTTTTGGATTTGGATTATTTTAAGAATGTAAATGATCTTTATGGTCACAGTGAAGGCGATAAGGTTATCCAAGAAGTTGCTGAACGTTTTAAAAATTCAATGAATACATCTGATTTTATAGCACGTGCCGGCGGAGACGAATTTGTTATATTAAAGCAAAATATAGACACGATTGAAGAGGAATGCAAAAAACTCATACAAGTTTTAGAAAAGCCATTTATTATTAAAGGTCTAGAGATTCATTTAGGTATCAGCATCGGCATATCATTGTTTCCAAAAGATGGTACAAATTTTGAAGAATTATTTAAAAATTCGGATATAGCTATGTATGTGGCCAAAGAAAATGGCAAAAATAGATACGAAATGTATCAAACAAAGATGACAGATAGCATTGTTGAATCAGTCAAACTAGATAATGAAATTCAAAAAGCGATAGAAAATGATGAGTTTGTCGTATATTTTCAACCTCAAATTAATTTAAATTCTAAAAAAGTAATTGGTGCAGAAGCGCTTGTACGATGGAAAAAACCAAATTCCAGATTAGTGTTCCCCGATGCGTTTATAAAAAAATCTGAAGAGAATAGAACTATTATCAAGATAGGTATCATTGTATTTAAAAAGTCTCTCGAGCAACTGTTAAGATGGAAATCAAATAATTTGTTTGAGGGAATACTGGCTATCAACATATCTGCGGTTCAACTAGAAGAAGATGACTTTGCGATTACAATAGAAAATATTTGCAAAGAGATGGATATCCAACCCACAGATATAGAGCTTGAAGTTACCGAAAGTTATATTATGAAAAATCCTCAAAAATCAATCAAGACACTTCGAAATTTAAAAAATTTAGGCTTTAATATATCGATTGATGATTTTGGTACCGGATATTCATCCCTGAGTTATCTCAAACAATTACCTGTTGATAAATTGAAAATAGACCGTTCTTTTATCAAAGATTTAGCAGATAACAACGAAGATAGAGCGATTTCTAAAACTATTATTTCTTTGGCAAAAAACCTAGAACTTGAAGTTCTAGCCGAGGGAGTAGAAACAGAAGTTCAAAGAAAATTTTTAGAAGATAATTTATGTGACAGCGTGCAGGGGTATCTTTTTTCTGTGCCATTGGATAGTGAAGCTTTTTATGCCTATTTAAAATCACTATAAGGTTTTTGAATATTTTTAGTGTTTGAGCCTACTTCTTTGCGTTTGCTTCTTGAAGGGCTTTTTCTCTGAGTTTGTCTTTTTTGCTTTTGCCTTTTCCTTTTACGGGCTCTGGGCCTTTGACTTTTTTTGGTGCTTCGCCGCTAAGTTCAAAACCTTCTATCTGTTCTCTTTGGAGTTTGATGTTTGAACGTTTTTCTATGAGTTTGAAGTGCTCGTTATCTTCATGGCTTACAAAGGAGATGGCAAGACCTGTTTTGCCTGCGCGTCCGGTTCTTCCTATGCGGTGAATGTAGTCCGCGGGAGAGCGGGGGAGGTCAAAGTTTATAACGCAGCTGACATCATCTATGTGCAAACCGCGTGAGACTAAGTCTGTTGCAAAAAGGATGCGGAGTTTTTTAGATTTAAAATCACGCAGCGTTGCGTTTCTCTCTTCTTGAAGTAAGTCGCCATGAAAAGATTCAGCCAAAAAACCGTACTTTCTAAATTTCGCCGCAATGTTGTCCGAAGCTCTTTTGTTCGCCATAAAAACCAAAACCTGCTCAAGTTTTTCGCTTACAATAAGGTGTCGCAAAAGCGGCCCGCGATTTTCACTGTTGACAGAAATGGCACGCTGAGTGATGTTTGCCACGGTCGGCTCTTCATTTTCTATGCTGACTTCAATGGCTTCTTTAGTGATTCTTGAAGCAATCTGTAGCATTTTTGGAGGGTAGGTTGCAGAAAAAAGAAGGTTCTGGCGTTTTTGCGGAATGGCTTCTAAAATGAGTTCAAGTTCTTCTGCAAAACCAAGGTCGAGCATTTTGTCCGCTTCATCGAGAATGAAAAACTCTATGTGTGAGAGATTCATCTGTTTTTTGCTTAGTACATCGAGAAATCGTCCAGAAGTTGCCACAAGAATGTCACAGCCTTGCTGTATTTCATAAAGTTGCTCACCGATGCCCTCACCGCCGATGATACTTACAACCTTTGGTTTGCGCTCTAAAAATTCGCCAAATGTGTCAAAGGTTTCGGCCACTTGAAGAGTCAGTTCTCTCGTTGGTGTGAGAACAAGCACTTTTATTTTCGCTTTTCCTTCACCTTTTCTCTGTTTTAAAAGCTCTAAAACAGGTAAAACAAAACTTGCACTTTTTCCGCTTCCCGTCTGTGCTCTTGCCATAATATCTTTGCCCTCAAGTGCAAGAGGAATAACTTTTTCCTGAATGGGTGTGGCTTTTGTAAAACCGCTTTTTGTAATTGCTTTTTGAATTTGACTAGAGAGTTTAAAAGATGAGAATGGCATGAAAAAATCCTAAATTTATTTGGTGTTATTATAGAGTGTTTTGACTTTGAAACCTATCTTTGTAGCTGCATTTACGGCACAACTCTTCTACGGCTTTATGTTCTGCAAAGCCTTTTATCATAGCCTGCGCACGGTTTGAATGAAGAATGTTTTCAAGCTGCGTTTCATGAAGATTACCGAGATTGATAAGCCCTTCGCCATCCAAACAGCAAGGGACAACTGTACCATCTGCGAGTATGCCGATGTGTGATTTTAAGCCGTAGCAGGTTGCATCGCTGTCATGAGAACTGTTCATGGAAGGCCACTCAAAATAGTTGTCGAAATGCAGCAACACTTTCGAGGCCAAACGCAGTGATTTTGGCTGCGTTTTATGTAAGTTTTCTGCGTTTATGTCAATCTCAAAAAAAGAAGAAAATCTCTCAAAGAGTTCTTGATTAAAAGAGCGTTCGCTTTGTGCTTCGTCAATGTTCCATAGTCTGAGGTTAATAAAAGGTTTTGGAAAATTTTCTGTTTTTTGTTTACAAACATTCAGCACTGCGTTTAGATAATCATCCAAACTGAGATTCAGAGCGTTCTTATTGTAACTGTTAAGAGAAATATTAAGCTGTCGCACACAGGGGTGAAAGAGTGTTTCAAGCTGCGTTTTATGCAAATAATAGCCGCTTGTGGTGAGTTCCACTTCAAAGCCTTCTTTGTGGGCTGCGTTTAGGTACTCGTGAAGGTTTGAGAGTGTCAGAGGGTCGCCCATAACGTGAAACGCAAGGCTTTTTGTGTAGGGCTTGAGCTCTGTGAGAATGGTGTCAAAAAAATCTAGAGTCATAGTTTTGGTCGGCTGGAGTTTTGGAGGACAAAAACTGCAGGCCAAACCGCAAATATTGGTGATTTCTATGTGAACACGGTGAAAATGCATGAGAACTCTTTTTTTGGAAGTATAACTTTATGATTCTATTATTTTGCTATTAAGTGTATAATATGAATACTTTATGTAAATTTTAAAAGGAGTTCTATCGTGAAAAAAATACTTTTCCTACTTGTAGGTGCCATGTTGTTTATGGGTGGCTGTGCTTATAAAAATGAGGCTATCAATCTTCATGCTTATAAAGGTGAATATTCGGGAGAAATTGCACCAAAAAATAAGACAGTTTATCTTCGTTCAGTCAAAGATATGCGAACAAGCCAAAAAACTATTGGCTACATTATGAAAGATGGTGCAAAATACCAATCGTTTTACAGTGATGCGGATTTTGCAAACAAATACAAAGAGGGTTTGAATTACGCTCTTGATATTGCAGGTTTTAGACCGGTTTCCAATCCTAATGATGCCACTGTTGTTATGGATGTTATGATTAAAAATATAGAGCTTGTTTATAACGACAAAAACTTTGACAAAAACCTAAAAGGTGAGATTGAAATTGAAGTTGTTTTAGACAGAGGTCAAAAAGTGACAACGCAGAGTTTTAGACAAAAAGCGTCAAAATGGATTGCTCCGTCATACAATTCAAAAGATATTGAGCCTTTCTTATACACGCTTTTTGCAGACAGTATTAACGATATTACATCGAGATTAACCAACTACTAACAAAATATGTAATTCCTAAATAATATTTTAGGAATTACACTATTTTCTTCTCTCTTACATAAAAAATATAGTTTCTTTTAATAATAAATATCATACTATTTTATAATATTTATTATTAAGGAGACAAATAATATGCAACATATCTACTTATCTGAAACTGCTGTTAATGAAGCTCTGGCAAATCGTGCAATTACTGCACAAGAGGCACAGAAGCTAATGTTGAAAATCAGTATGCAGGCTGCAATATATAAATCTATTTCCAAATAGATTATATTCAAGAAGAAAATAAAACTATTTTCTTCTCTTCTTCTATTAAATCAAAAAAATTGAGTGTGAATGTTTTGTGAAAAGACCTAAGGCCAGAGCCTTAGTTTTGAAGAGAGTGAAGTTGCTCTTGTACTTTTACTTGTTTGCTCTGCGCATCTGCCAAAAGCTCACGATTTTTACTTAAAACATCTTCAGGCGCATTAGCCACAAATCTTTCATTGTTTAACATACCGCCAAGTTTGTCTATCTCTTTTTGAAGTTTTTCATCCTGTTTTGTCAGTTTGTTGATGATTGAACTCAAATCAATCGAATCTGTCGGAATGAAAGTCTCACACATATCAGAGATGTCACTCACTGCGTTTTCGATTTTACTCTCAGTAAAAAGAAGCTCATCAACTTTTGCCAATCTTGTAATGAAAGGCAGCATAGCAGCTTTGTCCTCTTCACTTACTCCGTCGATTTTTACATACGCTTTTTCTATTTTCTGGTTTGCTAAGTCAACTAAAACTTTTGCACGTCTGATGGAAACAATAGCATCCATAATGAGGTCAAATTTTTCCTCTTCTTTGCGTTTTTTAGTCTTGCTCGGATACGCCATGACCATAATAGATTCACTCTCTTCAAGAGTTGTTCCTGAGAGTTCATGGTAAAGGTATTCTGTAACAAACGGCATAAACGGGTGAAGCAGTTTCATTGCGTCTTTGAAGATTGCTCCAAGCTCGACAATGCTCTCTTTGTCCGCCTTGCTCAGTTCAATTCCCCAACCGCAGAATTCATTCCAGATGAATCTGTAAATAACCGTCGCAGCATCGTTAAACTTGTACTCATCTAAAGCAGCGCGAACTTCTTTTGTCGCCTGGTTCAGACGTGAAGCCATATATTTTCCAAGGTCCGTTTTGAGACAAAAACTTTGCAAGTCAGGGAAAACATCTACATTCATTTGCAAGTATTTGCTTGCGTTGTAAAGCTTGTTTGTAAAGTTACGGTTAAGTTCAAGTTTTTCCGTACTCATACGGATATCACGCCCCTGTGCCGCAGAAACTGCAAGTGTAAAACGCAGGATGTCGGCAGAGTATTTGTTTACCATATCAAGAGGGTCAATAACATTGCCCTTTGATTTTGACATTTTTTGTCCATGCTCGTCACGAACAAGCGCATGCAGATAAATATGGTTAAACGGAAGCTGCCCGTTAAAGCTCTCGCCCATCATCATCATTCTTGCTACCCAAAAGAAAAGGATATCAAAACCTGTAATTAAAAGCGTGTTTGGATAAAAATCTTTCATATCGTTTGACTGAAAAAGTTTGTCCATCTCAACGTCGCCATTTCCCCAACCTAAAGTCGAAAAAGGCCATAAAGCAGAAGAGAACCAAGTATCTAAAACATCAGGGTCTTGTGTAACGTTTTTGCAGGCACATTTTGGACATGCTGCAGGATGTTCTTCTTGGGAAACAAATTCATGTTCACATTCATCACAGTAAAATACCGGAATCTGGTGTCCCCACCAAAGCTGACGGGAAATACACCAGTCACGAAGTTCTCCCATCCAAGAGTTGTATGAGTTAATCCAGTGAGGTGGGAAAAACTGCGCTTCACCTGCGTTTGTTTTTTCTATTGATTTTGCTGCCACTTCTTTACGGACAAACCACTGTTTTGAAATATACGGTTCAACAATATTTTTACATCTGTAGCAGTGTCCGACTTGGTGTTTGTGGTCTTCTACTTTGACCATAAAACCTTCTTCTTCAAGACGTTTAACGATAATCTCACGAGCTTCAAGACGCTCTAAACCTTGGAACTCTCCAGCATACTCATTTAAAATACCTTTTTCATCAAAAACTGTGATGAACTCCAAGTCGTGGCGTTTACCGACTTCGTAGTCGTTCTGGTCATGAGCAGGTGTGACTTTTACCACACCCGTTCCAAAGTCCATATCAACATGAGAATCAGCAATTATTGCTACTTCACGCTCAAGAAGCGGGAGTTTTATTTTTTTGCCGATAAGGTGTTGGTAGCGTTCATCATCAGGGTGAACCATAACTGCAGTATCGCCAAAATATGTTTCAGGTCTTGTTGTTGCAACTTCAACATGTCCGCTTCCGTCTGCAAAAGGGTAGATAATGTGGTAAAACTTACCGTCATGGTCTTCGTGCTCAACTTCAATGTCAGAGAGGGCGCCATCATGTGTACACCAGTTGACCATATAGTTTCCGCGAACAATAAGCCCTTGGTTGTAAAGATGTACAAAAGCCTCTTTTACAGATTTTTGCAGGCCTTCATCCATAGTAAAACGCTCTCTCTCCCAAGCAGGAGAAACACCCATTTTACGGAGTTGTTCTGTCATAATGCCAGCAGATTCTGCTTTCCAAGCCCAAGCACGCTCTAAAAACTTTTCGCGTCCGAGTTCTTCTTTTGTTGTGCCTTCCGCTAAAAGCTGTTTCTCAACAACGTTTTGCGTAGCAATACCCGCATGGTCTGTTCCCGGCTGCCACAGCGTTTTGTAGCCGTCCATACGTTTGTAGCGGGTAATGATATCTTGGAGTGTAAAGGTGAGCGCATGACCTATGTGAAGACGTCCCGTAACGTTTGGAGGAGGCATCATGATAGAGAAATTTTTCCCTTCTTGTTGGATGGATTTGTTCCCATCTACCTCAAAGTATTTTCTCTCTTCCCATATTTTATAGTATTTATTTTCTACTTCTTGCGGTTCGTAAGCTTCTGTTGACATAGTGATTCGGCCTTAAAATTTTTCGCGATTATAGCTAAATTTAGGTGAGGCTTTGCTTATGTACTTTTATCTCATTTTATGATAAAAATTATGAGTTTTAACACTTCGCTAACACTTTTTTGGTATCATGAGGAACATAATTCTTAATTTTATATATTAATAGGGGAACGTTATGAATATGAGTCATATAGAACTGTTAGAAAAAACTGTAATGATTCAGAATCATATACTTGAGGGACACAGCGTTAAGGCTGTACTCAGAAAAGAGACGAAGACTTTTAAGGAACAAAGTGGTGCGGGAATCATTGCAATATGTGTAGGTGATGAGGACTTTGTAAGTATTGAAATGGTGATGGAAGAGAAGAGACGTTTTGCAGCTTTACTGCGTGAATACAAACTGACTTCACAGCACATGTTTTTAAATAAATTTAAAAGATATTATCAAAGTCATTATGAGGGAACGAGAGAGTACTTAGTTATAGATTCACTTCATAAAATTTTTGACGGTACTTTTACTCAGGCAAAAGCTCTTGAGTTTGAAGAAGCCTTGAACTTTAGTGAGGCATATATTTTTCCGGTTCGAAGTAAAAATAATAGAAAAATGGGTTTTGTTATTTATATATTTACCCATGACGATATGCCTAATGTTACAAATATGGCAGAGATTAGCACTATGTTTGAGAGTTTAATTCGACCATTTTATAATATTGACACTAGTACTTTTCATTCAAAATGTGTGCATATTGACAATAAAATGGATATTTTGACGGACAAAGAAAAACAGATAGTGTTTAGAATTCTGCATGGGAGACCGTATAAGGAGATTGCAAGTGAGTTAAAAGTGACTATTAATACGGTCAAAACGCACACAAAAAATATCTTCAGCAAATATGGCGTTAGCTCTAAAATGGAGTTGCAGAACAAGATGATGGGCAACTATTAACATCAGTCGTCTTTTTTTCTGCCTGCTTTGAGGTCAATTTTCCAAATTTCATCTTGTTTTGAAAAATAGATTTTTTTTGTCTGAGCATCTTGCTTATAGTGCAGAGTTACTCTGTCTAAACCTTTTGGCTCATAGAAGAGAACATCAACTATATTTTTACGGGCTTCGTTTTTGAGTTCAGTTGAGAGAAGCTTTTCTACTTCCAAAAGCGACTTTGGCTCATGTTCCATCTCTTCTAAAAGATGTTTAAAACTCTCATCTCTAAAAGCTTTCTTAAAACCCAAAGTACTTAGAGTGAGAAGATAAGACTCCCCTGTCATTAAAGAGGAAAGTTTGATTAAATCACCTCTCTTTATAGACGTATAATAAGCATGAAGAGACTCTTTAAGAGTCTCTTTCAAATCATTTGAAATCTCTAACAAAATTTTATGATTCTCTTGAAATTGCCGCTTCAAACGCAGCTAGGTGATTGAGACTTCCATTTTTTAGGTTTTCGAAAGTATTTACAACATCGCTTGGCATACCTTCGGCTGCTCTTTCCAAGTCATCAATATCTGTGACTTCTATAAGTCTGCCAACTTTGAGAGCTTCTAAAAGTGATACTTGACCAAGTTCAATACACTGGTTGTAAAGCTCTTGCATAACATGAAGTTCAAACTGTCCTATAAAATCATCTTCAAGAGAGAGGTTTACATCTGACGTATCGACGCCATAACGTTCACAAAGTACTTGCGCAGATAATATGTGCTCCTGTTCTGAGAGTTGAATACTTGCAAAAGTGCTCTCCTCAGGATAAAGCTTGCCAAGGGTAATATAAACATCTCTGGCCACTTTTTCTTCTTGGAAGATGAAGAAAAGTGTATCTTTTTGTTCATCAGTTAATGTTACTGTTTTTGTTGTTCTTCTTGCAGCGAATGAAGAAGTAGCCGTAACTAATGCTCCAATACCCATAATTTTTATAAAACCTCTACGGCTTTTTGAAGTATCCATTTGTTAAATCCTTGTTGTTTAGTTAGAAGGATAGTATAGGCTAAGAGTGTAAGGGAAGTGTTAGTTGAAATTTGTAAAATAGTTTATAAAATTAATGTTGATTTGATTTTACGGCGGAGGAGAGCGCCGTAAAATATAGGGGAGAATGTCCTAAGAACATTCACTAGCGTTTGCCGCCACCGCCGCCTTGCATACCGCCGCCTTTCATAGAACCGGAGTTGCCAGGATTGGCATTCTTAGCTTTAGGACCTTTTACTCCTGAACCTTCGCCGCCTACATAACCGCTACCGCTTTCGATACCTTGTTTGTAGCTGTTTTTAGCACCGCCTACAGGAGGAACAGCTTTGTACTGTTCTTGGTGCTGGTATTGGTTTTGGTTTTGTATTTGTTTACCCTCACCACTGCCGTCTTTGAGTCTCTGTTGCGTTTGAGTGCGCGTCTGCGTTTGATCACCATCACCCAACTTAGTTTGGTCTTTAGTCTGAAGTCTTGTTTGATCACGATCTTGCGTCATATCTTGGTCTGCACCAAACGCAGCAACATTTAATAATAGGAGTGTCGAAACACTTAAAAGTAACTTTTTCATTTTAAATCCTTTGTATTAAGATAAAGAAATAGTAACATCTAAATGTAAGCGAAGCATTAGCCAAGCTTACATTACAGACAAACATTAGAATGCTAAAGCAGCGTTCACATAGATATCATCGTAACTTTTGATATCAGACTCCGGATAGTAACGGCTTACATCGATGCCAACAGAAAAGTTTTCAAGTACATTGTAGCTCGCACCCACCGTATAAGCTTCATAATCATAGTTTTTAATAAACTTTTGATTTGTCGCTGCATCATCGTTGTTTGCATAACTTAGATATCCCACTTTGAGCCCTAGCGGGTCTATCGGATTTATCTGAAGTTCAACAGAAGTGCCTTTATTGTCCGTACTTTGAAGGTTGTATGCAGTAAGTACGGCAGCCGGATCAACATCAACTGTATTTCTCACTACATGATTGACTGTAGCCATGGCGCTCATATCAAAAAGTTTGCCGCTCATTTCAAAGTCAAATCCGTGTGCCTCTTTGTGAATCTTGACAAGTTCCGCGCGGTTTGAGACAAGTTCGCCATTGAGACTCATATCACTCGCTTCTACATCGCCTTTGATGGCATAAGCACCCACCATAAAGTTCCAGTCACCGATTGGCTGGCTGTATGAAATTCTATAAAATGGAAGAAGACTTTTACCTGCATCAAGTCCTTCAGAGTTTTGCGCAGGTATGCCGATTCCCGCACTCACAAAAAGATTTGCATTTCCATAGTAGGCTTGAAGAGCAGTTGCTGGGCCGTTACCGACACCCGTTGCCTGAGCTGCGTTTGTTGCGTAAGCATTTTCAAACATTTTTACGGGAGTATTAAGTCCTGTGTTGTGCAGCTCCATTCCAGAGAAAAGACCGTTTGTTTCAGTAGAGATAAGAGACATTCCTGTATATCCGCCCATCGCAGAGTAAGCGAGAAGAAGTTTTGCATTATAGACAATGTCAGTTCTCTTATCATCGTTGCCTTTGAGTGACACCAGTGCGCCAAAATTATCTGCAACACGGCCTCCAAAGTAGATTCCCGAAGCGCTAAGTCCTTGCAGTTCACCTCGCTCAGTACCTACCAAATCACCCGTCGTTGCGTCTTCTTCCTGCGTCGTTTTCACATAGCTCGCTTTAAGCACGGCAGATACGCTGAGTGTCGATGGAAGACCTAGAGGAACATCACTCCCAACTATAAGCGGCTTTGCAGTTTTACTCTCATCGTAAATCGTATACCCTGAGAGTGCGAACTCTTTACCGTAGCTATTTAGTTTTGGCATATTTTGCGTATGACAAGCCATACAGCTTTTGCCCGTTTGGCTTGAGAACATAGCTAAAGCACTTGCCGACTCAGGAAGCGCGCAGAGCAAAGCACTCGAAACTAAAAGTAATTTTTTTGTAAATGGTTTCATTGCTTACCCCTTTGTTTAGAATGATGCAGTTACAACTGCAAGCAGGTCAGAGTAGTCTTCTATGTCTTCTCTGCCCGGTTTTACGAATGAATACTCAAGTGTAAACGCAATGTTTTGTCTGTAAGAGTAGTCAAAACCTATGCTGTACGCATCTTTATCTTTCGCATCTATTTTGTCCGGTTCATAAGTATGCGGACCTTCATCATCTGCGTGTAAATATGCCAGTTTCAGACCAAGAGCAGCTGTCGGATAAAATTCATAAGAAACAGAATATGCGCTGTTTTCTCCATCATAAGGCTCTCCGTAAATATCTAGATATGCCGGACCTGGCGGTGTGTAGTTCATAAGCTCCGGATTATCAAGAGTCGTTTTACTTTTAACAACTACTATAGCAGTAAGCATTGAAGGAATGGAAAACATTTCACCCTCAAGCTGCATATCAAATCCATACGCTTCTCTTTCTACTTCTACATTTGTACTAGGGATAAGTCCCGAGAGGGAAGTATCCCATATCGTGTTATCGGCTGTCGCTTTTCCTTTGAGTCCGTAAGCACCTACAATAAGATTTAAATCTCCAATTTTTTGCTCATACGCCAGACGAGCAAAAGGAATCAAAGAGTTACTTGCTTTGATTTCATCACTGTGATGCAGAGGAATGTAAGCTCCTATCGTTGCAAAGAAGCTCTCACCGCCATAGTAAGCTTGTATACCCGTTGCAGAACCTGTACCTAAATCAGCAGCCTGGGCTGCGTTTGTAAGCTTATGGTTTTCAAATTGACGCAAAGGTTTATAAAGACCCGTGTTGTAAGTCTCCATACCCGAAAACGGTCCGTAATTATCTGTTGAATAGAGAGTGACGCCGGCATAAGAAGCGTCATCTACTTTCATTGATGAAATAAATTTTCCGCCCAAAAGCGCTCTTCCTTCTTTTTCACGAACTTCTAAGAGCGTACCCACATTGCTAACAACCTTGCCGGCTAAATGCGCCGTAGAAGTTTTAAACATTTCATAGACACCTCTGTTGGCTCCTATCTCTTCCTCGTCGTGTGTTTCTACAACTTCACCTTTTCCATTGACGACGTCATAACCTTTTTCGAGTCTTGCTTTGAGCATTATAGATGCGTTTAACACTGTATCTGTATCTACGCCCATTTTCTCACCTGATAGAAGCGACTCAGAGGTATCCTCTTTTACCATCATATACGACGATTGTGCAAACTTGCGCCCTAAAGCATTGAGATTTGATTGACTGCCGGTATGACACGCAAAACATTCCAAGCCTGTCTGCCGAGCAAACGCAGGAACCGCATGTAAACTCTGTGCGAGTGCTAAAAAAGCTAAAGCCCCCGGCACTATGAGTGAATGAATCTTTTTCATAATAACCCCTCTTAAAAGATATATCAAGTATTATATTAGATAAAAAAATAAAAAAAATCACACAAAAGGGTGAAATATTAATTGTTCTTAAAAGTTATAATTTAAATGTATTTTTAAGTATGAGTGTGCCGTTCAACTTAAAAAAATTAATAAAAAGGATGGATAGGATGAAAAAAATTATAATTGGGGCGTTAATACTCTCTACTGCCGTGTTTGCTATACAAAGTGAGGACCAATATAAGCACTGTGTAGTGTGTCATGGAAAACAGGGTGAACTTGTAGCGATAAAAAGTTCTCCAAAACTTTCTTCTTTGAGTGAGGAAGAACTCTCAATGCGACTTAAAAAGATTTTGGATGGTTCTACTTCTTTATCTAAAAATTATGTTGGTATGCATAGAACAAAGTTAAAAAATCTTGCACCTGAAGATACGGAGAAATTCGCAAAATATATTGTTGAACTTAAAAAGTAGAGAGATTTGCTTAAATCTCTCTACTCGATGTCTATGCCGGTAATTCTCTGCTTTATCTGCAGTTTGTCTTGATACATATTTTTGTCTGCAATCTCTATGATATTTGCAAGAGAGTCGCCAGCTAAAAAGTTGCATACACCAAACGAGAAACTTGTTCTAAAAGACAGCTCTTTTAGTTTGAGATGCTTGTGCAGTAGATTTTCTCTAATCTTGTTAAGTTGGTCTGTTGCACCGGCAGGTGATATGGAGTTTGAAAAAAGTATTATGAACTCATCCCCGCCGTATCTTAGTATCGGTTCTTTTGTGCTTCTAAGCTGATTTGCAATAAAGATTAAAACTTTGTCTCCTACAACATGTCCGAAAGTGTCGTTTATGATTTTAAAATAGTTTAAGTCTATAATTGCCAAAACACCGGATGTATTTAATTCATTACTAGTATCTTTGAGGTATGTATCATTGAGCCATTTTCTGTTGTACACTGCAGTAAGTTCATCTTTATACATATTTTCTTTGAGTTTCTCTATCTCCAAACGTAGTGCCTCTGTTTCTTGAAGGACTTGCTGAAGCAGGGTGTCATCTTTCTCTTTTATGGCAGAGATGGCATTTGAGGTATGTTGACTTAGCTTTGTGGCATTTTGCAGATTTTCATTCTGAATATTTGACATGAGGCTTATCTTTTTGTCAAGCATCTTGTCTGTTAATTTATTTTCATCTGTTAAGTCAGTGTTGTACCTAGTGGCAAACTTTGAAAAAATGGATGTGTAAATACTTGGAGTGACAATATCCATACTGTTTATAGAGCTTTTTGTCTCGTTGGAGATTATCTCGAGCAGTTTATCATCTGAGGACATTTTTTGAACCTTGGTAAATAATGTAATAACGTAATTTTAGCGAACAAACTTTATTTTGAAATGAATTGACTTTCAAAGAAAAATTGACGTGAGCAGATTGCAGGCCGTTAGGGATTTATTTTTAAAAAATAAAATGCGGGTATAATCACGCTCTTTAAAAATTTACCAAGGAGTTTGTATGCCTCTTTCTCGCCTCAATCAAGAGCAGTATGCTGCTGCAACTTCTATGTATTCACAAAATCTTATTATAGCCTCAGCCGGAACCGGAAAAACTTCAACTATTGTAGGACGTATAGCACATCTCTTAAACGCAGGGGTAAAACCCGAAGAAATTTTACTGCTTACTTTTACAAACAAAGCCGCCGCAGAGATGATAGAACGGGTTGCTGCGTTTTTTGGTGCAGGCATTGCCGCAAAGATAGATGCCGGAACCTTTCATGCGGTCAGCTACAGATGGCTCAAAAAAGAGGATAAAAAAGTTGTTTTAAAACAACAAAGAGAGTTGAAAACTCTCTTTCGCAGTGTACATGAAAAACGCTCGTTTATGCAGATAAACGCAGAGATAACACCTTATGGCGGAAATTTTTTATATGATGTTTATTCTTTTTATCAAAATACTGAACTAACAAGAAATTTTGAAGATTGGATTATAGAAAATTATCCCGAACATGAGCTTTTTGCTATGATTTACGCCGACATAGTCGATGAGTTTGAATCACTCAAAAAAGAGTACGGTTTTGTAAACTTTAATGATTTACTTATAAACTTCAGAGAAATTTGTGCGAGCAGAGATTTAGGTTACAAAGAAGTTTTGGTAGACGAATACCAGGACACGAATGCACTTCAAGGAACGCTTATAGATGCTATGAAACCGCCTTCACTTTTTTGTGTGGGTGATTATGACCAAAGTATTTATGCGTTTAACGGTGCGGATATTTCCATTATTGGTTCTTTTACGAAAAAGTTTACGGATGCAAAAGTCCATACGCTGACAAAAAATTATCGCTCAACATACCCAATCCTCGCACTTGCGACAAAAGTTATAGAACACAACGAGCGAATTTACCCCAAACAGCTTGAAGTTACACGTGTGAAAGAAGCACAGTCACCTGTACTTTTAGCTTATGAAGAATTGTTTGACCAATACCATGCAATTGCTGCAAAAATACGAGATACTCAAACGCCGCGCGAAGAGATAGCTGTCATTTTTAGAAACAACTCTTCGGCTGATGGGATAGAAGTCGGGCTTCGAGAGCTTGACATACCGTGTAAACGCAAGGGCGGGACGAGTTTTTTTGACTCCAAAGAGGTTAAAGCAGTGCTTGACTTGTACACTTTACTTGTCAATGAGTCAGATATGATGGCCTTTATTCACCTTTTTGAATTTGCCAAAGGTGTTGGAAGTGCCATGGCAAAAGAGATGTATATAGCACTTAAAACACTGGGACACGGTTCCATATTCTATGGGCTTTATGCTGCAGATGAGTCGATTCACAATCCTTTTGAAAAACGCAAAGTAAGCCATCAGCTGGGGCTTTTTGATGAATTTTTGGAGCTTGGCGCGGTGGGGAAATTTGCAAAACTCGGCTTTGAATCTAAGTTTATGAGTAATCCGATTCTCAAACATCCAAAACTTTCCAAAGACGGAGCGACTTTTTTACATGATTTTTATCTGCTTTACAAAGAACTCAAAGGCATAAAACAGCCAAGAACCATAGTGAGAAAAATAGCTGCTTCTGCAATGTACAAGCACATCTCCGAAACGCTTTCAAGTAAACGCGCGATGCTTAAAGACGGAAGTATTGACGAGAAACAAAAAGAGGAATCACTCACAAGAATTGCCCGAAAAATGCTTCTGCTTGAAGAGCTTTCAAAACCTTACTCAGAACATGAACGCTTCTTAAACGCAATGATACTCGGCTCTTCAGATTTAACGCAGGGCGAGGGTGTAAACCTTCTGAGTGTTCATGCTTCCAAAGGTTTGGAATACAAAGAAGTGTATGTCGTGGACCTGATGGACGGGCGTTTTCCAAACAGAAAACTCATGCAGCGCGGCGGCTCTCTTGATGAAGAAAGACGCCTTTTTTATGTGTCAGTCACCCGTGCAAAAGATATACTCTACCTCAGTTTTGCAAAATACGACAAGATAAAAAAAACAAACTTTATGCCTTCACAGTTTTTGTATGAAGCCGGGCTTGTTCCTAAAGATGATGCCTATAGAGCTTTAGTTTTAAAAGAGATGGACAAAGAGGAAGAATAATGGCTGGAAATGAGCAAACAACCAAACTTTATACAGAACTAGCTCAAAATCCGAATAAAGATTTCGACGGGGGTAAAGGGCTTGCCAATGAGTTTAGACAAACACATTGGGACACCTTGTTTAGAACAAAAGATTACACCCATGTTTTATGGCATCAGGAATCACCTATAATTTCTTTTAATCTTATACAAGAGTATGCTTCAAAAGAAGATTTTATTATCGATGTAGGCTGTGGAGCTTCATTTTTAGTTGATAATTTAATTGAAAGTCTATATAAAAATTTGACACTTTTAGATATATCTCAAACCTCGCTTGAACTAGTAAAAAAGAGACTTCAGGAAAATGGGTCTGTCCCAACATATATTTGTTCAGATATATTGAATTTTAAATCATCCAAAAAATTCAATCTTTGGCATGATAGAGCAGTTTTTCATTTTTTACTTCAAAAAAAAGAGAGAGACAAATATTTTGAAATTCTAAAAGATTCTTTGCATTTGGGCGGTGTTGCCATTATTAGTACATTTCGAGTGGGTGGACAAACGCAATGTGCAGGACTGGATATTGTTCAGTATGATGAAGACAAAATGAAAGCCGAGCTGCCACAGGGAATGGAACTTCTAAGTTATGATGAGTTTGTGCATCATACTCCTAAACAAACGCAGCAAGAATATTGCGCATTTGTGATAAGAAAAACATCAGAAAGTTAAGTTGAAATTCTCATCTTCCTCCTCTCGTCCCCATCGTCCCGATAGGAATGCATATCACTCAATAATGCACATAACTTAAGCAGAGAACATATAGACATACTCCTACGCGGAGCATGGAAGCGAGAGTATTATTTTGTCATTGCAAGCGAAGCGCGGCAATCTAGTTTTTCAAGGTCTCCATAAGTCAAAACGTGAAGTGCATCTCTTTAAAGATATGAAATTTGTTTGCAACCGCGTCATCTTGAAGATTGAGTTTTTCTATGGCTTGCGGATTGACTAAAAACCAGCCGAGAGTTGCATCTATTTTGTCTCCTTTTTGCAGTACAAAATCATAAGTAACTCTGCGTTTTTCACTTCCCTGAATCATTGTGTCTTTGAGTGTAGTGTCTGCAATCCACGGCATTGCGGGTTTAGAGTCTTTGCCAAGCACGCGGACAAAAACTTCATCTTTAAGCTGCGTTTGTTTGGCGTCTCTTGTCACACTTACTTTGAGAACTGCCATGCGAAGCGGATGTAAAAGCAGAGCATGAGATGTTGTGTTGTTTATGTCGATGGAAAAGCCTTTTTCTTGCGCTTCAAAAGTGACATCTACATATTTACTCAGCATATCAGAGTGTGCGTGAGAGCCTGCAAAACCGTGAAAGCTATGTTCGCTGCGCTCATGTAGATTTGAAACGCTTCCCGCTACTTTTTGCATATGACAGCTCACACAATTTGCTCCGTCCATTTGGTTGTCAATATTGGTAGAACAGACATTGAGATTGTGATTGTTCATGCGGTGAGAGTGGCATCCGATACAGACATTACCGTTTTGCATATGCTCATTGCCTTCACTTACAATCCCATGATAAGGCGATTCCATGTGCTCTTTGAGTGTACCGTAGTAGTTTTTCTCAGTATTTGTCATAATATTTGTGTTGCTTTGGGCATGGTGTTCTATGGATTTTATGCGGTGACAATATGCACAGCTTATGGCTTCTTGGTGCGTAGGATTATTTGCATCGGGAAGTGCTTTTTGGTCTTTGCTTAACATCGCGTTTAAATTGTCGGCTGCGGGAGTATGGCATTTGCCGCACTCAAAACGTTCCGCTTTGAGATGTTTTGGATGTTTTGCCCAGACTGCGTTTAAGATAGCATCATTTTGAGGCAGGGCATTGGCATGCATGGAGGTTTTAAACTCATCGTAAATAAGGGGATGACACGCCTTACAATCTTCACTAGGCGCAAAGGTATGGGCTTTGTCATTTGCAAAAAGATTGAAAAAAAAGAGGAGGCTAAGGAGAAGATATTTCATGATAAACCTTTTTATTATTTGCTGTAATTATAACAAAAATAATTTAATCGTATATTATGCCGTAGCTCTCATCTTCCTTACCTCTAAAAAGTAAGCATGTCCGAGGTAGATGACATAAAAAATCGAGGCAAAAAATATGACAAACGGGATGAGTGAAATCAGATACAAAGCAAGCGTTTTAAGGCGTAATGTACTCGCATGAAAGAACTTTATCTTTGCGTTTTCTTCCTTTGTACAGATGTTTGAAGCGACATCATAAGTGAGCATTTTATGAAAAAAGTAATAAAGCGGCAGGTTAAACGCAATAATATTTACAATCGGTATGAAATAGAGTGGAATGAAGGCCAAAAAAAGGAAAATCATAATAAACATCCACTTGAATACTAAAAACAATCCCTCAAAGATGTTTGAATGACCAAGCATTGCAACATCGCTGTAGTGGCGTTTATGGAGTTCTTTTAAAACAAAAGGCGTCATAAAACCAATGACAATAAGTGCTACAAAAATGGAAAAATAGAGTGTGAGCAAAGTGCCGATGGTGTAAACTAAGAAGGTCGCTATCCATGAGGTTATAGCGTGACTCATGAGAAACTTTACAAGCGCCGTTCCCTCAAGCGTAGCGGCAAAACTGTCGGTGTGAGGAATGCCGTTTTGTATACTTGTCTGCGTACTCTCAATCTGCATCGTTCCGAGTTGCTCCAGACCTGCACCCGCCATGACAAAAAAGAGGGTGTACATAAGCAGTATACTCACCACAAAAGGGAGAATAGAATACTTTATCATCTTGGATGTAAAGAGGTCTTTTATGCTCAAACGCAGAGTATTTACTTCACTTTCCATTACATATTTTCTTCTATGATTTTAATGGCGTTTTGTATCTCTTCTTCGTTCATTTTTCCGGATTTTTCAAAACGCAGCTTCCCGTCTTTTGAAAAGATAAGAACATTTGAAGCGTCATCCGCTACAGCCCACTCTTTTACCAAAACTTTATTTTTGTCTTTGACATAAACAGTGTGTGGGTATTTTTTTTGTTTTTTATCTAAAGCACTGTCGAGAGCGATATTTGGAAGCCAAGTCGCGGCGAGGTTTATGACGCCTATACTTCCAAAACGGCTTCGGTCATATTTTTTTGCCTGTATGGCTTCTGTAAATTCATTGTTTGTATCTTTTTCATCAGGATCAACATAAAACAAAACAAGAACCTTGTCTTTAATACTCGATGAATCCCATTTGGAGCCGTCTGTTACAAGGCCTCCGTTGTCGTTGTCTATAGTTACACTTTTTGGAATTTCTCCAATATTCAGTGCCATAAGACTCGCACCTAAAAGTAAACTCGCTGTTACAGTTTTTATTTTCATCTTTTGCTCCATAATTTTTGATTTAATTTTAACTCTTCGACAATGCCTATGGCTAAATGAAGCGTTTGGACATATTCCATAGCTATTTTATACTCTAAAAGTGAACTGAATACTGATGGCTCAAACAAATCTTTGTTGTATTCAATTCCAATATGTATGGAATGACCGACAAACGAGATGTACAGAGGATGTTTGGACTTCTTCTCAAAACCGAGAAGTTTGTGCATGAGTGAGTGGCTGAGGATGTATCTTGCTTCTATCTGGTCTGTGCCGTAAACGACAAACTTTTTTTCAAACTCATTATTGTCTAATTTAATAAGCTCATCACGTTCTAAATTTTTTGACTGAAGCCAGCCGCCGATGAGGTCTCCAAAAGTGCTTTGTGCACTGTCGGGCAGGATGACTGTTTTACCATGAAACGTTTTGTGAAAATCAGCGACAATAAAAAGCCCTTGAAAGATGGTACTCCAACTCTCTCGTCCTTTGGAGTCTTTATGGCGTTTTTCGGCGTGCAGGTCTGAAAATTCCAGCCTGACACCGTCTATTTCTCCATGAACATAGTCATTGCCTCTTAGTCGGTCTACCGTTTGTTTAAAGAATTCTGAGCGCTCAAAAAGATGCTGCGGGACATGCAAAAGCTGCGTGTAGTTGAGCCTGTTATCAAGTTCTTGAATGAGTGGTTCAATAATTTTATTTTTAAACTCGTCTGTATAATCTTTAATGAGAAATTTGTAAACAAAGGCGCCTATGCCGAAGTAAACAAAAAAGACAAAGGCTAAAAAATCTGCGCCGAAGTTTAAGTTTTTACCCAGTGTCGTGGCAATAAGAAAAAAGACAAAAGTGTAGCCGGAACCGACAAGTAAAATGCGGTATCTGAGATGTTTTCTATCTTTCTCCAGTTTTTTCAGAGTCGGATAGAGAACTTTGTAGTAAAAGTCTGTGAGCTCACTGACACTTTTCATTAGGCGTTAAAAAGCTCTTTTACGTTGACGTTTTGACGCTGCGTTTCGTCTATTTCAAAAACAGCTTTTCTTTGGTAGTTCATTGCCTGAGCCATAAAGTTTGTCGGCACCATTTCTATGGCGTTGTTGTAGTCCGTAACGGCTTGGTTGTAAGCACGGCGTGCAGCGGAAATTTGTTCTTCAATTTCGTTGAGTGAATGCTGCAGGTGCATAACGTTTTCGTTTGCTTTAAGTTCCGGATAGTTCTCGACAGCTATCATGATTGAGCCAAGAGCTGAACTTACTTTTGCGTCTAGTTCTATTTTTTGTGCATCGCTGATGTTTGGCTTGTTCGCATCGGCACGGAGTTTTGTTACCTCTTCTAAAATACCTTTTTCATGTTCCATATATTTGCTCACAGAAGCAACAAGGTTTGGAATGAGGTCGTAGCGTTTTTTGAGTACGGCGTCTACACCTGCAAAGATGTTTTCAACCTGATTCTTTTTTGCAACAAGCGAGTTGTACATGAGCACAAGAATAATAATGACAACGAGTAAAATAATGAGAGAAACTGACATGAGCGAATCCTTAAAGAAAGTAAATTAGTGTTGATTTTATCTTTATTATCTTTAAGCTTTTGTTATATCTTTTGTCCCCCAGATAGGTGCTATCCACGTCAAGTTTCTTTATTCTGATACCAAAGAGTTCAATCCTGAGACAAAAAGGAACTGTTTTCCTCATAATGGTTGAATACTAAAGCTTCTTTGTTATAAAATACAACTACAATCAATGGGGATTTTCATGAGATATATCAGTTTAGTTTTTACAGTTTTTTTCACCTTTTCTAGTGCTCTTTATGCGGCAAATGATTCGAAAACATTGACTATAGTTGGAAAAGATTCAGATTCAATTATGGTTAAAGATCTCTCAAAAAATAAAACCATATATGCAAAAGACGAAAATCAACTCTTGCGGCCGGCTAGTCTTACAAAAATTATGACCTGTATGCTTGCTATTGAGAGTGGCAAGATGGATAAAGTAGTAACAATTACAAAACCTATGATAGATGTTGAACCAACAAAGCTTGGTTTAAAAGTTGGGGATAAAGTAAAACTCAAAGATTTAGTTCATGCGGCTCTCATAAAATCAGCAAATGACGCTGCGTATTCAATAGCTTACTATTTGGGAAATAACGATAAAGCAAAATTTATCTCAATGATGAATAAAAAAGCAAAAAAACTTGGGATGAAAAATACAAATTTTGTAAATCCTGCCGGATTTGATGATAACAAACACAAATCAACCGCACGAGATTTGATGAAACTTGCAGAATACGCTATCAAAAATAAAACTTTTAATTCTATAGTCAAGCTCAACAAATATACTTTTACAACAATCAATACAAAAAAAAGATTTGCAGTCTATACAAGTAACAGACTTCAAAGAGAAAATAAAAGTGTTGTAGGATTAAAAACCGGCTACACAAGTGGAGCAGGTGCCTGTTTGATAGCTCGTGCAAAAAAAGACAATAAAGATATACTGTTTGTAATGCTCAATGCCAGCAACAGATGGGAAAATGCAAAAAGAGTGCTCAATGCAACTATGAAAAGTGCAAAGAAAACAACGAAAAATCTTACGTAAAGAAAAAATGGGCTGCTAAAAATATTGTTAATAAACATCATTATGGGAGTTTTCATGTATGTATATTCCACCTCGGAAGAGGATGGAACGAGAAGTTTTATTTGGCTCTTGATAGAGGATTGCGAGGTGGTGTGACTACCAACCTCTGATGATTGTATGACAAGAAATACAGCTGTTTAGAACTTTTGAATAATCATCAGTCGCTTCAGCATATTTTTTATCAGCTACAGATTTTTGAAGAGACTCTAAGTCTTTTGCAAGATTTGCATTGATGTTTTTTGTTACTTGAATTTTTGCATTGTTTGGAATAAACACAGATACATCAACACTGCTAAAAATAGAATTTGCACCTTGTAATGTTTGTATACCACGAGTTAATTTCTCTTTGTCATGATAAATAAATCCCGATTGCACATCACTTAAGCCTTGCTCCATAAGTTTCATTGTCGCATTTATTGTAACATTACTTACAGCTGATTCGTTCGCTAATGCCATTACCGATAAAGTAGCAAGTGCTAAAATAATTTTTTTCAATTGATTTTCCTTTAGTGTTTATTCATAAATAGGGATATATGATACTATCATAATTATTAAACTCTTATAAAAAGTAATTAAATAAATTACTTTATTTTTATAGAAAAAATAATATTTATTTTATTATTTATATAACTTAAAGTCATTGAAAAAAGGAAATGAAAGATGAAAAAAGTTTTGATGTTCGTGAGTATATTGTCTCGTTCCATCCTCTCTGGAGGCGGAATATTTTATCTAATTTTTGTTATATCTTTAGCTGCCAAATAAGCGCTTGCCCATGCCCAGGCGAAGTTGTAACCGCCACGGCGTCCTACGACATCTAAAACTTCTCCGCAAAAGTAAAGATTTTTTTGTTTGAGTGATTCCATAGTTTTTGGATTTATTTCCAAAGTATCTACTCCGCCGCCGCTGACTTCTGCGTGGCGGAAGCCATGGGTGTCGCTGACTTCAAAACGCCAGTTTAACAGTGCGTTTGCTATTTTTTTGGCGAGTTTTGTATGTATGTTTTCCGCTTTACTGTTTGGATTTATCTCTAAACTTTCCAGTAGAACTTGTCCAATTTTGAGAGGAATAAGTCCTGCTAAAATTTCTAATATACTGAGCTCCGGCACATTTAGAGCAACTTTGGCAATGTGAGCTGAGAGAAGTTGCATGTTGTAAGTCGGCAGAAGATTTATGGAAATATCTACCGCTTCATAGTTCATGAGCGCAACACTTGCCATTTGGGAAATGTCCAAAATGGCAAACCCTGAAACACCGTAGTTTGTAAACAAAACATCTCCAAAAACTCTGCTGACTTTTTTGTGATTAAGTAAAAGAGTCACCTCTGCGTTTAGCTTCGCTCCTGACATTTTATTTGGCAGGGGCGAGTTAATGTGAAGTTGCACAAGTGAAGGGTAGGTTGGAATGAGTGTGTGTCCAAACTCTTTGGCAAAGTTGTAACCGTCTGCGTTTCCGCCTAAATGACTTGCTGCCTCAGAACCTGTTGCAACGATTACGGAGTCGTACTCGGTTAGAAGTTTTTTTATATCTGTTATTTTTGACTCAAGATGAAAATGTACACCTAAAATCTTTGCCACTTCTTCAAAAATCTTTGCCACCGATTTTGCTTCGTTACTCAGAGGATAGGCTCGTCCGTCCTCTTTTGTCTCAAGTATAAGTCCTAAAGAATTGACAAACTTCTCAAACGCAGCGAAGCCGAATTCCCCAAGTCCAAACGCAACAAACGCAGGGTTTTGTCCAAAAAAGTCGTTTGGAGAGAGGTTTTTATTTGAAATGTTACAACGTCCATTTCCAGAGACTAAAATCTTTTTAGAACATCTTGCGTTTTGCTCAAATAGATGAACTTCTGCACCGTTTTTTGCACACAAAATGGCAGAAAAAAGTCCCGAGGCTCCACCGCCGATGATTGCTACTTTTTTCATTTAGAGAGTGACGACTTTGGCGCCAAAACCGCCCATGTGTTGCGGTGCATCTGTAAATTTTTTGACTTTTGGGTGTGCAGTTAAAAAGTTTTTTACCGCATAAGAGAGTTTTCCTGTGCCGATTCCGTGATAGACAATGACTTCATCCCAGCCGTTGAGCAGTGCGTCGCTTAAAAATTTATCCAAAACTTCGCAGGCTTCGTCTGCCCTCATACCGTGAAGGTCGCATTTGAGTCCGGCTCTTTTTTCCACACTGACTTTTAAATGTGTTTTTGGTTTAGAAGGCAGAGACTGTGTATGCTTGAGTTGTTTTGTCTTCGCGCGAATACGCATACCGTCAACTTCAATAATTGCTTCTTTGTCATCTTTCATGGAGATGATGATACCTTTTTGAGAGTGGTACTTGACTCTGTCACCGACTTTAAATTCTCTGACAACAATTTCAGGCTCTTTTTTTTCAACAGGAAGTTTCTGATTTGCCTTGTTCATAGCTCTGTGAATAGCCTGTGTATCACCGGCTTTTGCAGCTTCTTTGGCTTCTCTGATGGCTTCTTCATAGCTGCGTTTAAGAGAAGCTTTTTGTGTATCGAGCTCTTTTTCAAGCAGTTCTCTCTGTTCTTTGAGACTGAGTTCTTTGAGTTCTAGCTCATGGAGTTTTTCATCTACTTTTTTGTGCTTTTGTTTGAGTTCACGCTCAAGTTGAGAGCCGCGTTCTATAAGCAGATTGAGTCTTTGCGAATTGTCGCCGTAGACTACTTTCGCTTCATTGACTATGGCGTTTGAGATGCCGTAACGGCTTGCCGTTTCAAAAGCGTAACTCTTCCCGATGATGCCGTGCATAAATTCATAGGTCGGCATACGCATATCTTCATCATAAATAGCCGCCATAAGCTCAACATCTTCACGGTCTGCCATAAGTGCTGCAAGACGCTTATGGTGCGTGGTGACGACTACTTTTTGACCGCGTTTAATGAGCTCATCAAGCATGACTTTAAAAAGAGCCGCCGCCTCGTCGGAGTCTGTCCCGAGTTCTATTTCATCGACGCCTACAAGTGCAGCTTTATACTCAAAAATGCGGGAAAATTCCTGCATACGTCCTGCAAAAGTAGAGATGTCATTTTTTACATTTTGCGGGTCGTCAATAATGGCAAGGATGTTTTTAAATGAACCGATGTGTGACTGCGTTTCATTAATGCGCATTGGAATAATGTACTTTGCCATAAACGCAGAAGCAAGAATGGACTTAAGCAACATAGTTTTACCGCCTGCGTTTACACCGGTAATCATGAGAATGTTTTTTGAAAAATCTACATTAATCGGTTTTGCATTGTGCAGAGCAGGGTGATAAAAATCTTTGAGATGAATTTTTGAATCGTTTTTTGATTTAACCAGTTGGTAGTTTTTCGCACGTGCAAACAAAACGCGGGCTTGGTAATTGTCAAACTTTGTAAACTCTTTGTCAACGAAATTTATAAAGCCCTGAAGTTCGGCAAGTTTGAGTGAAAATTCTTTTGCATACGAGTAGAAAATCGCTTCGCGCTCTTGTTCTATGTAACGGATTTGCTCTTTGGTTTTAAGGATGATGTCCGGAGAGACATAGAAAAATCCACCCGTACTGCGACCCACAACTGCGCCTTTAAGGACATGATTAAAACCACCGCGCACAAGGAGACACTCTTCGTCGTTGACGAGGTGAACCTGTGTATCAACAAGATAGCCGCTGAGTTTTGAGTTTGACATCATACGTCGAATGGAGCCATTAATATTTGTTCTATGTTCCTTTATTCTTGCGCCAAGACCAAAAAGCTGTTCATCAAGATTTTCTTCAAACTTTCCGTCTTTTGTGAAGTATTTTTCAACTTCATTGAACTTCTCATCAATAGTGAATTTTTGCATCCACTCACCAATGAGTCCATCAAGCTGACGGTTTTTAAAGTAGCGGAAAAAGCGGACGACTTTTACAATTTCAAAAATCTGCTCAAAGTTTAAAACGCCGCGTTTAAGCAGGTGAAGTTTAATAGTACTGAAATCTGCAACTTTGGGAGGTGCATTGAACTCTATTTTGTCAAGTGCCTGAATGTAACGAAAGTGAAGTTCTTGATCGCCTTCGATGTAGAGCTCGCTTTCACGGGAGAAGAAGCTTTTAAAATGGTTGATATGTTCATCTAAGTCGAGCTGAGTGATTAAATGCTCGATTTTAGATTTAGCGGAATTCTCTACTCGCAAGTGGACGCGCTAATCATTTGGCCATAATTTGGCGTATTTTGAAGGCCTATAAAAGTATAGGTGCCGACGCTTAAAGAGTAAGTAGTGTTATTGACATCTATTCCGTTACACACGACCGTTTTTCCCTGATTAAACTTGATGACGACCTGCATCATTTTTTCCTGCTTCGCTTCAGTGTAGGCATTGTAAGCAATGGCGCTGAGAATAATAGTTAAAATAATGGCCGTAGCAGTCGCTTTTTGAGACTTGGTAAGTTCTGTAAAGTAGTGCATCGCCATAAAAAAGAGAGCAGTTATTATTAGTCCGGCAAGATAAGCCATTATGCAATTCCTCGTATTTGGTAGGTAATGTCGCCTGCCCCGAAGCTTACAATCATGCCTTGGTCAAGGACGCGAAGCTCTTGTTTGTCTTTGATGAGCGTTACCGTGTTGTTGATTCTATAAATACTGTCTGCCAAAGTGAGGTTATAGTGTTTAAAATCTTCTTGGAAATTAATCTCTCTCGGCATCTCTCCGGCTGCCCAAACCGGTAAAATAATCAGCTCAGAAGCTCCTTCAAAACATTTCATGAAAGCATCCAGATTGTCTATGGTTCGGGAGTATTTATGCGGCTGCCATATAACAGTTATTTTTTCTATGCCCTTAAGAAAAGCATATTCTTTGACCGCTTTGAATGTCGCTTTAATTTCTGTCGGGTGGTGACCGTAATCGTCAATTATGACGTTATTTTCTTCCAGACCGACAATGTCAAAGCGTTTTTTTATGCCTTTAAAAGTCAAAATATTCGTACGGATAGTTTCAATATCCATAGACTCTTTGGCTGCCAGAATTGCAAGTGCGGCGTCAAGAGCAATGTGCTCTCCAAAACCCCAAACATCAAAACTTCCAAAATCTCTAAACTCAAAGCGGGTATGAGGTTCATTATTGATAAGAATATATTCGATGTTTTTAATGTCTTTGCTCGGGTAAAGCCAATGTGCATCTATTTCGTCTATAAGTGTAGATAAAAAACTGTCTTCTGCGTTTAAAACGCGGCAAGGCGCAGATTTGATGAAAGTCTTGTAGGAGTTGTAAAAACTGTCATAATTGTAGTCGTAATATTCCATATGCTCCGGTTCTGCGTTTATAACAATAGCACAGTGAGGATTTGAATTTAGAAAACTTCCGTCACTTTCATCTGCTTCAAAGAGCATAATATCGCTGTTCGCGTTATAACGCACATTTGAGCCAAAAGATTTTGACTCCGCACCGATGATGGCAGAACCATCCATGATAGCCGTAAGGATAGCAGTTGTCGTACTTTTTCCATGAGCTCCGGCTACAGAGTAGACTTTTCTGTCATCTAAAATTTTAAGCAGGGCTTCACGGCGTGCGAGAACCTCTATTCCTTTCTCTTTTGCAGCAACAATCTCAGGATTGTCAGGACGGATAATTGCAGAGTGAACGACAAGGTCTTGGTCTGTAATGGCATCGTATGTATGTGGAACTGTAACTTTTATGCCAAGGGAGCGGAGTTTTTTAATAATAACACTATCAGAAATGTCAGAACCGCTAATTTCATGACCTTTATAATGCATATATTGTGCTAGTCCGGAGATACCAATGCCGCCAATGCCGATAAAATGAATCTTCATAAAATTATTTCCCCTTGCTTTGGACATTATCTAGCAATTTTTGTGCCTTTTCTTGGAAGCAGCTGATGTAAAAAGTGCCTGCGTTTTGCGTTGCGTCAATATCTGCAATGTTTTCTAAAAAATCATCTAAAGGGAGATTCTCAGCTGCGGCAAGGGAGTGAAACTTTAGAGCTGCAGAGAATTTTTTGTCGTTGCTGAGGCCGCTGAGAACTTCAAATAAGGCACTCGCGTCTTGACATTTATCCGCACTGTAGTGTTCTATGGCATACTCGTACAATGCTCTGAGTGTTGCAAAATCCTGCACCTCGTTCATGTCCATAACTCTATGAGTCTCAAGCGCTTCAGTAAGGCGCTCAAGTGCCAAATCCAGGATGTTCGCATAAAATGCATGGAGGGTTTCTTCATCAAATATATCGTGCGCTTTTTGCTCTAAAACGTAAAGTGAGGCAATGTCCGAATTTTCCTGCGCCGCTAAAATTTCTGCTTTTAACTCTTCTATTTTACTCACCTAAACACTCCTTGATTCTTAGTAACGCATCTTTTGTTTTTGTCGGATTTTCTACTAAAGCTATACGGACAAAGCCTTTGCCCGGGTTATCTGCGAGTGCATTGTCGCGTGCCAAATATTCGCCTGGAAGTACTTTGACATTGTACTCTTTATGAAGTTTTTGAGTAAACGCAAGTGCATCATCTACTTTGAGCCAGATATAAAAAGTTGCCTCGGGCGTTTTTATGCCTAAAATCTCTTTTGCCAAAGCAAAGTTTTCTTTGTAGATTTCTCTTGAAATGCTCACGTGCTCTTCATCACTCCAAGCTGCTGCCGCCGCACTTTGAAGAGGAAGAGGAGAAGCACAGCCTATGTATGTTCTGTATTTCATATACTCTTTTAATATTGCTTCATCTCCGGCTATAAAACCAGAACGCAGTCCCGGAGCAGAAGAGCGTTTAGAGATAGAATTGATGACAATAATATTTTTAAAGTCTGCGTTTTCTGCAAAAGTAGAAGCTTCAAGCAGTGAAGGAATCGGATTATCTGTATATATTTCGCTGTAGCATTCGTCATTAAGCAGAACAAAATCGTGCTTGAGTGCGAGTTTTACCCAAGTTACGAGTTCTTCGATGCTAAGCACTGAGGAAGTAGGGTTGTTTGGAAAGTTTAAAATAACCAAATCGCATTTTGCAAGCTGCGTTTCATCTATTTCAGGTTTAAAGTTGTTTTCCTCAGTTAAATTCAGATGAATAACTTTGGCTCTTGATGCAATAGCTGCACCTTCATAAATCTGATAAAAAGGGTTTGTGTAAGCCATTACCGGCTCTTTTTTGTCAAAAAGCAAAAATTGAGGGAAGTTAAAAAGTACTTCTCTTGTTCCAAATGTAGGAATTAACTGGCTTGGCTTGAGTTTTGTGTGGAACCTTTTTTCAATGAACTCTAATTGTGCGTTTATTAAGCCATCTTCACCGGCAGTTTTTGGATACTTCTGAAGTAATGCTGCATTGTCACACAAGGCTTTTTGTATAAAAGCGGGTGTTTGAAATTGCGGTTCTCCTATGGTTAGAGCTATTGGAGAATACTTGTCTGTAACTTCGATATTTTCTAGTAAATTGTTAAGTTTTTCAAATGGGTAGGGTTCAAAATTCATAGTTACTTTCGCTTGTTTTAAATGGTGGAATTATAGCAAAAATCTTTTACAAACTCATTAACTATGTTTTCGATTGCATCTGCAAGAAGAAAAAAATGTTGTACAATTGCGCATTCAATTTTTAAGGATGAATCATATGAAAATAGTACTATCAATCGCTCTTGCACTTTTCCTAATCGGATGTAGTGATGACAAAGCAACAACAACCGTAGATGAAAATCAAACAACAGCAATCGAAAAAACTGCGGATGCTGTTGAAGCAAATACAACAGAGCCTACCGATACTGTAGCTGCTGAAGTAGAAACTGCTGTTCAAGACGCAACAGATACGGCTGTAGAAGTTGTTGAAGATGTAAAAGATGCAACAGCAGAAGTAGCAACAGATGTTGTTGAAGATGTAAAAGATGCTGCAACAGACGTTGTTGAAGGCGTTACAAAAGAGACAGAGAACTAAGTCATGACTTACTTTAAAATAGTATTGTCGATAGCTGTAGCATCTTTACTTATAGGATGCGGTGAAGATAAAACAGCTACGAACAGTACAAATACACAAACTGTGGTTGAGCAAAAAACTGAAGCCGTTACTAAAGTAGTTGACGATGCGACTAAAGCAGCAGAAGTTGTTGTTAAAGAAGCAGCGCAAGAGACGCAAACAGCTGTGGCTGAGACTCAAAATGCGGTAGCAGATGTAACAAAAACTGTTGATGAAACTACAAAAGAAGCAGTGGCAGAAATAAAAGAAGCAGCACAAGAAGCAACTGTAAAAGTTGAAGAAAGTGTTGCCCCTATTGCAGCTGCAGTTGAAGACGTTGTTGCACCTGCAACAACTGTCTCAGGTGCAGACCTGTATAAAGCATGTGCAAGCTGCCATGGTCAAAACGCAGAGAAAGTCGCTCTTGGAAAGTCTCAAATCATTAAAGGCTGGGATGCAGGTAAAATTGCCGAGGCTCTAAATGGTTATAAAGACGGAACATACGGCGGAGCTATGAAAAACGTTATGAAAGGTCAAGCATCTAAATTAAGCGATGCAGACATTACAGCAATTTCTGAGCATATCTCAAAATTCTAAAAAATCTTATGACATCCTCCTTTCAGAAGGAGGTGTCATGAACACTCTTCTCCTAAAAAAATCTACAGAATAAAATAATCACATTTGAAATATAATACCTCACTTTAATTTCCAAGGAACAAAAATGACAGGTGGATTTTTTGCCGTATTTGATGATATAGCAGCTTTACTCGATGACGCAGCGGCCATGAGCAAGGTGGCAACTAAAAAAACAGCGGGCATACTTGGGGATGATTTGGCGGTAAATGCCCAAAAAGCGTCCAACTTTGCCTCTTCAAGAGAACTTCCCGTTTTATGGGCCATTACAAAAGGCTCGTTTAAAAACAAACTCATTATTTTACCCTTTGCGTTTTTACTCAGTGCCTTTGCTCCTTGGAGCATAGTTCCTGTTTTAATGGTTGGCGGCGTTTATTTAGCGTACGAAGGTGCAGAAAAGATTTATGACTATTTTTATCCTCATAAACACGCTAAAGTTGAAAAAGAAAGTCTCAGTGAAGAGGAGATTTTGAAAATTGAAAAAGAGAAAATCAAGTCGGCGATTTTGACAGATTTTATACTCTCGGTGGAAATAGTCATCATTGCTCTTGGTTCGGTTGTAGAACAAACACTCCCTATACAGATGATTGCAGTCAGTATAGTCGCACTTTTGGCAACTGTCGGTGTTTACGGGATTGTGGCGCTTATTGTAAGAATGGATGATTTTGGATTTAAGCTTATTGCGATGGCAAATGACACGAAAAAATTGATGCACGCAATTGGCAATGTTCTTGTTCAGGGACTTCCAAAAGTTATAAAAGCTTTAACAGTTGTTGGAACTCTTGCAATGCTTTTGGTTGCGGGAGGGATATTTGTGCACAATGTACATCTTTTGCACGATATTTCAGGATTTTTACCTTCAATTTTAGCAGAGTTATTGGTAGGTCTTGCAATTGGAATACTAGCTTTGTTTGCAAAAAAGCTAGTAAGAAAATAGGGCTTACTCTTTATCGCTCACACATCTGAAATAGCTTTTTAGATTCTTCTTGCTTGTGGCAACACTTCCTATACTGAAGCCTACAACATAGGCTTCATCATTTCTAAAACTATCTTCACTCCAATAGTATTTTTTCTTCATTTGTGAAAAGACAGCAGTATTTACAGAGGGTTTGACGTAGTTGTAATTTACAATGGAGTAGAGCTCATCTACGCTTGGAAGTCTCCAAGATTTTCCCCCTGTTTTTTTCTCTTCGCAGAACTCTTTCGCATCTTCAAAATTCTCTTTATTATTACTAGCTTGAGGTTCCCAAAGAATATTATTGAGAGAGTCTTCAACCCCATTCTCTGTGAGAGTAAAATAGCTTTCTTTTTGTTCACGTTTTGGAAGATTTGTGCAA
Source organism: Sulfurimonas sp. (assembly GCA_013791885.1). GTDB lineage: Bacteria > Campylobacterota > Campylobacteria > Campylobacterales > Sulfurimonadaceae > Sulfurimonas. Next base: position 21,121 of record VMSZ01000020.1, on the reverse strand, counting down.
AGAGCAAGCGCGTTGATCTCTTTGGGAGTCGGAGTAATATCTCCATCTTGAAGGTAAAACGCAAACGCGGGGATGGAATTGTCACGTATGAAAACTTCATCACTGCCCGTATGGGTACTGAGTTCACGCGATTCTTTGAGTGATGTTGCCGACCAGTAGCGTTTGTCCATTCCAAATTCATCGGTTTTGCCACGTAAATCAAAAAGCTCCCAAATCTCCGGTAAACGCCATTCCCTGCCGAGTTCTTTACAAGCTGAAATAGAGCTCAAATAGCCTTGTTTTGTGGGCAACTCTTTATAATTTTCATTTGCATGAGCCGTAAAAAGTAAAAAGAGTAAAAGAGAGGAATATTTGATCATTTTAACTCTTTGGAAGGGAGAATTTTTGTGTTATAAGTTCGCCCTCGTTGTTAAAAAAGAGATAATAAAGCATGTCTTTTTTTACGCTCAAGCCCGCTAAGTATCTCAGTGCCAAATTTGCCTGAAGTGAAGCAATGTGCATAACAATAGGTGCGGCAATACCTGCGGGTGTTTTTTGTACGATTTTAAAAGCATCGGAAAATGATGACTCTTCAATGAAAGAGACTTGACCATGAAAGGCTTCAACGCTGCCGTACACCCAAGGAAGATTTTTACTTTTTGCGTAGGCGTTTATCTCTGCGCGTGAAGGGAGATTGTCTGTTGCGTCTATTATGAGGTCTACTTCTATATTTTTAAGTGACCATGTTTTAAAATCGCATTCATGAGCCATTGCTTTGACGAAAGGACATCTTTGCTCAATAATCGCTGCGTTTACAACAGCTTTGTTTTTACCCTCATCACCGGTTTTAAAAGCAATTTGTCTGTGGATGTTATGAAGGCTGACTTCATCAAAGTCAACCATATGAATTTCACCGATGCCGCTCGCACCAAGAGCAAACGCAAGAGAACTTCCTAGTCCTCCAGAACCTATAACGGCTATTTTTTTACCTTGTAAAAGAGTTTGGGTCTCTTCTCCCCAAAGTTGCACTTGTCTGTGAAAATATTGCATCATGAGTGTATCCTTATTTCAAAAAAGAGTGATTATATCACAATCTTTTGTTACTCATTTCTTTAAATCCCCATACTCTTCTTGCCTGAATGACCTCGGTGTGGCTCATATCTACAATCATAAGCTCTTCCTTGTTCCCAAGATGCTCAAGCATTTCACCGTTTGGTGAAGCAAGTAAAGAGTCGCCGTAAAACTTCCAGCTAAACTCTTTATCCTGATACTCGCCGATACGGTTTGCACGCAAGATGTAGCAGTTATGCGTAAATGCTCGTGAGAGTATAAGATTTTTCCATCGCTCATAAGATTCAAATGTTGCAACACTTGGAAGTAAAACGCAGTCAACATTTTTAGATTTTATCTCCGTCCAGAGTTCATCAAAGTGAAGTTCAAAGCCGCCCATAATTGCAAACTTAAAGCCGCCAATGTTAAAAATAAGGGGTGATTCTATAGGCTTGATTTCATTGGCAAAAAACTTCTCTTCATTCCAGTGTGAATAATTAATAAGAAGCTGCTGTTTGTAGTAAGAAGTAGAATTTGGAGCAAATTTTGCGATGGTTTTATAGACTTTTTTGCGTTTAACAATCGCTAAAGGGGCAATAATAGTCATCTTATAAGTAGAAGAGAGTTCTTTAAGCATTTTTATCTGTTGGTTCGCCTGTTCCTCAATCATTGAGATAGACATTGTTTCGAGCTCTTTAAAAAAAGGGTTAAGAATATACTCTCCCAAAAGAAGGACTTTCACGCCTTTTGAATTTGCGACTCTTATGTAGTTGTAGAGCTTTGTGCTGCTGAGTCCCTGCGCACTGAGCTGAAGTACGGCAGCTCTCACTGTGGCGCTTTTATTTCTTGAATTTTTAACTGTGCGTCTTGAAGCATTTTTTGTGCTTCGGAGAGTTCTTTCATCCCTTTTTCATAGGCTTTGACGCTTTCTTCGAGGGTGATTTCCTGATTTGTAAGTATCTCAAGCGTCTTTTTCGCACTCTCGAGCTTTGCTTCGAAATCTTCTTTTTTAGCCATTTAATACTTCCTTTATGTAGGTGTCAAATTTATCTAGTTCCACCAAAAATGCATCATGGCCATAGTCGCTGTCTACGTCCAAGTAGTGATGATTTTTATTCCCGACTCTGTCTAAAACATCAGAAATCTCTTTCATCTCAAAATTTTTAAAGAGGATATCATTTTTAAAACTGATAAGATGAAGCTCTGCCTGTATTTTTTTCATGGCTTCTTCAAGAGAATCAAACCCGCGAGCCAAATCAAAAATATTGATGGCCTTTGTAATGTAGAGATACGAGAGCGGATCAAACCATTTTGTGAAGTTGTAGCTGTTATATTCGAGATATGATTCCACTTGAAATTTTCCAAAAAGTTCATATAAACCGTCATCTTTTTTATACTCTCTGCCAAATTTAGAGTTCATAGATTCGTGAGATAAAAAACTGATGTGTCCTGCCATGCGTCCGATTGCCATACCTGAAAGACCATGCTCTTTGATGAGTTCGGGATCATAATAGCCCTGTTTAAAGTCAGGGTCTTTTAAAATGGCTTCCTGAGCTACTTTATTAAACGCAATTGCCCAAGGCTGTGTTGCGTAAGTGCTCGCAAGAGAGATGATTTTTTGAGCAAAGTTAGGGTAGTGTACGGCAAAGAGAAGCGCCTGCATACCGCCCATAGAACCGCCTATTATGGCGTGGACTCTGTGAATGTCGAGTTTGTCAAATAAAATACGCTGTGCTTTGACCATATCTTTTATGGTTACAACTGGAAATTTGTAGCGGTAAGGTTCGTGATGTGGATGTTTAGGGCTCATAGGACCTGTTGAGCCAAAACAGCTGCCTATAACATTTGTACAAATAACAAAAAATTTATCTGTGTCAACAGCTTTGCCCGGACCAACGAGACCATCCCACCAGCCGGCTTTATTTTCGCCCTCGTAAGTGCCGGCACAATGGTGTGAACCTGTAAGTGCATGACAAATTACAACTACATTGCTTTTATCTTCATTGAGCACTCCGTATGTCTCATAAGCAATATCGTAAGGTTCTAAAATACGACCGCTTTCAAGGTAAAGAGGGTTGGTAAAATGTTCTGTGTGCGTTTGCAAGTTTAATGACAAATTTGGGCTCTTTTAAAATTAATAGTGCTATTTTAGCGAAAATGACTTAATACTAATTTGATTTAGGAAAAAAGATATTGGACTTTTTTTAATTATGAGAGCCATAAATATTATGAAGTCGGAATCTCTCGTTTTTGCAATAATAAAAAGGAGAGCAGATTCATCTAATAAGTAGAAATATGTTATTATTAAAAAAAGAAGAAAAGGAGATTAAATGCTACATGAATACCGTGACGTTATCACACATATGAAAGAAAACGAGGCTGCAAATGCCCACTTTTTAAAAATATTTGACCGTCATAATGAGCTTGATGATAAGATTGCAAAAGGCGGATATGGAGATATCCCTCTAACAGATGTTGAACTTGAAAAACTGAAAAAAGAGAAGTTAAAATTAAAAGATGAAGCACACTCTATAATCTTGAAATATAAAAAAGAACACACTCTCTAAGCCGCTGAAATTTACTCCTGCGCACTCTGTGCAGGAGTTGTATTCTCCTACACATTAAAGATATTTTTATTATGCGTTTAAAGCCTGTTCCATATCTGCAATTAAATCTTTAGTCGATTCCAGTCCGCAAGATATACGAATAAGTCCCGATGGAACACCGCATGCGATGAGTTCTTCCTGACTTAACTGTTGGTGTGTCGTCGAAGCAGGGTGCGTGATGATAGATTTAGAATCCCCAATGTTTACAACTAAAGAGTAAAGTTGTGTTGCGTTTACAATTTTTGTCGCTTCTTCTAAACTTTCAACTTCAAAACTCAAAAGTCCTGAACACAAGCCATCTTGAAAATATTTTTGTGCATTTTCATAGTTTGAGTTGCTTTTTAAACCCGGATAGTTCACTTTTTTTACTTTCGGATGGGCTTCCAAATACTCGGCAAGAGCCAAAGCATTTTTAGAGTGTTCTCTCATACGAAGTGAAAAAGTCTCCATTCCCTGAATAAATAACCAGGAATTAAACGGAGAAGAAACTGCACCTAAATCACGTAAAAGTGAAAGGCGTCCGCGAAGAGAGTAAGGAGGCAATGGAATGTCAGTGTAGACTAAGCCATGGTAAGAAGCATCCGGCTCATTAAAGTGCGCGTATCTTGCGTTTCCTTTGAGTTTGTCAACCAAACCTTTTCTCTCAACCATAATGCCGCCGATTGCAAGACCTTGACCCGTTGTGTATTTTGAAGCACTGTGAACTGTAATATCTACGCCAAACTCAAATGGACGGCATAAAACAGGGGTTGCAACAGTGTTGTCTACAACCGTTAAAATATTATGTTTGTTGGCAATAGCAGTTATAGCTTCGATGTCAGCAACGTCAATACTTGGATTTGTCAGAGATTCAAAGAAGATAACTTTTGTTTTGTCATCTACAAGTGCTTCTATCTGCTGGGGTTTATGAACATCAAAAAATCTTGCTTCTATGCCAAAACGCTTGAGCGTATGCGCAGTCTGTGTCAAACTTCCGCCGTAAAGCTGTTTTGCACAGATGATGTTGTCTCCTGCCTCAGCTGCGTTTGCTATGGCAAAAAAGATTGCACTCATACCGCTTGATGTTGCAAGTGCAGCTGCACCGCCTTCAAGTTCAGCAAAACGTTTCTCAAAAACATCGGTAGTAGGGTTATTTAAACGAGTGTAGATATTTCCAAGCTCTTTAAGGGAAAAGAGATTTGCAGCATGTTCAACGTCACGAAATTCATATGCTGTTGTCATGTAAATAGGAACGGCCATTGTCCCTTGTGTATCTTTCTCGTAACCTGCATGAAGCGCTTTTGTCTGTAAATCCATTTTTTCACCTTAAGTATAATAAATATTTATTTGGTAATTCTATCTAAAATCACTTTTATATGAGTTTAGCATAATGTTAAAGTTCACAATAAAACCCTAAGCACTTCAAAATGAAGAGTAACAGATATCTTTAATCTTGAATAGTCAAGTCGTTTGCTTCGTACACTACGACAGTTCCAGCCAATAGATCATGAAGGCCGCGTTTATCTTTTCTAAAGGCAACCATGAGGAATCCTATGAGAAAGAGCAAAGTAGAGATAATGTAGCCAAGAGAACGTGTTATAGCTTGTTTATTGTCTATGTCTTGTAATGTTTTAGCATCGACTATTTTAATATGAACGAGTTTTTTTCCCGGTGTGGCACCGCGCCATTTTTCCCAAAACAAAACTGTTACAATCAAAACGGAAACTTCAAAAAGCAGTTCCCATTGAAGTGAGGTCTGAGGTTGATTTGCAAGTGCCTTGACTGCGTTTCCACTCATGGCATAGGCTATATTTTGCTGATATGCCGAAAAATCAAACCAGTTTCCGTTGCTTAAAAAATAGATAACAATGCCAACGGGTAGCGCTAAAAAAAAGGTGTCAGCCAGCGATGCAACAAAACGCACCCAAAACCCCGCGTATTCTATTTCATTCATATTCTCTCCCTGCATCTATAAAAGCCCATAATGTTCCGGCGGCTTCGGCTCACCATAGTAGTACCCTTGCAGGTAATCTATGCCAAGCTCTCTAACCGTATCTGCAAGTTCTTTGGAGCTTACAAATTCTGCAATTGTTTTTATGTTTGCATTTTTGGCATAAAGGATAAGACCCTTAATCATGTGCTGAATGTTGATGTCTGTATTGAGCTTTTCAATTAAGGAACCATCGAGTTTTATATAGTCAATGTTGAGTTTGAGTATATTTGTAAAGTTGGAGTACCCTGAACCAAAATCATCTATTGAAATCTTACATCCATACTGTTTGACCATTATAATAAAAGAGGCTATTTTGCTATAGTCCAAAATATCTTCAGACTCCAAAATCTCAAAAGTGATGCCTTCTCCGCCATACTTTTCAAGTCTGTTTTTAATGTACTCAACCATACTCTCAGAATTTATATTTTCATAGGTCAGGTTCATCGAGATAGGAATACTGTTTTGTGAAAAAACATGAAATACTTTTTGCATTATTTGTCTTGTAAAGTATTCAAAAGTTTTGTCTTCTTTTGCAGAATCTAAAAAATAGTAGGGTGAAATAATTTCACCTTTTTCTGTTTCTAATCTTGCTAAAGCTTCATATTTGACAACGGTACCATTTTTTGCATCTACTATGGGTTGAAAGTAGGGAATAATTGTTCCTCGATGAAGGGCGTTTTTGTAAACTTTCAATCTGGAGAGGCAGTCTTCTTGAAGCTGTTTTGCAGATTGGTTGTTGGTATATACTTTAAAGTTTACTTTCGAAACTATCGCTTCTTGAAGGACGACGTCTGCATGATTAAATATATTTTGAACTCCATATGCTATTCCGGCGGTAAAATCTGCTATAAAATAAGTTCCCAGAGCATTTTCATAAGAATCTTTTGCCATAAGAATCGAATGCTGCAGGATTAGAAAATACTTGTAAAATAAACTTTTATCGCTTACTAAAATAGCAAATTCTTGCAGATTAAGATTGTAAAGTGTTGCCTCTTTTACATCAAGCACCTCTTGAATCTCTGCTGTTTTTGCTATGAGAATATTGGAGACAAATTCAAAACCATACAACTCTTTGAGTGAATTGAGTTGATTCATATGTAAAATTATAAGCATAGCTTCTTCTTGTAAAGTTGAGAGGTCTTGAACAAGAGCACTTCTGTTTGGCAGTTTTGTAATGTTATCTCTGTTTTTCAAATTTTTTATATATTCTTCGTTAACATCTGATACTATGGTGTTTCCGCCACTTTTTTTTGCTTTGGATAAATTGGCATCAGCAATATTGTACAGGTCGTTGCATGTGATATTGAAATTTGCTGTGTTTAAATTAACGGCACCGATTGAGAGTGTAAAACAATCGTCCACATTGTTGTGTGTATCTTTTATTTTCAAAGTTTCACTGGCACTTAAAAGTGTGTTTGCAAAATCATTGATAAAAAGATCATCTTGACTTGAAATAATAATTGCAAATTCTGCTTCAGAGAGTTTAAAAATTTCATGTATATGTGTTTGCGTGACATCTTTGAGCAGGTTTGAGACATCAATAAGCAGTTTATATGATTTTGAAAATCCGTATTTGTTTTTATATTCCTGATAGTTATCAATTTCAATAGTTAATAGCGCGATTGTATCTTGCAGCGAGAAAGCTTTGTTGAGCTCTTTTTTTATAAAATATTCAAAATGTTTTCGGTTGTGAAGCAGAGTTAATTGATCTTTTGTGGAGAGTTCTTCAAGTCTTTTTTTTGTCGTAATATCTTCTTTTATAGATATGTAGCCGATTTTTACATTTTTGTTATTGTAAAGAGGTTTGATTATCGTAGATATCCAATACTCTTCACCGCTGCTCTTGGTATTTTTTAGCTCGCCTTTCCAAATTTTATCTTCTGAAAGAGTGTCCCAAAGGTTTTTTATAACTATCTGGCTGAGTTCATGATTTCTAAAAATACGATGGTTTTTTCCTAGTACTTCATCTTTTGTATAGCCTGTGAAATCCAAATATGCCTGTGAAATACCGGTGATTTTTCCGTTAAGATCGGACGTCGTAGTAAATACGTATTCGTCAATTATTTCATTTTTTTGTTCAAATGCAAATTTTTTATTTTCATATTTTTCAAGAACTATTTGCTGTTGCATGATTTCAGTAAGAATGGAAATAATATAGTCAAAAAAGTATTTTGAACCGTGTGTTGCATTGCTGATAAAAACAATTTGATTTTTGTTGAGTTCTTTTATTTTTTTACTGATTTCTAAACCGTTTATCTCTTGCATTTCCATCGCAGTGATGACAATGTCATAGGAGTTTTGTTTATCTTGAGCGTACAAATCTAAAGCTTCTTGGGGAGATGCCGCTACAACAATATCATTAAAAAAATTCTTGATTATTTGAAGTGTAGCAGTTCTGCTTGCTTCATTCTCTTCAATATATAAAAGTTTTAAATTTTGTGTATGTTCTTTGATTGTTTCTAAATCATTCACTGCCATCTCACCTTTCCAATAAATACATTTGTTGTTTTTCGTAATCTTTGAGAGCTATTATACTAGATGTTGGAAGAATATCAAATGAGAAGGAGAAAAGAAAAGAATTATAAAATTATTTTATAGAGGAATGCAAAAAAATAAGCATATCCTCCATAATAAAAAGTAATGTTAAATGTGGTAGTTCGGAGCTTCTTGTGTGATGATAACATCATGAACATGTGACTCTTTGAGACCGGCACTTGTAATCTCAACAAACTCTGCTTTGTCCCAGAAAGCTTCGATGCTTTCACTTCCGCAGTAACCCATAGATGAACGCAGACCGCCCATCATTTGGTGAACGATTCCTGCAATAGAACCTCTAAAAGGAACACGGCCTTCAATTCCTTCAGGAACAAGTTTATCAGCAGCTGTTCCTTCTTGGAAATATCTGTCAGTAGAACCTGTTTGCATAGCGCCTATACTTCCCATACCACGGTATGATTTGTATTGACGCCCTTGAAACATAATTGTCTCGCCCGGGCTCTCTTCAGTTCCCGCTAAAAGTGAACCGGCCATGATACATGAAGCACCGACAGCCAAAGCTTTTGCAATGTCACCAGAGTAACGAATACCGCCATCGGCAATAACAGGAACACCGTGTTTTCTTGCAGCATCAGCACATTCTGCAATTGCAGAGATTTGAGGAACACCGACACCTGCAACAATACGAGTCGTACAGATTGAACCAGGCCCAATACCGACTTTAACGCCATCAGCTCCCGCCGCTACAAGTGATTCTACCGCCTCAGCCGTTGCAATATTTCCTGCAATAACGTCTACTACAAGCGTCTCTTTGATTCTTCTAACAGTATCTAAAATGCCTTTTGAGTGTCCATGAGCAGAATCTAAAACTAAAACGTCAGCACCGGCTTCTACAAGAGCTTTTGCACGGTCAAGTTGCCCAACACCGATAGCAGCACCGACTACAAGTCTGCCAAAAGCATCTTTGTTGGAATTAGGGTATTCAATGCGTTTTTTGATATCTTTAATGGTAATAAGACCTTTTAAATAGCCTTCAGCATCTATAATTGGCAATTTTTCTATTTTATGTTTGTGCATGATATCAGCCGCTTCATCAAGAGAAATACCGTTATGTGCAGTAATAAGAGGCATTTTAGTCATCACTTCATCTGCTTTTTTGCTCATATCTTTTTCAAAACGCATATCACGGTTTGTTAAAATACCTAAAAGCTTGTTGTGTGCATCAATAACAGGCACGCCTGATATTTTATACTCGTTCATAAGTGCGTCAGCATCAGCCAAAGTTGCTTCTGGATGAACATAAATCGGGTCAATGATTATTCCGCTCTCAGATTTTTTAACTTTTTTAATTTGTTTACACTGTGTCGATATATCCATATTTTTATGGATAATGCCGATTCCGCCGAGTCTAGCCATGGCGATTGCAGCACGGTACTCAGTTACCGTGTCCATAGCAGCAGAAACCATAGGAATTTTTAAACTAATGTTGCGTGTAAGTTTCGTCTCAAGTGAAACTTCTTTTGGCAGTACTTCAGAGTATTGTGGTACTAAAAGTACATCTTCAAATGTTAGGGCGCGTTTACGAATTCTCATGGGGGTGTCCTTTGATGCAAAAGTAAATATATCTATTTCTTGGAAATTTTTGGATTATATCTTTTTAGTTGTTAAAAACAGGTAAATCACTTCCTGTCAAAATGGTATATTGAGCTATTTTCTTTAGCTTTTTTATTTTCCCAGCTTAAATAGGATGTTTTTAGATGTGTTGCGTTTTTTGATATTTCATGGATAATTTGGTGGACATGGTCTTCATCTGATTGGCAAATATCGGTACTCATATCACAATCAAACACTATTCTCTCTTTTGTACTCACTGCCAAATTTGCTATAAATTCTGGCTGATTTTGTTTAACGCAGTAGTGCGTCGCTTTTATCATATTGCATTCTAAATCCTTACAGTGGTACATTGTAACCATCTGTTTTGGAGAATCCGGCAAAAGGTCTTCTTGAATTGTGCTGTCTCTTCCGATGGATTTAAAAGAGATGCCCGTTGCGTTTGATTCAAGAATCGGTAATACGGCCTCATGCTTGTAGGAGTCTGTTCCTGTTTGTTCTTCAGCCGGGGAAAGTACCCAGTCGCCGCTGAGTGATTCCATCCAGTCATACAGAGTAAAGGCATCGACATCTTCTGCCTGAGCTGACATGGCAAGTGAGAGTGTAAGTAAAAAACGGAGGGTGATTTTTTTGAACATAAGGTTTCCTTGAGAAGTATTTTAATATTGTACTAGCTGTATCTGGTTTATACGAAAATTAGTCGAGCTTCCAGTAAAAAATAGTGTTTCTGCTTCCAACACTGAATATCTCTTTTTCATTTTTGAACCAAATTTGATTAATTCTGCTTTTATGGGCAACAAGTGTATCTCCTAGAATTTTTGTTTCTGTGTCAAATAGTTGAATGTTTTGTTCATCACCGCTGGAGTATGCTCCGGTTTTTCCACTCGGACTCAGCCCTACAGCGTAAACTAAAAAATTACTTTTTAGATGGTAATCTTTTTCTCTATCTCTGTAAACTGCAACTCTTCTATCTTGCCCTGCGGTGATAATGACACCGTTGCTGTAGGCAACATCGTAAACATTATCTACATTTTGAGAAGAGTAGATATGCTCCACATTTGAACTCATGACATCTATGACTCTAATTTCCCCGCTTTCGTAAGACATAACCATCTTGCTCTTATCGCTGTTTAAGACGATTCCACCCATTGTGCTTTGTGTTACATGGCTTGTGTATAGATTGTAGTTTTCCCGCGTGTCATGCAGAATTATTTCAGAGCCAAAGGTGCCGAACAATATTTTCTCGTCATTAGCAAAGAGAGCCTTCTTGATTGTGAGTTTTTTACTCTCATCGACAATCTGTTTGAGTTCATAGTTTTCATAAATCCATACATTTCTGTAGGCATTTTCTCCTATGCTGAGTATCAGAATCTTTCCATTGAGGTAATCAACGCTAATTATATTTTGAGGTATAAGCTTGTTTGCTACAGTTGTAAGAAGCGGAAGGGCTATGCGGTTTATGATTTTTTGCGTTTTGATGTCAAATACATCTACAGTTCCCATATCATTGCCTGCATACAAGTGTTCGTCATTGACCACAAAGCTGTTTACGTAGCCGGTAGAATAAAAACGAAGGTTTGGAGAAAGTTCTTTTGCTGAGAGTAAGTATGAAAGTATAAAGGCAAGCAGTATGAGTTTAAACACTTCAACCCTTTGGATGAATTTTTCTTGTTCTAAATTTAGAGACTGTGAAAAAAACTAGTTATTCCCACATGAGAGTGGGAGCAGATAGATGCTAAGCCTTGTAGCCTATCGCTTTTTCTAAACTCAATGAACCGTCAAATAATGTTTGCTCATCATAAGCTTTTGCAATGAGTTGCAGACCGATAGGCATTCCATCTGCGTTTTTAGAGATTGGAAGAGAGAGAGCAGGGAGACCTGCAAGATTTACACTGATGGTATAAATGTCGCTCAAATACATTTCCATTGGGTTTGAGAGTTCTCCAAATTTATTTGCAACAGTCGGTGCAACAGGAGAGAGAATCAAATCTACATCTTGAAAAATTTTCTCATATTCATCTTTAATAATGTGACGCGTTTTTTGTGCTTTTACATAGTAGGCTTCATAGTATCCGCTTGAAAGAACAAAGTTTCCAAGTAAGATACGGCGTTTTACTTCATCGCCAAAGCCGTTGCTTCGCGTTTGAATAAAAGTATCTTCGAGGTTTTTGCCTTCAACGCGGTTTCCATAACGGATGCCGTCATATCTTGCAAGGTTTGTTGTCGCTTCGGCAGTTGCCGTGATGTAATACGCTGAGATGTCGTATTTCGCGTCCATCATCTCTTTTTCTACAATTGTGTGACCTGCCGCTTTAAGTGCTTCAATAGCTTTTGCATAGGCACTTTTTATATCTTCGCTTGCGTTTTCAACATACTTTGGTAAAACAGCGATGCGAAGTTTTCTCTCAGGGTTGAGTTTATCCGAAACTTTGTCATCCATAGGTGCAGAAGTTGAGTCTTTTACGTCATGACCACTAATGATGTCATACAAAATTGCAGCATCTTCAACGTTTTGTGTCATTGGCCCAATCTGGTCAAGGCTTGAAGCATATGCACCTAAACCGTAACGGCTTACACGCCCGTAAGTCGGTTTCATCCCGACTATTCCGCAAAACGCAGCCGGCTGACGGATTGATCCGCCCGTGTCGCTTCCCAGCGCAGCAATGGCAAGACCGGCACCAACAGCAGCAGCTGAACCGCCAGAACTTCCACCCGGAACACACTCTGCGTTTACGGGGTTAAGTGTTTTACCGTAAAAGCTAGACTCAGTCGTACTTCCCATAGCAAATTCATCCATGTTTGTTCGCCCAAACGGACTCAAACCTGCGTTTAACATCTTCTCAATAACGGTTGCGTTGTATGGAGCAATATAGCCTTGAAGGATGTTTGAGCCTGAAGTTACAGACCAATCTTTGACTTGAATGTTGTCTTTGATGGCAATAGGAATTCCCTCGCCGACGTTGTTGACATCAATATATGCGTTTAGCTCTGGATTTGCAGCAATTTTCGCTTGTAAATCTTCTTTAAATTTGTTGAGTTCTTCTTTTGATAGTTTGAGGGCTTCTTTTAATGTAATCACTAGGTTTCCTATCTTCATAAATATGGTGGGTATTATAGCAAAATGTGTTTATTTTTTTCTTTTACAGGTTTTACTCGGTTTCAGCAGCCTTCGTTACATTTTCTTCTAATATTGCAATGTTTGAATATATCTAAACATATCAGCAGCAGATAAAGGTTTGGAATAATAGTACCCTTGTATGAAATTACACCCGTTTTTAATTAAAAACTCTTTTTGAGCCTCTGTCTCTACTCCTTCTGCAATGACACTGAGATTGAGCGCTTGAGCAATATGAATAATGGACTTTACCAGATTTGCTTCATCAGTGTCCTGAGTAATATTTTTAATGAAAGAGTGGTCAATTTTGAGTTTATTAAACGGCAGTTTTTGTAAATATGCCAAAGAAGAATATCCCGTGCCAAAATCATCTATCGCCAATTCTATGCCAAGTTCACTTATTTCTCTGAGCACCTCGATGGATTTCTCAATATCATTCATTATATAACTCTCAGTAATTTCTAGCTCAAGTTCATGCGGTGAAAAACTCAGGTTTTGCATAATTTGCTTGATGTCTTGGAGGTAACTTGGTGTTTCGAGCAATTTTACTGAGAGATTGATGGAGAGTCTGCCAATATCTTGATATTGCTGTTTCCAATACATAAAATGTTTCATGGCCTGCTGCATAACCAAATAGTCAATATCTTTTATAAGCCCGTATTCTTCAGCAAAAGGGATGAATTTGTCAGGTGGAATAAAACCTTTTGTTGGATGATTCCAGCGTACAAGAGCTTCCATACCTACAAGTTTGTTTATTGAAGCATCTATCTGTGCCTGATAATAGACTTCAAACTCTTTATACTCTACAGCGTGTTTGAGTTCTGCAATCATGGAGAGTTTTTCATCAGTATGTTGTGTTAATTGTGTGTTGTAAAATCTGATTGAATTTCTGGCATATTTTTTAGCGTCATGGAGTGCAGAGTCTATGTTTTTCATTAAGGTCTCAACATCATTCCCGTCTTTTGCATAAAGAGCAATACCAATGGAACAAGTGATAAAAACATTTTTATTGTCAATCGAGACTTTTTGCTGCATCTCCTTCTGGACATCTTCAGCAATTTTCATCAGTTCATCTGCCGTAATACTTTCGCTGATTACGATGAACTCATCTGCTCCGATTCTGCTGAGATTATTTTCTTTGTATAAAACTTTTTGTAATCTTGTCACGGTTTCACGTAAGAGTTTATCGCCAAAAGAATGGCCATAAGTATCATTAATAGTTTTGAAGTCATCTATATTTATCTTAATAAGACTAAAAGCTTTTTCTCTCTTTTCTACAGAATCAATCTTATGGTTTAAATTTTTGATGAAAAGATTTTTGTTTGGAAGTACAGTGACAAAATCAAAATTTTCTATGTTGTAAGAGTAAGCTTCTAAGAGCTTGTATTGTTCTCTTAGAAGTTCATTCTGAATACTGTTTCTTTTCTCATATAAACTGACAAAGAGGCTGAAAACCAAAAATGGTATCAGACCGAAAGCTATGGCTTTAATTCCCTCCATTCCCATTTCTATGTACATTGTCGAGAGTATAATAAGCACAGAAATAGCTATAATGGAAAGACTGAATTTTTTGTCTGTAAGGAAAAAGACGACTAAAACTTCCAAGTAAAACCAACTGATACCTATAAAGTTGTGGGTATGTACATTAATCATAAAAGTAAGAGAAACTGTTATTAAGGCAACAATCATTGCGGAATGTACTATAAGCGGGAATATTTTTTTGTTACGTCTGACTAGAAAAATCATAATAGCAGAGATGATTGTATAGACGAAATCCACAAAACATTGTAAATTTTCACCTCGATAAAATCTGAAAATACCGGCGAGGGCGACGGCACTCATGTTGAAGGCAAGTAAGAGATTAAAAAACTGATATTTCAACTTTAGTTCTAATTCATTTTTTGTAAATTCAAAACCACTTGTCAAAAAATTATGTAACATGATTACAAATCCTCATAGTTCATCTTCCTAATTCTATCTCAAAAAAACTAAAAAAAACTAAGATAATTTTTTTACAAAGTAAGTTTGCTTTTTAGAAGATAATGAATGTTTCCATAAATAATGGGGAAGTAGTGCACGCAAGCATCGCTATACCTTGAGAGCATTCTTTGTCTTGCACTCACATTTATTATGCTGGCAGAACTGGACTGTACGGTTATGACCTAATAGAAATAATATGTGTGCTCATCTATTCGCAGCATAAGAGAGAGCAGGTTTTATTTTTGTACTAAACGCAATATTTACATTTTTCGATACTCTCTCTTTCTTCTGTCTCAGGAACTCTTGATTTACCAACTCAAAAATCAATTTTGAGTTAAACGCAGAGACATCAACTATACCATTGGCACTCAGTTCACCGGAGTTAAATTTATAATCCATGGGAATGTTTCTCACCACTCCGTTGAGATATATGTCAACAGAAAATTTTCCTGTTTTTGGTTTTCCTTTGACAATTTTGTCCGGTTTTATGGCAACTATTCTGGCTCCAATGTTGGTTATGTTCATATTGTCAAAGAAAAATTTCATTAATTCGTTCTCTTTTTCTTCTTTTTCTTTGGAATGTATAACCGCACTCTTTGAATTGATCATAAACGATGCACCTAAAAAAACTTCACGAAAAGTATTTCCGTTTGCACTAGCCGGTGTAAATTTTACATCTTCAAACTGACCTTTAACAGCCTTTTTTGAGGGTGTTTTGTGCGCTTCAAAGTTCACAAAAACTTTGCTCTCTTGAGATAAAACAGAGCTATTTTTAGGTTTCAACTCAGCAGAGTTTGCAATTGCAATTGCAAACATGAGAGAAATAATCAGTTTTAGCATTTATGTGTTTCCTCTTTGCAGCCTTATAAGGCCAGTGATTTTTTTGCGAATTATACCGAGATGTCATTTTCTTTACATATGTAAATGATGTCCCTTGTCTATACACACTCTCCAGAGTGGGAACGAGGAGAATTAGATTGTATGATTGTTTGATAAAAATGGAGATTCATTCACAGGGGTGTATTTTTAATATCGAATATCGTAAATGACAGGATGTGTTGTGTACCATTACTAAAGGATATTTAAATCTCCCCATACAAAATGCGCATATTTTTAAGTTCGGCAAGGGCATCTTTTTGTCCTTGCGCTCCTGCTTTTTTAAGCCAAAAAACCTCACGCTCAAAAGAGTATTTTTCAATCCAATCATTTCGAGTCCAAATCCAACGAGCGGAAGGAAGATATTTTGCAACCAGCCATTGAGCGTTTTTATCACCTGATTTAGCGTGTCCGAGTATTCCTTGTGGATACTTTTTTAAATCACGGATAAAATCTTTATTAAGTACAGAAAGTCCTCTTGTTTCTTCAAAATAAGGATTTTTACTAAGCTTAGTAATCCAAAGTTTTGCTTTCGCAACATTTGTTGGTACAGCTTTAAAGTCAAGAACAAAATAGAAGAAGATAACTTTCATTTGAGCATCGTCCATATTTTGATTTGCTGAAAGTTCGTACCACCTAAGTGCTTCTGCTACTTCTTTTCTGGCAAAAAGAAAATCACCCATAAAACTTTGAGCATAAGGGTTTCCAGCCTTAGCTGCTTTGACAATATAGGAGACTGCCAGGTCAAGGTTTGGTTTAATTTCTGGAAAATCTTCTCCTAAATAAGCTTGACCTATTGCCCATTGAGCATCAGCATCTCCATTGTTAGCGGATTTTTCCAACCAATACATATATTTTTTTATGTCGGCAAATTCATTATAAGCTTCATCTTTGAAGAGAGGTTCGAAGAATAAAGCCATTTCAAATTGTGCGAGAGAATCACCGGCGATTGCTTTTTTTTCAGTTGCTGGAAGTTCTTTGCGGTCTAACATAGCAAAAGAGACAGTGGCTAAGAGTAAAAGGAGAAAAAATATTTTCACAGTAAGAGCCTTAGTATTATTAAGATTTATTATTATACAGGATTAGCCTTCTCATTGAGATACAATTTGTTGTCTATTACGGCTGTTTCATATTTGCATTCCATAAAACATTTTAATATCAAAAGCGATTAAACGTATCGCTAGTTTAATATTTTTACAATTACACCCCTGTGAATGAATCACATTTTGCAATAAATTCTATAAATTGGTATCCTGTCCCCGGATTTTCCGGATTTTTGGATTTTTGAAATTAGTGTAATTTTGTAACAAAACAACGACTTACAATAAAGTTTTATATTTATAGCTTTATACACTACTATCGTTAGTTAAAGTTATGCAAAATTTAACAAGAAAAGGTTTCTTAGTGAAAACTACCATCAAAAACGTCTTAAGAGAGAAAGAGAGAAAACAAGTAGCTAAAGCACTACTTTTTATGATTGTGCCGTTTAGTATAATCGGTTGTAGCGGTGGCGGTGACAATAGTGGAGAAACGGATACGAATAATTCTTCAATAGAAAATCCGGCAAACAATACCTCGGCAACCAATGCCTCAGTAAAAAACACAACGTTTGAAAAAAGCCTAACATGGAAAGGCGTAAACTATGGCGCGGTAGTCTCTCCTGTCACGCAAAGAGTTTGGCTAGACAGAAACCTAGGAGCTTCTCAAGTATGTACGGCGCACGATGACACAGCTTGTTATGGTGACTACTACCAATGGGGAAGAGAAACAGATGGGCATGAAAAATCAACAAGCGCAACTACAAAAACACAAGCGACAGATATTATAAACGCGGGAAGCGAGTATGTAACCTGGATTGACTGGACAACAGCAGACAGCGATGGAGCCTTAAGAGCCGCAAACTGGAGCAAGACAGATGGCACTTCAATATGCCCTGTAGGATATAGAGTGCCTACAATAGATGAACTCTATGCTGAAAATGCGGCGTTTGAAGGAGACGCTGAGATCTACTACAACTTAAAAGCTTTCAATAGCTTCTTAAAATTTCCAAGTGCCGGTATCCGCTATAGTGGTGACTTGTCCGAGCAAGGCAGGGGCGGCGTGGTATGGTCAAGCACTCGTTCGGGTAATTCTAACTCGTACTATTACTACTTCTTCGCTGGCAATGCAAGCACGAACGAAAAAGGTTTTACTCAAGCCAACAGTGTTCGCTGTATCAAAGATTAATACTATCTATCACACCTCAAGAGAGGTGTGATGAGCAATTACACCCCTGTAAATCAATCTCCACTTTTTAACTCTCTATATTTCGAGACTTTTTCCCTAATTTAACAAAAGCTATGCCGACAGCTATAAGTGCGAAGATGGCACCTATGCTCAGTAGAACAAAGCTCATGCTAACGGGCTGGGTAAAATCAGGCATTTAAAACTTTTGCACATCTTTCACATGTGCAGTCTTCGCTAGTTGACTGGAACTTCCAACATCTTGGGCATTTTGCCATTGTTGCTTTTGCAATCGTAAATGTATCTTCACCGACTTTAAAAGCTCCAAGGTTTTGAGTTGCGTTTTTGTCTGAAACTTCAGAAACCACAAACCAGTCTTCAGCTTCAGTTGCGTCCATAGCCAGAGTTGTTTTTGAGTCTGTAGAGATGACAAGCTCTAGAGTGCTTTTTATAAGTTTCTCTTTTTTGAGTTTATCTACAACTTCGTAAAAACCTTCTCTTGCTTCGTTCATATACTCAGCATTAAACGCAGAGTTACCTTCTGGAATGTTCTCAAATGTGAAGTCAAAAATATCTTTGGCATTACCTTTGATGATTGTTGGAAGATTCTCTACAATCTCATCTGCTGTGTAAGTCAAAATTGGCGCTACTAAAAGAAGCATAGATTTTGTAATCATTGCCATTGCACTTTGAGATGCTCTACGGTGAAGGTCCTGAGAACCGTCACAGTATAATCTGTCTTTTGTGATGTCCAAATAGATACCGCTTAACTCATTTACGATGAAGTTGTTGAGCAGACTCATACCATGAACAAAGTTGTAGTTACTGAATGATTTGTGAATCTCAGCAAAGACATCTCTTGCTACGCTTAAAATCCACTGGTCAAGTTCACCCATTTCGCTCACAGGCACAAGTGCTTCAAGATCGTTGATGTTTGCCATTAAGAATCTAAATGTATTTCTTAGTTTACGGTAGTTCTCAGCACTCTGTTTAAGAATAGACTGAGAGATTTTTAAGTCGCCTTGGTAGTCGCTTGAAGCAACCCATAAACGCAGGATTTCACTTCCGTACTCTTTTAAAACCTGCTCAGGTGCGACAACATTGCCTTTAGATTTAGACATTTTCTCGCCTTTTTCATCTACCGTGAAACCGTGAGTTAAAACACCTTTGTAGGGTGCTTTATGTTCAACTGCAGCAGATAAAAAGAGAGATGATTGGAACCATCCGCGGTGTTGGTCTGAACCTTCAACATAAAGGTCAGCCTGATATTCGCCCGCGTCATAGTTGCGTGATTTTAAAACTGAGTTCCAAGTTGAACCGCTGTCAAACCAAACATCTAGAATATCTGTTACTTTTTCAAGCTCGTCTGCTTTGTAACCTGCACCCGGATAAAGAAGTTGCTCTAATGGCATAGAGTACCAAGCGTCACTTCCTTGCATCTCAAAAATCATGGCAACAAAGTTGAGAACTTTTTCATCTAAAAGCACTTCGCCCGTAGCTTTTACTCTGAAAAACGCAATAGGAACACCCCAGTCACGTTGACGGGAAATACACCAGTCTGGGCGGTTTTCTACCATAGAATTGAGTCTTTTCTTCCCGCTTGCAGGAACAAAAAGAGTTTTTTCTACTTCATCAAGAGCGATTTGTCTAAGTGTTTTGTCTTCGCCGACAGGCTTTTCATCTACAGAGATAAACCACTGTTTTGTCGCACGGAAAATAAGCGGAGTATGGCTTCTCCAGCAGTGTGGATATGAGTGCGTAAATTTAGATACTTTAAGAACGCTTTCACCCATTAGCTCGATAATCTCGTCATTTGATTTGAAGATGTGCTTGCCGACAAAGTTCTCTGCGTTTGGAATAAGTCCAAGGCCTACAACTGTTTCGTCAAAACAACCCGTTTCATCAACAGGCATAACAACTTCTAAATCGTACACAAGTCCAACACGGTAGTCATCTTCACCGTGTCCCGGAGCCGTGTGAACACAGCCTGTTCCGTTGTCAACCAAAACATGCTCGCCTAAAACTATGCGAGAAGTTCTGCCGTTAAGCGGGTTTACTGCGTTTAGGTTCTCAAACGCAGTTGCAGGGAATGTTTGTGCTATTTCGCCGCTTAAAACGCCTTGCTCAACAAGTGAATTTAAAAGCTCTTTTGCAACGATGTAACCCGTCGTAGTAAGAGCGTACTGCTCATGTGGGTTAAGCGAAATACCTGTGTTTGCAGGGATAGTCCAAGGCGTAGTCGTCCAGATAACCGGAGCTGCTTTTCCTGTAATGCCAAGTTTTGCTTTTGCTTCATCAGAGAGCTCAAACGCAATAAAGATCGAGTGAGACTCTTTGTCCTCGTACTCAACTTCAGCTTCAGCAAGTGCAGTTCTCTCAGCCCATGACCAAAATACAGGCTTGCTTCTCTCGATGAGAAGACCTTTTTTAGCTACAGAACAAAGTGTGCGGTAGATGTTCGCTTCAAATTTAAAATCCATAGTGACGTAAGGATTTTCCCAGTCGGCTATAACTCCAAGCTGTTTGAACTCGCCTTTTTGAATCTCAACAAACTTCGCAGCATGTTCGCGGCAGAGTTTTCTCACTTCTGCAGTTTCAAGAAGCTCTTTTTTTTGTTTTCCGCCAAGTTTTTTCTCAACTTGTTGCTCGATTGGTAGACCGTGACAATCCCAACCCGGAGTAAAACGCACAGATTTGCCGTCAAAATAGTTGTGTTTAATGATGATGTCTTTTAAAACCTTGTTAAGTGCATGACCAATGTGAATGTTTCCATTTGCATACGGAGGGCCGTCATGCAATGTAAACGCAGGAGCATCTTTGCGCTTTGTTTTCATTTTTTGGTAGATTTTATTTTCATCCCATGAAGCGTAGCGTTTAGGTTCATTTTGAACCAAATTCCCCCGCATGGCAAAATCTGTAGTCGGTAAAAGTAGCGTTTCTTTGTAGTCCATCTGTACCTCGAAAATTGTATAAAAAGTTTTGCATTATAGCTTCTGTGTGTTTAAAGGCTTCTTTATATGGTACAAATACTGCTATAATAAGCCCGAATTGAATTTCGTTTAAAAGGCAAAAAAAGTATGAAATTACATCTTTTACTTATTGGTAATAAGTTCTCTTACAATACTCCGCTCAAAGAGTATATTTTAAGAAAAGTAGAACAAAAAAGCGGTTTTATAGATTCTATAACTTTCTTTAAAGAGGGTGATAATTCTC
>VMSZ01000001.1 GCA_013791885.1 Sulfurimonas sp. | reverse complement strand
TTTATGTTTATTCATTTTAATCTTATAGATGTACTGACCTTCGATATTAATGAATCCAAACTCGGCTACATGATGAGTCATAAACTTTTTTATGTAGGCAGCATAACGGTTTTGACTGCTATCCACATGAGAATTGCACTCAAGACGCATAAGAATGAGCGCACTCTCGTGCAGAAAATAGTATCGAGGGGAAGTTCTTTGATGATCTTCTTTTTAAACCTCGGGATATTGTGGTTTGCTATGCAGTTAAGACAGATACTTTCCTAGAAACCGAACTTCTTCAAAAGTCTGTCTACTTTACAGAAGTCATTCCGGTTTTAAATTTTATGTACATCTCGTAGAGCACAGGGATAAGCACTAAACTTAATACTGCCGAGCTTATCACTCCGCCTATCATTGGGGCTGCAATACGCTGCATCACTTCACTTCCGACTCCATCGCTGTACATAATAGGAAGCAAACCCGCCAAGATGGCAAAGAGTGTCATCAGTTTTGGTCGTACTCTTTGGACGGCTCCCTCATAAATTGCTTCTCTGAGACGTTCTTTGGTAAAATCTGCGCCATATCTGTTTTGAAACTCATGGATACTCTCTTGAAGGTAAATCACCATGATGATGGCCGTTTGTGCTGCAATGCCTAAAAGCGCCAAGAAGCCGACTATCACCGCCACACTCATACTGAAGTTCAAATAATCTATATAGAGCAGTCCTCCTAAAAACGCAAAAGGCAGAGTAAAAAAGAGTATCAAAGTTACGACAACATCTTTAAGCGCAAAGTAGATAAGCGTCAAAATAACAAGTAAGACCACAGGGATTATCCAAACTATTTTTGCCATGGCGCTCTCAAGATACTCCGACTGCCCCGCCCACGCAAAGTAACTCCCTGTAGGAAGGTTCAAATCTTCCAAAAGTTTGTTGGCCTCTTTTTTATATGTTGCCGGACTGACCCCGTCTTTTGGCGTTATATAGATAAAAATGACGGGTGAAGCCATTTCACTTTTGATGACTGAAGAGCTTTGTCTGTAAGAAACTTCCGCAAAAGTGCTCAGAGGCACAAAACCGAGTGAAGTTTTTATCTGAATATTTTTCAACTCTTCGAGATTTCTTCTTTCGTTCTCTTCTAAACGCAGACTAATCGGATAACGCTCTATCCCTTTGTAAAAAGTTCCCACCTGCATGCCGCCGATGGCCAAAGAGGTGTACTCTAAAAGTTTTTCTTTAGTCATGTTAAAACGGGCAAGCTCCTCTGTTTTTATCTCGATGTCAAGATAATACCCTGCACTCGCCTGATCTGCAAAAACACTCTGAGTCATCCCAAATGCGCGAAGTTTTTGCTCAATAATTTTCGCATAAGTTTCAAGATTTTTTGTCTCTTTGGCGTAGAGTTTTATACCCAGCGGTGTTCGTATCCCACTGAGAAGCATATCTATACGCCCACGTATCGGATAAGTCCAAGAGTTTACAAGTCCGGGGATTTGAAGCGCTTTCTCCATCTCGGCCATGAGTGTTTTGTAGGTCATGCCCTCTCGCCACTCCTCCTCAGGTTTGAGTGTAATGATGGTTTCTATCATACTCAAAGGTGCGGGGTCTGTGGCAGAAGTCGCCCGCCCTCCCTTGCCAAACACCGTCTGTACCTCAGGAAACGCAGCTAAGATTTTGTCTGTTTTTTGTGTGATTTCTTTACTCAAATCTACACCCAAACCATAAGGCGTTACAGGCATATACATAAAAGTCTGCTCATTAAGCATAGGCATAAATTCCCAATTGAGGTTTTTATACAGCGGGTAAATAGCAAAAAGCGAAGCCACACTCAAGGCCAAAACAAGATATTTCAGCTTCAAAGATATTTTTAAAATCGGGTTATACAGCCAGATGAAAAAACGGTTTAAAAAGTTTCGTGACTCGGGGATGATTTTGCCGCGCAAAAAGTAAACCATCAAAACAGGAACAAGAGTTATGGAGAGGATTGCTCCTACAGCCATGGCGAAAGTTTTTGTGTAGGCCAGAGGGGTAAAAAGCTGTCCCTCTTGGCCTGAGAGTGCAAATATTGGCAAAAAGGAGACGACAACCAAAACAAGGGCAAAAAAGATAGGACGGCCTACTTTTTGTGAAGAGTGTATCATAAGTTCAAAACGCTCTGCGTTTGAGACACTCCCCTGCTTCGCTTCAAGTTTGTGTATCTCTTTATGGGCGTTTTCTATCATGACAATGGACGCGTCTATCATAGCGCCTATTGCTATAGCAATTCCGCCAAGACTCATGATGTTTGAACCTATGCCAAAGAGTTTCATAAGTAAAAATGTAAGCGCTATGGTAAGCGGCAAGACAATCAAAATAATGAGCGAAGAGCGTAAATGGAGCAAAAATATCCCAATGACAAGCACAACAATAAGGCTCTCTTTGAGTAAAGTGTGTTCAAGATTATCAATAGCTTTTTTTATGAGAGATGAACGGTCGTAGGTCGTGACGACTTCAACGCCATCAACCTTTAAAGTAGCCATTTTTTCTTTGATTTTTTCTATAGATTTATACACGTCCGCGCCGTAGCGTAACATGACGATGCCCCCGACTACCTCGCCCTCTCCGTTTAAATCTGCCACACCTCTTCGCATAGAAGAAGTCACCTCAACTCTTGCAATATCGCCCAAAGTAACAGGAACGCCTCCATCAGTTTTGAGTACCAAAGAGCGGATGTCGTCGAGATTTTCTATGTACCCTTTGGCGGAAACCATCCATTCATAGCCATTTTTGAGGACTATTCGTCCGCCCGTATCGTTATTGTTGGCTTTGAGTGTTTTGGCTACATCTGAGATACTTAAGTTGTACTGGACTAAAGCGTCATTATTGACAACAACTTGATAATCCGGCACAAACCCGCCCACAGAGGCCACTTCACTCACTCCGTCAACGCCTAAAAGAGCAAATTTATAGGTGTAATCTTGCAACGTTCTCAGCTCTGCGAGCGTTTTTGTTTTAGAAGTAAGTGCATACTCGTACACCCAGGCAACTCCCGAAGCATCAGGCCCAAGGGAGACTTTCATGTTTGAGGGAAGTTCCGAACTGATGGTTGAGAGTTGTTCAAGCACTCTCGTTCTTGCCCAGTAAAGGTCTGTACCTTCTTTGAAGATAATATAAATCAAACCGTTTGCATAGGTAGAAAAACCGCGAACCGTTTCTATGTCAGAGATAGATAAAAACTTCGATACAAGCGGATACGTTCCCTGCTCTTCGACTATCTCAGGACTCTGCCCCGCCCATTCAATCTGCACGATAACTTGAGGAGGAGAGAGATCCGGAAGCGCATCTATGGGCGTATTTTTTACCGCGTACACAGAAGCAAAGACCAGAAACAGTGTCAAAAGAAGTGTTACAAATTTATTTCTAACACTCAACTCAATGAGTTTTTCTATCATTACATTTCCTTTTCTCTACTCTCTTGAGAGTTAGCTTTGGTGGCCTCAGCGGCCTAATTAGTACAACCCATTTATCTGCGCGTCCGAATCCATAAGAAATAAAGCATTGTTTACAACTTCAGTTCCCTCTTCAAGGCCGCTTACAATGTATGTGTCTGCGTTTAGGATGCTTGCTTCTACTTCTAGCGGTTCGTATTCACCCTCATATTCTCCGACTGCAAAAACAAAAAACGCTCCGTTCTTTCTTATAACAGCACTGACCGGAAGGGTCAGAAACGCCTGCTCTTTTGCACTTGCGTTTAGAGTGACATACATTCCCTCTTTAAGCAGATGTTTTTTGTTTGCAACCGATAAACGCAGTGTTAAGGTGGCTTCTTTGGTGTCTAATGATGGATAAAGCAGCTCTTTTTTTGCATGAAATGTCTGCTCTATTCCTATTGCGTTTACTTTAAAGGCATCCATTTGACTCAGTTCTGCCAGCTCTTTTTGATGTACTCTCGCTTCCACCCAAACGCTATCAAGATTGACTATTTCAAAAAGTTTTTGTTTTGCGTTAAAAGCATCAAGATTGGAGATGCTTTTTGCAAAAACAGTCCCGCTTTTTGGAGCTCTAATGTTTGTAAACGCAGAGGCTGTTTGCGTTTTTTCTATCTCTTTTATCTCGGCATTGCTTATATTTAAAAGTGTTAACTTCTCACGCGCACTCGCCACCATTTGAGTGTTTTTGCGAATCGTGTCAAACTTCAACGCAGCAAGATACTCCTCTTTTGCACGCAGCACTTCTGGTGAATACACTTTTGCCAAAATGTCGCCCTCTTTGACTTCTTTGTAAAGAGAATCCGCATACAAAACTTCAACATACCCGCCAAAACGTGCGCTAACAACGTAACGCGATGATTCATCCGCCTTTACAAAACCAAAGTTTTTTTGTACCTTTGCAGATGTTTGTTTTTGGACTTTTACCGTTTTTACACCAAAAAGCTGAGAGACTGAAATTTTATTTTCGCCTGCCAAAAGTAAAACGCTAAACGCAAGTAAAAGTAAGTGTTTCATTGTATCTCTCCTCTAAGTGCTTCTAAATTTGTCTGAGCTCTTTGAAAAGAGGCTTCAGCAACTCGCTGTTTCTCATGAAGTGCCACTCTTTTTTGCAATAGTTTTGTGTAAAGCACAAGAGTTTGACCGTTTTTGACACTTGCATCTGCTAACTCTAACATGTGCTCAATTTCCACGAGGCTCTCGTTCGTGATGATTTTATAGATTTCATAAGCATTTGTGAGTTTTGCGTACTCTTGTATGATGGCCGCTTTGAGCGACTCTGAAAAATCCTCTCTCACACTTGTCGCCTCTAAAACTTCTTTTCGTGCCTTTTGCGCATTTAAAGACTCACTTCCATACACGGGCAAAGCCGCTCCGACACTCACGCTGACATAATCTTCAAATGATTCTCGCTGGAAATACCCGATACTTACAAAAGGGTCAATATTTGCATCAAGTTCTTTGACTTTTGCAAAAGAATTTTTTTCTTCAATCTGCGCTGCTTTTTTGAGATAGGTTTTATTGTTTGGCAGCTCTTGCAAATAACTCTCAAGCGAGAGTGGTTCTTTCATACTCACGCTTACGTCAAGTGAAGTCACTTCCATAGCGCTTAGATACGAAAGCCTTGCATAAAGTTGACGCAATTCGCTTTGCAGGCTGTGCTTTTTTATTTTGAGTTCTGAGTGTTCAAGCTCTATAGAACTCATCTCCATATGCCAACCTTCACCTGCGTTTGAGACGTAAATGTTGCTCAGCTCAATGTTTTTTTTCACAAGCTCCATACTTTCATCCACAAGTAAAAGCTTTTGTTCATACTCCCAAATGGTGTAAGCACTGAGTTTTATCTCTTTGACAAGCGCCACTTTTGCTTCTTGGAGTGAAGCAAAAACAATCTCTTTATTCGCTAAGACATTTGAGTAAGCAGCGTCGCGTTTTCCAAAATAGGGGATTTTTTGTTTGAGATTTATAGATTGGTACTGCATGGGTTCAATAGAACGGTTTGTGACATCCTTAAACTGGATATCCCCCATACTCAGGGAGAGTTCCGGATTTTGAAACTTTTGCGTAAGAGAGAGTGTTTCATCAAAGGAGCTCAGTTTCTGCTCAATCGCTCTGAGAGAGTTATGATTATCAAGTGTATATGTGATAATTTCATCTAAGCTTTGCGCCCGCGCAAACACACTCAAAACAAACAATAAAAATAGAGTCCGCAACATCATGTACACCTAAATATTTACAGAAGTTTTCACTCTGTACTTTTTACCCTCTTTTGGAGTAACATAGATATGAATCTGCCAAGTTCCGCTCATAGAAAAGTTTATGATGGTTTCGTATTTTCCTGGACTGAGTTCTTTTGCCGCCTCTTTGTTTTCCATGTAAGGCATTCCAGGCATAGCCGGCATAAAGGTTTTTATCGTGACCTCATCACCGCTGCTTGGTTTTGCATCTTTACTTATTTCCAAAACCACTACATTATTTCCCACAACCAAAGGCTTTTTACTGCTTATCTTTACAATTGCTAAAGTAGAACGAATCTCTTGCTCAAACGCAGCTGCGTTTGAGAGTGAAAAAGTCAAACCTAAAGCTAATAAAGTTGATAATAATCTCATCTTAAACTCCTGAATATTTTTTTATGTAGAGGAATTATACTTATTGATTGTGCAGAGTGTGTGTAGACAAAATATTCATAATAAAAGAAGTTTTTTTATGATATAAATGTGATATATGAAAGTTGTTCAAGCAAAAATAAAATATCAGACTGAATACGAAGTGTTGGATGTAAATTCCCTGAGAGTGGGGTATGGCGTCGCGTTTAATATTTTTATCAAAAAAAATGGTGACTACGTCATTATTATAGAAGCGGGAACTGTTTTAAGCCCAAAACTTTTCAAGACTCTTCAAGAGAAAGAGCATGTTTACGTATCAAAAAAAGAAGCCAAGCGACAAACGCTCTCTTGCGAGACTCTGCAAACCTACCTTAAATATAACAAAAATGATTTTGCAAAAAGTTTGGAATTGCTCACCGAAGTAAATACTCAACTCTTTGATGACTACCTGCAAAATGCAGACGATACAATAAATCTTTCCTGTGTTACAAAAATTGTCAGTGGGATTATATTTTTAATCACAATCAATCAGCAATATCTAAAAAATACCATATCTCTTTTTCAAAGTGATCTCAATCTTTCTCACCACTCCCTTTATGTAGCCATCTACGCAGTTAACCTTGGCTTTTCTCTTAAAATAACAAGTGACAAATTACTGCAACTTGGAACAGCCGCCCTGCTTCATGATATTGGTTTTAAAAAAATTGACGAGAACATTATACATAAAGACTCAAAACTCAGTGAAGATGAAACTGCATCCATTCAGGAACACCCTAAACGCAGCGTCACTATTGCCACACAGAACAAGATTGTTGAACCATATATCCTTGATGCCATCATGCACCACCATGAATGTTACGACGGAAGCGGTTATCCAGAGCATTTAAAGGGTAAAAACATCAGCAATGCCGCCGCTATTTTAGCGATTTGCGATGTTTTTAATGCCCTGACAAATGACAGACCCTACAGACTTAAATATTCCAGCTTTGAAGCTCTGCAATTGATGATGAAGGGTGAGGCAATGGCAGGGAAATTTAATCAAGACTACATTAAAATATTTCTGAAATCACTTCTGCAGTAAGCTTCGGCTTTTAAACCCTTCTGGTTTAGCTTACTTGACTGCGCCCTGTCCCATTCCTTTACCCATGCCCATACTTTGTTTTACGCCTCTTTGTTTCACCTGATGCGCGGAAAATTCAATAGAATCAAAAGAACCGTCATTATTTGTGTCTATGTCTGCAAAAGTAGGAGCATTCCCTGCATTTTTAAGCATTCTGCCGGCCTCAGCTTTCTCTGCCATACGCTGTTGTTGCGTGGTTTCAAACTCTTCCTGAGTCACTTTTCCATCTCGATTGCCATCAAAATCACTAAATGAAGGAACCATATTATTTTGTCCTGCCATAAGAACACCGCCCAGCACCAAACTAGCAACTAATATATATTTCATTTTGAACTCCTTGTATTTGAAAAGATAATAGTACTATTGTCATTAAGCTTTTCTTAATATCTCTAACAGTTTATCTGCTACACGAAACGCATTTGCATAGATAGTCCAGGTATAGGGCACACTCCCGCCAGTCGGCATAAAAGAAGCATCACTCACATACAAATTTTCCAGCTCATGGGCCTTGCAGTTTTTATCTAAAACAGATGTTTTTGGATTCTCTCCAAAACGGCAGCCGCCGGCAACTAAGTTCGGCGGAGGCGAGGCTGAGATGGAGTAGGAAATTTCTTCCGCTCCCATCTTCTCTAAAACTTTCACTGCTTCTTTTGCTAAATGCTCACCGACTTTTAAATCCTGCGGATGCCCCCAAAGATTTATAACCCCGACATTCACGCCGTACTTGTCTTTGAGCTTTTCATCCGCACTCACAAAACACTCATCTGTGGGAAGCCAGTCATTAAAAACCTCAAAGCTTAGCACACGGGAAGTTGTGAAATTTTTGAAGATTTTGTTTTTGAGTTCATCACCCCAGATGATATTTCCCTGCTCATTATAAAACTCTCTTGAAGCGCGTGAGACTGCGTTTGCGTGTTCAAACAAGAAGTCAATCGTCCCGCCTTTGAGTTTTCTCCCTTCTTCATTATACTCATACCAATCCTGCAAACTTCTGTTGAAAAAAAGTCCTGCTTGCATGAGTTCTTTTTGTTCGGATTCACTCAAATTTTCAAACCTGAGTCTTCCCTCTCCGCTGCCTCCGCCTGAGAAAATGAGATTTTTTCCAACTTGTCCGTTATTATTCGCTAACCCGTTTTTAAAATACTCATTTTTGGAGTTGAGCAGTAAACGCGAAGTCTCAATCGCCTGAGCCGCTACGACAAAAATCTTCGCCTCAACTTCATGAGAGTTCATATCCTTATCGTAATAGTGTGCTTTTTTGACTCTCTTTACATCACTCTCCAACCTATAAACAAAGGCTTCTGTAATTATTTTCGCACTGCATTTTTGAAGTAAAGCCGCTCTTGCACTGCCCTTTGCTCCCGTAGCACAACCGTAACTTCCGCAAAAATTAGAGTAAGAACAGCCACTGCGTCCGAGTGCATCATAAGGTAAAACTGCCCTCGGCGTTTGTATGCTGTGAAATCCGAGTTTTGAACAAGCTTTGTCAAACCATTTTGTGGCTGCGTTTACTTCCAAAGCCGAAAAAGGAAACTCAGGCGATGAACGCGGTTCTGCAAATTTATGCCTTGCAACAACCCCGCTTACCCCGATGATTTTTTCAACCTTTTTGTAATATGGCTCAAGCTCCCCGTAAGAAAGGGGCCAATCCACGATGTTGGCCCCTTCAATCGCTCCATAAACGCTCAAAAGTCTAAAGTCATCAGGTTTCATTCTATGGAAATAACCGCTCATAAGGTTTGAAGAACCGCCGACCATGGAACCGTTCCAAAAATTCCAGTTATACTCGGCTCCCTCGTAACGCTCTATTGTGCCGTCTTTGAATTTTTGGTTTATAACATGCTGTTCTTCTTGAAGGGAAGGTGTAAAAAGTTCTCTTCGCGAGACTGCAAGTTCATCTTTTGAAAAATCTTTTTCAGTGAAGTTTTTTCCCTTTTCCAGAACCAGGACAGAAAAACCTGCGTTTGAGAGTTCGTATGCTATAGGCGAGCCGCCGGCACCGCTTCCGATTATGCAGACATCAACCTTCACACAAACGCCTTTGTAGGGCGGGGGAAACCTGCCGTATGCCCGAGCCATTTTTGCCCTGCATCTTTAGGGTTAACTCCGTAAACTCTGTCACTGAAAATTGCTTCCATAGTGTAACTGAGTATAGCGTTAATCCATCTCTCACCCCATTTTTTTTGTGAAATACGCTGCAAAATACTTTGTCTTTGGGAGGATGAAAGTTTTGAGTAGATGCTCTGATACGTCTCAAGAGCCTCTTCGTTAAGCCACTGCACACCGTTTCGTAAAAAGATTTTGTCCGTATCTCTAATGCGGCTATGATTTAAAGCTATCCCCAAATACGCAGGGGCATTTACACCAAGTTCACCGGCAAAAGGAAACAAATCATTTTGCACAAGAGAAAGTGTCTCAAGGGGTGAGACAGCTCCAAAAAGTTCGCCTCGAAGTGTTACAAGAATCCCAATACTCAAAAAAGAACTTTTTAAAAAGCTTCTGCGTGCGTTTAAAATCAAAAACTATCCTGCCAATTCTTTTACGAGCTGTTCTAAAAAAGTCTCTTTTTTCTTCGGTTTGTCTATAATAATTCTTTCATCTATAAAATCAGAATCGCCTTTTTCAAACTGCTCTTTTGAAACACGGGCAATGTGCTTTTTCGGCTTTTCTTCTTTTTCGTAACCGTTACTTACACTGCCGCCGTTATGAGGAATACACATATTTTTCTCCTTCTAATTTTTCTCATCAAAAAACATTCTGTCAAAACTAAATCTGCCTGCACCGTGAGCTAAGAAGACGAGTAAGAACAACATATAATACAATGGTATCTCAAAACCGTTAGCTCCTGCTGAAAAACCGTTTGACAAATGCACTGTTGTTATTGCCACAAGCATCACAACTATGAGCGGAATGGAAATTAATCTTGTAAATAAGCCTAAAGCAAGAAGTACGACACCCGCAAGCTCCGTACTCGCTGCCAAATATGCATTGAGCGTTGGAAACGGGATTCCTAAAGTGCCAAACCAATCGGCAACAGAGTTTATATCTGCCCACTTTGTCATAGCCGGAGTATAAAATCCATAGGCAACAATCAACCTTGCCAAGAGCAGAGAAAGCGGCTTCAAGTATCCGCATAAACGTGAAAATTCACTGTATATTTGTTCGCATTTCATAATAGACTCCTTTTATATCTTAAATAAATTATAACTTTTGAATGTGCAGTCTTTGTGTATTAATGAAGAGTGAGAGTGAGAAATAAATGGGAATTTAAAATAACTCAGAGTCATACCAAGGGAAAATATTTCCCTTGATATTTATAGAAGTCGGTTACTTGTTGCCGCCGCATTTACCGGCACCGCATTTCATTGCAGGTGGCGGCGTTTTTTTGTCTGCACCGCATTTTTTTGGCATATCACAATCTTTAGGATTGTCGCATTTTGGTTTCATTGTCTCGCAGTCTTTTGGGTCTTTACAATCAGCTTTTTTATCTAGACCGCATTTACCGCCTGGCATTTGCATAGCTTTACCACACTTTCCTGCATCATCACCCATTGCACTCAACGAAGTAGCACCGAGTCCCATAAAAAGTGTTGCACCGAGTAAAAGTGCTCCAAGAGTTAGTTTTTTCATATTTTATCCTTTAAGTTTTTTTGTTTTTCTGAGAGGATTTTACAAAGAAAATGTGTAGTCTTTGTGTACTAATAAATCTCTTTCACCCGTCCGACTTCACGACTCATTAGACGCACTTTAATCCCATGTGGATGATTTGGAGACTTTGTTAAAATGTCTCTCACTATCCCATCGGTAAGCTTGCCGGTATCTTGGTCTTGTTTTAAAACAATGGCGACGCTTTGCCCATGTTTAATATTTTTTCTTTCTCTGCCATCAAGCATAGATGTCCCTTTTGTGGAATTTGACTGTCATTATAGTTAAAAAGCCTGTATAATTTTGCAACAAAAAGCAAGAAAAGGCCCCCTTATGATTTTAAGTACACAAACCCTCCAAGAGCAGTTCAAGTCGTTTTACCAAGAACAGCAGCCAAAAAACTTTGAAGACGCTCTTGAAAAATTTGCAATCTTTGGCGGGGTTGAGTGGGCGCCTATGGACACCTCTAAACCGACTATGGAACTTATAGAAAAGCTTGTGTTTCCTGACTATACTTACATAAGAAACGACGTTAGCGAGGTGACAACCGGTATGCCGATGTATCACACAGTTTTAACAGGCATTGCTATGGGCGATGGCAGAACACATACTGCGTTTAAGCGTGCAGGCGTTGCCGGAGAAGTAGGTATAAAAGCTGTTGAAGCGCTTTGCGAGAGCGGCATCATACGTCTGGCACCTTCACGAAAAGTCTTCACTAGCTGGTCTGAGCACAGCGTTGTCGCAGACAAACTTTACTTCACATCCCCATTTTTAAGATTTTGGTTTGCCTTTATCTCTCCGCTTTTTAAGGGAATAAGAGATGGCGACTATAAAGAGGTAAGAGAACGTTTTGCAAACAGAGAAAGCGAATTTATTCAGCTTCCTTTTGTGCAGCTTAGCCAGGAACTTCTCAAGCTCGAAAACGCAAGTGACCCTATCGTAGAATGTGACTCTTACTGGGATGAAGAATTAGAAATAGATATCTACGCCAAAACAGCCTCAGGAAAAATAATTGCCGGTGCGTGCAAATACACTAACGCCAAAGTCAAAAAAAGCGAACTTATAAAACTTCAGGAAAAATGCGCAAAAGCAAGTATTGCGGCAGATGTTTTTGTTCTCTTTTCCAAAGCAGGTTACTCCAATGAACTCAAAGCCCTCAAGGGCGAAAACCTTAAACTCTACACCATTAAAAACTTCAAGAAGCTGGTGGAGTAGATGTCTGCAAAAGTTCTTCTCCTTCACGGCTGGGGCGGAAGCAACAGCCCACACTGGCAAAGCTGGCTCGCTGGCGAGTTAGCAAAAGAGTATGGCTGTGTGAGCTTTTTAGAGTTTAGCAATTATGATTTCCCAAAACTCGATGTTTGGAAAAGAGAACTCAAAGAGCATTTAGAAGAATTTAAACCTGACATTGTTGTCTGTCATTCGCTTGCAAACATTCTCTGGTTTCATCTTTGCAATGAAGGCAATATAAGTGAAGTTACAAAACTTTTTCTTGTAGCGCCGCCGAGCTTGAAATGCAAAATAGAAGAACTCAAAAGCTTTTTTCCCGTTACTGCACCCAACAACTTATACGCAAAAGAGGTCTTGCTAGTAACATCAACAAATGACCCTTATTTGAGCGAAGATGAAGCTAAAGAGTTGCAAAATGCTCTTGGCGTAGAGATGGAAACCATACAAAATGGCGGACACATAAACGCAGCAAGCGGTTACGGTCCTTGGCCGTGGATACTTGAACAAATAAACAGTTAGGGCAAAAAATGCAAAAAGATTATAAACAGGCCTCTGCATGGTTTGAAGAACTCTACAAAGAGAACTACAAACAAAACGAGAACATTCCCTGGGCAAGCATGCAGGGGAATCCTCATCTGCTCAAGTACATGAAAGAAAACACAGAGTTAGGAAAGTGTTTAGTTGTCGGCTGTGGACTCGGGGATGACGCACATATGCTCGCTCAGGCCGGCTATGACGTTACGGCAATTGACATTTCAGACTCTGCCATTAAGTGGTGTAAAGAGCGTTTTGACGGAATTTGTATAGAGTTTTTGGTACAGGATGTTTTTGAGCTCCCAGACTCTCTGAGAGGTGAGTTTGACTTTGTTTTTGAATCTTTAACTATTCAGTCCCTGCCAAGAGAATTCAGAGAAGAAATCATAAACGCAATAAGCTCACTGCTGAGTAAAGATGGGAAAATTTTGGTCATAGCACACGGGATTGATGAAGACAAAAACCCAAAAGGGCCGCCTTGGCCTATGAAACGCAGTGAATTTAAACACTTCACAGACCTAGGATTGCAGGAATTAGAATTAAAAACTATAGAGGAGAAAACAAAAATCTCCTCTTTCAAGTTTTATGCACTTTACCGGAAGAAATAACCGGCTCCTACGCGTACATATCCAAAAGTTTTTCAGACTTTACTGCAGGTGTCACTTCCTTGACTTGTGAAGCTGCAAACACCTGAGCTTCCTGCTGTTTTAAATCTGCTTGCGGAGCAGAAGCAGTACTTTGCTGAGACTTGGTATCTTCTTGTTTTACATCTTCTTGTTTTGTGCTGGGGTCTAATCTCCCAACTTGAACAGGCGAAGAATAAGGTGATTGAAATAAATAAGACGAAACATTCATAATATCCTCCTTGAAGCATCTTAAAAAATTATAGCACAGAATCAAAAAAGAGTTACTAAAAGTGTATAATTGCCAAAAAATGAAAGATTACTTATGACCCAACTAATAGAACAGATCGCCTCAAAAACAAACCTCAAAAAAGAACACATTGCCAACATCTTAAAACTTTTAGACGAGGGTTCGACCATCCCTTTTATCGCCCGTTACCGCAAAGAGATGACAGGCGGAGCAAGTGATGAAGTACTGCGTGACTTTGAACTCATCTACCTTAGTTCCAAAAAACTTCTTGAACGCAAAGAGGAAATTTCCCGTCTTATCGGCGAGCGCGCAACGCTGACAACTGAGCTCAAAAAAAGCATAGAGGAAGCGGATTCTCTTCGCGTTTTGGAAGATATTTACAGACCTTTTAAAGAGAAGAAAAATACACGCGCAACGACGGCCATCGCCAACGGTTTAACACCGCTTGCGGACATTTTGCAAAACGCAAGAGTCACACTTGAAGAGTTTAAACGCGAAGCGAAAAAATACCAAAACGCAACTGTACTTTCAGTTGAAGATGCCGTAAAAGGCGCTCAGGATATCTTAGCCGAGCGCTACGCGGATGAGCCTAGAGAACGTGAGAGCATCCGCGACACAATGCTGCGTTTTGGCTCACTTGAGACAAAACCGAGTAAAACTTTTGATGAAAACGGCAGCTTTAAAAACTTCTCAGGCAAAAGCGAAAAAGTGGCGTATATTCCGTCTCACCGCTATTTGGCCATTATGCGCGGGGTGAATGAAAAAGAGCTCTCTGTAAAAATCAGCATTGACCTCGAGCGTGTTGAAGAAAACATTAAACGCTATAAAATCCCCCGCAATGCGCAGAGTTCCAAAGAACTTCTTTTTGAGGCTTACAAAGATGGGCTCAAAAGGCTTCTACTTCCTTCGCTTGAGCGTGAGGTGCAGAGCATTTTAAAAGAAAAAGCAGACATAAGCGCCATCGATGTTTTTGGCAAAAACCTCAGCCAACTCCTTATGACGCCGCCTGTGACAAAAAGAGTTATTTTAGGCGTTGACCCTGCGTTTGTCAGCGGATGTAAACTTGCCGTCATTGATGAAAACGGAAAATATTTAGACTCTGCAGTAATTTATCCGACTGAGCCCAAAAAAGATTATAACGGCTCAAAGGCAAAAATTTTAGCGCTTGCTAAAAAATACGACATTAAAGCCGTAGCAATCGGTAACGGGACAGCTTCTCGCGAAACGCAGGAGTTTTTTGCAAGACTCAACAAAGAAGAAAACGCAGGGTTAAACTACACTGTAGTTTCAGAAGCCGGTGCTTCAGTTTACAGTGCCTCAAAAATCGCACAAGACGAATACCCTCAGCTTGATGTAACCATAAGAGGTGCTATCTCCATCGCACAGCGTCTGGGCGACCCTATGGCGGCACTTGTAAAAATCGACCCTAAATCTCTGGGCATCGGACAGTACCAGCATGACGTTGACCAAAAACTCTTGGAGAAAAAACTCGGCGATGTTACGGGTGACCTTGTAAACCGTGTCGGTGTCGACATAAACGCAGCCTCACTTTCACTGCTTACGTTTGTTGCGGGAATTGGGGCAAAAATAGCGCAGAACATCATTGCGTTTCGTGAGGGCGAAGGCGCTTTTAAAAGTAAAAATGAACTTTTAAAAGTCAAAGGTCTGGGCAAAAAAGCTTATGAACAGGCGGCAGGATTTATCCGTATTAAAGACGCAAAAGAGACGCTTGATAACACTGGAGTTCACCCTGAGAGCTACGATGCGGCTAAAAAACTCAAAGGTTTGGACTTAAACGCAATCAACGTAGATGAAAAAGCCAAAAAACTCGCCATTGGGAAAGAGACTCTTCGTGACATCATAAAAGAGTTGCAAAAACCCGGCTTTGACCCAAGAGAAGAACTCCCAGCCATTCCTTTTAAGGACGGCATTACCGACATCAAAATGCTCAAAGAGGGAAGTTTTGTTTCAGGAGTTGTACGAAACATCGCCGATTTTGGGGCATTTGTAGACATAGGACTTAAAAATGACGGCATGATTCACATCTCAAAAATGAGTACAAAAAGAATAAACCATCCTCTTGAAGTACTCTCCCTCAACCAATTTCTTCCCCAAATAGAGGTCATCAGCGTAGACCAG
Organism: Sulfurimonas sp.; assembly: GCA_013791885.1. GTDB lineage: Bacteria > Campylobacterota > Campylobacteria > Campylobacterales > Sulfurimonadaceae > Sulfurimonas. The sequence goes on along the minus strand of VMSZ01000001.1, from coordinate 74,051 downwards.
GAAAAAGGAAAAGTTGGACTGAGCCTTATTATAAATTAAAAACATTTTGCGATTTTTATATAAGATACAGTATAGTATTTGATACAATTATATAAATAATTTAACCAGTTAATAATTTGATAAAGCAATTATTGATTAAAGGATTCGCATGAAAAGAAGAGATTTTTTAAAAGCCTCTCTTGTAGCCTCTGCTGCTGTTGTTGGAACTTCAGCAACTGCGGGTATTACAGGACAGCCCATTGATAGCAGAAAAGTTTCCAAGATAGCTTTTCCGGAAAAAAAACCGCTCATTACCTACTCTGACAGACCGCCTCTTCTTGAAACTCCAAGGGAAGTTTTCGCTCAGGGAATCACTCCAAATGATCAATTCTTTGTGCGCTGGCATATGCCGGAAATTCCGACGCTTATTGACCCAAAAACACACCGTATCAAGATTAACGGAATGGTTGAGAATGAACTCTCTATCTCTCTTGATGAACTCAAAAGAGATTTTGAGCAGGTGGAAGTTACCTCGGTTATGCAGTGTGGCGGAAATAGCCGTTCCGCATTCCAACCTGTTGCTGGCGGAATCCAGTGGGGAAGCGGCGCTATGGGCTGTGCAAAATGGAAAGGTGTGCGTTTAAGAGACCTTCTCAACCGCGCAGGTGTCAAAAAAGGTGCACATTGGATTGGCTTTAACGGAAGCGAAACTGCATCTTACTATGAAACGCCAAATTTTGTGCGTGAAATGCACCTTGATGAACTTGATGATCATGTTATCGTCGCTTACGAGATGAATGGGGAAGATTTGCCATACCTCAACGGCTATCCTGTACGTCTTGTTATTCCTGGACACTATGCGGACAGCTGGGTAAAAATGCTCAGCAACATTACCGTAACAGAAGATTACAAAAAACTTTTCTTTATGGACGTTGCCTACCGTGTGCCGGATAACTCTTGCGAGTGTGAAACTCCGGAAGAAAAATTTAAAACTACTAAACCTATTACGACTATGAATGTAAAATCGGTCATCGGTTACCCGACAAATGACTCTATTGTTTATCATAACTCTCACGTTGTAGTACGCGGAGTTGCGTTTGATGACGGGCATGGAATTAAAGACGTTCTTATCTCTACGGACGGCGGTAAAAGCTGGAAACCTGCCATCCTAAAAGATGCTGACCGCTATGCGTTTAGAGAATTCAGATTTGCTTACAAACCCTCGACTTACGGAAAAGTGACCATTATGGCCAAGGCCATCAACCGTTTGGGTGCAGAACAGCCTTTTGCTCAGGATGTCAAATGGAACCACGGCGGGTATAAATACAACGGTATCGATAGCGTGACTATCGAAGTAATATAAGGAGCGATGATGAAAAAAATAGTACTTTTGAGCCTTTTGGCTCTCTCAACGCTTTTTGCGCAAGTAGATGAAAAAATAGAAGTTCCTTATATGCCGTATGAAATAAAAATGGGCAAAGGTTTTGACGCTATTGAGGCGAATTGTCTTATGTGCCACTCTTTTGGCTACATACTCAACCAAGGCCCTCAGTCACGAAAATTTTGGCATGAAAAAGTTGTAAAAATGATTGTTCACTTTAAGGCTCCAATAGACAAAGAAGCTGAAATGGCGACAACAAACTACCTTTTTGAGCACTACGGAAACGGTAAAGAAGAGTAATCTGCCATCCATGCGGAGCGAAAGCCTTTGTGCTTTGCTCTGTTATAACAAACAAATCCTCCAAAAAAGAAACCTATGATACAACTCAATAACATCTGCAAAAGTTACTCGACACAAGAACTCTTTTCCAATCTCAGCTTTAAGCTAAACGCAGGCAACCGCATTGGACTGGTCGGTAGAAACGGGAGTGGAAAATCTACTCTTTTTAAACTCATTCTCGGTGAAGAGAGTGCGGATAGCGGCGACATCATCATCCCTAAAGGGTATAGAATTGGTGCGCTTAAACAGCATCTCGTCTTCACGGAACCGACACTTAGAGAAGAAGCAGCTTTGGCGCTTACAGAGGAGATGAAGTACGATACGTACAGAGTTGAGAAAATTCTTTTTGGTTTGGGTTTTGGTGCAGAAGATTTAGATAAAAATCCTCTCTCTTTTTCAGGCGGTTACCAGATTCGTATCAATTTGGCAAAGTTGCTTGTAACTGAACCCAATCTGCTTCTTTTAGATGAGCCGACCAACTACCTTGACATCGTTTCGCTTCGCTGGCTTAAAAACTTTTTACAAAATTTTCAGGGTGAGCTTATTCTCATTACCCACGACAGAGAGTTTATGGACGCTGTTTGTACACATACTATGGGGATTGTACGTAAAAATCTGACGCTCATTCCGGGAGATACACACAAGTTTTATGAACAACTCAGCGCAAATGATGAGCTGTATGAAAAACAAAAAATTGCTCAGGACAAAAAAGTCAAAGAGCTTGAAGATTTTATCGCCAGAAACAAGGCGCGTGCTTCAACTGCGGCTTTAGCGCAGTCAAAAGTAAAACAGCTCGAAAAGATGGACTTACTCGATGATTTGGGCTTTGATGCGAGTTTAAAATTTGACTTTAACTACAAAGAGACACCTGCGAAAGTTTTGCTTGAAGTTAAAGATGTAAGCTTTGGCTATACGCCCCAAAACATTTTGTTTAAAAACATCTCTTTTAGCATTGCAAAAGGTGAGTGTATCGGGATTATCGGGAAAAACGGCAAGGGAAAATCTACCCTGCTCAACGTTATCGGCAAAGAGCTCAAACCACTTAGCGGAAGTGTAGAGTATCAGGCAAACACAGAGTTTGGACACTTTGGACAGACGAACATCGCACATCTTAACCCGAATAATACTGTTATAGATGAGATTTACACGGCAAATCCAAAAATGCCGGAGGCGATGGTTCGGGGACTTTGCGGCGGGATGATGTTTAGCGGAGAGATGGCGCAAAAGAAAATTTCTCTGCTCTCAGGGGGAGAAAAAAGCCGCGTTATGCTTGGGAAAATTCTCGCCCGTGAGGTCAATCTTTTACTTCTGGATGAGCCTACAAACCACTTAGACATGGATTCTATTGCTGCCTTAACGGAGGCTATTAACAGATTCAACGGCTCAGTCATTGTCGTAACACACTCCGAAGAGCTTTTAAGAAAAGTGTGTGACAGACTCATTATCTTCAGTAAAGACGGAGCGCAGTATTTCGATGGCGGCTATGATATGTTCCTTGAAAAAATCGGCTGGGAAGATGAGGAGCAGGAAGAGAAAGTAAAAGCTGCTCCAAAATCAAATACCAAAGAGATTAAAAAGCAGATTTCAGATCTTGTTCGTGAACGCAATAACAACACCTCTGCACTCAAAAAAGAGGTACAAAAACTCGAAAACGCGATTATGAAAGTTGAAGAGGCCCTTGAAGTTCACCATAAAGAACTCATTGAAGCTTCAAACGCAGGAGAGAGCGCCAAGCTGATGGAGCTTTCCAAACTTGTTGCCAAAGAAGAGAATGATGTCGAAGAGTTTTTTGAAAAACTCGAAGTTGCACAAACACAGCTTGATGCCATAAACGCAGAGTATGATAAAAAGATAGAGGAGCTTTCATGACGCCTACACTCTATTTTTTACGCTCTTCAGAAGAGAAAATAGTACAAAATATGCTCAAGTTCACACATGACAATGACAAAATGTATGCTGATTTTTTTGGACATTCAAACAAAGATTTGGGACTTTACGCCCTTCTTGAGCATACAATTTCGGGAGCCATCTGGTGCAGACAACTCAAATGTGAACAAAATGCCAAAGGCTTTATTGATGAACAAACACCAATTTTGCATGTTGTGGTACTTGAAGAGTTTCGAGGCAGAGGCATAGGCACGTTTATGATGGAGCAGTTTTTGCAAGAAGCCGCGGCACTGTATGCGCAAATAAGCGTACATGTTCCAAATGAGACTCTTACTTTAGCATTTTATGAGAAATTTGGCTTTGTAAGAAGTGGCGAAAATACAAACGAGGCCGACAAAACCGCATTTTCGATTTTGATAAAAAAACTAGAAAAAAAAGAGATTATACGACCAAGTGACGGCTACGATCCTACGCGTTGGATGGATTAATCCTCTAATTTTTTTATGAGTTTTACTATGCTCTCTTTTTCTTTTTGCACTCTGTGTGAAAAACGACATTTAAAGCCTTCAACAATTGTTTTACTCGCCATAGTTTGAAGCTTTTGTTCTACCTGTCTTGCTTTTGTCTCATCATCTATCAAATAGACAAGTAAAAAGCTGCTTTTATTCCAACGTACAAGCATATCATCTTGACGGATACTGTTTTTAAAATGCTGTACAAAAGCCTTGAGTATTTCTTCTTCAAGCGCTATTTCGATTCCATCATTACTCAAAATATCAAAAAAAGAGACCCCGATAATTTTTTCATTAAAGGCTGCCGCATCATCAAAACTATGCATAATGTGTGTAAAGTAGTTCTTTGAATATGCCCCGCTTTCTTCATCTATGGTGACATTGTTTTGTATCATAATTCTTTTAATGAGGCTTTGGGTTATATCTTCAAAAGAGGCTATCTGATAATTTTCTACACTCGTATCCAGAGTCACTAAAAAAGCATGCGGTTCGTACTTTGCATTCATCATACTGACAATTCTATCCTGTTCATCAAGCTTCATAATAGCTTCAAACCAAGACTCACCTTTGTCAATTTTACTTTGATTGAAATAGGACGGATGGGGAACAAAGTTGTTTACAAAAGGACCGAAATCTGAGAGATACTGTTCAAGAGATGCAACGTTAAAAAATTTGTGAAATGCACTGTTTGTCACAATAGGTACACCCTCACAGAAAATAACCCCAACCTCTTTTTGTGAATTTAGTACGCTCTGTAGTAAGGCTTTGCTAACATCATCCATTGTATTCTCACAATTTTTTCTTTTATTATATCAAATAATTTTAAGTCCAGGCATCTATCTTGCCCCAAATATCCAGATGCGTAAGATAAAGTCTCAAATCAAACTCTGTCTGATGGTAAGCAGGCTGCATATATTCACATAATTTGTAAAACGCTTTATTATGTTCCTTCTCTTTAAAATGTGCCAGTTCATGTACCACAATCATCTGTAAAAACTCTTGCGGAACATTCTTGAACATTGAGGCTATTTTTATCTCATTTTTTGCTTTGAGCTTGGAGCCTTGGACTCTGGAGATAAAATGGTGGGTTCCCAAAGCATTGTTTATCACGTGAATTTTTCCATCGTAATGCGTTTTACTTAAAGGGGGCGCTTTCTTCATATGCTCGTTTTTCAACTCATTGACATAAGAAAAGAGTGCTTTGTCATTGCCAATACTATGAGAAAGCGGGTACTTTTTGAGAAGATGGGAAGTAAGAGCTTTTTTTTCTATGAGACTATGCACCTGCGCTTGAATTGCAGGCGGATAGTGATGCAGATATTTTAACTCTTTCATTCTAGCCTATAAAATCCAGACAGAGAATTTTTTGCCTTTTATTTTTCCGCCTGAGAGTCTTTTTTGTGCTTCATCTACTAATTTTGCTTCAATAGCCACATAGGTTTGTCTCTCGTACACATCTATTTTACCGATAGAAGTTCCCGCAAGTCCTGCATCACCCGTAAGTGCACCAAGTAAATCGCCTGCTCTGAGTTTGTCTTTTTTTCCGCCTTCAATTACAAGCGTAATAAACTCAGGCGTCATAGAAAAACCGTTGCTTATTTTTAAATCTCCCGCGCACTCAAAAAGTCTCTCACCGTCTCTGTACTCCTCAACTTTTTCTGCTTCCCAAGGCTCATACAAAGTAAACGCAAGACCTTCTGCTCCTGCTCTTGCAGTTCTGCCTATACGGTGCGTGTAGGTCTCAAGAGAGTGAGGCAGATCGTAATTTACAACCATGCTGAGCTCTTTAATGTCAAGTCCGCGCGCCGCAACGTCTGTTGCCACTAAAACTCTCGAACTTCCATTGGAAAACTGTACTAAAACATCGTTTCTGTCGTACTGTTCCAAATCTCCGTGAATAGCCAAAGCATCGATGTTGCTTTTTTGAAGTTTGGACGCAATTTCGTCTGCTTCTATCTTAGTATTTGAAAACACTATTGCGTTTTGAGGCTTAAAAGTGCTGAAAATGTTGATGAGTGTTTTGATTTTTTGCTCACCCGAAACCTCATAAAATCTTTGGGTAATTTTGTTGGCAACTTCTTGCGTCGTTGTTTTAATGCTGATGGCATCCTGCTGCACGGATGAGCTTAAATCTAAAATCTCTTCAGGGTAAGTTGCTGAGAAAAGCAGGGTTTGTCTCTGCTTTGGAACAAACTCTAAAACTTTTTCTATCTCTTCGCTGAAGCCCATGTCGAGCATTCTGTCCGCTTCATCAAAGACCAGCGTTTGCAGGTTTTCCAAGTCAAGACTCTCTTTGCTTAAGTGCTTTAATATACGTCCCGGAGTTCCGACAACAATGTGCGCGCCATGGCGAAGTGAGCCAAGCTGCGGACCAAACGCAACCCCGCCGCAAAGAGTCAAAATTTTAATGTTATGGGCAAATTTTGCAATTTGGCGCAACTCTCTTGCAACCTGTTCGGCAAGTTCACGGGTAGGACAAAGAATAAGCGACTGAACACGAAATTTTTTCACATCAAGTTTAGAGAGCAAACCTATGCCAAACGCAGCCGTCTTTCCACTCCCCGTTTTTGCCTGCGCCAAAACATCCCGACCTTCTAAAATATACGGAAGACTCTGTTCTTGAATAGGTGTCATCTGGGTGTAGCCTATGGCGTTTAGGTTTTGTACCATTTCAGTTGAGAGAGGAAGTGAGGAGAAGTTTTTTGCGTTCATAGGGGCTCTTTTGTTAAAATTATTGCATTTGGGGCAATCTTAAAAGCCCCATCTTTTGCCGACATTATAGCAGATAAGCCAGAGGAGAGTTTGAGGAGTCGTTCTACTCTTCATAGAGAGTCGGCTTTTCAAACTTGTTCACACTCTCAATGGAATCAAGAATGAGCTTTTTAAGCACTCCGGCTTCAAGATAGTAAGTCTCTTCGAATCTGCTAATAGCATGGGTGTCAAAAGCCTCTATATCTCTGATAAGCGCATAAATCTCACCTAAAATACCCGCATCTTTAAGCAGTGCATCTTTTACTTCTTGGGAGACATTCATATCTTCTAAAATTGTTTCGAGTTTCTCTGAAAAAATAGTATCTATTAAAGATAAAACACCTACAAAATAAGCCTCTCCGAGCATATTGCTTTTGACATTAGGCTGGAGCGTTTTGAGTATATTCTCCATAAGTTCCGTTCTGTTTTTTACAAGAAGCATAAGAGGTGAACGTTCATTCTCTTTGGATACGGATTTAGAGTAAATCATCAGCATCAGCCACTTTGCCAAAGGCATGCGTCCCATTAAAACTAAAATATGGTGGATAGAAGAGATTTTCTTTCTAAAGTGAAATGCGCCGGAGTTTATAAACTGTAAAAGCTGCAGGGTAATTTCATGATTGTTTTCAAATTCTTTCGTTATCTCGTCAATGTTTGTATCTTGTAGCAAAAGATTGTAGAGCTTTAAAATATTAAGCTGTGCAGGTTCATACTTTGCATTTTCCACTATTTTTGGTTCTGCAAAAAAGTAGCCCTGAAAACATTCGCAGCCCAAAGTTCTTGCAATGACATACTGTTTTGATTCTTCTATTTTTGTTGCAATAACTTTAACATTGTTGGCTTTGAGTATTTTTATCATCTCTTCTATGCCAACACTTATGTTTGTATCTATTCTAATTTTTATGTGTGAAATATATTTGAGAACATTTTTATATTTTTGCAATGTTTCTTCAGTTAAAACCGTGTCATTAATAGCTATAAGATAACCCTCTTTGTAAAGTTTTTCTAATCTTTCTTCCACTCTCGCAGTTATTTCCAAACTCTCCAGCACTGAAAATATAAAGAACTCTTGCGGCACTGAAAAAATAATATCATTAAGTAAAAACTTTTCATCTATTTTGACAAATGCTCTGCGGTCCCCCAAGAGATTTCTCGTTCCAAACTTGTTTAAGACACTGCTTATAACAGACGCACTCGCATAACGGTCTGAACCAACATTACTCTGCTTGTGGTCATCTCTATATAAGATTTCATATGCATAAAGATTAGACTCTCCATCAATAATAGGCTGTCGTCCCAAATACACATTTTCCATTCTTTCCCCTTTTAATTCTCTAGCACATACCGATACTCTAATTATAACTCATAAAAATAAGGAATATTAAATTAGAGATAAATTTTTAAATACTCCGCTTATTTAGGTAGAATAATCAAAAAAAACTCTCAATGGAGTGTCAAACGCGATGAAAATACTGCTCATGGAAGACGATGCCGTACTCTCCGATATTTTAATAGATTTTTTATCTGAGTTCTGGGATGTGGATTATGCTTATGATTCTAAAGCAGTTTACGCAAAACTTGATACAAATAAATATGACCTTTTTATTTTTGACATTAACGTGCCGGGCAAAAATGGGCTTAAACTTCTCGAAGAACTTCGGGGATTTCAAGACACAACTCCTGCAATTTTCATCACCGCCTACACTGATACAAAACATCTTCAGGAAGCTTTTTCTTTCGGTGCCCATGACTACATCAAAAAACCTTTTGAACTTGAAGAGCTCAATGCCCGCATTCTTAACACTAAAAGACTCTTCAATATTGAAACAAAAACGCAGATAGAACTTGCAGTGGATTTACTCTTTTTTCCTAATGAGAAAAAAGTATTCAGAAAAAAAGAGGAAATAAGCTTAAGCACTAAAGACAGCGCCCTTTTGCTCTACTTTTTTCAAAACCAAAAACGCGTTATAACAAACGAGGAACTTATTCAAAATATCTGGGATTTTGACTCTATACCCAGCGATGCGACTATCCGTTCACACATACGCACACTTAGGGAATTCATTCCCAAAGAGAATCTCAGAACCATACGAGGAGAAGGTTACATCTATGAATAAACTTACCAAAAAATCTTTTTACTCTTTTTTATCGCTTTATCTGCTCTCCTCCTTTATCTTTCTCTCGCTTGCAAGCTACTGGTTTTATACTGCTCAGGTTTCTATGGAGATGAACTCAAACTACTACAAGATGAACAGTATCGCCAATCAGGTGAGTTCGGACGTTATCCGTGCGCATATGATGAAAGAAGAACTTGTACTTCAAAACTTTGAAAACGCAAGTGTTGCGCTTTTTGATGCAGACAATGAACTCAAATACGGCTCGATTATGCAAGAAGCAGACTTTTCAAAAGATTATTATATGCAGGGGAAAACATTTACACTTGTATCTCAAGCTACGGCTGGGCATTTGGGCATTAAATATGCAGTTATTCAGAGTAACGAATGCACGCAAAATGTACTCAAACTCAAAAATAAAATCCTTTTTGTCACCATCATCGTTGCGTTTATTATCATCTTCATCTCCGTAGCTCTTTCGTACATATTTTTAAAACCCATTAAAGAAAAAATGCAGGCAATAGAAGACTTTGTCAGAGATACAACCCACGAACTCAATACGCCCATCACGGCACTTATGATGAGCACTTCACGAGCAATCAATAAAAAAACTTACGATGAAAGAATTATGAAAAACATCTCCATCAGTACAAAACAGCTCTACGATATGTACTCTGCGCTTAGTTTTTTGAGTTTTGACAATGCAAGTGAAAAGCCTCAGCAGCTTGCGTTTGAAGAAGTTGTAAAAAACAGTATTGACTACTTCGATGAAATTTTGGAAAGAAAAAACATACAGGTTCTTTTTGAGTCAACCCCCTGCACGCTTATGATAGCACCGACAAAGGCAAAAATGCTTATCAACAACCTCTTGGGAAACGCCATCAAATACTCCCATCCAAACAGTGAGATAAAAATCAAACTCAGTGAAAAATCTTTTACCATACAAGACAAAGGCATCGGCATTGCAAAAAATAAGTTGGAGTCTATTTTTAAGAGATTTGAGCGAGCCAACTCTTACGCGGGGGGGTTTGGTGTCGGACTCAGTATTGTTGAGAGCATTATAAAAGAGTACGGTTTTAAAATAATGCTCGAATCAAAAGAAAACAGCGGTACGAGCATTACACTTTTATTTTAAAAGTTTTTCAAACTCTTTTGCAGGCAGAGGCTTGCTTTTATAATACCCTTGATACATCGTACACCCTTTTTCTTCTAAAAACCGAAGTTGTTCTTCCTGCTCGACACCCTCTGCCAAAACTTGAAAGCCCAAAGCTTGCCCCATCGCGATAATAGCACTGACTATCGCGTTGTCATCGGCATCATAGGGAACATCATCAACAAAACTTTTGTCAATTTTAAGTATGTCTATCGGAAAGCGCTTTAAATAACTCAAGGATGAATACCCTGTTCCAAAGTCATCAATTGCCAGCCTTATTCCTTTGGCTCTGAGACTGTGAAGAATTTCAACTGTCTCTTCCTCTCTTTGCATAAGTGCGCTTTCGGTCAGCTCAAGCTCCAAACGATTCGCTTCAAAACCGCTTTGCTTAATAGCTTTCTCGACAATTGACACTACATCCTGATATCTGATTTGATGTGCTGAAAGATTAACAGCCAAAGTAAGTCTGTGCCCTTGGTTAAGCCAGATTTTTCCCTGTCTGCAGGTCTCATTTAACACCCACTCCCCTATTTCACCAATCAAACCGGTATCTTCTGCAACAGGAATAAACTCCGCAGGCGAAACAAGTCCGCGTTTTGGATTATTCCAGCGAATAAGCGCTTCGGCACCGATAATACGTCCGGATGCAATATGCACTTGAGGCTGGTAGTAGACTTCAAACTCCTTGTTTGTAATCGCAAGACGCAGATTAGTTTCACACTCTATGCGTTTACGCGCTGATTGAGTCAATTCATCACTATAGTAGCGGTATGTAGCCCGTCCTTCCGACTTTGATTTGTAAAGTGCCGCATCCGCATATTGCAAAAGAGTCTGTGCATCACTTGCATGATCAGGGAATATAACTATTCCCACACTTGCCCCTATGTGAACTGATACTCCTGCAGAAAGCTGATAATTCATAGAAAGAGTCTCTATCATCTCCTCTGCAAGTCTTCCTGCATCTTCCGGATGCGTAAAATTATTCATCACAACAGCAAATTCATCTCCGCCCAAACGGCTTATGAGGTCTCCCTCACGCAAACGGGAAGAAAAACGTTTTGCAACCTGTTGTAATAGTTCATCCCCCGCATTATGTCCATAACTGTCATTGATATCTTTAAAGCGGTCCAAATCAAACATCAGCAGAGCTATCTGACTTTTATTACGTTTTGCTCCTTCAATTATCTTTTGCAAATACGAAACCAAAAGTCCGCGGTTAGCCAATCCTGTCAGCGGGTCATAATTAGCGAGTGTTTCAAGTTTCTGCTCATAAAGTTTTCTTTGTGTAATCTCCTGAACCATTCCAATACCATCAAGAATATTGCCGGCCTTATCCGAGTTAAGCTTCGCCTGCTCATGCACCCACTTGGTTGTACCGTCCACAATGATTCTATGTTCTATATCGTACTTTTCTCCCTCTAAGGCCCTCTGCCATGCAAGAGCCACTTTTTCAGCATCTTCAGGATGAATACGTTCCAAAAACATCTCATATGTTAAAGGGGCTCTTATCTCTATGCCGAAAATCCTGTAGGTCTCATCAGACCATTCAAGAATATTATCTTTGATTTTGAGTCGCCAGCTTCCGATATGCGCTATTGCCTGCGCAGCAGAAAGGTCTTCATCTTTTTTTTGCAGCTCTTTTTCGTGTCGTATCTGCTCACTTACATCCTGAAAGATTCCTGCAGCTTTAATTGGCTGATGTTTTTCATTGTATTGAAATTCCGTATGTGTCTTAATCCAGATATCATCACCATCTTGCACGTTTAAACGATAGAGTGAACCGACCTGCTGTTTTGTTCTTGACGTATTAAGCAATTGCTCCTGAACCCTCGCACGGTCTTGGGATGAAAATCGTTTTAAAACATCCTTCAGGCCAACTTTTTCACCCTGGGGAATTCCAAAAATACGATATCCCTCAGAGCTCCCGATAAACTCATCCTTGAGAATATCCCAGGACCACGTGCCCACATGTGCCAAAGCCTGAACATTAGCACTCTCATCGTCTTTGGCTTTTCTCTCACTGATATCACGAGCGATTCCCAGGACACCTATAACATTTCCATGAATGTCTTTCATAGGTGTCTTTACTGTCTCAAAAAAACCTTGATAGCTGCCATCGCCAAATACCAAGAACTCCTCATTCGTACGTGAACCTCCGGCCGCCACTGCCGCCTTGTCATGCTCGCGAAAAAAAGTAGCCAGCTCAGTATCCACAAAATCAAAATCATCTTTTCCGATTATCTCTGATTCTTTGGCGTTATAGAGACGTTCAAACATTTCGTTACAAGCCAGATAAACACCATCCAAATCTTTCAACCAGACCAAATCCGGAATATTTTTAAGAAGGGATTGTAAAAATGAGCTCTGTTGCGCGAAATTCTCTTGCGTTTCTTTTTGTACTGTTATATCTCTATACACCGCTATAATATAATTCTGGCCGGATATCTCAACGGCTACGGCATTAACCCAGACATCAATAATTTTTCCCTCTTTCGTGCGGTGTTTAGTTTCAAAAATATCATATCCCTGACTTTTGATTACACCTATCCGCCGCTGCGTTTCCTCCGGGCTTTCTATTATCTCATAATCAGAAATGCTCAGTTTTGAAAACTCTTCTGCACTGTAACCAAGATACTCATGTGCCGCACTGTTAAACTCCACCGCCCTTAATGTTTGAACGTCTAGCAGAACAGTTCCATCCGGAATAGCCTCAAAAAGTTTTCTATATTTAATTGTGCTTTCTTCGAGCAAATCTTTTTTGGCTCTAAGCTCTTTTTTTCGCTCTTGAAGCTGGGCAATCGTATCGTTTTTTTGGTTGATAAGTTGCACTAAAAACTCAAAATAACTTCCATGTACAGCTTTCAAAATATCGTGACGATTCAAAACTCCCGATAAATGTTCGTTATCGTCCACAACAACAAGCTGATGAACACTATGCTCTTTCATAAGCTCTGCTGCTTCGTGTAAAAGTAGATTCTGTTTTATGGTCTTTATTGCATGATTCAAGAGCTTCTCTGCTGCTTTACCTTGCATATCCTCATGGGAATATATAATATCACGTTCTGTTATCAAGCCAATCGGACACATATTTTCAATCACTATTGCATAGTCACACTTATGCTCTTTCATCAGTTTCGCAACAGTTATCATCAACACATCTGACTGAATAACCAGAGGGGCATTACTCATAGCCTCAGCAACGGTTTTAAACCTGTTCAGCGCATCAAAACCCATGTGGCGTAAGAAATCTCCCTCACTTACTATTCCGACAAACTCTCCGACCTCATCAACAATGACAAGATGACGATAAGCTTTTTCCTCCATCATCATATAGGCATCGTGCAGATGTTGTGACTGTTCCACGCAGAAGGGATTTCGTGTCATAACCTTACTCAGCGGTATTTCTTGGTCAATCATCTCGCTCACAATACGAAGCGCATCATGTTCGGTAAAAATTCCTATGGGACGGTTTTTTTCATCCACGATAACAATAGAACTGATGCTGTGCTTAGACATCTCTTCAAGTGCTTTTGCAATGCTGTGCGTTTCACGCAGAGTAACGGTGATATTGGAAACGATTGTTCTTAAAGTTGCGAATTGCATTATAAACCTTTTTTCTACTTTTTCTACTAGTAAAGTTCTTCTAAAAAGTCACTGCCGCACTCAAGTTCTTTAAACCACTCTAGAAATTTTTCCACATTTTCCCCATCAAAAACAAAACCGTGTTGCGGAGCAATCATATCTACATCCAGTTTTTGCACATTTGTAACCCAGGCACGGCAAAATTTATTCGAAGCCATATAGCGTTTATGAAAACCTGCAAGATAAGGGACATGCTCTTCAAAACTCTCAACATGCTTATAATTCTCAGGAGTGTTTAAAATCGCGGCGCCTATATCTCCCGAAAAAAGTATCTTTGAACGGGAATCATAGAGGCTGAAATTCCCCGGAGAGTGCAAAAAGTGCGCAGGAACAAACTTTAAAAAGTTCTCTCCAAATTTTAGTTTTGCACCATGGTCGCCCAACGCCATGACTCTGTCCATTTGCATAAAACCGTAATGGCTCATAAAACGCACCCATAAACCCGAAAGTATGAACTTCGCAGAAGTTGCAATACTCCACTGCGTTATAGAACCTGAGACATCGGGGTCTTGATGTGAAAAGAAAATAAACTTGATATTTTCAATCTCTACATGACGGCTCACCGCTTCATAAAGTTCATCAAAAATAGACTCACTTCCCGGATCTACCAAAATACCAACACCGTTTTGAACTATGAGGTACTGGTTTACGGATAAAAAAGAGTCCTCATGAGACTCATCATCAAAACTAAACATGACGCATTTGTGTGCGCCCTCTTCATATAAAATTTTTTCATTCTCTGCCATGTTGTATTCCTTTAAATTCTCGAATAATTGCCATTTGTCTTTTTGTTATGTACTTGAGCAGTTCACTTTTTTGCTCAGGCTTTAACATAAATGTGAAAACAAAACTAAAACTGTTTTTTAACTCACTTTGCCGAAATAATATTGCCTCCAAATTTAAGCTAAAAGGTCTTTTGTCCATAATCAATACTAAATCTACAAACACTGTAGTTCCTAGAGTCAGGCCTGCAGGCATTGCGTTTGTTTTAATTTTTATTGCATCCATTGAGATGTCTTCTATGGAAACGTCCGCTCTGAAAATAGTCCCATTGATAAAAAGTGTCACCTTATGTTCATCTTCTGGGACTACGCGGATTGTTTTTCTTAAAACAGGAGATGTCTGAATAAAACGCAGCTCACTGAACTCCACCAGCTGTTCTTTAAAAACTATCTTTTCCATTTTTTCACAAAGGATTGCGTTTGGAAAAGTCTCCGACAAAATTAGAGTCTTCCTTTCATACTGTATGGCTTTTTGCTGCAGATAGTTTGTTTTTAGTAAAACTTTTCCATCTGCAATTTCAACGACGAGTGCATCATTGGTAATACTCAGACCCTTATAGTAGTTATGCAGATGCACCTTTGCGCCGTTTCTTCGCAAGACTTCTAAAAATTCGATTGGATTTGTCTGTATCTCCCCTGGCTCTTTCTTTTTTGCCTGCGTTTTATCATAAAGCTTCAAGTCGCTGACATCATCAAAAGTGAGCAGTACAGATTCCCCTTTTAAGGAAACCCTTTTGACATTTAAAACAAAATGTTTGGGATTGTTTTTTTTCTGCTCCATTTTGACATTAAAGAGTTTTTTATCATTTTCACTCAATCCGTCAAACCAGTCTATTTTCTCTGCCGGAGGTAAAAATCCCTCTTCGTTTACAAAATTGCTCTCCACACTTTTATGCTTTTGTTTAAACTCTTGCAAGTCCTGCACCTCAAAAAAATCCAAAAACTCTTTGTTTGCAAGCAGTAATTCATCCTCATTCATCATAAGAACCATGGAGCTCTGATTATTAAACACATACTCTTGCTGCGAATGCAGAAAAGCTTCTTCTTTTTGTTTTTTAACAATCTTTAAAGTCTCTTCCAAAGCTTGTACAAGTTCTGTCAAAGTTAGCGGTTTTTTGATGAAGCTGCTTATTTTTAATTTAATAAGTTCAACAAGATACTCTTTATTATCGTAGGCGGACATAACAATTATTTGCATATCGGGAGCAAGCGTTCTTATTTTTTTGCACAGCTCAATACCGTCCATTTTAGGCATTTTTATATCTGCAATAAGAAGGTCAGGGGAATTCTGTTTAAACATCCGCAGAGCCTCTTCCCCATCAGCGGCTATATCCACATATGTAAACAGCTTTTTAAAAAGTTTCGCAGCATTTGCACGCAGAGCATCGTTATCTTCTACAAAAAGAAGCCTCATACCTCTTGCAGCTGCTTGTAATTTTTGCAAATCACTCATTATAAACCTTTGGATGCCATTTTGATATTGTTGAGTTATAATAGCACATATTATCTTGTTAATAGGATTTACAATATGAAATATTCATCGGGTTTTAAAATCTGGCACTGGCTAAACGCCATTATAATTCTGGGTCTTTTAGGCACTGTTTTTCTAAGAAAAACTTTTCTCAGTTATAGAGAAAATGCAGAGATTTTGCTGCAGAAACTTGCAGAAATTGGTGTTACAGTCACACTTGAGCAAGCCAAAGTTCTTGCAAAAGCCATCCGTGAACCTATGTGGGAATGGCATATTTATTTAGGATATGCACTTGCGTTTTTGGTAATCTACAGAATTGTTTTGTATTTTCAGGGAGCCGCTAAAAAAGAGAAATTCGCAACTTTAAGTCTGCATAAAAAAGGAGTCGAATCTCTCTATTATATTCTCTACGCATCTCTGTTTTTTATGAGTATTACCGGTCTTGTTATGGAATTTCATGAATTGCTTGGCATATCAAAAGAACTTTCCCATGACATCAAAGAGCTTCACGAACTAGTCTTTAATGTTATTTTAGTTTTTGTACCGCTTCACATCGCAGGAGTTATCATCGCTGAAAACCGTGAAGATAAAGGCATTATCTCAGAGTTGCTTCATTGCGAGAAAAAAGAGTAAATAACCTTTAGCAGACAGAAACTTTATATTCCTGTCTGACAAAAGCGGAGTTCTCCGCCTTTATAGCCTAACTTAACCCTCTTTACTGGTACTTCTTGCCATTATATTCTAGCCAACCAGCAGTGTGACGTTTTTGTGGATCATGATGTGTCCAATGGACAACACCACCTTTTGCATTGTTTTCGTACTCACCACAAAACTTTATTAAATCACCTGTATCCAGTGAATAAATTTTTGGTGCCAAGTCAATATTATGGCTAATTAATAATGTTCTTCCTGAGGACTCTTTTATTATAAATCGTTGATGACGGCTACCTTCGTTATCATCACTAAGTAATCTAATGACTGTTCCTGAACCACACATTTCTGTGCCGGCAAATATTTCAATACTAATAAATAGTATTAACAGTATTTTTTTCATTTAAACTCCAATTCTATTTTCATATAACGTTTGAAATGACCAATCAAAAAGCCGCAGGCGGGTTTTTGATTGGTCTCCTTTGGTTTGTTAGGTATATACATTGTTTTTTAGTTATCCCATTCGATACTATTTATCTTGTTTTAACTTAACGTTTATTTTAGTTGTCAAAAAAATCATTGCTTCTGTAGTAGCAATAATTCCTCCTAAGTATAATATTAGGGGTAAGCCCAACATGAACGCTGACAAAAGAATAAAGCCATAACACGCATTTGCAAACTCTCTGAAAACTTCGCCATCAATAATACAGCTTGATACTTTGCCATCAATAGTTGACCATCCTGAGCAATTTAACATTGCAAGTATTGGGATGAGGACGGCAGTAGAATATGTGATTAGTCTTACAATATTGGCTTTTCTCATCTATCTGTCCTTATGCATAACGGGGGCGCGGGTGAGTGACTACCATCTTTGAAAACTTGTTTTCATGGATGGTTGCTCGCTCCTCCCGCTTGTTATCTGGCGCTATGCGACAGATGACCAGTGGGCGTTCAGCCCGCGCCCCCGTTATCCGGTCGCGTAGCGAGCGGATAACTATTTATTCAACGGACATTATATATCAAATAGCTTGATATATACTAAATAAACTAACACTAAAAATGTTGTTTTAAATTATAAAATCATTGCAAAATACAATATTTTTACTGTTTTTTATTAAATCTATCTAAAATCTTTGAAATGTAGATATATATTTAAAAATATTTTTGGCGTTATCTGGACACATTGTCGTTTAAATGGATGAAGAAAAACTACTTGAGCTGATTGGAGAGAAAGATATAGTAAGAAGAGCGAGAGGTGCGAATGACACCAGAGAGAAACTCTAGATGCCTGTCTGACAAGAGCGAAGTTCTCCGCCTTTGTAACCAAGCTTAAACCATTTTACTCTGTCTACCGAACTTCCATGCGTAAACGCATCTGGAACGACGTAGCCTTGTGCTTGTTTTTGCAGAGTGTCATCACCTATGGCGCTCGCTGCACCTAAAGCTTCTTCAATGTCTCCATCTTCAAGCACAGCGCCAAGATAATGCGCCCAAACACCTGAGTAACAATCCGCCTGAAGTTCTACTTTGACCTGCACTGCGTTTGCCTGCGTTTTAGAGCTTGAAGCTTTTGCAGAGTGGGATTTATCAAGCGTTCCTAAAAGATTTTGTACATGGTGCCCGACTTCATGGGCGATAACATAAGCCTGAGCAAAATCCCCCGGAGCATTGTGTCTGCGTTTAAGCTCATCAAAGAAACTCATATCAAGATAAACTTTTTTGTCGTTTGGGCAATAAAACGGTCCCATTTGAGAACTTGCATATCCACAGCCGCTGTTCACACTCCCACGAAAAAGGACAAGCTTCGGCTCCTCGTAACGTAGCCCTTCTTGAGCAAAAAGTTTATGCCAGACATCTTCTGTCTGACCTAAAACTGCTGAGACAAATTCGGCTGTTTTATTGTCTGCGGAAGCTGTAACCTGTGTTTTTGGAGCTTCTTGTCGTGAGTCTAAAAGGCTCAGTGGATTAAACCCTAAAAAGTAGGCAATCACCCCAATGACTAAAATAATGCGTCCTATTTTTGTTCCCATCAGAAACTGTACAATAGGAAATATATTTCGTCCACCTCCGCCAAAGCCTCTCGCAGGACCTTTTGAGCGTAAATCTTCTATGTTAGAACTTCTTCTTAAATCTTCCCACTTCATACAAATCCCTCTTATTTTGGTTAAAATTATAGCAAACAAAAAGGCGGAAAAATGAAAGAACTTTATGAACAGTTAGCACTTTTTTATTTAGGCAAAAACGCAAAAGACGATTCTCTCAGTCTCTACAAATCTAAACATCTTACAACCCATGCGGCCATCATAGGAATGACAGGTTCCGGTAAAACAGGACTTGGTATCGGACTTATTGAAGAAGCGGCACTTGACAACATCCCCGCCATCGTCATCGACCCAAAAGGAGATATGTCGAATCTTTGTCTTGCGTTTGAGCAAATGCGACCGGAAGATTATCTCTCTTGGATAGACGAGAATGAAGCAAACGCAAAAGGCAAAACGCTTCAGGAGATGGCAGAGGATTTAGCGAAAAGCAACAAAGCCGGCATTGAGAGTTTTGGACAGGATTTAGAGCGTGTCAAAAGATTTGCCGACGTACCCAAAACTATCTACACTCCCGGAAGTTCAGCCGGTGTGGGCGTAGATATTTTAGGAAGTTTTGCCGCACCGCCGCAAAGCATACTTGAAGATGAGGACACTCTTGCTTCGCTCATAAATACAACCACTTCCTCACTTTTATCACTCGTAGGCATCTCAAGCGATTCACTCAATTCTAAAGAGCATCTCTTACTCTCAAACATTTTCAGCCACTACTATACTCAGGGTATTTCACTGAGTATGCAAACGCTCATTTCAAACATCATGACTCCGCCTTTTGAAAAAATAGGGATGCTCACTTTAGATGCGTTTTATCCGCAAAACGAGAGAATAAAACTTGCTACTCTTTTTAACAGCGTCATCTCTTCGGTCACTTTTTCTTCATGGATAAAGGGCGAGCCGCTTGACATTCAAAATATGCTTTACGATGAAGAGGGTAAAGCAAAAATAGCCATCTTCTCCATTGCACATCTCTCTGATGAGGAGCGAATGTTTTTTGTCACCCTGCTTTTAAACGCTTACATAAGTTGGATGCGCGCTCAGCGAGGAAGCTCTTCGCTAAAATCTATTCTTTACATGGATGAAATTTTCGGCTTTTTCCCGCCTTCAAAAAATCCGCCTTCAAAAGAGCCTATGCTACTGCTTTTAAAACAAGCCAGAGCTTTTGGCTGCGGCATTATTCTCTCGACACAGAATCCTGTAGACATTGACTACAAAGGGCTCTCAAACATAGGAACCTGGTTTATAGGAAAACTCCAAACCAAACAGGATATCGCCAAAGTTCTTGACGGAATTGCCGCAAAATCAGAGTTTTCCAAAGAGGAACTCGCCACACAAATAGCCACACTCAAAGGCAGACACTTCTTTTTGAAAAATGTGCATGAAGACCATACAGAGGAGTTTTATACACGCTGGGTGCTCTCTTATCTCAAAGGACCCATGACCAAAGACGACATCAAAAAACTTATGCAGGAAAGAAAAACGCAGACTCCGCAAACGCAGCCCAAAGAAAACGCAGCAAATATGGCAAGTGTGAGCACGAAACCTCTTTTAAATCAAAATATCAAAGAGTATTTTATAGATATAAATCAGGAATCTCCACTCTATCCGTATTTGTACGCAGAGCTTAAGCTCAGTTTTTTTAACCAAAAAAAAGGGATTGACACTCAAGAAACTCTCTGTTACAAACTTCCTCTTGATGCGCAAACTTTTACTGTAGATTGGACAAAGGCTTACGAAGAGCAGATAGTTCAAAAGTCTTCCGAGGCACCTGTGAACGCTTCTTATGCAGAATTACCTGAGCTTGTTTCTAAAGAAAATTCTCTTAAAAGCTTTGAGCGAACACTGAGCGATTTTATTTATGAAACAAAAAATCTTGAGCTTTTAAGCTGTAAGGATTTAGGTTTGGAATCTCAACTTGGCGAGAGCAAAAGAGATTTCCTCGTACGTATTGAAGATACTCTCAAAGAACTCCGTGAAGAGAAAGTGAAAAAACTTCAGGAAAAGTTCCAGAGCGACTATAACAAACTCGAAGACAAACTTCAAAAACTCGACATGAAACTCAAAAAAGAACAAGCCGATGTGACTTCTAAAATGACCGACACAATCATCAGTGTCGGGATGACACTTGTGAGTGCATTTTTTGGTAAAAAAGCCCTGAGTGCCTCCACTATTAGTAAAGGTGCGAGTACTCTTTCTAAAGGAAAGGGAGTTCTTAAAGAGCGTGCGGACGTAGCAAACGCAGAGTTTTTTATAGATGATGTTCAAGATGAGATGCAAACGCTTGAGAGCAATTTAAAAGATGAAATCAAAGAGATTAGCGAAGAGCTGGATATGAAGAATTATCCTCTTGAGAGTGTGATTATAAAACCAAGAAGAAGCGACATCAGCATTACAGATTTTGCCCTACTCTGGGAACGATAATCCGTACACCTGCGCCCGTTTTATGAGCTCTTTGGCATGAGGGCTCATAGTTGAGACCTCAGCCATTTTACCATTTTGAGCAAACGCAGCCTTTGTCGCGAAACAGAGTTCAAGTGCTTCATCAAAACTTTTTTCATTCACTTTATAAAGCTCATTTGTCAGTTCTATCTGCGAAGGGTGAATAATAGTCTTAGAAAAAAGTCCCTCTTTCAAATCGCGTTTCACGTCTTTTGCAAAACCATCTTCATCTCTAAAACAAGGGTAAACGCCGCCGCTTACGGTAAAACCCGCACTCTTAAACGCAGCAATAAAATTTCCCGCAACGCTTGCCGGTGCGCTTAAATCAAAAACGCTTTCATCACATGTTCTTCTCATGCCGAGTTGTCTGAGCATATCTTCCAAACCAAAACGTACAAGAGGAATTTGCTCTTTGTAACTCAAAAGGATTGTGCGAAGTTCTAACAGTTTATTTTGCTCAAACAACTCTTCTCCTTCAATACTCGGCATAAAAACAAAATCACGCCCACGTAAGAGTTCAAGATATTCTTCTGCGTTTAAGAGAGAAAACTTCGGCAAGATGAAGCCGTCTATTTTTTCAATCCCTTCCAAACGCAGTAACTCCTCTAAAAACGCAACGTTTCTGGGGCGAATAAAGAGGTAAGGTTTTGGTGCATGAAGTTCTTGTAAAAAGCTCTCTAAACGCAGATGAGCTTCTAAAAACTCGGCTGCGTTTACTCCGTCTTCTGTATCTACAAGCATACTTTTTAAGTTCGGGTATTTCGTTCCATGAGCGATTTTGAGCAAATCTTTATGCCAGAAAGGGACAAACAAAGTCCCTCCCAATTCTGTATAGTCCATCTTTTTCATAAGCGAGAGTATAGCAAGCATCTTGTAAAATAGCCCCATGAAAAAATTATTATTACTAACATTAACAACATTTTTATTTGCACAATCACCGCTTTTAGACGGACTTGAGCGGGGTTTGGCTGAGGAACAGAGAGATGCCTGTGCTTTGGCAAAAGCCGAGGCGAAAAGCAAATATGATGTCAAAGATATGGATGTCGGCTGTCTTTGTGAAAAAAGCGATTCAAGAGAGTGGAGATGTTTTGTAAAATTCCAATATCTTCCGAAGGGAAAAAGTGAATAAGATTGTCAATAAAACGCAAGAAGGAGTGCAAATCTCTTTTAGCGGGGACGTAAGCAAAGAAGAGATAGAAGCGGCCTTGGCTAAATCAAAAGTATTAAATAATTAGCTTTAGGCCAATGACTCAAGAGGCACTGGGATTCCTTCACGTATATCTACCCTGAACCATCCGGCTATAGAGTATCTTTTTCTTTTAGCTTTAAGAACTTCATGTGGAAATTTCTCACTCATAAAAACAACGAGCGTATCAGCCTCTGGCAGTACTTTTTTGATAAAATTATTGTCATCATCATACATCACAAGTTCCCCGCCATCACTCTTCTCATCCCAATTTTCATTGAGATAATAGACTACCGTTACAACACGGTTTACTGAGTTTTTAAAGGCATCATAATGTGTTTCATAAAAATCACCCTCTTCATACAAAGCAAAGTGACTCTCAAAATAACTGATTCCAATAAAAAGTTCCCTGTTTAAAAAATCTTTGAGCCCATCAGCGAAACTGATAAACTCACTCTGGGTACCATTGTCTTCATTGAGCCAGAGAATTTTGTCGCGTCTTTTGTCCGAACGAATCTTTTTTCGGGCAGATATTCCGGCACGCTTGAAGTTTTTAGATTTTTTTGCAAGAGCGATAAGATTTTGTGAGAGAGTTGCGTTTATGGCGTTTGGAACTATGATATAACCATCATCTACTAAAGCATCTGTAATCTTAGAGTAAAGTTCCTGGCTCATATTTTTGCCTCATTTAAATGTGCAATTGTAACCATATTTTAAAATTTTGCGTGGGGAAAATAAAGTGGAAAAACGCAGCCTAAAAAGCTAGACTGCGTTTAGAAGAGAGTTATATTGGTAAAACTCTGATTTTAGAAGAAAGTTTTTCTTTCAATGTTGCTTCAATTGCGTAAAGTGTACCGGTTGATGAAGAAGCACAACCGTTACATGCACCTAGGTAACGAATGTAAATATCTATGTAATCATCACCTTTTTTAATGTCGATAACTTCCATATCGCCACCGTCCATAACGAGGAACTGACGTACATTCTCATCAACGATTGCGTCAACAGCTTTAATCTGTTGTACTAAAGTCATCTCTTCAAATTTACCGTTAACTCCGGCATCAGCAGCTAGTTTCATTTTCTCTTCGTCCATCTCTTTACGAGTGTTCGCTAAAATGTCAACTAAGTACCATTCTCTAGCCTCGTGACCGCCTGGTTTGATACAAGATTTACAGAAACCGCCGGCTTTTGTGTAATCTGTAATCTGCTCAACTGTTTTAAGGTCATTTAACTTGATAACCTCTTGAAGTGTGCCTAAACTTACACGCGCACATTCACAAACGATGATTTCACTCTCAAAACTCGCCGCATCAACACCCATGTAAAGTCCCGCAGCTTTTTTGATAACGTCATAAGCCATAACAGAACAGTGCATTTTTTGAGGTGGAACAGCTGGAACATCCGGTGTATCACGAAGAGCCATCTCAACGTCAATATTTGTAATTTTTACAGCTTCTTGAACCGTTTTACCAATACAAAGTTCAGTCATAACGTCTGATGACGCGATAGCTGTACCACATCCAAAACTCTTAAATTTTGAATTTACGATTGTGTCATTTGCCGGGTCTATTTCCCAGTACAAACGCACTGCGTCCCCACAACTCTCCGCACCAAAATCTGCAACGATGAGTTTGTTCCCGCGAGACTCAGCGTCTGCTTCAAAAATTTCCCCTTGGTGCTGAGGATTGTTCATAAGAGTTGTTACTTTATTTGAATATGCGTCCCAAAGTGACGCACCTAACATATCTGCTTTTGCCATTTCTTACTCCTTAATAATTATTCATTTTTCTTTTTCTGCTTCGCAGAAGCTAGCTTTAGTGCCTAAGCGGCTAGCGTAGATGCTTGGGCTTTTGCTCAAACATCGTTCTCATGGATAGAGGTGCCATTAATTGCGTTAGCAATTAATGGTGATGAAGTTCGCATTCTTGAACTTCACCGCCTTTAGTTGGTTTTTGAATTGCAAATGACGAAGAAATATTTCTAAGTCTAGCAACCGCATTTTTGAAGTGAGAGATAACATAATCAACTTCAGCATCAGTCGTAAAACGCGATAAACTCAAACGAATACCTGTATGCGCAAGTTCATTATCAGCTCCAATAGCAAGCATAACTGTGTTTGCTTCCAAATCTTCCGATGCACAAGCAGAACCAGTTGAAGCACCGATTTGACCGTTATTTAAGTCCCAAAGCATGCCCTCACCCTCAACACCTCTGATAGAGATGAGGATAGTATTTGGAGTACGGTGATCACGTTCACCGACTACGAAAGTATCGCTTAGTTCTAAAAGTGCATCTTCTAAACGGTCGCGTTTGGCTCTGATTTTTGCCATTGTCTCTTGAATGTTTGCTGTTGCAAGCTCAATAGCTTTCCCCATACCCACAATGTATGGAACGTTCAGCGTACCTGAACGGCGTCCGCCCATGTGCGCACCGCCATGCATTAAAGGAGTAAGCGGCTGAGAATCTTTAATGTACAGAGCCCCTATTCCTTTTGGTCCATGAAATTTATGAGCGCTCATAGACAAAAAGTCTACATGAACGTCTTGTAAATCTACAGGAATTTTACCGACAGCCTGAACGCCGTCTGAGTGAAATAAAACGCCTTTGTCTTTACAAATTTGTCCAATTTCTTTAATAGGAAAAATCATTCCCGTTTCGTTTGATGCCCACATAACAGAAACAAGTGCTGTCTTTTCAGTAATGAAACTCTTTACAGTGTGTGCTTCAACGATTCCTTCGCTGTTAACCGGGAGATATGTGACTTTTACACCTTGTTCTTCTAAAAACTTACATGTTGCAAGAACAGACGGGTGTTCAACCTCTGTTGTAACGATATGGTTTTTATCACCGTTTACTATGTGGTCAATCCAAACAGATTGTAAAACCCAGTTGTTTGATTCAGTTGCACATGAAGTGAAAACGATATCGTCATTGTCGCTCGCGTTTATTGCAGTATAAACTTTATTTATAGCATTACGAAGAGCTGGGTGAGATGCTGTCCCAAACTTATGAAGAGAGTTTGGATTACCATATATCTCACTAAAATATGGCTGCATTGCTTCTACTACTGCTGGGTCTACCATTGTCGTAGCGTTATTATCTAAATAAACTTGCATATTCTACCTTTTTTATAGAGACTAAAAAGCTCTTATTTTAAATCAGACAATTTTTGTCCTCTTTTACTTTTGACATCATAATAGCTTTGTTATTACGATATGCTTAAGTAAAACTGATTTAAGATTTCAGTTAATAGTTTTTTCAGTTAGGACACTTTTTAATCATGATTTGGATAAAATCTCACCTTTAAGAGGAGAAACAATATGTGTAATTTTAACCAACAATCAGAGGAAAATAAAACCCTCATCCATCTTTTTATGGAAAAAGCAGCTCAAAGCATAGGCGGAGCGAACTTTTTACTCGCGCTCATCGAAGCCATGAGAGCACAAAAACCGCATCCGCTTACTTTTAAAGCATGTAAAATAGAAACTCCAAACACCATTATAACCTGGAACAAAATAGTTTTTAAAGATAAGTTCGACCTTCTTAATGAAATTTTGATTTCGCATAAAAGTTCAGAAGAACCAGACTTTAACATTCTCAACCATGACAACAGCAAAAAAAGAAAAAGCATCCTTAATATGGTTAAAACTCTTGCTCCGATTGAATTTACTGTTACTCCAAAAGATGAAAATGACGGTGGCGGCTTTAATTTTAAAGTCTTCGAAACTGCTAACGAAGAATATGTTAAATTAAACCCTATCTTTGTCAGCATGTTTTTTTGTTCAGCTGAATTTACAAAAAAAGCTTTAAAATATGAGCAATAAATAAAAGGAATAGTATGAAAAGTATATCAATAATTGCAACTCTCGCCCTAAGTTCATCTTTGGCATTTGGTCTTGATTTTGGTGGTATTTTACAACAAAAACTTAGTGAAGTTGTCCAAACAAAAAAACAAGAACTGGCTCCTTCTTCTTCAACAGCGAGCACTGCCAAAGCATCAAGCCTTAGCAACGACACCGTTACAAGCGGTTTAAAAGAAGCACTTAAAAATGGCGTCAAGTATGGCGTAGCGGAACTAGGAAAAGATGGCGGTTATCTGAATAATCCCAATGTCAAAATACCTCTTCCAGAAAATCTGGCAAAAACAGAGACTCTCATAAGAAGTGTAGGCGGAGATAAACTTGCAGATGACTTGATACATTCTATGAACACTGCTGCAAGCAAAGCTGCACCAAAAACTGCAGCTATTTTTGTAGATGCCATTGACAAAATGTCTGTTGATGATGCAAAAACAATTTTAAATGGCAATGAGCATGCCGCTACAGAGTACTTTCAAAAAAACACAACCGGCTCACTTAAAGAGATGATAAAACCTATTATCCAAGAGAGTATGCAAGAAAATGATGTTGCCAAATATTATGATATTTTTAATGAATACTATGGTGAAAACGCGAAAAACTTTATAGAAGACAACTCTCTTATGGAAATGGCCAAAGGTTTTGGTGCAGATGAATATCTTCCAAGCAGTTCGGATGAAAATCTTGATGATTATGTCACAGAACAGGCGATATCAGGGCTTTTTAAAATGCTCGCAGAGAAAGAAGCAGAGATTAGAAAAGATCCTCTTGCACAAACAAGTTCTCTTTTAAAAGAAGTTTTCGGAAAGTAAAAAAAACAAAAATATTATAAATTTAATTCTGCAATGCTATAATTCCGAAAAAAATTTGGCATAGCACTGAAAACTCTTGCCTCAAAGAGGCAAAGCTTTCACGAGAAATCATCTAGTGATTTCCTGCATTGGGCTGCCCTTAAGTGTCCTAAGCGACCTTAGCGTAGCGAAAGGAAGATGTTCCTGTCGCGTTTAAATCAAATAAAAAGGAATCAAATTATGGCTCAAACTATAACTGAAAAAATATTCTCAGAGCATGTTGGTCGCAAAGTATATGCCGGCGAAATCATACGCTCAAACATAGACATGGTTATCGGTAATGATATTACTACTCCTATCTCTATTAGTGCGTTCAGACTAAGCGGTGCAAAAAAACTTGCCAATCCGGACGGATTTGCACTTGTTCTTGACCATTTTATTCCAGCAAAAGATATTGAATCAGCAAATCAGGCACGTATTTCCCGTGATTTTGCCAAAGAGTACAATCTTAAAAACTTTTTTGATGAAAAAGATATGGGAATTGAGCACGCTCTTTTACCGGAAAAAGGTCTTATCTCTCCGGGAGATGTTATCATCGGTGCAGATTCACATACTTGTACACATGGTGCTTTAGGTGCTTTTTCAACAGGGATGGGTTCAACAGACTTAGCTTTTGCAATGATTACAGGCGGAAACTGGTTTAAAGTTCCAGAATCAATTAAAGTAGTTCTTAGTGGAAAACCGGGTCTTTATACCACAGGAAAAGATATTATTTTAGAAATCATCAGAATGATTGGTGTTGATGGAGCCCTCTATAAAACTTTAGAGTTTACAGGCAGCACAATTGAGTATTTAAACATGGACGATAGATTTTCTATGTGTAATATGGCCATAGAAGCTGGTGCTAAAAGCGGAATAGTTGCATATGACGATGTTACAAAAGAGTTTCTTGCAGACAAGACATTAGCTCGTGCACCAAGAATCCATGCCTCAGATGCAGACGCTAAATACGACATGGTTTTAGAGATAAATGTAGCAGAATTAGAACCTGTTATTGCTTACCCGTTCTTACCGTCAAACGGTCACAGCATAACGCAGGCTGTAAACGATAAAATAAAAATTGACCAGGCTTTCATAGGCTCTTGTACAAATGGTCGCTTAGGCGACCTAAAGACTGCTTCTGAGATTCTTAAGGGTAAAAGAGTTCACGATGACGTACGTCTCATAGTAACTCCAGGAACTCAAAAAATTCTGCAAGAAGCTTATAGACTTGGCTACATGGATATTATAATTGATGCCGGCGGAGTTGTAAGCAATCCTACTTGTGGCGCTTGTCTGGGTGGATACATGGGTATACTTGGTGATGGAGAGGTTGCAGTTTCTACAACCAACCGTAACTTCGTTGGACGTATGGGAAGCCGCAGTTCAAAAGTTTACTTGGCAAATTCGGCAGTTGCTGCCATATCTGCTATTACCGGCTATATTTCAGATCCAAGAAAATAGTTCAACACTATTTTCACATTAAATTTCGCTATAATTGCGAAATAATGTGACTTATTTAGAACAGATAGTATCTAATTGACACAAACATTTAAAATATAAGGACTTAAAATGAAAAAAATTCTTCTTATCCCGGCTTTACTTGCTGGATCGTTAGCTCTTGCTACTCCATACAACTATGAGATTACTCCTGTTGTTGGATACAACTTTGCTGAAGGAAACCTAGGCTTCAAAGACAATGGTTATATGGTATATGGTGTTGAGCTACAATACAATAATCCTGATTGGGCAATCAGTCCTGAACTTGCAGTTTTATACACTGATTCAAATAGCAAGAACGGAGAGTATGAACTTCCTGCTGATGGTTCAACGGACGTTTTACGTATTGCATTAAACGGTGTTTATACATACAAAACAGACAGTTATTTCCAACCTTTTGCTAAAGCGGGTCTTGGTATGGAAAAAATGGATAACAAACAACAAGAAAATGTTGACAGTCTATTTTTAGATGCCGGTGTTGGTGTTAAAATGCCAATAATGGAACATGTTGCACTTAAACTTGAAGCAGTTTACGAATTAAAAGAAAATGCTGCAAGATGGGATAACAATGTTATGGGCCTTTTTGGTGTTAACTTTGCATTTGGTGCTCCTGAAGTAAAACCTGCTCCTGTTGCTGCACCTGTTGTTGCTCCAGTTGTTGCTAAACCGGCTCCGGTTGTTGTTGCTCCTGTTAAAGTAGATGGCGATGCAGACAAAGACGGTGTTAAAGATTCAATGGACAAATGTCCAAATACTCCGGCTGGCGTTCAAGTAGATAAAGATGGTTGTACAATCGTTGCAAACCTTCACATCAACTTTGACAACAACTCTTACAAAATTGACAAAGCTTCAGACGCTAACGTTCAAAAATTTGCAGATTTCTTAAAAGCTGCTAAATCTTACAAAGCTGAAATCATTGGTCATACTGACAGTGTAGGTAGCGAAGCTGCAAACATGAAACTTTCTCAAAACAGAGCAAACGCTGTAAAAACTTCATTAGTTGCAAAAGGTGTTTCTGCTGATAGAGTTACAACTGTAGGTCAAGGTGAGTCTCAACCGGTTGCAAGCAACATGACTAAAGAAGGTCGTGCTGAGAACAGACGTATCGAAGCTGTATTATCTAAATAATTCATGCTAGATATGCCTTGCGTCATCTTTGCGGGTGGCAAAAGTTCTAGAATGGGAGAAGACAAAGCTCTTCTTCCGTTTTCCTCATTTAAAACACTCACAGAATTTCAATACTCGCGTTTAAGTAAAATTTTCAAAACCGTATATATCTCATGTAAAGACAAAAATAAATTTGATTTTGATGCTGCGTTTATAGAAGATGTCAAAACAAACAAAGTTTTTGCTCCGACGGCCGGATTTGTTGCTGTTTTTAAAGCCTTACAAAGCGATGCGTTTTTTGCTCTGAGCGTTGATGCTCCTTTTGTGAGCGAGACCATCATACAAGAACTGATAGAAAGTGATTCACGCATAAACGCAGATGCGAGCATTGCAACATCTGTACACGGAATGGAGCCAATGTGCGGCATTTACCATCGTTCGCTAGAAGCTGCGTTTAACACCATGTTAGACGAAGACAATCATAAACTTGGACTTTTACTGAAATCTTCAAAGACAAACTTTGTGCATTTTGATGATAAACAAGCCTTTCTTAACCTCAATCATCCACACGAATACCAAGAAGCACTCACGCTTGTTTAACACCCATCTGATATAATATAACCATAATATAGAATACAAAGAGAAATCAAATGAATTTAACGCACCTAGATGAGAATCAAAGACCAAAAATGGTTGATGTTTCAGATAAAAATTTGACGACGAGAGTAGCTGTTGCCAGCGGAACAATAGAGATGAGCCGAGATGCGTACGATGCCATCGTCACTGAGAAAACAAAAAAAGGTCCCGTGCTTCAAACTGCCGTCATTGCCGCCATTATGGGAACAAAAAAAACGAGTGATCTCATCCCAATGTGTCATCCCCTCAACCTAAGCGGCATCAATTGTGACGTGGAAGAGCTTCCTGAGCTCCCTGGGTTTAAACTTACCGTAACAGCAAAACTTACCGGTCAAACCGGAGTAGAAATGGAAGCGCTTACAGGAACAAGCATTGGTCTTTTAACTATTTATGACATGGTAAAAGCCATAGACAAAGGTATGATTATAAGAAATGTGCAGCTCGAAGAAAAAACAGGAGGCAAAAGTGGAAATTATAAACGATAGTACACAGAAGCTAGAGCTTACTTATCCGTGTGCTTGGAGTTACAAGCTTATTGGTTATGAAAAGGAAGCTATACAAAAAGCGATTCATGATGTTATACTTCAGAGAGAACACACGCTGACTCACTCAAACGCAAGCAAAACAGGAAAATATGTAAGCATGAATCTTGATTTGGTCATTACCAATGAAGATGAGCGAAATTTTATTTATGAAGCACTCAAGGCGCATCAAAATATTAGAATGGTACTATAATAAAAAAAAGGATTTACAATGGATTTAGAGAAACTTAAACTTGACATTACGAACTCATATACAATAAATGGCAATACTCTAAACGAGAGAGTCTCTGACGCATTTAATCAAAGTGCAAAGCTTGCAGATGTCCCGCTAAACGACCTAAATTTCGATATTATGAAAACTGTTTCAACAGCTCTGCTGGAGCTTGAGACAAAAGCGTTGCATAACGAACTTGAATCACTTTTAGCACAAAAAGAGCAGCTTGAGAGAAAGCTGGAAAAAAAATCTGAAGAGTTGCAGGAATCCAAATACAATGTTTTTAATGCAATAGAAACAAAACTTGCAAATCAAAACGAAGCTTTACTTAAACTCCATCAAATTAAACTCCAGTCTATCGATCTTTTTGATTTTTTATCTGAACTTGTTGAATCTGCGATAATAAGCGCTCTTGAAAAAGACAAAGACGGTGATATTAAAGAACCGACCCAGGAAGTTATCAAAGACATCACATTTGAAGCAATCAAAGAAGGTTCGCTCAACACAATAAGAATTAGAAAAATACTCTCCACCATCCTTCAGTCTTCCATAGAGGTTGCAGAAGCAACTCCAACAAGAGCCGATGAGATACTTCCTGCAACGCTCAGAGGCATGAGAAGCGGCTTGCTTAAAGCTATTGACAGATTTAAAAAGAGACTTGCGTTTATGCCTGTAGAAGCGAAACATATACTTATAGAAGATTATGACACCATCATAGAAGATTTGAACCAGACAGACACACTCTTCTCACAAGTCATCATAACACAGGCATCTCAATACTCTCAAAACAGCAGAACGATTTTACTTGAAACAAATAAAAATATGCGTTACGATTTGGATGAGTTGGTACACCTCTCTAAAGAAACGGCAGAGGTCATGAAAGACAAATTTTCGAGTTTTGCTAAAAAAGCCGTTAAGAGTGCTGATTCTGCTCTAAATTCTCAAAAGGCTCAAGAGGCTAAGCGAATGGGTATGCAGGCCCTCAGCGTTGCTAAAACTGCACTTGGCAGTGCTATAAAATCTGCAAAAGATGCTATGGAGAAAAAAGAAAAATAATTTTAGCAAAATGCTTTAGATACTACACTCTTAGGCGTAGTACTCTTTAGCTACGTTTAAATGTTTTAAAGGTCTTTGGCCATCGTAAATACGTGACTGAAGTCAACTTTAAAATCTGCACATCTATGACAAATCGGGTCTCCACCACGGTACGGATATGGGCATCGGCACTCATGACACATTACCATCTCATAATAGACCAATTCACTCCCGCGATCATAAGCAAAGTCAACCAAATCAACAGCATCAATATCTTTAATGGCATCTGTTTTACAAATATCATTACATATACCGCAAGAGATACAATTTCCAATATTAAAATTTATTCCCTGCTTGTTGCTTGTAGTAATCAGTGCTCCAGTTGGACAAAACTGGCTGCAATCACCGCAATTAGTACAATCAGTAAATGAAATTTCTTTTTTTGTAAATAGACCAAAGCCTGAGCTATGACTTGTTTTTGAAATTTTTGATATATTTTCTCTTATTGCAGTTTTAAACTGCAGAAACTTTAATGGAACAACTCCAGGATTATTTTTTTGATAAGCCTGAGTCATAGAGAGAGCTTTCACTTCTTTTTCTGCAGCTGCGTTTTTTACTTTAGCAAACGCAGATTTAAAGAGCATACGCTTCGCATTTTCTTCCGGTTTTTCTTCTCTAATTGAAAGGGAACTTTCAACTCCGCATGCCTGCAAAAAGTTATTTGCTTTATCTATCTCAAATCTTATAAATTCTTCTACTTTTTTGTCTTTATTTAGAGCACACTCGGAACAATGTGACAAATCACAAAGAGGCCCTTCGCTACCCTGAAGAGCCATTGTACTGTAATGATACGCGTCAAACGCACCAAGACAGCTTGTAGTTTTTTTACATGAGAGAAGTTTCTCTTCACTCTCTTTAAAACTTGCAGTATATGCATTTGGATCAAAACTGATTATGCTAAGTGCTTCAGTCGGACAACTCCCTATACATGCAGCACACTCTATACACTCATTTGAAAATAGTGTCATTTTATTTCTAACAATGTGAAAGGCATTTTCAGGGCATATATCAACACATAGATGACAATCATTATGAAAATAATCATTTCTTATGCAGTTTGTTCCGCTATAGGTAAAAAGTTCAGACTTTTGAATAAAATTTAAATTACTCATTGTTATTCTCCGCAAGTGAAGAACAGTATTCATAGTCCGCCACAATAAACTCAACCATGAAATCACACAAATCTTTGTAAAAAGGCGTAAGCGCCATACTTTTCATTCCAATCATGTAAGGAACAGCCCATTTCATTAGATGTTCTTGCAGAAATTCCAATTGAGGCTTTTTCTCATCTCTGAAGATTAATGTTTGCATAAATGCAAGTTCAATGGAAAGATGATCTGGAGCCATAAGCTCTGTTTGATCCATATTTAATTCAAACCCATGCGAATAATAAAAGTTCATAACAGGGTTTTGCAAACCAACCAAGGTTTCATTTTTAGCATCTAATACGAATGACTCTACAGCTTGTGTATTTATTACAAACATAGAAGAAAAGTCTTCATTAAGCGCATCCAAAATAAATTCATCACTGTTTTGAGTAAAAAACTCAGTAGTATCGTCACCTAAAATTTCAAGTAAATCTTTGTTCTCGCGTAGGTCTTTAATAAATCTTTTGTCAATTGTGCTAGCCATTGTTCTTGATAAAAAGGCGTAAATATAGAGTCTGTACTCTTTGTTCATAAATAATATTCCAGTTTTATATAATATTGATAGGGGTTTTTATCATAATTTCACTTACACATAAGCACTCAGGAAAAGTTAGGGTGAGGGATAAAAAGAAGTTATAAGAAAAACACCTGGATTGTCTCTTAAAGCCCAAAGGCTTTAAGATTATAGACAACCTTTAAAGAACGATTTCGTCGGTGGTGGTGGTGGTTTAATTTCTGTAGCAACAAGTGTATTTGTATCTGCATTGTAGTTACCGATTACAGTTACTTCATTACGATTAATACTACTATCTACATTAGCCATATTTACAGCAGTTAAATCTAGCTTATAAGCATTTCCCTCAGTGTGTGAATATAGCACTATGTCTAAATTTTTAATTACACCGGCTTCATTTTTTTCAAAACAACCATCAGAACCACATGCATAATTCTCTAAATAACAATCCTGGAATGCACCTTGAGCAGCGCACCCAGCTGTTGTTAAAAATCCCTGTTTCTCCATAGGTAGCAACTCTGTTTTTGAAGCAACTTTCGCTTTTGAAGCCTCAGGCATATCCGAAGCGCAAGCAGTCATTACCAATACTAGAGCAGCAAAAATTGATGAAGAGATTAAATTAATTTTTTTCATTATTTAGCCTCCGCTTTTAAAGTTTTAAGGTAAGCAACTATGTTATCAATGTCAGCTTTTTCCATCCAACTGTGATCAGGCATAGTAGAAACTCTTTTTCCGTCTTCAATATTATACCATGCGTAGTTGCTGTGAGCATTTCTATTATACCCAGGAACAACAACCGCTGATGGGTTTACTAAAGATTCTCTTAAATAATCAGCCGTAGCATAACCGCCAATATTTGTTAAAGACGGTCCCATTAGGTTAGGAGCATCAGCATTTTCCATTTGATGACAACCTGTACAACCATTCGCTAGAGCACTCTCTTTACCTTTAGCTGCATCGCCTTCTATTTTGCCATGAAGAGCATTTACTAATTTATCGTCACCTTTTTTAAGAACTACTGCAGTCCAAGAAGTAAGGTATTTAAGACCATTACGACCTAATTTATCGCCATCCCATACAGCAAATGCAACAGGTATAGCAGCAGCATTCAAGTCTACATATTCATCTTTAAGTGAGCGAGATAAAGTACCTGCCCAACCTTTTTTAACATAAGTCATATTTGAAGATGATTGGCTGCTTCCGTCTTTGATTTCAGTCATTGAACGGAAACCTTCACCTACAAATGATCTTTCGTAATCAGCATTTCCTAAACTATCAACAGTTTTATTAAATGCTTTTAAATCTTTATCAAATAAATCTGTTTGATTAGGGTTTACTTGAGTTCCAACATTACCATTTCCGTTTGGCTCATATGTTTTAGCTGTTTCTTTTTGTAAGTGAATAACTGCTTGACGTCCCGCAGAGCCCATACCTATGTACGGAAGTTCTGCCGGATTAGAGTAATTGCTTGCAAACTGAACCGCGAAGCCATCACCATAAGTGTCTGTTTTACCGCTTTGCTGTACACTTTTCGTCCCATCAGGCCATTTTATTAAAAATGCTATTTTACTCTTGTTGTATACAGCTGCAACTTCTGCTTTCACAGCCTTCGCATCTACGTTTAACTCGTTAGCATTTTTATCATTCATTTTAATAGTTGTTTGCGGATACAAAGTAACAGTGGAAAACTTAGCGCCTTTCCAAACAGCTGACGTATTAGTAACTTTATCAAGACTCCCAGAAACTTTAAGAGCATTGATAGCAGTATCTGCTGCTAATGCCGAAGCAATAGTAGCTGCTGCTAATAATGTACTAGTTAATTTTTTCATTAATGGTGTCCTCCTGCTTTAATGTCTCCACCATGAAAAAACTTCATTTCATGACCAGTTTTTGTATGTTTACCAGCAATATAACGATTATCTACCGGTGCTAAAGGATGTTGACCATTTTCTTTTGCAACTTGGTTGTAATAGTTATTGTCAAGACGGAACATATCTGAGTGTTGGTATGCAATTAAGATATCCATCAATTCACTCTCTCCAGTCTCTTTACGTTTTTTCATCTCAGCTTTAAGAGTTTTAATTGCTCCATGAACTTCTGGACCGAAAAGTTTTTCAAGTTCTTCAATCGGAAGACGAGTTGAACCTTCAATTATCTTACCATCAGCATCAAATTTTGCCGGTGACTCGGTTGGTGGTACATAGTAAACATTTGGTTGTGTACCGTAGTCTGTTCTAAGACCGATAGCAACTTTATATTTGTTTACCAATTTGTGTACTTGGCCTTCTTCATCATCTAAGAATCCGACAAAACGAATACGCCCAACACACTGCTGTGCACATGCCGGAGGAAGACCTTGCTCAATTCTTGGGAAACATAAAATACATTTCTCAGATTTTGAAATTTTTGGATTGAAATAGATTTTTTTGTAAGGACATCCCGCTATACAATAACGGTAACCTTGACATCTGTCTAAGTCAACTAAAACAACACCATCTTGCTCACGCTTGAAGATTGCATCACGTGGACACGCACTCAAACAACCTGGATTTGTACAGTGATTACAAATACGAGGCAAGTAGAAGAAGTAGTTGTCTTGTGGGAAAACACCAGCCCCTTCATCTTCATCCCAGTTTGGTCCCCATGTAGGCTCTACATTTGGCTCAAATGATGCTCCGCCTTGCAGTGCATCATAGTTGTAATCCCAAGGCACACCGTAGTCTGCTTCAAGATTTGGAATAACACCTGGCTGTAAGTCACCAGCAGCATCAAAACCGCCACCTAACTCCATCCAATTTTTTGGATAACCAGTACCCGGATACGTTTCAACATTATTCCAGTACATATACTCACGGCCATTACGGTTCGTCCACTGAGTTTTACATGCAACTGTACATGT
Organism: Sulfurimonas sp.; assembly: GCA_013791885.1. Classification (GTDB taxonomy): domain Bacteria; phylum Campylobacterota; class Campylobacteria; order Campylobacterales; family Sulfurimonadaceae; genus Sulfurimonas. The sequence continues at coordinate 37,326 of VMSZ01000001.1, read as the reverse complement.
TTGGCACCCGATACATTTGTTCAGGTCCATAACCATTGCTAATTGTCTTTTTGACATCTATGCTCCTTAAACTTTTGCTTTTTCGTAGTTAACAGCGCCATCGTATGCGTACTGATTACCATCCCACAGACCACCGAATTTCAGGTGACCCCAACCATCTGCCATCTCTAATAAGTTAAGAGAAGTAGGCACAACTTCATTATGACCTTTGTTGAATTTATACATGTATGGTTCCCATCCATGTTCCATTACAAGACCATCAGCCGGCGCAGAAGAACTTAATTTTGCCATTGCAAAGAATTCACCAAGATTATTGAAAATACGGATAGTATCTCCATCTTTAATACCTTTTGCAGCAGCCACAACACGGTTAAGCTGCATTGCAGGTACACCACGCTGTAAACGTAACAATGTACGTGACGTTTTATAGTTTGAGTGAATTGACCATCTTGCGTGCGGAGTCATAAGTACATATGGATACTCTTTACGTTGTGGACGGATTCCTTCCATACCTGTATTTGTTGCAGCACCCATTCTGATATACATCTCATGGTCAACATAAAATGTTTGACGTCCAGACATAGTATGAAGTGGCTTAAACTTATACAAGTGATCCTCATTCGAGTTGTATGGCTTATCTGAATATAATGGTGATGTTTGAGCTGCTTTTTCATTAATAAGCAAGAAACCACCCATTTTATACATTTTTTCCATAGTCCACGGCTGATACTGATCACATTTTTCAAGTGCAGCCTGAACAGCCATTTTATCTGTACCTAAATAAACTTCGCCCTCACCTTCTGACTCTTCATCCGTATTTGTATACTCTTTATGGAAGATAGTTAAGTCATGAAAACCTGGTCTAGCATAACGCACATCATCTTTAACTTTTGCTTTTGCAACATTTTTAGGACGATTTGCAATCTCTTCTAATTTTTTCGCTAAAAGTGTAAACATGCTCCACTCATCCATAGCCTCACCAACATTTTTGATGTTAGCAACAGGCTGAGCCAAGTTTGTAAAACGGTGGTAACCCGGAGATGTACGTAAATCATATACCTCATAGTGAGATTTCGCTGGAAGGAGTACATCCGCATATTGAGCAGCTTCACTCATTCTGTAGTCTACATAAGCAAAGAAATCCATTCTACCTAAGAACGCTTTACGATACTCGTTACCCTTGTTACGTCTGAAAGTTGAATCTGCAACAATAAGCGCTGTCGTTGGCAACCACCAAGGTTTGACAACATTACCTGTTTTACTAGTTAAGTTGTCCCCGCCATTTTTACCAGCTTCAAGCATTTCATTCAGAACTGCCATATACTCTTTCTTACTCATACCATTTTGCGCACGCTTAACATCTTCATCGTTAAAGTATTCATCAAATGTTTTCATGCCGTTTCCATTCATGAACTCACCAACGAATCCTGAACCAAAACGAGGAGCATATTTACCACTAAATCCTGATAAAGCACCAAGACCTGAAAGTTGGAACTCATTTTCAGTATTTAAACCGCCGTATGGCCCCATTCTTCCTGTTAAACCACAAATTGATGCAACATTCCAAATAGTCATCATTCCGTTGAAATATTTGTTTAATGAAAAGCCCGTAGTAATTTCAACAACTTTTGGAAGAGCAATATCTTTTGCCAATTGTTTTACAGTATCCGGGTGAACACCTGTAATATCTTTTGTAGCTTCTGGAGCAAATTTTGCAGCAGATTTTTTCAGCATTTCAAATACAGTTGTCACTTCTCTATGGTGTCCGTGAATATCTGTAATAGTCCACGAGCCTTCAAGTGATGGCTTTACATCTGCCGGTAGACGAAGTGTACGAGTATCGTGACCTTCAGTACCTGGCATCAAGAAAGGCTTACCGTCTGTTTCATTCATACAGTAGAATTGCTCATCCCATTTATGGTGAAGTTCTTTATCTTCTGTATGCTCTAAATCATTGCGGCGAATCATCTTTTGCGTTTTTACATCTACCAAGAAAGGTAAATCTGTGTAAAGTTTTGCAAATTCCGGTTTGTACATTTTTTCATTAAGAATTACATTGATAACACTCATTGCTAAGATATTGTCTGAACCAGATTTAATTGGAATCCATAAGTCAGCAGACTTCGCAGTCGCATTAAACTCTGGAGTAATAACAATAACTTTAGCTCCGTTATATTTCCCTTCCCAAACAAAGTGAGCATCAGGAATACGTGAAACAGATGGATTACCACCCCACATAACAGCAGTATCTACTGTGTACATAAAGTCCCAAGTACATCCAAGGTTACCTTCTCCATAAGCAATAGCAGCACCAGAGAACATATCTCCAAGGTAAGAAGACGGATAAATACGGTTAGCACCTAACTGAGTAGAAAAACGCAGTACTGAACCACGACGACCTTCAGTTAAAAGACCTGTACCTGCATGAACCATCAACTTATCCGGACCGCGTTTAGGATCTGTTAAAGTATCAAAAATATTTTGGCAGATTTTCTCAGCAGCTTCATCCCAGCTAGCGCGTTTCCATTTACCTTCACCACGCTCACCTGTACGGATCATTGGGTAAAGAATTCTATCTTTTTGGTACATTACTTGTGAATGCTGAACACCTTTGTTACAACCACGAGGATTGAAGTCAGGGATTTTTGCATTGATAATCGGATAACGAGCAGATTGATTTTCACGTGTAATTACGCCGTTGTGAGACCAAACTTCCCACGCACAGTTCCCTTGACAGTTTACACAGTGGTAAGCAAAACCATGCTCTTCTTTTTTACCATAAGTAAAAGAGAATTCATTTCTATACATATCTTCCGTGTAGTTTGTATTTGGATAGTCATTCTTTCCGTTCTCAACACTTAAAGCATTTGTTTTTGCAAAAAGACTGCCTTGAGAAGCAACAAGTGCCGCAGTCATACCAGAAACTTTAAGGAAGTTTCTGCGCTTATTATTCATAACTTTTGTCATATTTTAAACCTCTCCCTTATCTTTTTAGTGGTAAATTCATATCATTACCCCAAACATCCCAGCTACCTGTGAAAACTTTAATGTTATCGTAACCAAGAAGCTCAAGTGCCGTAATATGCTCAGAACCGCGTCCTGCACCTACCATACAATATGCGTAAATAATTTTATCTTTCGTGATGCCGTATTTTGCATATACATCTTTTAACTCTTTTGCAGATTTGAAAGATTTTCTGTTTTCAAGATCAGAGATTTTATTCCATTCCATAAAAGTTGAACCTGGAATATGTCCTCCACGAGCAACATTGTCCATTTTTCTTTCACCGATAATTTCTGCCATACCGCGAGAATCAATGATTACATATTTAGAATTTTTTCCGTTTTTAAGAATGTCTTCCATTGCATGTTTTATTTCTTCTTTGCCCGCTATCTTGCTGATATCGATTTTCTTTGGATCAATTTTGTATGTTTTAGGCTCAACTTTCTCTTCACCCTTAACAACAATCAAATCGTTCTCAAGTGCTTCCATCTCAGCTTTGATACTTTTCTCATCTGCAGAAGCTTTTTTCATAACAGCTTCAAGTTCCGCTTTTTCGGCATCAGTTAAAGTAATTGTGCCTTTTTTAGCATCTTTGAGTTTGTTTTTTGCTGGTTTGGCCGCATCTTTGATATCTTTGATTTTATCTTTGAGTCCATCATATTTAATCTGTGCAGGGTCAATAGCCATCATCGCAGAACGTCCGCCATTTAACACTTTTATATTTTTATGTCCATAACTCGTGAAAAAAGAGTAAACGCCCGTAGCATTTGGTCCTTTAAAATCGTCATAAGCAATAATCATAGTATTGTTATCTATACCTTTTGAACCAATGTATGCCTCAGCATCATCTACACAACGATAGAGTGGTGCACAATGCATATCTCCAGTAATATCTGAATGATGTAAGTGGTGTGCATACATCTCGACTGAACCTTTAATATGCCCTAATTTATATACATCGTCACTATCACCTGAAACAAACATTACGTCTTTTTTACCGATTAAACTCATAGCTTCTTCAGCAGAAATAAGAATATCCTTATTCACATACTCATCAGATGCCATAAGCGGGGTAAACGTTAATGTTGCTGCAAAAACTAATGTCTTTAACATTTTATTCATCCGTGCTCCTTCTAAATTTTTTTGTATATTTCGATTAACTCAATAAGCCAAGCATGCTAAAAAAGTTTGAAATACCTTTCAACGGAATAACGTCACATTATAGGCTTGTGTCTCTTATGAATTAATTAAATCAAAATATTATCACATAATTTATATTACCAAATGAAACATATATTTTTTTATAATCTTATAGATAAATATAAGTTATAGTTTTTTTAGAATAAAACTATTGCTAGGACTTAAATTTCTCAATTAGAACCATATTTTAGAGTACAAAAAGCTAGACTTGGATATATTCTCACAAAATAATCACATTAAGTAAGTAGGTACACGTGTCAAATATTGATTTAAAAAATATTATCCAAAACAGAGATGAAGCAAAAATCATAGATTTACTTGAAGACAAAGGTCTAGACATTGAGATGGTGAAAGCAATTTACTACCCATTTAAAGAACATAAAGAGATTGTTGGACAGGTTGCCATGAACCTTAGTTTGAGGACTTCGGTTTACGACAGAGAACTTGAATATAGTGAAACAATTGTAGAGTTACTTCGTGATTTAGCTCAAAACAATGCAGATATGGGTGCAAGATGGGCCGTTGCAAAAAATCCGCATACTCCCCAAGATGTTCTTTCTGAGCTTGCAAAAGACGAAATTAATCTAGTCCGTGCTCTTGTAGCTACAAACCCAAAAACTTCTCCGGCTGTATTAGAAAAATTTTTCAGTGATGAAAAAATTGTAAGAGACGGACTCTCAGGAAATCCGAGCACACCTGTTAAAATATTGAAAATATTAGCTAACGATGCAGATAAAATGGTAAGAATGAGACTCGCTGAAAACAAAAATGCTCCAAAAGAAGTTTTAAATGAGCTTGCAAAAGATAATGATGCAAATGTTGCTATGGCAGCACGCGCAAATTTAGAGAGTAAAGCATGAGACATAAGCACGGAAGTATAAAAAGCAGATTTACTGCTTTAGAAAACCAATTTTTAAATACTTTTTTTTCCGGTATTTATATCAGCGCAAAAGAATTTATTACAATTGGTAACACTGTGGGCGTGCCGATGGGAATGAACTCTAGAGAACTTCTTATTAAAGAGCTTCTCAATAAAAGTGATGCAAACGGAACGCTTGCACAGACAACGCAGCTTTTAAACACACTCATTCAAGAAAGAGTTGCTACCTATCACTCTTTAAGCAAAGATTACCCAGGCGCTGCTTCTGCTCTTGCCAAACTTGCGCAAAAAGCTAACTCTACTGCATCCTTGCTTGCTAGAGAAGTAAAAGGGAACCCTTATGAATAGTAAAGATTTAAAAACTGCACTCAGTGATTTAAAGTACCCTGGAGTAGATAGAAGTATCGGCGAACTCAAGCTTTTGGGTGAGATAAAAGTTACGGCTAATATCGCGAACATTGAGCTGCTTACTATTAGCGATGAATCTTATTTAAATGTTAAAAAACTCATTGAAGAAAATTTTTCAAACAAATTTGAACGCCTCAACATCACCAAGAAAAATCTTGCGAAAAAAGATATGAATTACGGCAATTCTGCCACTCCAAACAACCGTGCGCCTTATGCTAAAAACATCATAGCAGTTACAAGCGGCAAAGGCGGAGTCGGAAAGAGTACAGTAAGTGTTAATCTTGCCATCGCACTGGCACAAAAAGGCTACAAAGTGGGCATTCTTGATGCCGATGTTTATGGCCCGAATATCCCAAGACTTACAAATACGGACATTGAGCGAATCCAATGGAATGATGATGACAAAATCATCCCCGCTGAGAACTACGGTATAAAAATTATGAGTGTGGCACTTACAACACCGACACAAGATACACCTCTTGTTTGGAGAAGCTCTGTTGCCGTAAACGCACTCATTCAATTTTTAGAAGATGTTGCTTGGGGTGAGCTTGATTTTATGGTTATTGATATGCCTCCGGGAACAGGCGATGTGCAACTGACAATTGCCCAAGAGTTGCCAATAGCGGCAGCAGTTTTAGTGACAACACCGCAACTCGTCGCAACAGATGATGTCAGCCGCGCTGTTATGATGTTTAAAGATATTGGTGTGAAAATGGCTGGAATTGTGGAGAACATGAGCTTTTTTATCGCTCCTGATACTAAAAATCGTTACGATATTTTTGGAACAGGCGGTGGAGAAAAAATTGCAGCCAAATATGAAATTCCATTCCTTGGAGCGATTCCGCTTGACATGCAAATACGAGAAGGCTCAGATAAAGGTGAGCCTCCTGTTTCATTAGGTAACAGTGAACAAAAAAAATATTATCAAGATATTGTAGAAAATATATTAAAAAATTCTGAGTTTAAACTCTAAAAATTCACCCTTTCATCGGGTGAATTTATTTATAGTAATTCATAACTCCATTCATATTTGAACCCATATTTAAAAGTAACATATCTGCCATAACCAAAGCTGCCATTGCTTCGCATACGACCGTTCCACGAATGGCTACACAAGGGTCATGTCTTCCTTTGAGAGAAAAGTCCACCTCTGCGTTTTCACTTGTTACCGTGTGCTGCTCTTTAAAGATGGATGGCGTCGGCTTAAAGTAGACGTTCAGTACAATATCTTCACCGTTGCTGATTCCGCCAAGGATTCCACCAGCATGATTGGACTCAAAACCATTGGCTCTTATTTGGTCATTATTTTGTGAACCTCGCATCGAAGCACTTAAAATACCATCACCAATTTCAACCGCTTTGACTGCGTTTATGCCCATCATGGCATCTGCTAAAACACCGTCAAGCTTATAATAAAGAGGTTGTCCTAAGCCTATTGGAGAGCCTTTAATAACAACGCGAGAAACGCCGCCAACAGAGTCATGTGCGTTTTTAGCTTCTAAAATCGCTGCTTTTTGCGCTTCTTCTTTTTCAGAGTCCAACGCATAAATAATACTGCTTTTTGCACTCTCATAATCAAACTTTTCACTTTTTATGCCTGCTACTTCACTTATACCGCTCATGACTTCTATATCTAGAGTTTTCAACATCAGTTTTGCAACAGCACCGGCTGCAACTCTCGCTGCAGTTTCTCTAGCCGAAGAGCGCCCTCCGCCGCGGTAATCACGTAAACCATACTTATGAAAGTAAGTAAAATCAGCATGTCCCGGACGAAATACATCTTTGATGTTCGTATAGTCTTTAGATTTTTGATTCGTATTGTAAATAATCATCGCTATAGGTGTGCCGGTACTCTGACCCTCAAAAACGCCACTGAGAATCTCAACTTTGTCATCTTCTTTTCTGGCTGTCTCAAACTCGCTTTTACCCGGTTTTCTTCGATCTAGCTCACTTTGAATATATGCTTCGTCTATGGCTAATCCGGCCGGAACTCCGTCTAATATACATCCAAGTGCTGTGCCATGAGACTCACCAAAAGTGCTAAATCTTAATTTTTGTCCAAAACTATTCATTATTTTTCCTACTAATAAATCTCATATAATTTGAACACGTCCAAATTATATTCAGTCACTAAAGCTTCACCCTTGGTGAAAGAAATCATTTTGACTCCTTCTTGAGCATCTCAACAGCAATATTTGCAGCTTCTTGCTGAGCAATTTTTTTACTTTTTCCCAGAGCTCTCGCATACTCTTTATCTTCTATATAAACAGCAACTTCGAACTCTTTTTTATGGTCAGGCCCTCGGCTTGCCACTAGCTTGTAATCGGGAATTGTCCCAAATCTCGCCTGTGTTAACTCCTGAAGCGTTGTTTTGTAGTCTCTAAAAAGATAGTCAAGAGATATTTCATCATGATTTTTTTCTATCAATTCTATCGCTATTTTTTGTACGGTCGCAAGACCGGACTCCAGATAGATAGCTCCTATCAGCGCTTCAAACGCATTGGAAAGCAAAGAGGCTTTTTCTCTTCCTCCATTGTTCTCTTCTGCGTTTGAAAGATAAATATAATCACCCAAATTCAGATAAATTGCTAATTTTTCAAAGCCTGTTTCGTTAACCAAAGAAGCTCTTATTTTTGAGAGCTTGCCTTCATTAGAATTTGCAAACTTTGTGTAGAGATACTCTCCGACTATTAAATCCAATACAGCGTCACCCAAAAACTCCAAGCGCTCATTATCGTAGGGCTGCTTAAAACTTTTGTGTGTCAGCGCTTCGATAAGGAGCTTTTCGTCTTTAAATTTATAACCGATTTCCTTTTGTAAAACTTCTAAATTTTTTTTCATATTATCCTCATAATAAACTTTTTTGCCTCTCAGCTTCTTCTCGAGCCAGCTTGTCGCACTGCTCATTTTCATCATGTCCATTGTGTCCACGAACCCAAATAGCATGTATCTTATGGTCTCTAGAAGCTTCTATGTACGCACTCCACAGGTCTACATTTTTAACTTTTTTAAAATTCCTTTTAATCCAGCCTTCGAGCCACTCATTGATTCCCTTAACGACATAAGATGAATCAGAAATAACATCAACTTCACAAGGTTCTTTTAGTGCTTTTAAGCCTTCAATCACACCAAGAAGTTCCATTCTGTTATTCGTTGTATGCGGTTCGCCTCCAACAATAGCTCTTTCTTTGTTGCCAAATCTCAGAATGGTTCCATATCCGCCTGGCCCGGGGTTACCAAGTGCGCTTCCATCACTGAAAAGAGTTATTTTCTTCAACTAAATTCCTATAATAATCTTTTGTTAAACTCATTTCAACTCTAGCTGTATCAATGGCGTGACATGAACTGCAGCGGCTAAAAATAAAAGGGTGCGTCTGTTTACACCCATCACAGATATACTCAAACGCAAGAGTCGCGTTTGATTTTCCTTCGAGTTTAATAAGCATATCAAATTCAAAAACAGAACTTTTACTTGCCAGTTTCACATCCCCGCGAGCTGTATACAGTTCCCTTAAGTAGCCGTTTTGTGCAATTATATCTAAATCCAATTTTTTTGTATCGAGTTGCCACAACAACTCACTCAACTGTTCACTTTTAGAACTGTCAAAGTTTTTCCATGCCAGCTTTGGATTGATGCGAAAAAGGTATTCAAATACCATATATGACAAAATATTGGTCTCTTTATAGATTTTAAGCAAGGATTCCGCTTTTTCGATGCCGGATTTAGACTCATCATTTATAAGCATAAGAGACTGCAGATACGCAGCATCATTTACTGTTTCTTTTTGCAACTCACCCAAAGGCTCAAGAACCTCTATGGCTGATTTATAATCTCGCATATATTCATAGACCAAAAGAAGATAATTAAGTGCTTGTGGCGTTCTTGGATTATTTTTTAAAATCTCCAAAAATATTTTTCTTGCCCTTTCTAAAAAACCAGCCTTAAAATAGGTACGACCCAGTAAAAACATTGTATCGCGGGCATTTGACTTACCGCCAATGCTTAAAAGTTCATTATAAATCTCTATACTTTTTTCATAATCACCATTTTTAAAATACGATTGTGCCAAAAGAAGCCATGATTTTTCAGAAAGTTCCCCAGAAGAAATAAGCACTTTAAGCTCATCATGAGAAGGAAGGGAACGAAAACCTTGCAAAAATTTGTCTAAATATTTCGAATCTTCTTTCTTCTTATATCTTCCTAGCCAGTAGGAAAAAACAGCTATTACAAAAACAAGTACAAAAAAGATAATAACCGAAAAAAGAGGATCTCTGTACTCTATAAAAAAGGTGTTCATCAGTCGTAAACCACCACGGCATAATCATTTTTGAGGTTATAAAAGGTAGCCTCACTCGTGAGTTCCAAATCTCTTATTTTTCCAAGTTGCACAATCGAATTTTTACCTACTCTTATGCCGTTTTCTCTGAAAAACTTTTTTATATTTACAAACTTCACATCTTCAACAAATTTATACTCAAACTCTTTATGAAGTCTCATTTTTTCATAGAAGAAAATATGTTCATTGACATGCAGTTGATCAGATGCAAATTTTATGGGGAGATACCCGCTTAAATCTGTAAGTATAGGTTCGACATAGTCATATTTCGCAGGAAGAGTATTTTTTTGAATAAAGACGTACTTGTTGTTGAGTTTAATATTTGGTGTATCTTTCCAGTATTTGTATGCCGGATTTGAAATGCCGAGTTTTGAATAAACTTCACGCCAGAGCCAAAAAGAGTTTAATGTGTTTGGAAGATGTGACATCTAAATTAGGACTCCTTTGCTTTCTTCTTGCCAAAAGCATTCTTTGGCAAAAAACGACTCTTTAACTTGCAAAAATTATATAATCTTTATGTAAAGAGTTTTATTAAAAAATGTCTACAATAAGTTTTGTAATAATAAAACCGCCTATCACAAGCCATAAAAACATTGCCCCGCCTGTGTAAAGCGGTGCTAAACCCAGCCCTTTGAACTTGGCAAATCTTGTGCCCATTCCGAGTGCCGTCATAGCCATTGTCAGTAAAAATGTATCTATTTCATTAATCGCAGCAACTAAATTTTCAGGAACAATCTGCAATGAATTAAAGCCGGCCATACCGATAAAATAAACCGCAAACCAAGGAATAACAAGTTTTACTTTACTCGAAGCACCTCCGCTTTTTTGTGCTGAATAAGAGAGATAAATACCTAAGATAATCAGCATAGGAGCAATCATAATAACACGTGTCATTTTTACAATAACCGCGCTGTTTGCCATCTCTGGACTTGCACCCGGGATAGAAGCCGGAACTGCTACAACTTGCGCCACTTCATGAATTGTTCCACCTACATAGATTCCAAATTCTTGTTGCGTCATATGTAAAAAACCGCTTGCCGGTTCAATAATCATGGTGTACATAACAGGATATAAAAACATCGCTATAGTCCCAAATAAAACGACCATTGAAACCGCTATTGCAGTTTTATGCTCTTCCGCTTTTAAAACAGGTTCTGTAGCCAAAACCGCCGCTGCGCCACAAACTGCCGCGCCAGAAGCTGTAAGCATTGAGGTGTCTTTGTCCATTTTAAATATTTTATGCCCCAGATAAGTCCCTAACACAAAGGTTGTACTGAGCATAATGAGTGAAACTAAAAAACCGTCCATCCCGACATCTGCAATTTGCTGAAAAGTAATGCGAAAACCGTAAAAAACAATTGCAAATCTTAAAATCTTTTTCGCGGAAAAAGTGATTCCGCCGTCCCACTCTCTTGGAAGTTTATTGTGGAGTGTATTGGCATAAAAAATACCAAATACTATACCCACGACAAGAGGGGAAATTCCCAGTGAGCTTATAGCTGGTAAATCCGCTATCATAGTAGCTGCTGCTGCAAAAATTGCAACAAATAAAATACCGCTTATGGTATCTTTACGTTTTGCTTTTGAAAATGCCATTGCCTGCCTTTAATTAAAAACGCAATTATAGCAAATCTCTAAAATTATTTGACCTCAACTGCGAGATTCATTCTGACAGATTTATTTTCAGGTACATCAATAGCTTTAATCTCTGCGTTTAGAATCCTTTGTGCTTCAAGCTTATGCTCTTTCATCAAATATATACGAATATTTTTTGCACGTAACGCAGCTAGAGCTTCTAATTCTTCTTTGCTTACTGCTTGCAATAGTATATTTTCTCTGACAAGCGCTTTGAAATACTCTCGCTTAAACTCATCACCCTCATATTTTTCTTTAAGAGCATCTTTTATATCATCGAGCTTGTCATCATCTTTTAAATCATCGTAAATATCTTCAAGAATATCTATATTCATTGCGTTTTGCTGTTCTTCTTTACTTTTTGCACCGCTCTCTTTAATGGCCAAAGCAATGAGTTTTTCAAGTCCAAGTGCTTTTTTATCACTCTGCACATCATAAACACCGCTCAAAGAGAGCAGCATTTTTGGTCTTTTTGTCAGTATTGTTATAATCTGATCAAGCTTTTCTCTTTGCGGCGGCAGTATCTCAGCTTTTCCCGGTTCAAAGGAGACATATTCGAGTTTCTCACTGTCAATCCCCATAACTGCACCCAGAAATTTAAAAGGAGAAGCTACAGCTTTAAGAATTAAATTACCCAGCGTTTTTAAAACCAAAGCTCCATATTTAAAATCAGGCGCATCTACATTTCCTTCCACAGGCATATCTATATCTATGACGCCTTCATTGTCTTCAAGAAGAGCGATAACAAATCCGAGTGGCAGAGAACTTGTGTTCTCATCTTTTATCTCTTCGCCCAATTTAATTTTTTTGATGATAATGCTGTTGCTTCCCAAAAGTTCGGAGTCTTTGATTTTATATCCTAAATCCAGATAAAGCTTCCCGCTGTCTATCGCATATCCTGCAAAAGAAGCGCTGTATCCGCTCATGGAGTTGAGTTCAAGATTTTTAAAACTCAACCCCAGATCGGTAAATTTTTTAGGATTTGCACTGTCTAAACTTCCTTTGAGTTTTGCTGAGCCGTACGCATCAACCTCACCTATAACGTCTACATAACTTACATCACCCGCAACACTTGAAATTGCAAGAACAGAACCGCTGACATCATGGATATTGGTCTGAAATTTAATCGGAAGCGAAAGGTCTGCAAACTTTGCACTTCCAGACAGAAGGTTAAGTTTTTCTACCCTGTAGGGAAATACCGTTTTTTCATCCTCGGGGCTCACCTTTGTCTTACTCTCTTTAACTTCTTTCTTACTCTCATGGGTATCTTCTTTTGTCAAGCTTGCAAAATTCATAACTTTGTTCTCGTCTATGACAGCATCAACATAAAAAGAGTCAATATTTGCCTCGCCAATATAAAGTCTGTTTGGCAGTAAATCGAGTTCAAAACCTTTGAGCTCAAGTGAATGAAGAGAGAGCAGCGAATTATTGTCTCGACTGTCTGCAAGAAAAAATTCTTTGAGTTTTATGACACCGTCAACTTCAACATCTGCTTTTTTAGATCCGCTTTCATAACGTGTTTTAGTATGTGCATCAAGTGCCCCATCTTCAATTTTAAGATAAGCTCCCTGCCCAATATAAGGAGTAAACTCTTTAAGAGACAAATCACTCAAATCAAAAGTACCGTTTTGCTTCAGGGGCGTATGTCTTAAGCTACCGTTAGCCCGTGCTATGCCTTTAGAGTTTACTCTTAGATAGAGTCTGTATTTGAGCCAACTTTGTGCTTGTGAATCTATGTCGTAGAGATTGACAAAGATTCTGTCAATCTTCGTTGTCACACTTGGAGAGAGTGTTGCATCTTCAAAATTTACCGCTGCAGCTTCAACTCCAAAATGTTTTAATTTAACTCTAAACTCACCCTCTTTTTGAGTCTTTTGTTTGGTCGCTTTTTTCGTTCCTGTGGAACTTTTTTTCGGTTCAACAAGTCCCTCGAGATTTAAGCTGCCATTTGCAAACATTTTTGTTTTCAGTTGGAAGTTTTTGAGCATAGTTTTATTTATATCGAGGTTTTTATTTTGGAAATCCAGTGTTAATCCGCTAACATCAAAACTTTGAAAATCTACAAGTCTTTCATTGGTATTTCTCTTGTTCAAAGCGAAATTCGAGAGAGACAAATTGGCCTCATTGACATTTATGAACGTTTGTTCACCACTTTGTTTTAATTGTACATTTCCATCAAACCCAAGCTTCGCTTTCATGAGTTTCACATTGTAAACTGCAAGCTCCTTTTTAGCCGCTTCATCGATATAAGGTCTGTAGTGAACAATGTCAAACCCCTTACAGTTAAACGCTGCGTTTAGCTCCAAAACATCGTGTTTAATCTCTCCCTTAGAGAAACATTCAAAGGCGTCATTGAGTTTCATATTGAGATTGTATGTAAAAGGCTCTTCACCCGCCAGGCTTATATTTTGAGCATACAAATTAAGTTCATTTAATTTAGTATTGACTTGAGGGGAAATTCCTTTATCACTAAAGTCTGCTTTTATTTTTTCCAGGGCAAGAGCATCTATAAGCACCTTCCACGGCTTTGACTCTTCGAGTGTTTTATTTGCATCTGTGTCTTCATGAGTATCTGTTCTCTGTACTTGAATATACTCAAGCCAGTCAATATTGCCCTGAGCATCTCGAGCTACTTTTGCAACCAAAGAATTCAGTGTTATATTTTTTATATGTGCATCCTGAAGCATCGGCTTTACCGTTATACCGTCGATGTACAAAGAACCAAGGTTCAGAATATCCTTATTCTTATTTTTTGGCTTTATTCGTAAATTATCAAGCAAAACGCTTGCATCATCAATAGTTGTTGCGTTTAAATCATCCAAATTAATGAAAAAATTTGCGTGCGCAGAGATTTTTCCGTCTGCAACCTCGAGCTGCAGCATATCTTGAATATATCTATACTCCGTATATAATTTACTTGCCTCAAAATCAAGACTTCCTCGGGAGATAAAAGGTTCCAGACTTACAATCTTGCTTTTAAAATCCACAAAACCGCCATCACCGAGCAAAGAGTAAAATCTGAATGAAGCGTCGCTTGCATTTAAATCTTTAGTATCTACATCTTTTAATTCTAAACCGATATTGCCAAAAGAGAAATCAAACTTTGTTTTTTGCGTAAAATCTTCATAAGCTACAAAGCCATTGACAATTTTTATATTCTCTAAAATAATTCTTGGAAGTGCTGTGCTTGTGTTGTCATCTTCCTGCGTTTGGTTATTTTCTTTTAGAAGGGAGCTGAAGTTGAATGTTTTGTCCGCATTGTAGACTAGAGAAATTTTTGGTTCATCAAGTACAAAGTCTTTGACATGCAGAGCCGTTCTAAAAAGAGAATAAACTTCCACATTCGCAAGAATTTCTTTGAGTGAAACTAACTCTTTATTTTCATTACTTGTGAGCTTTATGCCAGTGATTTCAAGTTTAAATATAAAAGGGTTAAAATAGATTTTTTCTATTTCAATAGTGGCATTTGTCTTCTCTTGAACTGCGTTTATAATGAGCGGTTTAAGAACCAAAGGCAAAATAAAAAAGCCAAAAAGAGTATAAAACGCAAGAAGAGTGAAAAAGATTTTTTTAATTGTTTTAAACATAATGAACCCCTGAATGTGCTACAAGAGTCTACCTCATTCTATTTTAAAGTTCTATTATTATCTGATGTTACGCACCAAAACGGACGAGTTCGTTTTGGTGGCAGGGACAAATGCCCCTTGCAACCCCCTAAAGCTACGAAAAACAAGTTTTTCGAGATTTGCAAGGTATTTTACGCTCCTTTTTATATTGAAGAAAAGTGTAGCCTAAGCTAGACTTGAAGATTAGTGCGCCGCTTTTAAAATATCCGCTCTTGGGAAAATAAATATTGAATCTCTGAATACTACAATTTTGTCTTCATGACCAACAGCATACGCTCTGATTTTGATAGGGATTACCGTATCTTTTCTCTCATCGTCTGCTAAAACTTCTGTTGTTCGTAAAACAACTATTTTTTTCTTTTTCACATTCGGGACAACTCCAAACTGCTTATCTGGAGACTCTATAGTAATTTTACCTTCCATACCTACAGGAGGGATTACTTCAAAAAAGAAGTCCATCTCTTCGTTTTGTGTATTTTGAAGCAAGAACTCATACGCATTTTCTACTTGAACTTTGCCATCCGGAAGAAGTTTTGTAGAGTAAAGTCTTGTCTCTTTGTTAATATTTAAAAGCATATGCTCTTTTGTATTCCCCATCATTCCAAGAATAATAGATATTACAACCAAAAGGCCTATGTATGCTAAGATTTTTGGACGGAAATACTGTGTTTTTCCTTTTTGGTCAATAATCTCATAATCACTTGACCAAGTTACAAGTGAAGGTTTTCCAAGCTTACCCATTACAGTCGTACAGGCATCTACACACTCAAGACAGTTAATACACTCCAACTGAAGACCTTTACGGATATCAATATGCGTTGGACAAACTGTTACACAGCTCTCACAAGTCGTACATTCAGCAGATGGAGTTACAGCCTTAAGCTCTTTTTCTTTTGTAAAGAGTTTGTTGTGGTGTTCATCATAAATATCTCCACCGCGGTGAGGGTTGTAAAGAGCCATTACTGTATGGTCATCATACAAAACAGACTGTATTCTTGAGTATGGGCAAACATAGACACAAAAGTTCTCTTTTAAAAATATGATGTCGTACACTAAAAACGCAGCAATACCGACGATAAAACCTATTAAAGTCCAGTGTTCAGTCGGATTTGCCAGATAGGAGAAAAAATCTTCCGGCGGAACAAAGTACCACATAAAGTCCGCTCCGGCAATAAGTGCCAAGGCAGTCCAAAGAAGTATAGCGACAACCTTTTTGACCTTATTTTCCGCCTTGGACATATCAGGCTCTTGCTGTTTATTTTTAATACGTTTACGAAGACCTAAAATTTTTGTTTCAATCAAGTCACGGTAAATGACACGAAAAACAGTCTGCGGACAAACCC
This sequence comes from Sulfurimonas sp., assembly GCA_013791885.1. GTDB lineage: Bacteria > Campylobacterota > Campylobacteria > Campylobacterales > Sulfurimonadaceae > Sulfurimonas. The sequence continues at coordinate 20,893 of VMSZ01000001.1, read as the reverse complement.
AGCCACAAAAAACGCGGCCGCCCATAACTGTCATACCAAAAATGCCCAGGAACATTATCATAAGTAAAAATGGCATAAGATAAAGTTCTTGCATATCAAACTGAATAAACGCAAGGTGCAACTTCATTTTATCGAAACTTAAAAGGAAGAAGTGGTTCCCGTCAATTTGTATCCACGGTAAACCCAAAGCAACGACAGTTGCAAGTGCATAAACCCAATAGCGTTTAACCCTCCAAGAGGTCGGAATATTAATACCTTCTGTTTTTTCACTCATATCTCTCTCCATTCGTAATTTATTTTAATTTGGACAAATAATCGTATTGATTACTTGCTCTTCTGCATTTTCAGGTGCTATCGGTAACAATGATCCAAATGCCACCTGCTTCAACTCTCTTGATTCTATATAATCTTTAAGCGAACTTCTGCTCACTTTTAAAGCTCTTGCCATCTCACTCACACTCTTTTTCTCTTTAATATAAGTGATTATTTCATTGATATATCTGTCAAATTTTGAATTCGACTTACTTCCCTTCGGTCTTCCAACAACTTTCTTAGAGTCGTTTTGAAGCGTTTGACGAAGCTGATCAATCAAACCTAAAACTAACATTACACTGCTTTTGGAAGATATTATAACAGACTGCTTAATAAAGTGAACATTAAATTCATTTTTTAGCAAACAAGAAAACATCTGAATCAAATCTTCCATATCTGTGCTCAATACCCACACATCATAAATGAGGAGCGTGCAACCTGCTTTAGATTGAAAGTACTCCGTAACATGGGTGCGCTCATTGAGACGTTTATTTTGTGAAACATGATCTATAAACTCATCATCAACACTAAGATTATGAGAAATCGCATATGAATTAATCAGTTGCAATTGTTCAAGAGCTGCATCGAAATTTTTATCTGGACGGACATATGTAATTACCATTTAACGATTAAACCCCTCTTATTTTTGATTTTCATCGTCATTATACATATTTTTGACGATGAAAGTCAATAGTTATGTCAATTGTTTCGTCATATTTTGACTATAAACAAAATTACTCAACTCTTTTTATGTTCCAATTAGATAATATCACTTACATAATTTAAATAAAAAGATTGTTATTAATGAATACAAAAGCATATATTTTAGAGACCATAAAAAAACGCCCGCTCATTATAGACGGAGCTATGGGAACGCAACTTCAGCAGCGTGATGAGCAGATTTCAAAAGAAGCCTGGGAAGGAAATGAAGGGTGTAATGAACTCCTTAATGTTACCTGTCCTGAAGTTTTAAGCAACATCTTCAAAGCCTACTTAACCGCCGGTGCCGATTTTATCACCACCAATACTTTTGGCTCTTTCTCTTGGGTTTTGGACGAGTACCAAATTGGCCATCGTGCGTATGAGCTTACAAAAGCCGGAGCAGAGCTTGTCAAAAAAGAGTGTGACAAAGTAAGCACGCCTGAACACCCACGTTTTGTTTTGGGTTCTATCGGACCGGGAACAAAACTTCCATCACTCGGACATATCTCTTACGATGAGATGTACAAAGGGTACACAGAATTTTGTTTGGCACTTATTGATGGCGGGGTAGATGTATTCTTACTAGAAACTTGTCAAGATCCTCTGCAGATAAAGGCAGCACTGCATGCCTGCCAAGAGGCTTCGCGTCAAAGAGAAAAAGAGATTCCTATAATGGTTTCTGTAACCATAGAACTGAGCGGGACTATGCTTATAGGGACAGATGCGCCGACTATTGCAACAATTTTAGAGCCGTTTGACATTTTAAGTCTTGGCTTTAACTGCGGAACAGGACCTGACCAAGTTCTCAAACATGTCAAAACACTCAGTGAACTTTGGCATAAGCCTATCTCGGTTCATGCAAACGCAGGTCTGCCTCAAAACCGCGGCGGTTATACCTACTACCCGATGGGACCGGATGAGTTCGCGGACAAACAAGAAGAGTTTATGGCCTTTGACGGAGTCAGCTTTCTCGGCGGATGCTGCGGAACTACACCTCAGCATATCCGCGCCCTTGTAAACCGTGTTGAAAAACTCACCCCAAAAACAGCAAGTGGGAAACAGCAGAACTCTCTGGCTTCACTTTTTTCAACTGTACCGCTTATGCAAGAACCTGCTCCGCTTCTTATAGGTGAACGATCAAACGCAACCGGTTCGAAGGCTTTTCGGGAACTTCTTTTAGCAGAAGATTATGAGGGGACTCTCAGCGTCGGACAACAGCAAGTCCGCGCAGGGGCTCATGTTCTCGATGTAAGCGTCGGCTTTGCAGGTCGGGATGAAACCAAAGATATGAACTCAGTTATGAGACTCTACGCCCAAAAAATTGCCTTGCCAATTATGCCCGACTCTACACAAACGCCGGCACTTGAAGAGGCACTCAAACTCATAGGCGGTAAGCCAATCATCAACTCAGTCAATCTTGAAGACGGCATAGAAAAATTTGACGCCGTCTGCCAGCTTGCCAAAAAATACGGCGCGGCTCTTGTTTGTTTGACGATTGATGAAATCGGAATGGCAAAAACCGTCGAGAGAAAACTTGAAGTTGCTGAGCGCATTTATGAACTTGCAACACAAAAGCATGGAATAAATCCTGAAAATTTAGTTTTTGACCTTCTTACCTTTACCCTTGGAAGCGGGGATGAAGAGTATTTTGATGCGGGAATTAACACCATTGAAGCCATCCGCCAACTCAGACTACGTCACCCTGAAGTCGGAGCAACTCTTGGTCTCTCAAATATCTCTTTTGGACTGGACAAAGATGCACGTCCCTACCTTAATTCAATGTTTTTACACCACTGTATAGAAGCGGGACTTACTTCGGTTATTATCAATGTTAAACACATTATCCCTTTAAACAAAATCACTCAAGAAGAGCAGGATATTTGTAACAATCTCATCTTCAACAAAAAACCAAAAGGTGCGGCACTTTTTGAGTTTATTGAGCACTTCAGTACAAAAGAAGCGGTAGACAATGACGTAGAAGATGCGGCATATCTCCTTATGAGTCAAGAAGAAAAAATAGCCAAGCTTTTAATGGACGGAGACAAAGACCGCATGATTCCTCTCGTCGAAGAAGCACGTCAGAGTATTGCTCCTGAAAAAATTGTCAATGAAATTCTTATCGATGCAATGAAAGTTGTCGGAGAGCTTTTTGGTTCAGGCCAGATGCAGCTCCCTTTTGTCCTCCAAAGTGCCGAGACTATGAAAAAAACAGTGGATTATCTTAACCCTTATCTGCCAAAAGTAGACAAAGCCGTTGACACGACGCTTATTTTAGGAACCGTAAAAGGGGATGTGCATGATGTTGGGAAAAACCTCGTCGACATCATTCTCTCAAATAACGGCTTTAAGGTCATCAATCTCGGCATTAAAGTAGATTTAGATAATTTTGTAAATACACTCAAAGAGACAAACGCAAGCGCACTTGGTATGAGCGGCTTGCTGGTAAAATCAACACAAGTGATGAAAGAAAACCTGGAAACACTCAAAGCTGCCGACATTAAGATTCCTATTCTCCTTGGCGGAGCGGCACTTACCCGTGCCTTTATTGATGATTTTTGCCGTCCTTTTTATGATGGACCTATTTTTTACTGTAAAGACGCTTTTGACGGCGTAACAGCCATGAGCCGCATAGAAGCAGGAAACTTTGACACAAACCTGCATCCGCACGAGAGAGATGAGAGCCTTGTCAAAGAGAAAAAAGAGATTGTCATTCCTCCATTTGCAGAGTTAAAAATGCCCTCTCGTGATGTAAAAGTGCCGACACCTCCGTTTTGGGGCAGACGTGAGCTCAAACTCACGGATGCTCAGATTGAGATGGCGTTTGAGTGGATAAACCATAAAATTCTTTTCAAATCCCGCTGGGGTTACAGCTCAAAAGGGATGACGAAAGAGGCGTATGAAAAACAGCTCGATGAAGTCGTTTGGCCGGCCTACGAAAAACTCAAAGCTCGTTTTATAAAAGAAAAACTTTTTGAGCCTACCATCATCTACGGCTACTGGCCATGCCGCAGTGATGACAATACTTTACTTATATTTGATGAGAGTGAAGGATACAACTCTGAAGATGAAATCAACCGTGAACATTTAGAACATGTCATGGGAAGAGCCGTAAAACAGTTTACATTTCCAAGACAAAGCAAACAGCCACACCGTGCTCTGAGTGATTTTTTTCACGCAGATAGACATGATGTTATAGCACTCACATGTGTCAGTGCTGGAAGTCGCATCTCTGAGGCTGAGAGAGAGATTTACGATAGAGGTGATTACACTGAGTATTACCAATTTCATGGACTGGGTGTTGAGCTTGCCGAAGCACTTGCAGAGATAGTTCACAAACAAATCCGCCTTGACCTCAACATAAGCAAGGGAGAAGGAAGCTCTTTGGCAGATGTTCAGATGAATAAATACCAAGGTTCACGATACTCTTTTGGGTATGCCGCCTGTCCTGACCTGGAACTCAGCCGTCCATTATTTGACCTCTTAAAGCCAGAAGAATTTGGCATAGAGCTCAGTGAAACTTTTCAGATTCATCCGGAGCAGTCAACCTCCGCGCTTGTTGTTTATCATCCAAACGCAACGTATTACAACATCTAAAAAGCTATCTCCTGCGTTTCTTCTTTGAAGTCTCGCAGTAAGGTGGTTTAGTTGCGTTTATCTTCTTCTGTAACTCAAAGCTTCTAAAATATGTTTTTTCATAATAATTTCACTCGCATCCAAATCTGCAATGGTTCGGCTCACTTTTTGAACTTTTTTAATACTTCTAAACGATAACGCAAAGCGTCCAATTGCTATTGCCAACACTGCGTTTGCTTCTTCATCCATTAAACAAAACTTTTCTATCTCTGCGTCACTGAGTTTTGCGTTAAACGCAGCTTGACCTCTTCTTTTTGCAAAAATATGCGCCTCTACCACCATTTTATGCATCTCTTTAGAACTCAAACTTGCTCTGTCGTCTGCGTTTACATTTTGCATAACAACATTCAAATCAACTCTATCTAAAAATGGATCGGAGAGTCTGTTTTTATATTTTTTAATCTCAAGCTCACTGCATCTGCACTCTTTATTCTCATCTAAAAGGTTCCCGCATGGACAAGGGTTCATTGCACCAATAAATAAAAAATCTGCCGGATACTCTACTTTGGCGTTTACTCGTGAAATGCGTATCTTGTTGTCTTGCATAGGCTCTCTTAGCGCTTCTAAAACATTCCGGGAAAAATGAGGAAGCTCATCAAAAAATAAAATACCTCGATGCGCCAGACCTACTTCTCCTATTTGAGCTCTGTGTGAACCCCCTCCAAATACGCTGGCCAATGTAGAAGAGTGATGGGGTGAACGGAATGTTCTGTGCGGTTTAAAATCCGGCTCCCTAAAATCAAGCGCATGCAGCTTTGCCACATCCAGAACTTCATCATTGCTCATTGGCGGTAAAATATAGCGTAATCGTTTTGCAATCATACTCTTACCGCATCCAGGACTGCCCTCATACACTATGTTGTGAAAACCCGCAGCAGCAATAAGAGCTGCCCTTTTTGCCACTTCCTGCCCTTTTACATCTAAAAAATCTTCTGCATATTCTTTGATGTAAAAATACTTTTCTCCGTCTATTTCATAAAATGGATACTCAACAGCACTTTGTTGGGAAGCTGGAGAGCTTGTATCTTTATTTTTGAGTAAATCAATCGCCTCTTGGAGTGTTTTTACTCCGTAAAACTCTATATTTGGTATTTTACAAACTTTGTGCAGACTTTCATGCGGAACAATCGCTTTAGAAATTATTTTTTGATTTGCCAAAGAAAGCAGTAATGGATAAAGCTGAATATTCTCTTTTATAGCCCCATCGAGACCTAGTTCGCCAAAGACGAACCATTCACTCAAATCTTCTTGCATAAAGTCAAGCGCTATCATAAGTGCAATACTGAGATCAAATTGAGAACCGTTTTTTTGTACATCACTTGGAGCGAGATTAATCGTTATGCGTTTGGGAGGGAAGGAGAAGTCATTGCTTAAAAGCGCAGATTTAACGCGTTCTTTTGCTTCTGTAATGGCAGTAGAAGCCATACCGACAATTGAAAATGAGGGCAAACCTTTGGTGAGGGTTGATTCAACTTGAACCACTTTTGCATCAAGACCTTCATAAGTCGCGCAATTAACTTGTTTCATACTCCAACCTCAATTTAGTTGGATAAATAATATCTTGGATTTTTTATTCAAGGTACAAATATGACATTTTGTCATATTTGTAAGCTATTTTTTCTCTTTTTTCTCTTTACAAACTCTTTTATACTCTTTTTCAAACTTTTTTCTTCTAGCGTAAGAGAGCTTGTCTATAAATAGAATACCTTCAAGATGATCCATTTCATGCTGGATGGCAATACTCAAAAGTCCATCTGCTTCCATATACTTCGTATTACCGAATCTATCTTGATAATTTACACAAACACTCTCAAATCTATTAATATCTTCATAAAAGCCGGGAACGCTTAAACAGCCCTCCTGATAGATGGCATCACCCTCTTTCTTAGTCACTAAAGGATTAATCATCTCTATAAGATTATCTTTTGGCTGCTCGCCCTCTTCGTCAGGAATATTTAAAATAAGCACTCGTTTAGCATGAGCAACCTGTATAGCTGCCAATCCTATGCCGTTTGTTTCAATCATAAGCGGATACATAGCATCCAAAAGCTTGTGTAAATTTTCGTCGAAATTTTTCACTTCTAATGATTTTTCTTTTAACTTTTTGTCTGGATATTCTACTATTTTTAATTCCATAAAACTGCTCTAAATTATATTATCATTATTTGTTCGTAAAACTACCGCATAATCTACGTTTTGCTTTGTGTATGCTTTTTCAATGCCTTCTAAAGCACTTACTACTATCTCTTCTACCGAGTGTAACGCATCTATATTTGTTATACCAATAGAAATTCTAAGCTGTATTTCACGGTCTGAAAGAAAAAAGTTTGAGTTTGAAACTAAATCACAGAGTCTTTCGCTTGTTCTTTTTGCATTGTCTAAATCTGTATGTTTTAACAGCATGGCAAATTTGCCTCCGCCATAATGAGCTACTATATCACTTCTTCTGGATGTTTTTAAAAGAAGTCTTGCTATGGTTCTTGTCATTAGAAGAATGGCTTTTTCATTATTTACAGTACTTGAAAGTTCTCTTGAGAGTTCTATAAAAATAAGTGAGCTTTTATGTTTAAATTCTTTCATGAGCCCAGTTTCTTGCTCTATCTTCCCCATCAGATAGCGTTTATTATACACGCCGAATTGGTTATCAAAAACTGTCTCATTCTCGACATTTTTGACAATACTTGCAGTCTCATCATACATGATCTTCATTTGAGAGCTCTGCTTTTTGAGAATATCACTGAGTTTTGAAACATCACCCTCAAGTGAGGATACAACACCCATAGCTTCTTGAATCTCAGGATGATCCTGAAGCTCTTTTCTGCGTTTTTCAAGAATTTTACTCATAAGCGCCATATTTTTATAGAGGTTTGCAGTAACGCTGAGAATACTTTTAACCGAACTAAAACCCTGTTTTAGGCTTTGCTCGAGAGCAATACTGTTCTCGTCATTATTAGTATCTTCAAGTTCAAGCATAGAGACAATCTGCTTACGCAGATTTTCACTTTTATCTTCCAAAAGTCTATCAAAGTAGAGTGAAAAATTATTCGGTGTAGGAGGGAGGTTGCCTGCAATCAGAGCACTAAGAACTTCTTTTGCATAAATTTCAATATCACTGGAAGCTTCATCCATGTCGAGCCCTTTAATCGGAGAAGATGAAGTATTGCTTACTTCACTAATATCACGACGATTTCTACCTCTTAAAGTTCCAGACATAATAAACCTTTATTCTTTTGTATTTTTGATTAATACTTCGTCAATCATTCCATATTCTTTAGACTCTGCAGCACTCATAAAGTTGTCACGGTCTGTATCTTGCTCAACTTTCTCAACTTTTTGACCTGTGTTTTTTGCAAGAATTTCATTGAGTTCTTGTTTCATACGCAAAATTTCTTTAGCTTGAATTGCAATATCAGTTGCCTGACCTTGCGCCCCGCCAAGAGGCTGGTGAATCATAATTCTTGCATGAGGAAGTGCGTAACGCTTTCCTTTTTCACCAGATGAAAGTAAAAAAGCACCCATAGATGCAGCTTGACCAATACAGATTGTTGCTACATTTGGGCGAATATAATTCATAGTATCATAAATTGCCATTCCTGCTGTTACAACCCCGCCAGGAGAGTTGATGTAGAAGTAGATATCTTTTTCAGGATCTTCTGCTTCTAAAAACAAAAATTGAGCAACAATAGAAGAAGCAACTTGATCGTTTACCTCTCCGCTTAGCATTACAATTCTATCTTTTAAAAGACGAGAGTAAATATCATAAGAACGCTCGCCACGTCCTGTTTTTTCTACTACATAAGGAATATAACTCATGGTTTACGCTTCTTTCATCTTTGAGTTAAGAAGTCCTGAGAGAACTTTGTCCTCAACCATTGACATCTGAATAGCTGGAAGGTATCCAGAATTTTTGTACTGCTCATAAGCTTTTTGAGGGTCTTGACCCATTTGCATAGCTTCAAAATAGATAGTCTGCATAACTTCTTGCTCGCCTACTTTTACGTTTTCAGCTTGAGCTAAAGAGTCAATAATGAAAGTAGCTTTTACACTTCTTACAGCATCTTCACGGAAACTCTCACGAAGTTCAGCTAATTTCTCTGCACTTTCACGAAGCTCTTGAATTTGCTCTTCAGTCATGCTAGATGCTGCTCTGTTAAGCGCCATATCTATCTCTTGATCAACCACAAATTCCGGTAAATCAAATACAAAGCCTTCAACAAAAGTTTCTAAAAGAGATGGTTTTAAATCATCATTGTAAAGTTTTGACAACTCTTCGTTTTCAATTTGGATTTTCACTTGTTTTCTTAATTCGTCAATGCTTGCGTTTTCTTGACCTGGAAGCATTTTTTTCGCTAATTCATCGTCTATAGCAACATCTTCTTTAACTTGAATTTTGTTCACTTTTACTTTGAACTCAGCGTCTTTACCAGCTAACTCTTTTCCGCCATAGTTTTCAGGAAATGTTACTTTAATAGTCGCTTCATCGCCTTTTTTCATACCGATAACTTGCTCTTCAAAACCTGGGATGAATTGACCTGAACCTAAACGCAATGCGAAATCTTCAGCTTTTCCGCCTTCAAACGCAACGCCATCTACAAAACCTTCAAAGTTAATAACAGCAGTATCACCGCTTGCTAATTTACGGTCTTCTTCAACATCTACTAGAGGTGCTTGAGCAAGAGCTAATTCTTTGATTCTAGCATCAATATCTGCATCGCTAACAGCTGGTTTGTCAAACTCTTTTACCATCGCAGCATAATCGCCAAGTTCAATTACGGGACGCATAGCAACTTTTACAGTTACTTCTATTTTATCATCGCTTTTATCAAATTTAGAAATAGTAGGTTCGCCAATCAACGCATCATTTGCAATTGCTAATTCTTTTAAACCCGCAGATAAAACATCACGAAGCGCTTCAGCTTCAGCATCTTGAACTAAACGCTCACCGTATTGTTTTTTTACAGCAGAAGCAGGTACTTTACCTTTACGGAAACCGTCAATTTTAGCAGTTTTTGTTAACTGTTTTGCGATTTTTTCTACGTTAGCATTTACCTCAGACATAGGGATTGTTGCCTGAATTTCAGCGTTTGCACCGTTGATTTTATTTGATTTGATTTCCATCGATTTCCTTTAGTTATGTTTTCATTTTTGTAGTTTTTTCACTACTATTTTTGGCAATAATACCAAAAATGTACTTTTTATAGGATTAATTTTTACAAAATTTTGGTTTGAAGTTTAAAAAGAGTATCCATACGACGGCGACATCTATCATGACATCCGCAAAATTAAAGACTGCAAAATTAAATCCGCAATGCCAATAGACCATGTCTACCACCCCGCCGTGAATAAATCTGTCATACACATTTGAAAACGCGGCACCCAAAAGAATGCCTGCAGGCAAAGCATAACAAATTTTTTTCAGATATATGACATACGCCAAAACGCCAAAAACCATGACAAGCTGTATATACTTGAGCCATTCATCCAAAAACGCAAACATGGAAAACGCAACGCCTTTGTTATATACAAGTATTAAGTCAATACACTCAGTATAGTATCTGAAGCCATCCACAAAAAGCATTTTGATATTTTGGTCGATTATAAAAATACCGGCCAAAGCAAAAAGAAGAATCGCGCTTAAACGCAGCATATGATTAGGCATTTAGAGCTTTACTGAAAAATGCCACCATCTCGTCCATTCGTGCATTCATAAGTTTGGCATCTTTGCCTTCAAGTAAAATTCTTAACTTATTTTCCGTTCCGGAGTAACGTATAAGATGACGAATGCCGTCTTTATCTATCTCTTGAAGTTTTTCACTCAAACCTTCTATGCTCTCAAGCGGTTTTTTTACTTTAATGTTGATGTTTACCAATTTTTGCGGGTACAGCTTAAATGGACGAAGTGCTTCTGATGCTTTTTTCTTTTTACTTAAAAGAAGTGCGAGCGTTTGAAGTGCAGAGACAAGTCCGTCTCCGGTTTTAGCAAAATCACTTGCTATCACATGTCCGCTTTGTTCGCCTCCAAAGTTTATACCCTCTTTTTTCATAAGTTCTAAAACGTGCTTATCGCCGACATCACTGCGAAAGAGTTTTAAACCTTGCGTTTTCATGTAATCTTCAAGCCCTTGATTGCTCATCACAGTTGCAACAATACCGCCGCCTTTTAAGACGCCTCTTTCATTCATGTAAGCACCAAGAGCTCCTAAAAGCTGATCGCCATCAACAATCTCGCCATTTTCATCTACGATAACAACCCGGTCTGCATCCCCATCAAGAGCAATTCCTATATCTGCTCTATATTTAAGAACATTCTCGCAAAGGTCTTTTGTATGCAATGCTCCACAACCCTCATTAATATTAAAGCCGTCTGGTTGATTATGCAAAACAACTACATCTGCTCCAAGTTCTTCTAAAACGGTTGGACCAACTTTGTAGCCTGCTCCGTTTGCCGTATCTAACACTATACGTAAACCATGAAGAGAAAGTTCTAAAGGAAAAGAATTTTTAAGCGTTACTATATATCTGCCGATAACATCATCTATTCTTTTCGCTTTGCCAATATTTTTTGCCGTAACCTGAGCTTCTTTTATAAGCTCACTGTTTGCATAAATAGCTTCTATCTCTTTTTCAACCTCAACAGTGAGCTTATCTCCATGTCCGTCAAAAAATTTTATGCCGTTATCCTCATAAGAGTTATGTGATGCACTTATCATTATCCCAGCATCGCATCGCATATTTTCAGTAATAAACGCAATCGCAGGAGTTGGCATAGGCCCTATTTCTATTACGTCATAGCCAATAGCGGTTAATCCGCTTACTATTGCGTTTTCTATCATATATCCGCTTCGTCTTGTATCTTTACCTATAAGTATTTTATTGGTATTTGCATGTGACTTAAAATATATTCCCGCTGCCATTGCAATTCTCATAGCCATTTCAGCACTCAAATATGAGCCGGCTTCACCTCTAACGCCATCAGTTCCAAATAATTTCATTGTTTACATCCATTGTAAAAGTGCTGTATTTTAACATAATTATCTAATATTACTGAAATATTCGCTTTTTTATAGCTGTTTAACTAATTTTTAATTATTTTTAAGCTAGTATTGCGCACTAAATTTAAATGAGAAGGACTCATATTATGGCAAATCATAAGTCATCAATTAAGAGAATTCGTCAAACTATCGTTCGTACTGAACGTAATCGTTTTTACAGAACTCGTCTTAAGAATATCGTAAAAGGTGTAACTACTGCTGTTGAAGCAGGGAACAAAGAAGAAGCTACTGCAGCGTTTAAAGTTGCTAACCAACAAATTCACAAATTTGTAAGCAAAGGTGTCTTAAAAAAAGAAACTGCAGCTAGAAAAGTAAGCCGTCTACACAAATCTGTAAACGCTCTTTAAGGCTAACTCCCTATGTTAGCAGATAAACTTACTCCGTTTATCAACCGCTATAATGAACTTAGCGACTTGCTAAGTTCACCGGACATCACTTCTGACATTAAAAGAATGACCGCTCTCTCAAGAGAACAATCTTCAATTGCCCCTATCGTTGAAAAAACAAAAGAATACAAAGCCTTACTACAAGAAATAGCTGAAACAAAAGAGATGCTTGCTGATTCTGAAATGATGGATATGGCAAAAGAAGAGCTTCGTTCACTTGAACCTCGCAGACCAGAACTTGAAGAAGAGATTAAAATGCTTCTTCTGCCAAAAGACCCGAATGATGATAGAAATATCATCCTCGAACTTCGTGCTGGTGCGGGCGGAGATGAGGCTGCAATCTTTGTTGGAGATTTATTTGATGCGTATTCGCGTTATGCAGAGTTAAAAGGGTGGAAGATTGAGCTTATGAGCACATCTCCATCTGACTCTGGCGGATACAAAGAGCTTATTGCTCTTATTAAAGGTGATCAGGTTTATAGCCGGTTGAAATATGAAGGTGGAACACACCGTGTTCAGCGTGTTCCGGCAACTGAGAGTCAAGGACGTGTTCATACTTCGGCAATTACTGTTGCAGTTATGCCTGAAGTAGATGATGTTGAAGTTCAAATCAATGAAAACGATCTCAAAATAGATGTTATGCGTTCAAGCGGATGTGGTGGACAAAGTGTAAATACAACAGACTCTGCTGTACGTATCACTCACCTTCCTAGTGGAATCGTTGTAACAAACCAGGATCAAAAATCTCAACATAAAAATAAAGAAAAAGCTATGAAAGTTCTCAAAGCCAGACTTTACGATATGGAGATGCAAGAGGCCTTGGCAAAAGACAGTGAAGCTCGTTCTGCTCAAGTTGGAACTGGAGATAGAAGTGGTCGTATTCGTACCTACAACTACCCTCAAAACCGCATGAGTGACCACAGAATCAACTTAACTCTTTATAGGCTGGCAGAAATTATGGGAGGCGGATTGCTTGATGAAGTAATCGAACCTCTTATAGCCGACCACCACTCAAAAATTGTTGAGTCTGCCGGGTTATAAACACAACTATAAACTATACGTACATATGTTCGTATAGTTTTCTTAGTTATTCCACTCTGTCTCAAACACTTTTTTCACTCTTCCCTTAAATGTTATCGTTCTATCATTCATACCTAAGTACAAAGTATCTCCGCTTCTCGGATAGACTTCAATATTATTTGTAACCTTACCCTCGAGATAAGCTCTATAAAAACATGCAGCCATTCCGGTTCCGCATGCAAGTGTCTCATCTTCGACGCCGCGTTCGTAAGTTCTTACTCTCAAGTTGTTTCCATCAATAAACGCAATGTTGACATTGGCATTATATTTGTAACGCAACTCTCTCGCTTCTAATATGTCAAACTCTTCTATATTTTGCGTAAAACTGACAAGATGCGGTACACCCGTATTTATTTTCCACCAGGATTTTCCATTATGCATTATATCTTTGTCTAAAACCTCAGGAGGAGTGAGTTCGCTTAAAACCATACCGCTATTTTTTTCATCTGCATCCACTTCTGCATTTATTACGCCGGCCAAAGTTAAAAAATGCATTCTTTTTGGAGCCAAATTATGTGTAAACGCATAATGCGCACAAGCACGTGAACCATTACCGCACATTTCTGCACTGCTTCCATCGGAGTTATAAAACTGCCACTCAAAATCATACTCAGAATGGGGGACTATGACAATCAAGCCATCAGCGCCAATTCCATTTTGTCTATGGCACAACTCTTTAGCAAGAGCGCTTCTGTCTTCTTTTACATCTGAGTGAAAAACAACAAAATCATTTCCGTTTGCACTGTATTTTGCAACTCTCATAAATACTTTTCCTTTATCTTTTCTACAAATTCTTCACACTCTTTTTGAAGATGTTTCAAATTTTTTGAGTTATCAATTACCCACGTTGCCCGTTTTTTCTTCTCTTCAATTGGCATCTGCGAGGCGATTCTTCTCATAGATTCCTCTTTTGAGTAACCGTTGCGTTTCATAAAACGCTCAAGTTGAATCTCTGGAGGCGTGTAAACGACAACACTTTCTTTAATATTATATGCACCGTTTTCGAAGAAAAGAGGAATATCTATGAGGTAGGGAAATTTAAAACTGTCTTGTTTTTCACTGCGTTTTTCTATTTCATCTCTAATTTTTGGATGAAGAAAATCTTCCAAAATCTTTTTTGCTTTATCATCTGCAAAAATAAGTGTTCCGAGCTTTGCACGATTTACTTTTGAGCCGTTCAAATACTCAGCTCCAAAAGTCTCTTCTACCCAGGCAGATGAGGCATCTAAAATCTCATGAGAAATTGTATCTGCATCTATAACACGCATTCCGTTAAGAGATAGAAGAGATGCTACCGTACTCTTACCGGTTGCAATTCCTCCAGTCAAAGCTATGGCATATTCAAATGCCATTAGTTTTTGATGATTCCTAAGTACTCTTTACGAATGTAGTTTGGCATTGCAAACGCAGCAATATGCACATCACAGTTGTAATATTTTAAACCGTCGATCATATCTGCACGCTGTAAAATAATATCTGCAGTCGGGTGATACTCTTTTGAAGCCAAAAGCGCAGTTGTTCCGTTGCCCAAATTGTAAGGCATGATAACTTTGAAGTAATTCCCCAAAACTTGCATCAGAACTTTATTACTCTGAACTTCATCAAGCGAAGCATGTATAATGCTAAGCTGGCCATCGTCTTTTAAAATACGGCTGATATGCGCAATAACTGCTGCATCTGCATTCATTTCACAAATAATTACATCGGCACTTTTATCTGTCTCAGCTCTTATTGCATCAAGTGAAGAACTTATAGTTTTTGATTCAATATCTAAGTGTTTTGAGATCTCAACATTGAGCAAATCTGCATCGTTGCTGATAATCAAAACATTTTTAGGCACTTTGTTTGTACAAACCGGCACATGTACCATCATTTCTGGATATATAAATTCTTTCATTTTTAAAATTCCTGAGAGTTAATTGAAAGCGATTTTAGCATATTTGCATTAAAAAGTTTTAAAAAGCTTAAAATATACATATTATTAAGCCCTAATTGATAATTCAAATTTCTTAATAGTAAACTATTGCTACAATTCCAAATAATTTTAATGGTATAAAAGGTTTATGTAATGAATTTTAATAAAATCAGATCGTTCTGTAGAGTGTTTCGTACAATTGTCGGCTTAGTCCTTATTGCCACGGGTATAATTCAGTTAGGTGCAATGGATGCAGCACCTTGGTTCTTTTTAGGAGTAATTCCTTTGCTTGCAGGCTTATTTAATTTTTGCCCACTTTGTATGATTTCTAAAAAATGTGACATTCCAGAGACAAAAAAATAAGCACAAAACTCATAAACGCAGAGTTCTTTTTCATAAGAACTCTGACAAATTAACTTCCCCTATTCTTCTTAACACTTCTCTAAACTCACATAAGATATAATTTCGCACTTTATAAATGGAGTTCTTAATGAGCCAAATTAGCTACAAAGATGCCGGTGTCGACATTGATGCCGGAAATAGTTTCGTTGAAAATATCAAACCTCTTGTAAAATCTACTAAAATTCCTGGTGTTTTAGGTGGAATCGGTTCTTTTGCAGGTGCGTTTGAACTGCCTAAAGGTTTCAAAGAGCCTGTAATGCTTGCTGCGACTGATGGAGTTGGTACAAAACTAAAACTTGCTATCGACAGCGGAATTCACAACACTGTTGGAATTGACCTTGTTGCTATGTGCGTAAACGATCTTTTATGTAATTTTGGAACTCCTTCATTTTTCTTAGACTATTATGCAACGGGCAAACTTGATGTCAAAACTGCTACCAGCGTAGTTGCAGGTATTGCTGAAGGATGTATCAGAAGCGAATGCGCCCTTATCGGTGGAGAAACAGCAGAGATGCCTGGAATGTACTCAGAAGATGATTACGACTTGGCGGGTTTTGCTGTGGGTGTTGCTGAAAAATCAGAGATGGACAGAGTTTCACTTGTTCGCGCCGGACATAAACTTATAGCACTTCCAAGTTCAGGACTCCATTCAAACGGCTTTTCACTTGCAAGAAAAGTTCTTTTTGAAAAAATGGGCATGAAATTTGAAGACGATTTCAATGGCAAACCGTTAATTGAAACACTTTTAACGCCTACAAACATTTATGTAAAAACATTTAAAGCACTTAAAAACGAAATTGTAGCAATGGCTCACATTACAGGCGGCGGAATTGTTGAAAACCTTCCTCGTGTTTTACCTGAACACCTTAAAGCGGAAGTTAAAAAATCGGCTATAAAAGTACTTCCTATCTTTGAACTTATGTCAGCACACGTTGCTGAAGAAGAAATGTACAGAGCGTTCAATATGGGTGTAGGGATGATTTTAGTAGTTGAAGAGTCAAATGTTGCAAAAGTTTTAGCAGAGACAGATGGCTATTTGATAGGTGAAATCGTAGAGGGTAAACGCGAAGCAATCATGATATAAATCATGATTATCGCTGCATTAAAAACTAGAAAGTCTTTACTTAAAAGGCTTTTCTAATTGTTTTGAAATCGCTCCAGGAACGGTAGCAATCGTAGTAAACTCTGTCATAGTAAGCAGAGGGTAAGAGACCGCTAAATAGTATTTTGCTTCCAACGCGCTTGCCAAGCCATTCTCTATGGAGATACAATATGGCAATACCGCAGCGTTTGCACGGCCTATCTTGTTAACAAACTTTTTTGTTCTTTTATCTAAATCATATCCCAACAAATAACTATCATCTGAGAGCTTCAAAGTAAAAAGTAAAAGTTTCCCCTCTTTATAGTTTTGTGCTTTTGCTAGGAGGTCGGCAGTTGCAGCTTCCCCAAGCTCATCTGCATCGCCATAGTAAGGCATACTCATCATAAAATGGTAACCAGCGAGTGCATCAGCATCCAATTTATCTACTGAACCGGCTAAGCCTGGAAACGCAGCGTTTATAGATTGAAGTTGTGCTTCAAAAACAGCTGCATTATACTCCTCTTGCATAAACGCTTTTCCAAAGTAAATTGGGTTTGTAAAACTTATATTTTTCTCTTGGTCATCAATAAAAAGACGCAACACCGCGGCGTGCGCTCGCTTTGGTTTAGCCCCTTCGGCCTTTAGAGCATTGTTGGTAAAAACAATGGTTGTACCATTTTCTACACTCTCATATTCCGCTAAAATTTCAAAGCCTGCTTTGCCTAGTCTATTTTTTGAAGTGTCAACATCAACATGACTACCCACCAAATACGTACTTACATCCTCTGCACTCAATGTTAACACACTAAGCATAAGAAATGAAACAGTCAAAAGAAATATCTTTTTCATTTAAAACCCCTTTTTTTAAAATGAAATCCTTATTTAAAAGGTTTTTCCAAATCAGCTACAATTGCCCCTGGAACAGTTGCAATTCCCATAAAACCACCCATATCTAAGAGTGGATAACTTATAGCTATATAGTATTTCGCACCAAGTGCCGTAGCTTTGTTGTCCTCAATCACTATTGTGTAAGGAAGAATAGCTGCGTTTGCGCGACCTATCTTTTCAACAAACTTATTTGTTCTTTTACCAAGAGCGTATCCAATTATAGTCGTATTCTCAGATAGCTTCAATTCAAATAAGAAGTTTTTTCCACTCTTGTATTCTTTTGCTTTTGCAAGTAAATCAGCGTTTGCGCCCACACCTACAGTATCTACATCAGCATAATACGGCATTCCCACCATAAAGTGGTAATCTGCTAAACCATCAAAATCCCATGCATCAGCAGAAGGCTTAAGTCCTGGAAATGCTTTATTTATTTTTTCAAGTTGTGTATTAAATACAGTATGATTGTACTCGCTTTGCATAAATGCTTTTCCAAAATACACAGGGTTTGTAAAACTTATCTTTTTTTCGTCTGCATCTACAAACAAACGCAATA
Organism: Sulfurimonas sp.; assembly: GCA_013791885.1. Classification (GTDB taxonomy): domain Bacteria; phylum Campylobacterota; class Campylobacteria; order Campylobacterales; family Sulfurimonadaceae; genus Sulfurimonas. The sequence continues at coordinate 2,889 of VMSZ01000001.1, read as the reverse complement.
TAGCTGCGTTTGCACGACCAGGCTTAGCGCCTTCTGCTTTTAATTCAGCATTAGTAAATACTATCGTTTTACCCTTTTTTACAGACTCATAAGAAGCTATAACTTCAAACCCTGCATCTTGAAGTTTCGTTGTAGCAGATTTTGCATCCACATACTCACCAATAAGATACGTGTTAACCTTAGTTCCCTCTAACCCTGTTTTTGCTTCAGGAGCAGCAGTCGTACCTGCACATCCCCAAAACATTACAACAGAAGCAGATAAAATAGCTGCTAATACTTTTCTCATAGCTCTTTTGCTCCCAACTCTTTCATAATAGATATAATCTCTTTATCTAAAGCACGGATAGCATCAACTTTTTTCTGATCTGTAATTTTCATAACAGAAATCCAGTTTTCTAGTTTTGGCATACCTATCATAAGTTTATTACTTCCTTCTTCTACGTACATGTACATAGAACATGGAGCAAACACACCGGCATCAGGACGACCTTGGTTAAAAATTCCTTCTGAAAATTTAAAGTGACAAAGTGAATACACATAGTATGCATCATATCTGTCAAATTCTAATTCATTATCATCATACGTCTCTTTGAAGTTTTTATATCCGGCAATAATATATTTGTTTTCTTCAAACTTAGCTTCAAACTCACCTTGAAATTCATCAATATATTCTGTTAAATCTTCAGGTCTTTCAAATTCAATCTCAAACTTCATCATTGGCTTTTCGCTAAGTTTGTCATATTCAAGATATTTTACTTCTCCGCCAATTTTTTCTTGAACCAGTTTATCTAGAGCTGGGAAAAGTGCAGCAAACTTTGCTCTTACACCTTTATCCTCAACCCCGACAATATCCATCATAGTCTCAGGCATAATATGCCCAACATATGTTTTATCTTCTGCTTTTAATTTATACACGTGCAAGTTAAATGGAGCAAAGCCACCTATTTCAGGGTTACTAAGTAAAAGTTCTCTTACCCCTTTATCATTTGTAATAGAAAAGAAACCCAAATTGTCCAAATTTGTTGAACCGTATTTTTCAGCATATCCATCATTAATTCTTTCATGTGGATCAGAAAGAGAGTATCCAGCAACTTTTAATTCGCTGTTAATCATTGTGTTGTAATGCTCTTCAGCATCTCCGGAAGCTACATTAAACATAACACCTTGTGCGCCAAAGGCCACAGTTGCAGCAAGGGAAAGAGCTAGAGTCGACTTTATAAGATTTTTTATCATTTGTTATCCTTAATTATATTATTAGTACTATTTATCACAAAATAGTCACAAATTATGACAAATATTGTATCATAAAATAGTATGATTTATGCGTTTTATCAAACGCTGGTAAAATTTGGCAAAGAAGTGTGAAAAAACAGGATGCCGCCAAAAAAGGCGACATTTAGAAATGAAGGAGAAATTTTCTCTAGCTTAAGACTAGAATTTAAAGTTTACCTGAGCACTTAGTCCGGCTTGTGAATGTTTTGTTGTGATATCTTGACCAACAAAGTTTGTATATGTATTTGTAACTTCTGGAGCATAAGCGTACGCTAAATCTACTGAAGTTTGTTTACTAATATTATAAGTTCCACCAACAGTTATATGAGATTCAACTATACCAGGGAAACCCAATAAATTAAATGTATTCACGCCACCTGCACTTAAGTTTGCACTATTAGCACCTGCAAACGATTGTTCACTTATTGGGCTTTTAGAATAATTATAACCAACACGAGCTGCCCAACCATCTGTTGCATATTCATAACCTAAAGCAACAACATCTTGATCTTCCCATTCAAAGTCTTGGTAACCTTTCGCATCAGACCATTTAATTTTTTTATAATCAATAGCTACTGTATTTCCTGAAAATGTATAACTAGCACCAATACCCATTTCTGCTGGAGTAGATAGCTTGTCATTAGTATATCCTGCACCGCCAGTAAATGGAGCAACTACTGTTGAAAGTACACCTTTGTATTCCATATCAATTTGAGATTTATACATAGCACCAACAGTTACACCAGAAATTTCGTATGCTAGGCCTAAGTTATATCCAAATTTCAAATCTTGAGCCACACCAGCACCCATAGACATTGCTGGATAAGTACCTGGTGCTACCATATTCATTGCATTAACTAATTCTTGAGGCATTACATAATTAATATCTAAAGAACCATACTGAAGAACAGGTGTAACTGATAAACTAAGACCATTAGTTTTATATGCTAAAGGCACACCAAATTGCATAAGTTGCAGATTTGTAACCATACTCATCTGACCAGTGCTAGTTGCATCACGGTAGTCAACACCCATACCAGCTGTTCCCCACATACCAACACCCATATAGAAATTGTCAGTAATTTTTCCAGCAATCGAAACTTCAGGAATAACGCTTAAATTTGCTGCGCTATCTTCACTTGTACTTAAATCACCATAATCAGGTCCTGACATACCAGTAAAGTCAAGATTCACACTATCATCATTAGAAACATTCGGCATAAAAATAGTACCGCCAAAAGAAATTTCTGTAGTTTCAATAGAAGTGATTAAAGCACCATTCGCTAAGCCAGATTCTGCACCATGAGACATACCGATACCAACACCACCCATACCACGTGCTTTAGCGCCAAGACCAATTAGGTTTGAACCATTAGTTGCGAATGCAGATGTTGTTCCAAGTGCTAGTGCAGCTACTACAGCTAATTTAATTGTTTTTTTCATTTTCTCTCCTCAGAGTTTTATCAAAATTATGAGATAGACAAGCTATTTCGATTGCAAGCATTATATGTGATAAAATTTTAATATAATCTTAAAAAAATATTGCTATATATAATAATTAGTTATATATAGCATACTATATACGTATATAATTAGAGAATTGTATAAATGAAATAA
>VMSZ01000069.1 GCA_013791885.1 Sulfurimonas sp. | reverse complement strand
GTGTCTAAAAGGTAGGTCAGAAGTTTCATCGGTTCATTCAATCGTAAACATCCTGAGCTCAACGCTCTATACTGGTTTTTAAATAAATAGCGTTGATTTGTATCGTGCATATAGACAGAAAATCTGTTGTTGAAAATAAATTTCACCTCTCCCAACGGATTCGCTTCGCCTGAGTCGGCTTTAAAAATATAAGGAATATGCTCATCCTCAGCATAAACACTCCAGTCTATCTCATCAGCATTTACTTCAGACATCTCTCCGTCAAGATTTAAATACACCCGCATATTATGACTTTGCAGATACTCTTGCATATTCGCTTTTTCAAGGATATCTTCTTTGACAATAGTTTTTGGAGCTGTCCATGATGGCTTTAAAACGGCATAAGAGATTTTACTGTTTAAGACAGGTGTAGGTCTCTCTTTTTTACCGACAATTACCTTCATGGCAATCACTTCTTTTCCATATTCGAAAACCTGCATTTGAAATGACGGTATATTAATATTGATATAGGACTGGTATGCATCCATCCCCTGATTAAGCCATCGAAAACGTTCTAGATTTAAAATTATTTTACTTATTTTACTTGTTACGGGGATATTCAGTGCATTGATTGTTTTTGCTCCGATTAAACCGTCTTGGGTGAGATTATGAAAAGTCTGGAATGATTTTACCGCATCAATAAGCTGAGGCTCAGAGTACAAACAAGTTTCATTATTTTCCAGTTCATGTAATTCACCTGAGAGATACAGTCGTTTCTTAATCAAAGGAATCCTCTCATCTGTTTGTTCCATTCTGATGGTCGCCCCGGATGGAATTGTTTCCCAGCCTCCGTTTGCATAAAGTGTCCGGTAATATTTTAATGACTCCATTAACCTGCGATACTCTTGTGCATCAGGGCTGAGCCTATGAAGTGAATCAGATATTTTATTTTCTGCGAGATTTATTGCAAGGTATTTAGCAGGATAGATGGGAGTTTTTTTAGCCCTCTCCCACTCAATAATATCCTCTTTGTCATTTTTAACAATTTCTTGGTTTTTAGCAAGTTTTTTCTTTTTTTCTATCTTACTTGCTTTGAATTGCTTCCAGTCTGTGATGCCGTAATAAAGATCTTTGGCAAGAGTGATATAGGCATCGCTTAAAAGAACGTCTATACGATTTAGAGAATCCGTTTTACTGCTTTGATTCGCATCACTGTCCATAAGTTTGATATGTGCGATAAAAGAATTTAAATGGTATTTGTTTGGGTTTAAGCCTTCATTATAAGAATCTTCTATTGACTGAATCAAATCAATTGCCTGATTATTCAAACGCAATGAAGAGTCGCTCCACGCAAATGTATCTGCATGTTTACAATAGTCAATATAAAACTGTTTTGTTTCTTGAGGGGTATTGAGTTGTAAAAAAACATCCACTTTTTCCAACTTTTTAAAGTCAGTGCAAAGCGTAAACTCGTTAGGAAGAGTTTGACGAGAAACATTTATTGTATTGATTGGTTCAGAAAAACCATTAAGTATATTATTCCCGCCAAAAAGGATACTTCCGCAAAGAAAGACTCCCAATAATAATATTTTTATGATTCGAATAGAAAACTGCATTAATAAAACCTATTTTGTTTTTTATCATTGAATTATAACCGAAAGTATCTTTTATTCTGATGCCTGTCTGCGTTACATTTCTAGATTTAGTTCATTTAAAGTTTTATATTGACAACAAGCAGGATACATAAACCAAAAAAAATGCTGATAATGCTATTTAAGAATTGAAAAAACTTGGCGCTGCATGATATGCCTTAAGAACGAAATGAAGGTTCTACAAAAGGTCAATCTCGATGAAGTTGTTAGTCAAGAGCCGCATTCATATATTGACGAAGAACGTTTTGCTTACTTTTATAAAGATACATTAACGAGTGCATATAATCAATATTATCTCGATTTCATCTTACAGAAAAACGCAGGTGACAAATTCCTACGGGATTTTGCGGAATATCTTCAAAAAGAGTTTTCTGATTTTCGAATCTATAGAGACTGGAATGCATTGTAAATTGAAACACTACGATTTAAGTGAAAACAATCTGCATTATTACAAAGAGTTGCAAGAGAGGCTTTAATACTCTTCTACCTCAACTCTATTTCTACCATTTTCTTTTGCGCGATATAAAGCCTCATCAGCTCTTTTCATCATACTTTTTTCATCATCGCCTGCATGGTATGAGCTAACTCCGAAACTTCCTGTTTTATGCCCTGCAAATGAGAACTTAAACGCAGATACCTTCTCTCTCAATTTTTCAGACAATTGCGTGGCGCTATCAAGATCTGTATCTGATAATATTAAAAATTCTTCACCTCCCCACCTGCCGACAATATCTGTTTCTCTTACATTGCTTTTTATAAGTGCTGCAAACTCTTTTAAGACATCATCTCCTGCTTGATGCCCCCATGTGTCATTTACAAGTTTGAAGTGGTCAAGATCAATAATAATGACAGAAAGAGGCGTCTTATATCTTCCCGCTGATGCGAGTTTCATAGCAAAAATCTCATCAATTTTCAGACGATTGTAAAGCTGAGTGAGTCTGTCTGTAACGGAGAGTTCCTCTATTCTCTTTTTATCTGTTATATCATAACGTATTGCGGTGTAACTGATTATTTCACCTTGCTCATTCCTAATTGGAGATATCGTTGCATCTGTCCAATACGATGAACCGTCTTTATGTTTATTTTTAATCTCGCCTTGCCATACATTGCCAGCCTGTATGGTTTTCCATAGTTCTGTGTAGATAGTTTTTGGCATATCTTCATGTCTTATAATTCTATGGTTCTTGCCCACAAGTTCCGCTTTGCTATAACCGGAAATATCGCAGAATGCTTCTGAAGCTTGAGTTATCTTCCCGCTCAAATCGGTTGTTGAAGTTATTACATATTTATCAACAAGCAACATATACTCTTCGAGTTTTAATCGAGAATATTTTTGCTCAGAAATGTCACTTTGAGAACCAACTATTCGCAGAGGTCTGCCATTAACATCACGACTTGCTACAATTCCCCTCGTAAGTACCCATTTGTAAGAACCATCTTTACATTTAACTCTATGCTCATTTATATAGATACTGCTTCTACCTTCAATATGTGCTTTTATATCAGCCTTAACCTGCTTCAGGTCTTCTGGATGCACTCTGCTTTTCCACGCATCAAAAGTATCGATTATTTCATCTTCAGAAAACCCTAATATCTCTTTCCAGCGTTTAGAAAAGTAGACCTTATTTGTTTTTAAATTCCAGTCCCATAGGCCATCTCCGGCACCCTCGAGCGCAAATCTAAGTCTCTCTTCTGAGGTATGCAGTTTTTCGGTTGCTTTTGTTGCAATTTCCAGTGCAGTCTCTTCTGTCTTAATCAATGTTTTTAACAGCAAAGCCAACAGGAAAGTCAGCACCAATACAAGGCCTGGGATGAGAACAACAATGTAAATATTTTCACCTGCCGATATGCTATCCGTTTTATAGACAAGCGTCCAAGTGCGCCCGTTCATGATAATATTTTGTTCTTTATATAGTTTTACGTATTGGCGTTCAGTATCTGAGTTGTAGAGGAGATTTTCTTTGCTTGCAAGATTGCCGTCATAAATTTCAAAATCTATGTCAGAAAACATTTTTCCTATAATTCCGGCCATAAGGTCATTTGCACGAAACGCTGCGTATATAAATCCTTGAATAGCTGACATTCTCTCTTGCGGGGTATCAAGCTTGGAACCTTTTTTGTACACAGGTAAATACATTAAAAATCCGGCCTGAATATTTTTGTCGTTTTCCTGAACCAGAGTCACTTTCCCTGAGAGCGCGGCTTTACCACTTTGCATTGCTTGTGTCATGGCTTCTCTACGTACTTTCTCAGAAAACATGTCATACCCAAACGCTCTTTTGTTACGTTCATCAAATGGTTCCAGATATATTATGGCGGTATACATCTCCCTTGCACCCTCTGGCTTAATTACATAATCGGCAAAACCCTCTTTTTTTACGCGCTCTTCATGTTGCTGCTTATTCTTGGGCAAAACCACTTCAGAATAACCAAACCCTTGAATTCCTTTGAAATTTTCATTGAGCTTGTGTTCTTCTACGAATCTACCCCATTCATCACGAGTAACATTATTCGAAGCGTTAAAAAGACCAACACCGCTTCTTAAAACTTGTTCATATCCAGCCATACGGGTTTTTACCAGGACAGTGATTTCATGACTTATCAACTTTAGGCGAATCTGCTCTTTTCCTTCAAAATGATGATTGGTGAACCATCCTGCGAAGGCGCTCAGGAGAAGTCCAACAAGAATTACAATATACGGCCAAAATTTATAAGACCTATGAATGGGTGAATTAGTAAATTGGCTTAGCATAATAAAATCCTTTGACTTTTCAGCTTGTTTAGTTATGTATTATACATAACTAAATCATAATCTTTTAAAACATCTTCACTTGAAGCTTCGTCTGACAAGCTCATTTGTTGCAGCGAACTTTTCAAGTCTTTTCTCAAGGAGTAGACTTCCGGACAAAACAGTTGTCCATAGCTCACTTAGGATAAAGGCGAGATGTTATTCAATTAGCTATAATTTCAACATGAAAAAAGAACAAAATTTCAAAGATATTACAGGAAGTAATATAAATAAGGATGATGCTTGGCTTACTACATAACAAAATTAATTATTACTGCACTTCTCATTGTGTTAATCTCTGAAATAGCCAAAAGAAGCAGTTTGGCAGGTGCTATCTTGGCTGCCATTCCTTTGGTATCGATTTTAGCCATGACGTGGATGTATATAGATACAAACAACAGCAACAGTCCAGTGGAATTTTCCAATAGAATTATTTGGTTAATAGCTCCATCAATAACACTGTTTTTAGTTTTTCCAATTTTAATAAAAAAAGAATTTGGCTTTTACCTGAGTATGTTCATCTCTATTCTTTTAACTGTTTTTGCTTACTACAGCGTCATCTTTGTGCTTGATAAATTTGGTATAAAATTATAAGTATATTTTAAAAATATTTTATGTTTTTATACCAAAAGCTCCTCTCATTAAATATTTTCCTTTGAAACTTTTTCTTTCAATCTCTCTTGAACCTCATCAAATATCACTTTCACATCTTCAGAATTTTGAGCACCTATTTTACTGAACACTAGTATGGCAATCCACGCAGCTATAAAACCGGGAAAGAGTTCATACAAATCAAACATCCCGCCTTGAAGCTGTTTGTAAACTATAACCGTCAAAGCACCCACAACCATTCCTGCAATTGCTCCGTTTTTAGTGACGGTGTGATTGTAAAGTGAAAGAATGACAAGCGGGCCAAACGCAGCACCAAAGCCTGCCCAAGCGTACGCTACAAGTTTTAAGACACTGGAATTCTCATCTGTGGAGATATACCAGGCTACGAGCGCAATGGCTATTACAGTGAACCGACCTACCCATACAAGCTCTTTGTCCGTTGCATCTTTTCTGAGTAGCACATGGTAAATATCTCTCGTGAGAACAGAAGAGGAAACGAGTAACTGAGAGTCAATAGTGCTCATGATTGCCGCCAAGATTGCCGCAAGTAAAAATCCAGCAATCCATGGATTGAAAAGCAGTTGAGAGAGTGTAATAAAGATTTTTTCACTGTCTTGAAGATTGACTCCGTGTGAGACAACATAAGCAAGTCCGAAAAATCCTACTGCCAACGAACCGATTATTGAAATTATCATCCAAGTCATGCCGATAGTTTTTGCACGGTGCATCTCATCCTCATGTCTGATGGACATAAAGCGAACCAGTATGTGCGGTTGTCCAAAATATCCGAGTCCCCAAGCCATCAAAGAGAGGACACTGACTATGGATGTTCCGCTGATAATATCCAAATTTGAGGGCTCAACAGACTCTATGATTCTCAGACCTTCACTTAATCCCCCGACATCGTAAATAACAACTAAAGGCACAACAGCAAGAGCGAGCATCATCAGTATTCCCTGAATAAAATCCGTCCAGCTTACAGCGTTGTAGCCACCTAAAAAGGTGTAAGATACTATTACAAAACTTCCAACAAGAAGTGCCGTGTCGTAGTCAAGGTGAAAGGTTGCTTCAAAAAGTTTTGCGCCGCCGACAAGTCCAGAGGATGTGTAAAGAGTATAGAAAACCAGAATAACCACAGCCGTTACAACCCGAAGTGAATTTCCTCTGTCATGAAAGCGGTTTGAAAAATAATCAGGAATGGTAATCGCATCTCCAAGATGATGGGTGTAAACGCGAAGTGGCTTTGCTACATAATGCCAGTTGATGTACGCTCCGATAATGAGACCCACAGCAATCCAGCTCCCGACAAGACCCTGGCTGTACATCATACCGGGAAGACCCAAAAGCAGCCATCCGCTCATATCCGATGCTCCTGCACTCAGTGCTGTAACACCTGGGCCTAAGCTTCTTCCGCCTAATACAAAGTCGCTCAAATCATCTGTTTTAAAATAAAAATAAAAACCTATCCCTATCATCGCCAACATATATGCTGCAAATGAAATCAATACCGGTGTTTCCATTATTTCTCTCCTTTTTGCATAAGACCGCGAAGTCCCAGATTGCCATATCTGTGATAACTGTCTGAAATACTCTGCTCAATAAAATAATGCATAAGTTCAATGCGTCCATGCTCTATAAACGGCTCCGTCGCGATATAAAGTGCATGCTGGGCAACGGCCTCATAAACCGAAAGCTTTGGAGGCTGTAAAAAACGGATTCTTTGTGCACTCTGCATTGCATAAGCCAGAGCAGTTTCATCTTCAACACTAAAGGTATCTTCCCCATCAAGCAACACAGACTGTTTCTCTTCCAAGTAAAGTAAAGCTTCACTTTTAGGGTTCTTTGGAATGGATACATAAACTTTTGCACCCACCATTTTCGCAGCAGCGATGGAAGCTAACATCTCATATAAAACATCATCTTCCCCAAAGCGTAACAAGACACTTTTTACCCCAATATAGCGGATAACATTACTTTCCCCTCTTATGTTTGAATAGTCATGTTCTTTGTTAAAATGCGCCTCGAGCCAATGAGCGAAATCGTTTGTTAATCTCAATGCTTTTTCAAGAGAGTAAACAATTGTATTTTCCTCATCTAAAAGAGAACCAATCCCTTCTAAACGCAGCTTCATAAATTGCCCTATATAGTTAAATCCTCCGGCTTTTTTGCCGCTTCCTATAGCAGATTTTCCCATGCCGCCAAATGGCTGACGGATTACTATTGCACCCGTTGTCATACGGTTAATATATAAATTCCCTGCATTGAGTTTTTCTTTAAATATATTCTGTTCTCTCTCATCTAAACTCTCTAAACCTGAAGTCAGTCCATAGCCCGTAGCGTTTACTATGTCGATTGCATCTTCGAGATTATCGGCACACATTACACTTAAAACTGGACCGAAAAGCTCGTTCATATGGCAGAAATCGCCGCGCGAAGTTCCCCACCGGATGGAGGGCTTCAACATGTAGGGATTATTATCTGCATATGATGGTTTAAGCGCCCACTCTTCTCCTTTTTCTAAGGATGAGAGTGCTTGATTGAGTTTCCCTGATGGAACATTTACTAAAGAACCTATCCGATTTTGAAGTTCCCACACTGAGCCCACTTGTAAAGAAGAAGCCGCATCAATCAACATGCTTTTAAAGTTTTCATCTTCATACACTTCACGCTCAAGAACCAGCAATGAAGTCGCAGAACATTTCTGTCCTGAGTTGTTAAACGCAGATGCTACAATATTTTTAACTGCCTGATCACGGTCGGCCAATGCAGTGACAATAGTTGCATCTTTGCCGCCCGTTTCAGCGCTAAGATGAATGTCAGGACGGCTTTGTATCATCTGCTTTGCAGTTGTCTCTCCGCCGGTGAAAATCACAAAATCCACATCACTGTTTGTTATAAGATGCTTCCCTGCCGTCTCTCCGCTGCATGGAGCGAACTGTAGAGTGTTTTTACTCACACCCCCGTCCCAAAAACATTGGCAAAGTCTGTATGCACATAGTACAGCATTGGATGAAGGTTTTAAAATAACAGTGTTACCAGCTGAGAGTGCCGCGGCTATTCCGCCCGCAGGAATAGCGATAGGAAAGTTCCAAGGACTAACAACAAGACCTACACCTTTACCCTCTGCTTCCATTCCTTCATGTGTCCCCAGTTTGTGAGCACTGTAAGGGTAAAAATTCAAAAAATCTATTGCTTCTGAAACCTCTACATCAGTTTCTAAAAACACTTTGCCGACCTCTGCCGCTGCAATTCCGATTAAATCAGCCCTGCTTTTTCTAAACTCCTGTGCCACATCCATTAAAAATTTTTGTCTCACAGTTGTACTCAGTGTACGCCAACCGTCAACATCAGCTTTAGCAATTGCTACAGCTTTGTTTAAATCACTCTCTGATGCTTTTGAATAAGTTCCGACAATCACTCTGTCGTGGTATTGAGATTTATCTAGTACATCCACACTGTTTTCTGATTTTATATATTCTCCGCCAACAACGGCAGTTGCATGAAAACCGCCATTTTGCGAAATATTTCTCCATTTCTCACTGATATTATCTGCCCATTTTATGTTTTGCGGTAATGAAAAATCAGTATCGCTCTCATTTTTAAACGTGTAGTTTTCTATATCTGATTCAGGAATAAAAACTTCTTCATTTCTGTTTTGGGTTCGAAAAGGAGTGAGAGCAATTTGAGGAAGAACTTCTATGGAAGCATCATAACTCTCTATGAGTGTTTTCCATGCAGGTGAGTTTACACTGAGCCCAAAACTGTGGCGTAAAAAGTTCTCCTCGGCGGTGTTCTCATCAAAGCGTCTTACAAGGTAAGCAATAGCATTTGTAAATGTTTCTCTCGTCGCTATGGGTGCATATAAAATAACATTCAGGCTCTCATATTTGAGCACATGGTACGCGGTCTCGCTCATCCCCTCAAGCATCTCGGCACTGCAGTAGGCCTCAACACCTCTCTCTCGTGCTAACAACATCGCCAATGCGTGGTCAAAAAGATTGTGCGAAGCTATACCTACATGAACATAAGGAGCCACCTTTTCATCAATAAGATAATCCATTAGAATTTTAAAATTTGCATCGGTTTCACGCTTGTTCAGGTAAGTCACACAAGGCCAATTGCGTAAGGAAGCTTCTGTGAGTTCCATCTCCTGATTTGCACCTTTTACCAAACGGATTTTAATAGGAGCACCGCCATTCTCGGCTCTCTTTTTTGCCCAGCCTACCAGCTTTTTGAGATTTTCCAGAGTATCAGGAAGGTATGCCTGTAAGACAATTCCGGCTTCAAGTGAATAAAACTTCTCTTTTGAGAGTGTTTGCATAAACGCGTCTATGGTTATGTTTATATCACGGTACTCTTCCATGTCCAGATTGACAAACTTGTACTCTTCTTTGCCTTTTGAATTGACAAATTTGTTTTGCATCGCTGCTGAGTAAACACGTTCGAGTCTACTTGAGATTTCTCCAACACTCCACGCATGTGCAACAGGAGTGACTTGTGAAAATATGGTGGATATTTTTATGGAGATGTAGTCAATATGCGGATTTTCCAGGGCCTTAATATACTTTTGTATTCTGGCTTCGGCCTCTTTCTCGCCCAAAACCATTTCCCCGATTATGTTGATGTTGACTCTTGTATGCTCTTTGCGTCGCTTTTGCAAATGCTTATTGAGCGTAGTATCTTCACCTTTTATAACTATTTGACTTATATCTTGACGAAGATATTGGATAAATAGCTCAACGGAGATATCGGGCATATATATCCCGATATTACGAAACGACCATACAAGTAACTGCTCAAAGTCCGTAAAAATATCTGTACCTTTATACTTTGAAAATATGTACTCTAGCTGATTTGCGATTCGCTTGGAATCATGAGCACGGAAACTTTGGTCCAATAACTCAATAAGAAAAATCTTATTCATAGGATTTTTCAGCATGCGTTTCATTATCGCATGAAATTTTTTTTCACTCGCTTCCCTGTTTGTGTCAATCTTACTTTGCCATGAAGCGGCTACATCTTTTGCCGATTCAAATGTTGTTTTACTTATTTGCATTTTATATCCCTTCGTATTTTATGGTATCAGGGAAGATTTAAATCAAACTTATTTTGATTACTATTTTAAATATTAGCCGGTTAGTTTTCATATATGCAAATAGAAGTTACAAAATATACGAGACAATCAGTTGTCAAATAAATAGCTCTCTTCAACAAAAAATCTTAGTAATCAGTGTTTTTATTTAGAGTTATGTAATCCACAGAAAAAAAAAGACCATACATCCCCACCATCAGGATGAGAATGTATTGCAATTATAGAGACTCAATCTAATAGCTTTTAATACAGCGAACATTAAATCCCTGACCAGGAGCACGTGAATATATACCTGCACCACTTACAATTGCGGAAAAAGTATAAGGCGTAGCCGAAGAATAGGCAGTATCCACATCAACTAGCCATAATTGAGCTGCATAAGTTAGACTATCAAAACTTCCATCAGAGTAAGAACGACTACCCGATGATGGTAATAAAAGAAAATTACTATAATAAGCTGATTGATTATCAGCAATACCTTGTGCCGTTGTTTCAATAGTTATTTCCGCTCTTGTTGGTACTCTATAGCCTACTGGGCAGACTGAAGTTCCATCTGTTTTACTCCAGTTCAAAATTCTTACCAATCCAGTGTCATCTGTAGCACTATCAACCCAATCGACCCTAGTTATAAAACTACTTGAAGTACTGTTTACTTCAGTTAATTGTACTGAACTCGTAGCACTATTGGCGAGCTGATGCCCATCAGTTCCTCTACCCCACTGATAGTAATCTCCATAACAACCTGTATCATTATAAGCACCACAGACATTAACTGCGCCAAGATTTTTATCTAGCCAAATTCTTCCCGTATACGGTGATACTACTCCATTATAACCAATCCCATTATGCACAGAAACAGGAGCTACTAAGATAGAATTAATTAATACTGTATCTGTATTATCACTGTTTACAGTTCCATCATTTACCACAAGATTAAGCACATAAGACCCTTCAACATCTGCTACAAATGTAGGATTTACTGCCGTTGTACTTGAGAGTACAGCATTACTACCACTCGGTTTAGAAGTCATACTCCAGAGATAAGTTAATGAATCTGAATTAGCATCTGTACTGCCAGAGCCATCTAAGCCCACAGTTGAGCCCGCAGCTAAATATTGATCAGCTCCTGCATTTGCTACTGGAGCTGAGTTTGCTGTTGAAGCTGTTATTAGTACTGTGTCTGGAGCGCTATCTATAGTTCCATCATTTACAATCAACTGAACTTCATATGTACCATTCAAGTCTGCTGTAAATGTTGGGTTGATTATTGTTGCATCTGAGAGAGTAGCTATACTTTCTGTTGGTTTAGTAGTAATAGTCCAACTATAAGTTAAAGTATCTGAAGTATCTACATCTGTACTACCAGAACCATTAAGCTCTACAATATCTGTTGTATTTACATTTTGATCTAAACCTGCATCTGCAACAGGTGCCGCATTAAGAAATGTAGCAGTAATATTTACCTCATCTGGTGCACTATTAACACTTCCATCATTGACAATCAACTGTATAACATAAATACCGCTCTCATCAGCAGTAAAACTTGGGTTCACAACTGTTGAATCAGAGAGTGTAGCGTTACTACTTCCTGGTTTTGATGTTATGCTCCAAGCATACGTCAAAGAGTCTCCATCGGCATCCGAACTGACCGAGCCATTAAGAGTAACAGAGTCTCCATTATGAACGTTTTGATCAAGACCTGCATTTGCAACTGGGATGTTGGCTCCAGCTGGGATTACTTCACCTGCACTAACGATAGTTTCATTGAGTTGCGTTTGTGCATCTTCTATACTCACAAGTGTAATATTCAAGTCATTTTCAACATCAGCTTCAAAAGTCTGGCTTGTAAAATCTGTATTTACACCAAGTAGAGTAACTAAATTTGAATCAAGGGTAATAACGTTGTCACTTGTGTTTGTGTCAACACTCTGTAGAAGTCTAGCAAGATTAATTGCAGCATCTAAATCATTTGGAAAGAAAGTATAAGGCGTTACAATTCCTGCTTCTGCAGTAACTGTTCCGATAAGAACACCACCTATGCTAAAGGTAACATTATCACCATTTTCACAAGTATATTCACCAGCTACACCAGTCACATCTATAGCCCCAGAAGAGCATTCATACGTAAGCCCTTCTACGGGGTCATCAACAAACTGCCCCGTCACAAAAGTAAAACTTTCAGAACTTCCATCTGTACTCGAACTACACCCACCCATTAACAATACTACAAACGATAATGTAAGTATTTTAAGTAAAATTTTCATCTCTTCTCCTTTAAAACTCTTAAAGGAGAGATTAACCCAGTTAAGAGCTATTATGTGTTGAGTGTAACTTATATACTTAAAATCTATTCTTAATAATCCTATATTCAGTACTTTAAACAAGATAAAGTTTGATATGAATGAGTTTGGAGCGTTACGATTTCGAGATAAACAAAAAAATTCTAGGCAGCCATATAACAGCCACACTTCTAAATTTCTCATCTATTTTCCACAATAAGCTATAATTTCGCCAATGAAAAATAAACCAAATTTTAAAGTCGTATCAGACTATCAGCCGGCTGGAGACCAGCCTACTGCTATAAAAGAACTTTCCGAGTCTATTCTCAAAGGCAACCGTTACCAAACTCTTGAAGGTGTCACAGGCAGCGGTAAAACGCACACTATGGCGCGTGTTATAGAGAATGTGAAGATGCCAACCATCATCATGACGCATAACAAAACTTTAGCAGCACAGCTCTATTCAGAGTTTCGTCAGTTTTTTCCGAACAATCATGTCGAGTATTTTGTGTCGTACTATGATTATTATCAGCCGGAGGCTTACATTCCCCGTCAGGATTTATTCATTGAAAAAGACAGCGCTATCAATGACGAGTTAGAGAGACTGCGTTTATCTTCTACGGCAAATCTTCTCTCTTATGATGATGTTATCGTCGTTGCTTCTGTTTCTGCAAACTACGGTTTAGGTGACCCAGAAGAGTATGAAAACATGGTACAGTCTGTGGCTGTTGGCGATGAAATTCCTCAAAAAAAACTTTTGCTGCGTTTAGTGGAGATGGGTTATTCCCGTAATGACACTGCGTTTGACAGCGGACATATTCGTGTAAATGGCGAAACTATGGATATTTACCCTCCCTATTTCGAGCAAGAAGCTATCCGCATTGAGTTTTTTGGGGATGAAATAGAATCCATTTATACCTTTGACATCATTGACAATAAAAAGCTTGAAGAGCATAAACAATTCACCATCTATGCCACCTCACAGTTCAGCGTTTCTCAGGAGAAAATGGCAGTAGCGATTAAACGCATAGAAGAAGAACTCGATGAGAGACTTGCATATTTTCAGGCTGAGGACAAACTTGTTGAGTACCAAAGACTCAAACAAAGAGTCGAATTTGACCTTGAAATGTTACAGACAACGGGAATGTGTAAGGGTGTAGAAAACTACTCGCGTTTACTGACAAATAAACAACCTGGAGAAGCACCTTATACTCTTCTTGACTACTTTGAACTGCATCATAAGGAGTATCTCGTCATTGTCGATGAATCTCATGTTTCTCTGCCTCAATACCGTGGAATGTACGCAGGTGACAGAGCGAGAAAAGAGGTGCTTGTTGATTACGGGTTCAGACTTCCAAGCGCGCTCGACAACAGACCGCTTAAAGCAGACGAATACATAAATAAAGCACCGCACTATCTTTTTGTATCGGCCACGCCTGCTCCGTATGAGTTGGAGATGTCAAGCGTAACCGCTCATCAGATTATACGTCCTACCGGACTACTCGACCCGATAATAGAAATAAAATCTTCGGACAATCAAGTAGAAGATATTTTTGATGAGATTAAGAAAATCACCGTTAAAGATGAAAGAGTACTCATTACCGTTCTGACAAAAAAAATGGCTGAGGCTCTGACAAAATACTTAGCAGACTTAGGTGTAAAAGTGCAATATATGCACTCTGACATAGATACCATAGAACGTAATCAAATCATTCGTGCACTGCGTTTAGGTGAGTTTGATGTACTCATTGGGATTAACCTTCTGCGTGAAGGACTTGACTTGCCTGAGGTAAGTTTAGTGGCTATTTTAGATGCAGATAAAGAAGGATTCTTACGAAGTGAAACAGCACTTGTTCAAACCATAGGACGTGGAGCTAGAAACTCTAACGGACGCGTTATACTCTATGCAAATAAAATGACAGGTTCTATGCAAAGAGCTATTGATAAAACAACTGCCAGACGTGAAGTGCAAGAAGCGCATAACAAAGAGCATGGGATAACTCCAACTACTACTAAACGCAGCCTCGATGAGAACCTCAAAGTTGAGGATTATGGCGATCTTTATCAAAAGCACAAAAAAATGGATAAAATACCGGCTTCAGAGCGAAAAGCCATTACAAAAGAGCTAATGCTCAGAATGAAGCAAGCCGCCAAAGAGTTAAACTTTGAAGAAGCAGCAAGACTTCGTGATGAAATTGCAAAAATAAAACAATTATAAAATTAAGGATTTGGATATATGGAAGACACATTTAGTAACTTAGCAACTTATGGCTATATAGGGCTTTTTCTTTACTCTTTAGGTGGTGGTTTTGTAGCGCTCATTGCTGCGGGAGTGCTTTCTTATATGGGAAAAATGGATTTAACTTTGGTTATCTTGGTTGCGTTTGTGGCAAATGCGCTCGGTGATGTTTTACTCTTTTATATGGCACGCTACCAAAAAGGCGTCATGATGGAAGGACTTCGTAAACACAGAAGAAAACTGGCACTCTCACACATTATGATGAAAAAATACGGTTCATGGATAATCTTATTTCAAAAATTCATCTACGGCATCAAAACACTGATACCAATTGCCATAGGTTTGACAAAATACGACTTTAAAAAGTTTGCTATACTAAACGTTTTAAGCGCTGGCGTTTGGGCTTTGTCTATTGGTTTGGGGAGTTATTGTTCAGGAAGTGCTTTGGTAAAAATTGCAGAGTTTATAGGTGAAAAGCCTTGGATTGCTCCAATTATCTTAGTAGTTTTTGGCGCTGCATTGTGGTTCTATATGACACACGCTACAAAACGCAGACCCAAGGCCAAGTTTCTTTAGAAAACGTAAATTTTATTTGCGTTTCTTTAGAAAACGCAAAAGAAAATGTAGAAAAGATAGGAAGAATTAACTTCCTATTTTTGGACCGGCTTTTGAAAAATCAAATTCACTGTCTTCAGTCTGGTATTTAGCAAAGTTATCTATAAACATTTGCGCTAACTTATCTCTAGCAATATCATAAGCATCTTTATCTGCCCATGCTTCACGAGGGAAAAGCACATGAGGATTTACATCACCCAAGGTATTTGGTACGCTAAATCTAAAAGTTTTTGTAGTTCTAAATTCACTTTTGTTAATTGTTCCATCTAAAATTGCGTTTATGCAAGCGCGGGTATCTTTAATGCTCATACGTTTGCCGACACCGTAAGCACCACCTGTCCAGCCCGTATTCACAAGATAAACATTTACTTTATGCTCATCTATTTTTTCACCTAAAAGTTTTGCATATACTGTTGGGTGCAATGGTAAAAATGCCTCTCCAAAACAAGCACTGAATGTTGCAACAGGTTCGGTAATTCCGCGCTCTGTCCCGGCAACTTTTGCAGTATATCCACTTAAAAAATAGTACATAGCCTGTTCTTTAGAGAGTTTAGAAACCGGAGGCAACACACCAAAAGCATCAGCCGTTAAAAAGATGATATTTTCCGGATGACCTGCCATAAGGTCTTCTTTGTGGTTTGGAATATGTTCAATAGGATAAGAAACGCGAGTATTCTCAGTTTTTGAGTCATCCGCATAATCAACTTCTCCATCTTCAGATATTGCAACGTTTTCAAGTAAGGCACCTGATTTTATTGCACTGTAAATCTCTGGTTCAGAGCTTGGATCAAGATTAATAACCTTTGCATAACAGCCGCCTTCAAAATTGAAAACGCCGTGATTATCCCAGCCGTGTTCATCATCACCAATCAAAGCACGGTATGGATCAGTTGAAAGTGTAGTTTTTCCTGTGCCGCTAAGACCAAAGAAAAGTGCAGTATCACCCTCTTTACCAACATTAGCAGAACAGTGCATTGCAAGTTTCCCCTCAAGTGGCAGCCAGTAATTCATCATTGAAAAAATTCCTTTTTTCATTTCACCACCGTACCAGGTTCCGCCGATAATCGCAATATTATTTTCAATATCAAAAAGAACGAAAACTTCTGAATGAAGCCCGTGTTCCTTCCATTTGGTATTTACCGCTTTACAAGCATTTAAAACAGTGAAATCTGATTTAAAAACTTCAAGCTCTGAAGCTGTAGGACGTATAAACATATTTTTTACAAAATGAGACTGCCATGCTACCTCAGATACAAAACGTACTGATTTTTTTGAAGCTGCACTTGAGCCGCAAAAAACATCCGTTACGTAAATATCTTTATTTGAAAGCTGTTCTTGTGCTACTGCTAAAAGCTCTTCAAAGATTTTAGAACTTACTTTTTTGTTTACATCACCCCACGCAATATATTTGTTTGAGGGATCTCTATCAACAAAAAATTTATCCTTCGGACTGCGACCTGTAAAAACACCTGTGTCGACGCTTGTAGCACCTTTGTCTGTCAGTGTACATTCACCACGCTCAAGCTCATGTTGAATCAATGCATCATAATCTAAATTACGATACACATTTCCGACATTTTTTAGTCCTAACTCTTCTAAATCAGTTAAATTCATAGTTACCCTTGTGGTGCTTTTTGAATACTCAAATAAAGCATTTAATGCTGAAATTATACACTTACTACACCTAAATTATATATAAAAATCTACAAGTATTTTGGAAATAAAGAAACAAAAATTAGTTTAAGTTTTTTTGGCTAAAATTCTTTTTTAATTATGGTCGCGTAACTCAGTGGTAGAGTGCTTCCTCGACAAGGAAGTGGTCGACAGTTCGAATCTGTCCGTGACCACCACTACTCAAACTTATTTTTCATCTTCCAATATGCTTACTTCCAATGCTTTACTTACACAGGACTCCAAAGAAGTTGTATCAGCAATATATGGCACAATATCAGATGGGAATTTTTCGGCAGTCGTCTCACCTATCGCCACAGCTTTATAGCTGCTCTGCCAATCAATATTTTCAAAAAAACATTTTATGGTCGAAGGTGAAGAGAATATAATTATAGAATTTTCTGGCAATTGTATTTTACTGTCATACTTTTTACATACTGTCTTATAAATTGGTTCATTATCACAATACACACCATTTTCATTTAAAAGTACGACTAAATTTGATGCAACTTCCAAAGCACCCAAATAAAGAACTTTTTTTCCTTTTAATGGCTCAATCAATTCTTTTGCAAAACTGTTCCCATGGTTTGTTTTACCTGTAAAAACAAGTCTGCCATTGAGTTTTTTGACTATTTTTGCAGTTTGTGGAGCAATAACATATGACGGCTTTTTTTTCCACTCCTGATCCATTTCGTTTATAACAAGAATAGCATTTTTTGAAGTAAAAACCAGAGCATCATACTTTGCATAATCTATTTTTTTTTCAATAGGTTCTATCTCTATCATAGGTAAATTTTTTGCAAGCTTGACTTTTTTATCGCTTAAAATATATATATTTTTGTTTTTGTTTTTATAATTCATATAAATTGACTTGCAGTAGCGTTTAAAGTTTGAATAGAGAGAATTTTCAGCATTTAAAATGACATTCTTTTCTCTGTCAACCGCATATTTAATTTTATGCGAACGCAGAAAATTAGTAATACTAACTAATTCCATACTATGGTAAGAAGTGGGATGTTTATTATCTATACAAAAAGTATTTGTTCTCGAATCATATTCATAATATATAAGATTTAAAGGTTTTAGTAAATCAAGGTAGTTTTTCATAGTGCAGATTTTAGCACTTTAAGGCAAATAAATATATTTAGCTTATACACAAGACAAGTAGCCTTAGAATATACTATTTGCACACACAACTCCACTGCTAAACGCCCACTGGAAGTTATACCCGCCGAGTTCTCCTGTTACATCAACTACTTCTCCGATGAAGTAGAGGTTGGGTACATCAAGCGACTCGAGAGTGTATCTGTTGAGTTCTTGCGACAAAACACCGCCGCGGCTAACTTCCGCTTTTGTAAAGCCAAAATTTCCTGCAGGAGCAAATTCGTAGTTATGAATTTTTTTAAGTTTCTCCATCCCCTCTTTACCCAGTTTTCTGCACTCAACATCTTCTACGTCCAAAGCTTTTAAAAGTTCTTTTGAAAGGCGTTTTGGCAGCGGTATGGCAGAACTTACAAGTTTTTTATTGCCTTCTATAAGTTTGAAGATATTTAACTCTGGTAAAAAGTCTATGCTCATATTGCCCTTGTGCCAATAAAGCGATGCAGATAAAACAGCCGGCCCGCTGATGCCTTTATGTGCAAAGAGCATCTCTTCTTTTAAGACTTTATCTGCAACTGTGATGTTTACATAACAGCTCAGTCCACTGAGCTCTTTCATCCAAAATTGCTCTTTTTGAAGTGTCATTCCAACGAGTGCGGGAGTAAACTCTTTTACTTTGATACCGAAGCTTTTTGCAATATCTAAGCCTATTTCACTCGCACCTATACTTTTATAACTCTTTCCGCCGGTTGCAACTACCACTTTGTTAGCTTTTAAAATGCCTTTAGAAGTGCTAAGTTCAAATATCTCATTCACCTTTTTTAGCGTAAATATCTCTGCGTTTAATAAAGTCTCAAAATGCTGCGTTTTATCTTTTAATACCTTAATAATTTCATCTGAACTCTCTTGGCAAAAGTAGTAGCGCTCTTTTCGTATCTCCGGTTCAATGCCATTTTGCTCTAAAAACGTAAGCAAATCTTCTTTTGAAAAAACGCTTAAAGCATATTCTACAAGTTCAGAGTCTCCATCAAAATTCGCTTCGCTTACAGCCACATTTGTTATATTACATTTTCCGCCGCCGGAAATTTTGAGTTTTTTGGCAACTTTTTCATTGCCCTCAACCATGGCAACACTCAATTTATCATTAAGATGCGCAGCGCACATCAGCCCGCTTGCACCTGCTCCAAGTATTAAAACATCATATATTTTCATACTTGTATTATAACATTAGATATAATGCGATTCTAATTTTAAATATACAAAGTAGCAAATATGAACAATAAACTCCACATAGTATCTCTTGGATGTACAAAAAATCTCGTTGACACTGAAGTAATGATGGGAAAACTCCAAAACTTTGAACTCACGGACGACAGTCAAAACGCAGATGTCATCATCGTCAATACTTGTGGCTTTATAGATGCGGCTAAACAAGAATCTATAAATACCATTTTAAATCTTCATGACGCAAGAAAAGAAGACTCCCTTTTAGTTATGGCAGGTTGTTTGAGTGAGCGCTATAAAGAAGAGCTCGCACTCGATATGCCTGAGGTTGACATTTTTACCGGTGTTGGTGATTACGACCATATTGACGAGCTTCTTGCTGAGAAAAAAAGCAGATTCTCTAAACAGGTTTACCTCATTGACGGTGCCGAGAGAGTTGTAACGGGTTCTACTTACCACGCTTACATTAAACTCTCAGAAGGGTGTAACCAAACTTGTAGTTTTTGTGCTATCCCTTCTTTTAAAGGTAAACTCAATTCACGAACTCTAGACTCTATTGCCAGAGAAGTTGAAGGCTTGGTGAAAAAAGGGTATTTCGATTTCAGCTTTGTATCTCAAGACAGCTCTTCATACCTTCGTGACCAAAACATCAAAGACGGTTTAAGTCTGCTTATTCAACGCATTGAGCTTATCGAGGGTGTTAAAAGTGCAAGAATTCTTTATCTATACCCTTCAACTACAACAATGTCTCTGCTTAAAAACATCGCAAAAAGCGAAATATTTCACAACTACTTCGATATGCCGATTCAGCACATCAATGATGAAATGCTGCGTTTAATGAAACGCGGCTTTGGCAAAGAGAAAACACTAGAGCTTTTAAACTTTATGAGAAGCTTACCGAACTCATTTGTAAGAACAAGCTTCATAGTCGGGCATCCAAACGAAACGCAGGAGATGTTTGAAGAGATGTGCGAATTTGCCGCATCTTTTGGTTTTGACCGCATCAATGTATTTTCTTACTCAGATGAAGAGACTACGCCGGCATATGACATGGATGATAAAATTCCGGTAAAAACCATCGCAAAACGCGCGCAAATTCTTGGCGATATCGCGGCACAGTGCTCACAACTCTCTCTTGAAAAAGAAGTTGGTCAGGAAATTGAACTTGTCATTGACGGCGAGAGCGATGAGCACGAGTATCTTTTAAGTGCTCGTAAACTTCTTTGGGCACCGGACATTGACGGCGAGATTTATGTCAATGACAAAACAAAAGATGAAGAGCTGACTTTTGGTATTATTTATAAAGCAAAAGTCACTGAACTCATCGGCAATATTTTGACGGCTACTGTGGATAATGCTTAAACACTCAAGTTTAGAAAAACTTCAAAACAAAAAAAATCTCCTCGCGTTTTCTGCGGGAGTCGATTCTACCGCTCTTCTTTTTTTACTTCTGCAAAACAACATCAAGTTTGACATCGCCATTGTTGATTACGCTCTTAGAGCGCAAAGCAAGGAAGAAGTTGCTTATGCTCAGGAATTAGCAAAAACATATAATTTCAAATGTCATCTCCTAAACGCAGACCTAATCAAAAAAAACTTTGAAGCGAAAGCGAGAGAGATTCGCTATGATTTTTTTCATACACTTATAACAGAACATTCTTACGAGAACCTGCTCACAGCGCATCATCTTGGAGACAGATTTGAATGGATGCTTATGCAGTTTTGTAAAGGTGCAGGCTGTGCTGAGATGGCAGGAATGAAAGATGTGGAGGTAAGGGAGAACTACACGCTGCTTAGACCTCTTTTACATCTCGACAAGTCAGAACTCTTGGAGTATTTGCACACAAATGCAGTGAAGTATTTTGTAGATGAGAGCAACTCTGATGAGAGCATAAAACGCAACGTATTCAGACACACCATTACAATGCCTCTTTTAGAAAAGCATCTTCTTGGTATTAAAAAAAGTTTTAAGTACATGGATGATGATGTTGCTGCACTCATTCAAAACACTCAGATAACTTCACTTGAAGAATTCGCTTTTTTTAAATCAACACAGGATAAACGCAGTGATATTTATGCTGTTGACAAGTATCTTAAAACGCAAGGCTATATGCCCAGTGCAAATGAAAGAGAGTTGCTCAATGGAGAAGAAAGCCTTGTTCTTGGAAGAAAATTTTTAGTAAGCTATAGCGGGAATTTTGTTTTTATAGCACCATATAAACGCAGTGAAACAGTCTTACCAAAAGAGTTTAAAGAAGAGTGTAGAAAATTAAAACTTGACCCTAAAATCAGAGCTTATCTTTATGAAAACAGTGCGGTTTTTTTGCGAGTAAAAGAGTTACTCGTTGGAATTTAACTCTTTTTTTTCTTCTGTTTTTTTCTTTTTATTTGCATTATAAACCCTCATTGTAAAAGAAGATTTTATAAGGTCTCCATCGCGTTTAAAGTTAATCGGAAAGTTTATACCTATAATCCAATCGCTTTTATTAACAGCTTCGAGAAAGTTGTAAAAACTTTGTGGAGAGTTAATGTGTGAAGTTGTATTGACCTCATAAATGTAGAATTCTTCTTCATCCGAAACTTGCTCTGGCTCTGAAATAATGAGCGAAGAGAAAAAATCTTTATGTATTTTCTCAAATCTTTGAGGATTAAACGGAGCATCAAGTGCCTCAATAATGTGTCTGTTATCACCCTGAAGCTGTTTTAATGTCTCAAATGTTTCGTCATGAAAGTTTTTATATTTTTTAAGTTCTGTACTCTCTTTTTTAAGCTCAATTCTCTGTTCTCTGTAATTTTTCCCCTCAGGAATTAAAACCAAAAAAGAGAAAAGCAGAACAAATGCCAAGAGAATAATTGATGTGACTATAAGATAAATATTTTGACGTGAAACATTAATTTTCATCTCCATTCTCCTCTTTTATCTCTTGATTTCTACTATTGGAGATATTTGTTTCATAGCTCTCTTCTTCAATGTAGTTAGTAGAAACAAATTTCAGCCAGCCGTTTGGCTGTGGATAAAAACTGCTGTATGTTTTGTGAAAAATAGAACGCAGCGGTGCCTGAAGCATAAAATTATACACATCTTTGCTAGGAGTAATTCCAAAAAGAATGAGTCCGTTCTCAAGCAAAGAGGCTTCAGAAAGCGTAATTCTCTGAGGAATCAAATCAAAAAGATTTGCGATAGAATCTTTTAAGACTGCGTTTTGTGTATAAATTCTCTCACTTAAAAGTGCTTCTTTTTCTATAAAAACTATCTGCTCTTTCATATCTTCAATAGCAACGCCAAAATCAAATCTTTTTTGAATAATCTCATCTCTCTCTTGAGAAAAACGCAGATCTTTATAAACTAAAAATGTATATGTTAAAAAAAGCATACCAAGAGTCATAATAAAAAAAGTCATCGTAATTTTAAGCTCTGCTGTAAAAATAGATTTTTTTCTAGGTTTTATGTAGCTGTATTTCATGAGTTCAACTCCGCTTTTGCCATTTCACAAACCTGCATTGCTAAATCTATTTTTCTTACATACACGCTTAAAAACATCTCTTCTTCCAGATAACCTTTAAGATCTGCACTCACTCCGCAGCCATCTGCAATATAAACACTCTCTATAAATGTACCCTCATACTTGTCATCAGCATAAAAGCGTTTTACTGAACTTTGAATCAGCAAAAATCTCTGATAATCTTCATTGATTCCCGTAGATGTTTTCTGCTCAGATGCGTTCAGGTTAGCCTGGTAGAATTCCTCTTCCAAATCTTTTGATTCTGAAAATTCATCTATCTCTTCGAGAGAATCCAAATCCTCAATATTTCCAAAATCATCCAAAGTATCCAGTTCATCAATGGCAGTTATATCATCAAGATCTATGCCCTCATCCAAATCAAAATTCAAATCACTTGAATCTTCTTCATACGCAAGAACAGCATCCTCATCTTTGTGGTTTCTCACATCAAGATGTTTTGCAAAAAGTAATTCGGAGTTATCAAAAATAGCTAAAGAGAGATAATTTTCTTCTACTAAAACAAACATTGCCAAATGATTGTCTATTTTATCTTTGAAAAAATTAGCCAACAAAACAAAAGGTGAAAAAAGAAAATCCAAACCTATCTGTTTATACTGCTTTTCGAGCGCATATAAATCTGATTGGGAAGTAAAATAGCTCCACTTTTCTTTAAAACATCTATATTCAGAAGATGTCATATCATGGTACTGCCCAAGCTGATTTTTAGAACAGGTTGGAATAGCCCCCTGAGACGAAGAGTTATCAAGGACAGATATATAGTAATAAGGAGATTCATTTGTATAGCGAGAGATAAACGCAAGCATTTTTTCATTCATAAATTTTGTATCAAAATTCTCTTCTACACTTTTGATGACATTTTTTTTAGAAAGCAACTCAATATATACGGTGCATACAGCACGCTTGATTACAATATTTACAAATACTTTGAGGTATAAAGCTTCAAATAGTCTACTTAGCACTACTCACCCACTCCACAAAGAGGATGTGCTTTATTGTAATTTTGTTGTTTCAATGCACTGCCTAATTTCGTATATATTTGTGTTGTAGCCATAGATGAGTGCCCAAGTAGCTCACTTACATCCACTATGGGCGCTCCACTGTTTAAAAGTGCGGTAGCGTACGAATGGCGAAGTTGATGGGGAGTAACTTTTAGGGCAACCCTCTTAAAGACTTTAGTAACGATATATCTTAGACTATTTTCGCTTAATTTTCCTCTATTTCTTTCAAAAAGAAATTTTTTTGGATTGCTATTCGTTAAATATTCATCAAGCAGCTTTTTTGTACTATCCAGCAAAGGAATATCCCTTTGCTTGTTCCCTTTTCCAAGAACACGAATCCATGAAGCAGAAATATCTGTGAGTTTTATGTTAGATAATTCTGAGATTCTCACCCCAAGCGTATAAAGCATGACAACAACCAAGTGCTCTTCCAAATCTGCATGAGCAAGCGCTTCTAAAATATGCTTATGTGAAACTGGTTTTGGCAATGTTTTTGCTACTTTTACACTGTCATCTGCTTTGAGAACAATAGTAAAATCGTTATCTCTCAAATATTCTGCAAAACTTCGTATAGCACTTAATTTTTTTGAAATGGTCTTTGCATTGAGGTGTGCAATTTTAATGCGGTAAGGCATTAAATTGAGGATTATTTGTTTCTCTTCTTCTAAAATCTCAATACAAGCGAGTGCTTCTTTTATGGACTCGTCATAACTTTGAACCGTTAAATCTGAGTAACCCTTAAAGCTTTCAAGGAATTCCAAGAAAGCCACTCTTTGTCTATCTAGTAACTTTTTCAAGGAGTTTCTCAAACTTTTGATTATACTCTGCTGTCTCTTTCACGAGTGATTCATCTGTAATAACGCTCGGAGCGAGCTTAACGTATTCTGTATTCATAATTTCACACATTATTCGTATTTTCGCCTTATCGGCATCCGTAATATTTTCATGCGTTGCAATGAGATTTATTTCTGCCATATACTTTTTGCCCATCTCTATGTAAGAGACATATTTTAAAGCAGTGACAGATTGTGCCATAACAGTTGAGGCCATTCTGTTATAAACATCCATGCTAAAAGACTCTTTTGCAAGGCTCAAAGCTTCTTTATAGTTTCCTATTTCATAAAAGTACTTCGCTTGAATTGACTTTTGATAGGATGGATTCACTAAAACATACACACCCATTACAGAGACCAAAGAGAGTGCCACAAGGGCTAAAATAGATTTAGTATTCATGTTTCAACAACCCCTTTTTAATAAACTCTCTTGCCTCTTCAAGCTCCATTTCACTTACATCCAACATTTCAGATGCATAATAGTGAAGCGTGCCAAAAGGCTTTGGAACGGTAAACTTATCCCAACTGTTAAAGCGCCAAAACTTTGTCGGCTTTATCTCTACTAAGACAATTTTAGCCTTTGTCTTTTGCGCCATAACTATTATACCATCTGCAACTTCATGGCGAGGTCCTTTAGGCCCATCGGGAGTTATTCCTATGTCATAACCTTCTTTAATAACTTTAATGGCCTCTATGAGTACTCGGACTGCGTTTCTGTTTGTAGAACCGGCTATCGTTCCCAAACCAAAATATTCTATGGTTTTTGAAATAAATGCACCGTCAAAATGGCTCGATATTAAAACTTTTGCATGAGGTGTTTTTCTGTAATGAGAATAGAGGTATGGAAGCATCAAAAGCTCTCCGTGCCAACAGGCAAAAATAATCGGCTCGTCGCTTATCTCTTTGGGTGCATGAAATTGCTTTTTGTTTGTAAGGTATAAAAATCGTATAAAAAGTGAGGCTATAAAAGGTAAAAGAAGAAGAGCGAACGAACGGGTGAGATTTTTAAGCAAGAATCTCACCTGTTAAAATTGTCCGGCCTATAGCCGTAATTTTCACATCTCTAAATTCACCCAAAAGCTCATCTGAGCCTTTGACCTTAATGAGAATATTATTATCACTTCTTCCTGCAACATAATTATCTTTATTCAAAGCTTCGAAATAGACTCTGTAAACTTTTCCGAGTTGTCTTGCGTTTTTCTTGTCTATAATCTCATTGTTCAGTGACTGCAGCATATTCAACCTATCGGACGCTATTTCTTCATCGACTGTATTCGTAAAATGTTCAGCTTCAGTTTCAGGGCGAGGAGAGTATTTGAAAGAGAATATCTGATCGAATTCAACCTGCTTCATAACATCAATACTCTCGGCAAAATCTTCATCACTCTCACCAGGGAACGCGACGATAATGTCCGTACTGATAGTCGCTTGGGGACATTCAGATTTGAGCTTTGCAACACGGTTTAAAAACCACTCTTTCGTGTAACCGCGTTTCATATCTTTTAATACTTTACTCGAACCGCTTTGAAGCGGCATGTGCATAGATTTACATATTTTTGGATTCCGTGCGAACTCTTCTATAAATTCATCATCCATATGAAAAGGGTGTGGGGAGGTAAAACGAATTCTCTCTAAAGCGTCAATCTCACTCAGTCTTCGAAGAAGTTCTGTAAAGTTTACTTTTTCATGTTCACCTGAGAAACGGCGACCGTAATTGTTAACATTTTGCCCCAAAAGAAAAATCTCTTTGGCTCCTGATTCTACAATTCTTTTTGCTTCATTAATGATGAGAGAATCCGGAATAGAAATCTCTTCACCGCGTGTTTTAGGGACTATACAAAAAGTACAGGCCTTGTCACAGCCAATAGAAATGTTTATGAAACCTTTGTAAGGAGAGGAGCGAAAGTCTTTAAATGCAAATTCACTTTCATCATAGTTAATATCAATTTCGACTGCTTTGTCTCTGTGCAAAACTTCGCTTATTTTAGAAACATTACGCGCTCCCAAAACAAAACTCACATAAGGGGCTCGTTTAATTATCTCCGCACCAAGGTGCGAAGCAGTACAACCGCAAACGCCTATCTTTGCGCCCTCTTTTTTCTTTTTGTAAAAAACGCCAAGCTCCGAGAATAGTTTTTGTACAGGTTTTTCCCGAACAGAGCATGTATTTATAAGAATAAGGTCTGCATCTCTGAAGTTTTCGGTTGTTTCATAACCTTCTTTCTCTTTCAACTCCGCAATCATATGTTCGGAGTCGCGAGAGTTCATCGCACAACCTAAAGTCTCTATAAATAACTTCTTGCTCATCTGTCTCTCTTTAGCTTACAATGTGAACTTGGTACATATACTCATTGTCAGCAAGACCATATTTTACTTCGTTCATGTAAAAACTTTTACCTTTTGCTTCAAAATAATCTTGAAGTTCCAGTAAATCTTTGTGAGAGTTTTCTCTGTCAAAATAAAAAATTACACTGTTTTCTTTTGCGACAGCAGCCTCTATTTTTGCTAATTCTGCTTTTTTAGGTTTTGAAGTTATCTCTGTTCTTGCAAATTTTAAATCCATTTTTGTTCCTTGTCCATAGTATAAAAAGTTTTGCATTATAGTAAAAAAGTACTAAAAGGCGCATTAAAGATGTTTTTAGCAGTTTTTATATATAATGATGAACTTCATAAGAAATCCCCCAAATATTACATTTTATTTTTTGTGAAACGACCTTTATACAGGATATACATATGGAAAAAATTTTAGAAATTGCAGAAGCAATCGCAAGTGAAAAAGGGCTAGACCAAAATCAGGTTGTAGAGGCTTTAAAAACAGCTTTTGTACAAACAGCAAAACGCGTAATCAATCATAAATTTGCTTTCGAAGCACAAATAGACAAACAGAGTAAAAAAGTTAAAATCATACAAATAATTACTGTTGTAGCTGACGATGATGAAAAACTTCAAGATGAAGAAGTAGCTCCGGCATACATCTCACTCACAGAAGCAAGAGAGTATGACGATCAGGTAGATTTAGGGGATCAACTGCAAATTGACCACAACATTGAAGATTACGGAAGAACCGCGGCATCTCAACTTCACCGCGAGATTGAGTACCATATCCAAAGACTTGTAGAAGATGAACTTTTCAACAAATACAAATCTAAAATCGGTATGCTCGTTTCAGGCCGTGTAACAAGAGTTGACAGTCAAAACGCAACTTACATCGAAGTAGATGAAGTCCGTGCTGTTCTTCCTATGAAAAACCGTATTAAAGGTGAAAAGTTTAAAGTTGGTGACCATATTAAAGCCGTAGTTCGCCGTGTTGGTATGGATAAAGAAAATGGTATTCAAATAGAACTCTCACGCACTTCTCCTAAATTTTTAGAAGAACTTTTAGCACTTGAAGTTCCAGAAATCGCTGATGGAGTAGTTATTGTAGAAAAATCTGCACGTATCCCCGGTGAGAGAGCTAAAATAGCACTTATCAGTACACACCCGCAAGTAGACGCAGTTGGAGCAACAGTTGGCGTAAGAGGTGTTCGTATAAACGCAGTGAGTCAGGAATTAATCGGTGAAAATATTGACTGTATTGAATACTCAAGTATTCCCGAATTGTTTATCTCCCGTGTCATGAGCCCTGCAATTATCTCTCATGTTGAAATAGTTAAAAATGCTCAGGGTGAAAATGAAAAAGCAATTATTACACTTCCTGCTGACCAAAAGTCTAAAGCTATTGGAAAAAGCGGTATAAATATTCGTCTTGCTTCAATGCTTACCGGTTTACAGATAGAGCTTGTAGAGACAAATGAAAAAACAAATGAAAATGGTACTATCGAAGAAGCTAAAGATGGCGTTGACGCGCTTGAGGCACTGTTTAATTAATTTATACACTATAATGAGCAAAGCCCATTATAGTGGCAGGGACATAAAGGTCCCTACAACCCCCTAAAGCTACATAAAAACAAGTTTTATGAGATTTTTAAAAGTTCAGACGCACTATTAAACTAATAAATATTCCCTTTTCTTCTTTCTTAGCCGCGTTTCATGTAAGGGTTTAGCCTCAACAAAATTATATCTGCGATCATATTTCCAATCAGTGTTAAAAACGCAGTAATCATCAACGTTCCCATAATAATTGGGTAATCTCTACTGAGTGCGCTCATAAAAAAGAGTTGTCCCATTCCCTCAATTCCAAAAATAGATTCTAGAATAACACTTCCGCCTATTAAACCCGGTAATGATAAACCCAAAAGAGTGATAATCGGAGGCAGAAGATTTGGCAAGATGTAAAAACGCAGCAGATTTTTTTGCGATAATCCGCGAGAGAGTGCAAAATAGTAATAATCACTCTTTAAAATCTCTAAGGTAAGAGAACGGATGTAGATTATCATACTCCCTAGACCTACAAAAATCATGACTGATATCGGGAGAGTCAGGTGCCATGCCATGTCAAGGTAGTTTGCAAAGCCTGTTTTTTCTTCTATAGAGTGAAGCCCGGAAATTGGAAAAATATCTAAATTGACGCTAAAAAGTATAATGAAAATCAGAGCAAGATAAAACGAAGGCATAGAGAAAGAGACCAAAGAGATTTGGCGGATAATATAATCTGATTTTTTTTCGTAATTTAGCGCTGCTTTTATACCAAGATATAAAGATAAGATAAAGACAGATATCAGTGCTACAAAATTCATCACAAGTGTGACAGGAATGCGTTTGAGTATTTCAGAGCTGACATCTTGGCCTGAAACAAAAGATACTCCAAAATTCAGCGTGAGTATATTTACAACCCAGTCAATATATTGCTGTGATAGTGTCTTGTCTAAGCCATACACAGCTTTCAATTGCTCTATCGCTTCTTTTGTCATGTTCGGATTGAGTTCGCCCGCTCCAAAAAAACTGTTGGGTGCTGCGTGGATTGCTAAAAATGAGATAAGAGAGATAAGAAATAACATAAAGCTAATGTAAAAAAGTTTTTTAAGTAAGTGTCTCATGGGGAAAGTATAGCGAAAATGAATTTTTTATCCCCTAAAACAGGAAAAAGGGGATAAAAAGAGGAGAAAAAGTCAGGTGTTTAGTATATTAGAAACTTGTTCCAATTGTACCAAGAAAGTTGTTTTGGTCATCCGCTGCATCGTCAAAAAAGTCCATACCTGTGTACGCTACAGAAAAATCAAATTTGCCAAATGATTTAGAAAGACCTACTGAGTAGTATTTACCTACACCATTGTCATCGCCATCTTTTCCATATTGACCATAAAGACCATCAAATGTGATTTCAGCCGGTAGTGGGACAGAAACACTTGCTTCCATAGCATCTGCTGGCTCCCATTCATCTCCAGGAACATCTACATCATTTGTATCTATACCGAAATAGTATTTAGCTCCTACAGAGAGTACTTTAAAGTCATATCCTAACCCTACATATGCTTCACCAAAGTTTAATTCGTCTGCAGAACCAGGGTACATAAACTGAACATATCCTACGTCATAACTAAACGCATCAATCTCACCTGCATAACCTGCATATAAATCTGCTTCCATAGCAGTTGTAGTATCTCCAAACTGCACACTAGAACCCCAAGTCCCAACATAAAAACCTTTATACTCTAAATCAAATCCACCTTGAATTGCCGGTGCATCATCTGATTGAGTCATACCTCTCCAAACATAATTGCTTGTTGCTGCTACATTTGCACTAATTCCGATTTCTGATTCCTCAGCTGCTAATATTCCAGTTGCAAGAACTGCCGCTGCTAAACTAAGTTTTAATAATTTCATTGTGTTTCCTTCTTATTTTTGATGGAATAATTATTACATAGAATGAATACAGAAGATACAGATATATGATTAATTTTTAATCAATTTTAAAATGATGCGGAAAAAAGAAGAAAGAGTAATAAATATATATTACTCTTAAAGAGGAAGTGAAAACTATTTTTCTCTCAAATCCCAAGAAAGAACTGTTTTTCCGTCTGGTGTAGTCTCGGCAGCTGCCATACCCATTACGTTATAACCGCTGTCTACATAGTGAATTTCACCCGTAACGGCAGATGACAAATCACTCAGTAAATACATTGCAGAGTTTCCAACTTGTTCTATTGTTACATTTTTTTTGAGTGGAGCGTTTGCTTCATTCCAATTAAGTATTTGTTTAAAATCGCCTATTCCAGCCGCGGCAAGCGTTCTTATTGGTCCAGCAGAGATTGCGTTTACACGCTGTCCCTTTTTACCGAGGTCTACCGCCATATAACGTACAGTTGACTCAAGCGCAGCTTTGGCAACACCCATGACATTATAGTTAACAATGTACTTTGGTCCTCCGAGATATGAAAGTGTCAAAATAGAAGCATCGTCAGTCAAAACTGACTCTAAACGATTTGTCAAATCAATTAATGAATAAACAGAAATATCCATAGCTATCTGAAATGCTGATTTTGTAGTTTTAATAAACGGCTCGCTTAAAGCCTCTTTAGGAGCAAACGCAACTGAGTGAACTAAAAAATCTATCTTGCCAAAATCTTTTTCAATTAATGCTGCAATACCAGACATATGTTCTTCATTAGAAACATCAAGCTCATACACATACTCGCTGCCAAATTCTTTTGCAATTGGTTCAACTCTTTTTTTGAGTGCATCATTCAAATATGTGAATGCCATTTCAGCACCCTGAGCCGCACAAGCTTGTGCTATTCCGTATGCTATAGACTTGTTGTTTGCTAGTCCTACTATAAGACCTTTTTTGCCCTTCATTATCATCTTTTACTTTTCTCCTGCTATTTTTTCTATTGCCTCTGCATCATCTATCATGCTGCAAAAATGGTCTAAATAAAGTGCTGCACTTCCTACTAAAACACCATCTACACTTGTCAGTGCTAAAACATCTTTAGCGTTTGTTACTTTTACACTGCCGCCATAAAGTATTGGCGCCGGTGATTTTTTCTTAAGTTCTTTATGAATATTTTCGATCTCTTCTAGTGTTGGGGTTAAGCCTGTGCCTATCGCCCAAACCGGTTCATACGCAATAATAAGATTTTCATACTCTGTGTCTATACCTTCGTACTGAGCAGAGATATAGTTCATCATAACATCATGTCCGGCTTCTCTGATGTTTAGAGGTTCACCGACACAATAAATTATTTTAAAGCCCTGCTCTTTATAAAAAGCAAATTTTTTAACTAAAATTTCTTGCGTTTCGCCTAAAATATGACGACGTTCACTGTGGCCTATAAGAATAGTCTTAATCCCAAACTCTTCTAATTGCTCAAGTCCAATTTCCCCAGTAAACGCACCATTTAGTGTAGGGTATGCATTTTGAGCACCGACAACTACATTTTTAGTGTATTTATCCAAGCTCGAAGTAGCTGGAAAAACATAAACTTCTTGTGCTGATTTGCTCTCGTCTAAAAACCTCTCCAAACCCTTCATATACTTATTTGTTTTTTCACGAGTCAGGTTTGTTTTTAAATTCGCAGCTAAAATCATTTTAATCCTCTTTTACAATAAGAGGTAAAACACCAGGTAAGATTTTACCCTCTAAAAGTTCTAGTGAAGCTCCACCACCTGTTGAAATGAATGTCATCTCTTCATCAAGTCCTATTCTTTGCACAAGGTCTGCAGTGTCTCCGCCACCAACTACTGTTGTTGCGTAACTGTCTGCTACAAAGTGTGCTATTTTAGATGAGCCACGCGCAAATTTTTCCATTTCATAAACGCCCATAGGTCCGTTCCATAAAACAGTTTGTACATCATTTAAACCTTCACGGTAAAGTCTTACAGTTGCGGGCCCGATATCTAGCCCCATCCAATTATCCGGAATTTCTTGAGCTGTAACAATCTTGCTCACTGCATCTTCTGAAAATCTGTCTGCTGCTATTACATCAACCGGAAGGTAAAATTTTACCCCAAGTTTTTTCGCTTCGTTCATTATATGCTGTGCATCTTCAAGCAAATCATCTTCAACCAATGAAGCTCCAATGTTGTAGCCCATTTGTTTGAGAAATGTAAACGCCATGCCTCCGCCGATAAATATTTTGTCAACACGAGGAAGAAGATTTATAAGTGCTTCGAGTTTACCTGAAACCTTTGAACCGCCAACAATAGCTGCAAAAGGACGTACCGGATGTTCAATAAGTTTACCAAAAAACTGAATCTCTTTTTGAAGTAAATAACCCGCTGCTTTGTGCTTCTCATCATAAAAATGTGTAATACCCTCAACTGAGGCATGCGCACGGTGAGAAACGCCAAAAGCATCATTGATGTAAAATTCAGCCATCCCTGCAAGTTTTTTTGCAAATTCCGGATTGTTTTTAGTTTCACCCGCTTCGAAACGAATATTTTCTAAAAGTAAAATCTGTGAACCTTCAAGTGCTGCTGCTTTTGCCATTGCATCTTCGCCAACAACGTCTGCAGCAATAATAATCTCTTTTTTAAGTAACTGATGCAGTCTTCTTGCAACCGGAGCTAAAGAGTACTTCATATCTACTTCACCATCCGGGCGACCCAAATGTGATGCTAAAATAACAGCACAGTTCTGATCTAAACAGTAACTAATTGTCGCAAGTGCCGAACGGATACGTCTGTCATCAGAGATGTTCCCAAAATCATCCATAGGAACATTAAAGTCACATCTTATAAATACTTTTTTATCTGCTAAATCTAATTGTTTAATATTTAATAATTCCAAAGTTTGTCCTATTTGCTAATATGTATTGCCATGTCTATAAGTCTCATTGAATAACCCCATTCATTATCATACCAAGCCATGATTTTCACCATATCTCCGCCAATAACCTGAGTTAAATCTTCAGCTACTATTGCGCTGTATTCAGAACCGACAAAGTCTTGAGATACTCTCATATCTTTGTCCATCAGCAATAGACCCTTAAGTCTGTTATTCGCTACTTCGTTAAATACAGCCGTTACTTCTTCTTTTGTCGTTTTTTTAGACACAACAACATTTAAATCAACCATGGAAACATCCGGCGTCGGAACACGGATACTTTGTCCATGAAGTTTTCCCTCAAGTTGAGGCATTACAAGACTGATGGCTTTGGCAGCACCTGTTGTCGTCGGTATCATGTTGATGGCACCGGCACGTGCACGGCGTTTGTCAGAAGAGTGTTTTACATCTAAAATATTTTGGTCATTTGTATATGAATGAATAGTCGTCATAAGACCTTTTTCTATTCCAAACGCATCATCTAAAACGCGGGCAACAGGCCCTAAACAATTTGTAGTGCAAGAAGCATTTGAAACAATTTTTTGTCCATCATACTTCTCCTCATTTACACCTAGAACAAATGTAGGAGTAAGCTTATCTTTTGCAGGAGCAGAGAAAAGAACTTTTTCTACGCCGTTGTCAATATGAATTTGAGCTGATTCTTGTGTTAAAAAAACACCCGTACACTCCAAAACCATATCTGCACCAAAGTCAGCAAATTTTAGATTTTTAGGATCACGATCAGAGAATACTCTTATCTTTTGTCCGTCAATGCTGATGTTATGCTCATCAAGCTGAATAACTTCACTCTTAAAAGTACCGTGAACAGAGTCATTTTTCAAAAGATACATCATCATGTCCATACTCGCCATGTCGTTGATGGCAACAAGCTCTACATCATCCCTTTTTGCCGCGATACGAGCCACACAACGACCTATTCTGCCAAATCCGTTAATTGCTATTTTAAGCGCCATTATATATCCTACATAAATTTAATTCGGTTATTTTATCTAAAATTAGTTATAATTCGCATTAAATATGGAATCTATTGCACTTTTTGGCGGCTCTTTTGACCCGCCGCATATCGGTCACGTGGCTGTTGTAAATGCTTTACAGAAGCTAGAATTTATTGATGAAATTATTTTGATGCCGACTTTTTTAAACCCATTTAAAAAACTTTCTCATGCTCCATCTGAGTTAAGACTAAAATGGCTAAAGAAGATATTTTCTTCTTATAAAAATGTCAAAATCGACGATTATGAAGTCAAACAAAATAGACAAGTGCCCTCTATAGAAAGTGTAAAATACCTTCTAAAAAAGTATAAAAAAATTTATCTCGTTATTGGTGCGGACAACATAGCTGATCTTCCAAAATGGAATAGTTATGAAGAACTCTCCAAGCTTGTAACTTTTATCGTCGCCCCCAGAGGTGACATAAAAATACCTGAAAAATTTTTGACACTCGACTTAGACGCAAAGGTATCATCGTCGTATTTGAGAAAAATGATGGATGCTGCAATGCTTCCAGAGTGCTGTGCAGTAGAGATTATAAAATATTACAAGGAAAAAAATGCAACCTAGAATAGAAAACATCGTAGCAGTGCTTGACAAGAACAAGGCTGAGGCAATTGAAGTATTTGACTTAAGAGAAAAAAATTATTTTGTTGACTATGCAATCATAGCATCATCTCTTGGGACAAAACATACCGTAGCACTTTTAGATCACTTAAAAAAAGATTTGAAACCAGCAGAAAAATTTAATAACATTGACGAGAGCGGAGACTGGATTGTAATAGATTTAGGTGACATTCTCATTCATATTATGACTCCTGAGTACAGAATCAAGTACGATATGGAAACTTTCTTAACCTCACTAAAAAACGGAAGAGAAGGAGAGTTGTAACTCTCTTTTATTTCGTCAACGCTTGAGTGTCTGTGCTTATAGTCACTCTCGAAGACTCAGAGAGAGCGTTTTCTAAAATATCTTTATAATTATAAACTGACTCCACATACTTCACAGGTTCTTCACCTCTGGCATATCCGTACTTTAAATCCTTATAATACTTTTTTTGAGCTAAAAGAGGCAATACTGTCTTTAAATCACTCCACTCATTCTCATTTTTATTTAATTTTTTTGCCAAGTCCATAGCATCCTGCAAATGTGCCATTCCAACATTATAGGCAGCGAGTGCGAACTTAAGTCTGTTTTCGCCTTGAACTTCAGGAGGAACCAACTTAAGCATCTCTACAATATGTCTCGTACCGCCATCGATGCTCTGTGCAGGGTCGACTCTGTCTTCTACGCCTAACATCTTAGCTGTGTTGTTTGTAAGCATCATCAAACCACGCACCCCTGTAAAACTTTTCGCATTGGGGTTCCAATGTGATTCCTGATATGCAATCGCTGCCAAAAGAGTCCAGGCAATACTATAATCGTTTGAAGCTTTTGAAAAAAGTTCTTGAAATCTTGGGAGTCTTGTTTTTATACGATTGTAAAACATCTTCGTATTATAATAATCAAAAAACATTATATAACCACTGTGATGGTCCTTAAGAGCTGCCATTGCTCCGCTTTGGTTAAAACCGTTCAGCCAAGCGTACATACTAGCTTCCAAGCCTTTTGAGTCTGGTGCTAATACCCAAGCAAGCTGTTCTCTGCCGCTAATAGTAAATGCCATAGCAATCTCTGGAAAATAGCGCAGGTTTATGGAGTAGATGTTAGAGTTCGCAATGGTACAGTCTATTTCATTGTTTGAGACTTTTTGCAGTAACTCTTCTGTTGAATACTCTGAGGTTAAAGTGACATTTAAGTCATAGCCTTCATTTTGCAATGTCTGTATAGTTTCACTATAGCTTGTCTCTTCTCCTATCATAATTCTTAAACCGGCAAGTGCCTCAACATCGTTTGGAAAATTTTTAGTATTTAACATGCCTCTATAACAGATAACCTGCTGTTGCACTTCATGATATGAGGGTCCAAAATTAAAACGGTCTTCTTGAAGTTGTGTTTTGGCAAGTCCTGCGGATGTTATGTGAATGTCGGGATTTTTACTCAGTTCTATCGCTTCTTTTGTTGTATGCGCCACAGTAATCTTGAGCGCAACGCCCAAATAATCGGCGTAAGCTTTGAGTAAATCATACTCGAATCCCTGTTCTCCATCTGTTCCAATATAGTAAGTTGAAGGTGAATTTAAAAGCACTACATTTAAAACTTTATCTTTTTTAATCTTTTCCAATATACTTGGATTTTGTATCTCGTGAATAGGCATATAGGCAGTATGACTAAGCCATCCGAAAACAAAAAAAGACAATGCAAACAGTACTAGAGAGAAGCCATTGGTGGTTTTATTCATCCTAAAAGTTTACTTATATAAACTTATGCGAATATAAATCTGTTTATCCCCGCATGATACTCATGCGCAAGGACCTGAGAATGGGCTTTTAAAATAGAGTCAACCAAATAAAGTCCAAGCCCAAAACTGTTTTTTGAGGGATTTTCTTTTGTAAAAGGTTCTATATAATACTGCAACGGATGAGCAATACACTTGCCCTTACTTTCAAAACAAAGCTCATTATTTATCATAAGTATTTTCACATGTCCATCCGGTGAATATTTTATCCCATTATCTATCATATTTTTTATGGCCGTCGTATAAAGTCTATAATTCGCCATAATTTTTACGTCTGCGTTTACTTCTATAGTAACATGCTCCCGTTCAACCATTGCCATGTCAATTGCACCATCTATAATATCAACCAGTCTGTACTCTTTAAAACCATTTTGAGTATCTAAACTTGTCACTTCTTCAATCATGGCAAACTCAGTCACAAGTGCTTCAAGTCTTCCAAAAATGGAAACAAATCTGTCTTTTTGTTTTTTTGAATCGAGCATCTGTGTGGCTATTGTTCCTTTTGCTATTGGCGTCTTTAGCTCATGCATAAGATTGCGTAAAAAAAGTGTACGCGATTCTAAAATAGTATTTATTTTTCTTCTTGCAGATTCGAGTTCATTAGAAACCAGGCCGATTTCATCACAGGATTTTGTTTTGAAAGAGATTTTCATATTCCCATTACCAAAAGAGGCAATCTTTCTTCTGAGACGAATCAAAGGTCTGAGTTTTTGC
The DNA here is from genome assembly GCA_013791885.1 of Sulfurimonas sp. GTDB lineage: Bacteria > Campylobacterota > Campylobacteria > Campylobacterales > Sulfurimonadaceae > Sulfurimonas. Next base: position 12,563 of record VMSZ01000069.1, on the reverse strand, counting down.
AAAATTAAAAAGTAAGAGATGGCGATAATAGCAATTACTGTCGTGTAGGTATACAGTACACTCCAATCGCTGTAAGGTTTAAGGTCTTCATCCTTAATAAGAATAGCACCCGATTGTGTTTGCATAAAAAAGTAAATATTTTTTTCATGTTCTAACATACTTACACTCAAATCACTGATGTTATTTTGAGTATACATTCCCTGTGTGTTGAGCATGATAGAAGAGTCTATGCTTTTAAAACCTTCACGTTTTAAAACTATGGCATCATTTAAAATTTCTTTTTCAAGTTTTTTTTTCTTTGATAACAAGAAGTTTATACACAGCAAGATTTGCCTCAAGCATAATCTCTGAACTCTTGGAGAGAGTGTGAGCCCTATAAATTTGGGTAATAACGGAGTATTTTGTAAAAATATGGTCTATATACTGCTGTTTGTTCAGCTTATGAAATTTTAAAAAAACAACACTCACACTCACTACTGTTACCACAAGAGCAAAGAGGATTGTTATTAAAACAGCATGTTTTTGCATAAAGTTCTTTTACTTTAAAAGCTTATAGCCAACACCTCTTACAGATTCTATAAGAGTTTTATCACCTAGTTTATTACGGATACGACCTACCATAACGTCAATACTTTTATTGGAAGAGTCTTCATTGATTGCGTTTACATTGTGAATCAAATCTTCTCTTGAAACGACTAAACCCTGCTTTGCAATCATATAAGAAAGAATTCCAAACTCTGCGTTTGTTAAATCTATATTGCGGTTTTTATAGGTAATTTGCATCGTTGATTTGTCGCACTTGAAATCACTTTTAGAATCTTCTTTTGCCTCACTTCTTGCTTCGTATCTGCGAAGAACAGAGTGAATCCTCGCCTCAAGCTCTCTTGGGTCATAAGGCTTAGGAAGATAATCATCTGCTCCTAGCTCAAGCGCTTTTATTTTGTCTGTGACATCGCTTCTGGCAGAAGAAATAATTATAGGGATATCCTGACGTTCACGAATAGCCTCACAAACTTCAAGTCCGTCCATACCAGGAAGAGTCAAATCCAAAATAACCAAATCAAATGGTTCTAACTTTAAGATACTCACTGCTTTAAAAGGGTCATCTTCCGTTACGACCTCAAACTCAAACTGCTGGAGATACTCTGTAAGTATCTCCGCTAATTCTAAATCATCTTCAATCATTAATATTTTTTTCATGAACAAAGTTTAACCAATATCTGCTAATAAGTAGTTAATAGTCTTAAAAAAATGCACTCACAACATTGTAGGTTATAAACGCAAGGCCATAAGCCACAATTGAGGTAAATGCCAAGAGATAAAAAAAGTACTTAATTCCCCCTGCTTCACGAGTGAACACAATCGAAGCCGCCAAACATGGCAAATAAACCATAATAACCACTATAAACGCCATCGCCGAAGCAAAAGAGATATTTTTACTGATTGCGTTTATGAGAGAGTTGTTCTCTTCATCCACATCACTGCCCAAAGCATATAAAACGCCAAGTGTTGAGACTACAACTTCTTTGGCTGCAAGCCCTGTTTGAAGTGCCACACTCATCTTCCAGTCAAAACCAAGCGGTGCAAAAATAGGCTCGGAAAATTTTCCTATAGTTCCCAAATAGCTCTGTTCGAGCTGAGCTGTTGCAAGCTCATTCGCCAAAAGTTTTTTTCCATCTTCACTCAAAGTGTTTTCTATTTTTACTTCAAAAACTTTAACTAGTTCTAAATTTTTTGGATAATTGCTCAAAAACCAAATAAGCATAGAAGCCGCGGCAATGAAAGTACCCGCTTTTTTAAGGTACATCATTGTTTTTGTCAACACCGTATGCCAAATGAGTTTGAGTGATGGAAGTCTATACTTTGGCATTTCCATTACAAAAGGCTCATCGACACCTTTAAACGCAGTGAGCTTGAGTATTTTTGCAGCAATCAGACCAATAAGTGCTCCCGAGATATATATGACAAAAAGAATATTTCCAGCCATATCAGGAGCAAAAAATGCACCTGCAAACAGTACATACACAGGAAGTCTTGCCCCACAGCTCATAAATCCGATAATGAAAAGAGTCAGTAATCTGTCTCTGTCATTTTTTAATATACGCGCCGACATATACGCAGGAATGGAACATCCAAAACCTGTTACAAGAGGAATAAATGACTGTCCGTGAAGCCCGAATTTATGAAAAAAGCCATCAAGCAAAAACGCAACACGTGACATATACCCTGTACTTTCCAAAAGCGCGATGCCCACAAAAAGGATGATGATATTTGGCACAAATAAAACAACAGCACCGACTCCGGCAATTATTCCATCCACAACCAAAGAACGGATATCGTCATTGCCTATTGTAGCACCGACGGTATCTCCAAACCATCCAAAAAATCCGTCAATCCACTCCATAGGAATAGAGCCGATTTCAAAAGTCAGCTGAAAAAGAGCCCACATAAAAAATAAAAATATCGGAATTCCTAAAAGTGGATGAATTAAAACACTGTCTATCTTTTCCGTGAGTGTTTTTTTCTCTTCGAGTTTTTCCTGTTTGAGAACCTCTGCACTTATCCCGCGGTTAAAAGAGGCATACTCTTCTGCGAAAGATTCTTTAATATCATCGCTGTCATGGTGTAACTCTATATGTTTGGAAGCCTCAATAAGCAGAGGCTGCAGTTCCGTCCAAATAGGATTATCATGGAGTTTCATATAGGTTCTTTTGTTGTTTTTCAAAAGATTGATTGCAATATTTCTATAAGAATTTACCGCTTCATATTTGTGCTTTTGCAAATACTCGCTTATAACTGCTATCTCCTCCTCCACAGCTTCACTAAAGATGAGTTTTGGCTCTTGAATTTCTCTCTCTTGTGTAGCAATCAAAGCTTCAAGAAGCTCTCCAATCCCCTCTTTTGTCTGTGCAGAAACCTTTACACAGGCAATGCCCAAGAGCTCTGACATATAGACTGCATCAATTTCAATGCCCTCTTTTTTCGCTTCATCACTCATATTTAGGGCAATGACAATCTTCTTGCTCATGCTCATAAGTTCGGCAGTAAGCTGAAGATTTTTTTCTAAATTTGTTGAATCTACAACATTGATAATCAAGTCGTAACTCTCTGCACAAAGATAGTTGTGTGTCACACGCTCCTCAATGGTATAATCCGTAAACGCATAAGTCCCCGGCAAATCCACCACGGTAAAGTGATAGTCTTTATAATCAAATAGCACTTCTGATTTTTCAACTGTTACACCCGTGAAGTTGCCCACATGAAGATGTGCATTTGAGATGGAGTTAATGAGCATACTCTTGCCGACATTCGGCTGGCCGACAAGTGCTATCTTAATATGTTTTGCTATTACGGGGCACGCTTTACCTGTCATGGTATTCATATTTTTACAACCTCTATTAATTCTGCTTCTTTCGATCTGAGCGCTATTCTCATTTTTCCGACTTTGATCTCTATGGTGCTCTTTGAAGCTGAATGTTCAAGCACTTCAACCTCTGCCTCTTTCATAATCCCAAAAGATATCAGCCTCTGCTTTAAATCAGAGTCAGCATGAAGCTTTAAGATTTTTACTTTTTCACCTATTTTACATGTTGAAAGTTTATTCATAATTGTTTCTTTATATCCATTTTCATAATGATAATAAATATCATGTTAATAACTAATTAATCAAAATGAATAATTAGCTCTTACAAGAGTTCTATCAAAGGTCTTACCTTCATAAGGTGCATCAAACTTTGTATATATACCTTCAACATACCATTTATCAGCTATTTCATAACTAAGGATAATATCCTTTTCATTCACACTTTTGTCTTTGCTTTGCAGCTTTCCGTATACAAGTTCGAGCATAAAACCATTTAAAGCTCCGGAACCGATTTGTTTTAAATCATAGCCACCGCCAATTCTAAAAGCTTCTACGTCCTCACCGAGAACGGCCTCCGACATTGCAGCGATTGTAGCTTCGTCCAAAGAGGTATAATAAGGCCCTCCTCCAAAACCGTCTGTTATTTTTTTATCTGTATCTACAAAAGCTTTGTTATAGGAAATTCCTAAAAATGCGCCGTTATAATGTATAATTGACATCAGCCCATACACATTCCCTTCAATCCCTGAATCTCCCAATTCACGTATTGAACTGCCCTGTACTCCATAATCTAAATGAAACGCATCGCCGTCTATAAAGAAGATACCCACCATCTCGGCATAAGCAATTTGGCTCATATTATCAATATGGTTCACCCAAAAAGAGAGTTCGGAATTTCTAGCATATTCATAAGTCAAAGATGCAATTCCCACTCCTTTGGAGTCTTCATATAACTCTTTAAATACATCTTGAGACAGAGTATCTTGAGAATCATAACCTGCCCATCTGTTTAAGAACATAATTTGAGAACTGAGGTTTGCAGAGTAGTCTATTTTGGCAAATGCACCCTCAAAAGTATTTGCCGCCATTCTTATGTCATCACTGTTGGCATACGGTGTCTCGACTTGAATACGTCCGAGTTTTGCTTGAAAGAGCTCATGCTCATAATTTAAACTTGCCTGCGCTATGTACGCAAAAGAGTCTTGATTAAGATTTACAAAGTCGGGATTTAAATCTTCTTTTTGTGGACTTAAAAATCCTATGCTTTGTGAGACATAAGCCGAAATATTAAAACTAAACCCGTTGTATTCTGCAGTTTTGATGCCTATCTCGCCACCGATGGCACTCGCACTTTTCTGCTCTTTGGTTGCTGAAGCAGAAGCTTTATGCACATCATCAATGTATGCAAATCTAATGTTTCCATATGCGTCTGCATAATTAAATATCTCATCAAAAGTATTTGCATCTTTTGGAAGTTCTTGAACTATTTCATATCTTCCTGAAACTTTCGTATGTATAAGCCCTTGTTGTTTTATCTCTTCTTGCGCCAGATAAAGTCCATCTAACATTTTGCTTTCCTTTGAATTATTTAGTGAATGATAATCAATCTCAACTTACATATATCTTAATAATGATAGTCTTTATCATTTAATAGAGATGCCTTTTATAATTTTGTTTATCTTTGATATAATTTCACCAAAAAGGCCCGCTATGAAATTTCTCTTTAATCCTGCATCTCACTTTAACCTCGCAAATCTTTTTACCTTTGTAAACATTACAGCGGGGCTCATGGCGACCTATTTCATCACTCAAAACAATTTTTTTCTCGCCATTATTTTAGCTTGGGTTGGCGGCGCGTTTGACATTTTTGATGGCAAAATAGCTAGAAAATATAAACTCTCCAACGAATTTGGAGTCCAGCTTGACAGCTTTGCAGACTTTTTGAGTTTTGTTTTGGTTCCTGTATTTTTAATTTTTCAGGCAGTGTATTCACATACCTTAGATGGTGCATTACTTGTTCTTGCAGGTATCGTAAGTATCTACTATGTTATTTCAGGGCTTAGAAGATTAATACAGTTTAATATAAATGCAGATGCGGGTGAAGTAGCGAAATATTTTGTAGGTGTACCAACACCTCTTGGCGCGATACTTTTGTGGTTGGTTTACTTGGCAAGCACTTACGCGTTTTTACCTGCGTTTGGAGTCCTTGCGTTTATGGTTGCCATCGGATGGAGCCTTAACTCGACACTTAAAGTGCCTCATCCATAACTTATACATCTAAATGAGCACTTGTGTGTTCTGTGCCATTTCAAAGTACAGAATAAAGCCCATTTAGATGGCAAGGACAAAATTGTCCTTGCCATCCCCTAAAGCTTTTCACAGGCATGTGAAAGAAATTCTAGAGCTATTTATTATTCACTCCGTATTTTCCGCTTCCAAGTAAAAATATGGAAATAGAGATAAAGAGATAAAACAGTGCCAACTCTGCGTTTGGTCCCCCGTGGGCTGAAAGATTCAAAAAAGAACTTCCATATGCCAAATAAATAGCCATCAGCATATTAAACGCCAAGAACAAAGAAGCGACTCTGGCATAAAGACCCAAAATAATCAAAAGAGGGAAAAAAACCTCTCCAAAAAAAACACCATAAGCAATGAACTCAGGAAGTCCCGCTTTTACAGTCATACTTTTTACAGCATCAATACCGTGTATAATTTTATGCACACCGTGAAAAAGCATCATCACACCGACACTCAGCCTTAAAATAAGTCTTGCTATATCAATATTTAAAAACATTTTTTCTCCTATACTTTAGCTCTGAATTTACAAGAGCCCACAATAATAACTTTTCCGCCTTTAATGGCCTCTTTTATGTAAATCAGCGTTCCTTTTGGATCCGCATGGCCAACTTCTTCAGCAATAATTCTCAAAAGATCTTCCTCTTTTGTATCGCTCCAATTTTTTTCGTACGAGTACTGCGTTTGTATATTCATTCTTTTTTCCAAAGTAAAAGCCAAAAGGCTCTTTTATATTTATCGTGTATAATATCCAAAAACAGAGGAGCCAGAGCTTATGAAGGAGATGCTGAAAAACTTCACAGTTTTGTATGTTGAAGATGACACTGTTGTTCGTAAAAATGCTGTTGAATATCTCCGCAGGCTTGCCAAAGCCGTTTATGAAGCAAAAGACGGTAAAGATGCCATAGCTGTGTGGAAAGAGCATAAACCTGACATCATTATAACTGATATCAATATGCCGAGATTAAACGGGCTTGATATGGCAAGCTACATTCGTAATTTGGACAAAGAGGTGCAGATAATCATAGCGACGGCCCATTCAGACACACAAAATCTTCTCAGAGCCGTTGAACTGCAACTTGTAAAATATATTATCAAACCTATTACAAAAGAAAAGCTTGTAGAGGCTTTACAAAAATCACTGGATTTAATGCAGGACAAAAGTAAATTCAATCTTCATCTCTCTGCAGACTCGTATTATAACGCTTACGAAAAAACTATTTTTACGCATAACAATGAGATTAAACTCACAAAAAACGAAGCACTTTTTTTAGATCTTTTATCCGAGAATCACAGTAGAGTTTTAAAGTATGATGAAATAGAAAAAGCCATCTGGGAATACGGGGGAATGAGCCAAGATGCGATACGCTCATTGGTTCGGGGACTAAGAAAAAAAATGCCTGAAAATACAATTGAAAACATTTCCGGTGTCGGGTACAGACTTCATATTTATACTCTATAATTCCTTACCAGATTAGACAATAAGGTAAATTTTATAATCTTCAGTATCAACCACCCTACATCTTTTGTGATTTGCTGCGTTTTTGAGGTGTCTCTGTTTAGGTTTGTAGTGTCTGAGTCTGTTGTGAGTATTCCTTTTCCTACAGTTGCTCTGTTGATTTGTTCTTTATCTTTGGTGTTGTTTGTGTATTCAAAGGAGTTTAGTGATGGTTTATTATCATTTGTTCCTATTCCTACTCCCATAGTTGTACTCTCATAAGTGTCATGGTCTTTTATATCGTTTGTTGTTAATGTGTTTGTGCTAAATTCTAAGTTTGCTTTATCTGTTCCGTCTTTATCTAGGTTTGTGATACTCGCACCGGTAAGAGTTGTGTTCTCATTTACTGCTACTTTTATTTTTTCGTTTGCGTTGAGAGAGCTTACTTCATTTACCCATTGTTTATCGCCTTTTGTGCTTCCTGTGTTTACAGAGACTCCTGTCGGCATTGCATACTTCCCTGAAACAGTTCCGCCTGCTGAAGAGCCGTTTATGGTTTGAGTATCTTGAAGGCTTTGCATTACAAGGTTTTTTCCTACGGTTACTTCTAACTCATTTGCATCTACTGTCGCACCTTTTAGGGTTGTATCTTCCTCGGAGGTTAGAGTTGCTTTTGGACTTATTTTATTTATTTTTTTCATATAACTCTGAAAGAGGTCTTTGTTTTCCAGGTGCTTTAGGATCATAATAATATCCATTTGCAGGAGTAAAGCTTTCATTTCCACATCCTATGACGCATGGATAATACTGCGGTTTAGAAGATTCCTCTAAAGATGCGCATCCTGATAAACTCATTAAAACTATTAAACTATAAACAATAATTTTTTTCATATTTTTCTCCTTTGTTTTTATTCATCCCAGCCGTCTTTTATGTAAAGGCTGTCTAGGACTCTTTTTGCTCTTTGTTGTAAATCTTCGTAGGTGTATTCATCTCTCAAAAGTAAATCATTTGGTTGGTTGTAAGTTAAAAGAAGTAAAACATTTTTAACTTTTGTTTTTGTAAGGTTGGATTTATAACATCTATACCCTATTTTATATTTTTTAAACTTTTGATTCATAGATTGTGCAACTGTACATGCATAGTTTTCTTTTCCATAAAATTCAGTATGAACATCTATATTAATAATTTCTCCGTCTTTTAAGATTCTTTTCTTTGGATATTCGATAGTAGTATTATCAATAGCCTTTTCTTTTTTTCCGTACTCTTTAACTTTAGAAGGGGTAACAGTTATATGATAAGGATATCCAAACTTCTCCGCTCCTAAGTACAATGTAATCTCTTTATCATAATGTGTTAAACCTTGCCATCCATTAAGTTTAGAAAAATCTTCTTGCTTTGCACTTGGCATAGCAATCGTATAATCTTCCATATCAAATATATAATCTTGCATAGTTTGGAGATTTGCCACTCTAAAAAACTTAGGAGGTTTATTGCCACTTATAGCTACCATGCTATTATCCATGGCATTTTCTATACTACTACTTGAACAGCCTACAAAACTTATATTTAATAAAAATAATATGATATATCTCATTGTTGACCTCCTGTTGTGTTTAGAATAGTTTGAGTAGCATCAGATTTATCTGTTTGTGGTAATAAATTCATATCTATTGTAGCTTGACCTTGTTTATTAGTAAAATTATCTTTATAGTATTCTGTCATTGGACTCTCATTACTTTTATCAGGTGCATTTGGATTAAAGTAAAAATCTTTTTGAGGTGTAAAACTCTCTTCCCCACATCCAATCACACAAGGGTAATACGAATGAGAAGAGTCTCCTCCAATTCCGAAAAGTCTTGGTGCTACGAGTAAACTTTCCCACATATTACTTTCTAAATTTTCAGAGTTGTTTATTCCTGCACTTTGATAGCCAAGTATAGAACCGACTGCATCCTGTGGGGTTACATTAGAGCGGAAGACATCAGCAATTTTAGCATCTTTAATATGAGATTTTATAGCTTCTTCTCCCCCATAAATATCCCTAACCAACGCTTCTCCATCATTATGATTTACAGGTGAACCTGCATATCCCACTAAAAACTTACTCTCTGGGTTGTTTTGTACTATGTTTGAAAGTTCCTCTTTATTAAGCGTCATTCCGTTTTGAGTCATAAGTGTCCCTTGTGAGTGTGCACCCACTGTTAAATCACCTTGTGTTATCTCTGTCATTTGTGTCACTCTTTCTCCTGTTTGTCTAGCTCCGCCTGTACTTAAAGTTGTTGCACCTGTATTTAGTGCTAAATAATCTTGAACGTTTTCTAGGAAGTCCCCTATTATTCCATGCTGTAAAGAGATGGTCTATTTTGAAGGAACAAATGTAACACTAGCACCTGTTCTAGTTGCTTCGCTTACTACTTCCTGACTATTTGAGATACCAATAGCACAAATATCGACACCTTTTAGTTCATTATTTTTATACAAACTAAAATTATTCAAAAGTATCGCCTCTAACTTTTGTGCATTTGGACATGACACTCCAATATTTTTCATATCTAATTTCAAATAGGTCGAGAAGTTGCTAGAAAAACCTCCATCACTACCCATAGTTTTCACTGATGCTATTGCTATAGCATCACCTGCCAAACCTCGTGATGGAATGAGGATTATTGCCATTTCAGGATTTGGACATCCAACTATTGCTTTTTGAAACAGCTCTTCATTTGAAAGATGTTTACCCGCTACACACGCTTGAAACATTAATGACATTAGTGCCAATAAACTTATTTTTATATATTTCATATTTTTCTCCTTGAAATTATTTTTCCCAGCCGTCTTTGATGTAAAGGCTGTCTAGGACTCTTTTTGCTCTGTTTTGTAAATCTTCGTAGGTGTATTCTTTTGAGAGTTGTTCCGTCTTTTTTATATTTTCTTCAGAGCATGTCTGCTTAGCTTGTTCGCATAATTTCTCTGCGTTAAATGCCTTGCTCTCTGGGTCACATTGTTTTTTTATCCATGATGGGCAGGTTTCTTTTAAGCTTGGATTTGTGTAGATTAATTTAATTTCGACACCTTTTACTTTAGTTCGCTCAGAATTAAATTTGTAACAACTATAGTATTTATTTTTCGCATTTGTGTACTGTCTTACTGTTTCGTTTACAAGACACTGATAATTTTCTTTACCATGATGTTCAATATGTTTTGAAACAGCTAATATTTCATAATTTCCAGCTCTTCTATTAAAATCTCTCTTATACTTGATTCGTTGTTTTTCCTCTCTAAGATATGCCGCTTTTTCTCTTTGAAAATATGCATCTTCTTTTTTTTTGAAAAACTCTTCATTTCCGTTTGCAAGTTCTTTATCTTTATCAGTCCATTTATGTAAGAATGAATAAAACTCTATATGATAAGCACCATATTTATAAAAGTATAAAGTGCTTAAATTTTCACCATGAAAGCCAGCATGCCATCCTTCCATGTTTTTCCAATCTTCTTGTTCTGCGAGAGGCATAAGAACGGTAAAGTTTTTTCCATCAAATTGATATTGATTCATTTCATCTGCATCTTTAAATTGGACAAATGCAGGTGGTCTATTTCCAGCTAATTTAATAGACAAATCAGTATAAGAGTCCACTATTTGTTGAGAACTACATCCAGTAAATATTAATAATATAAATATAGTTATATATCTAAAAAAATATTTTCTCATTTACGTTCCTTTGTATAAAGATTGAGATCGACATTCAAAGTTTTGTAATACTCTTCAAGAGGAGTTTGTTGTTTATTTGATGTGTCACTTGGATTATAGTATGTATCCATTTTTGGAGTAATACTCTTTTCTCCACACCCTATAACACAGGGATAATAGGAGTGTGCTGAAGGATTGTTTTCCGTCGGTACAAACAGTGAAGGGGTTCTCAGAATAGATTCCCCTACATTTGTTAAGATATTTTCACTTTGGTTGACTCCTGCCGATTGCCAGCCTAAAAGACTTCCTACCAAATCCTGAGGATTGACTTGGGAGCGGAATGCATTGGATATTCCTGCTTCATTATTAAATCTATCATTAATAGCTTCTTCTCCCCCATAAATATCCCTAACCAACGCTTCTCCATCATTATGATTTACAGGTGAACCTGCATATCCCACTAAAAACTTACTCTCTGGATTGTTTTGTACTATGTTTGAGAGTTCCTCTTTATTAAGCGTCATTCCGTTTTGGGTCATAAGTGTCCCTTGTGAGTGTGCACCCACTGTTAAATCACCTTGTGTTATCTCTGTCATTTGTGTCACTCTTTCTCCTGTTTGTCTAGCTCCGCCTGTACTTAAAGTTGTTGCACCTGTGTTTAGTGCTAAATAATCTTGAGCGTTTTCTATGAAGTCTCCTATTATTCCATGTTGTTGATTATAGTTTAACATACTATCTGCGTACCCTTGTTGTGTCTGCTGGTTGTATGCTGCTGTTTCAGAAGAATTAAACATCCCGTTTGTAAAGAGATGGTCAATCCCTGAATTTTTTATATCTTCTGCACTAAGGCGAATTTTGTAAGCTTCAAGGTTAGGATTCCCTGTTTTATCTTCTGGATTACCTATGACTACTGATTTATCTGGGTTTGTTCTATAAACTATTACTCTATCTAGTGCAACATCATCTGGTTTTAAATCTTCAACTTTTTTTACACCGTCTTTTGTTTTAACAAGAGTGACTTCTTGTATATCTTTTTCTGTGACACCTGCTTCTAAAAGTGTGCTTTTATCTTTTACGATTATACCTTGTCTATTATCTCCAAAGAGTTGTGTAGCTATTTGAGAGACATAACCGCCGTCATTTTCAGCATTAGGGATGGCTCCAAGTGTCAATGTCCCAAGAGTGTCTAATGCAGTTCCTACCGTGTTATCAATAAAATCCCCTTTACCGTCTTTACCTTTACTTGCACTTGGAAGGTTCTCTACTATCTCTTTATGTGCGGCTAGTCCTACATCTTTTGCACTTTGTTGAATGTTATTGAGTGCTTTTTCTGGATCCATCAGAGCGTTTATGGACTTGTCGCTTGCGTAGAGTTCTAGGTTTGAGCTTTCGTCTTTTGTGATTTGCTGCGTTTTTGAGGTGTCTCTGTTTAGGTTTGTAGTGTCTGAGTCTGTTGTGAGTATTCCTTTTCCTACGGTTGCTCTGTTGATTTGTTCTTTATCTTTGGTGTTGTTTGTGTATTCAAAGGAGTTTAGTGATGGTTTATTATCATTTGTTCCAATTCCTACTCCCATAGTTGTACTCTCATAAGTGTCATGGTCTTTTATATCGTTTGTTGTTAATGTCTTTGTGGTAAATTCTAAGTTTCCTTTGTCACGACCATCTTTATCTAGGTTTGTGATACTTGCACCGGTAAGAGTTGTGTTCTCATTTACTGCTACTTTTATTTTTTCGTTTGCGTTGAGAGAGCTTACTTCATTTACCCATTGTTTATCGCCTT
>VMSZ01000056.1 GCA_013791885.1 Sulfurimonas sp. | reverse complement strand
GCTCAGCGGAAAAGAGATTTTAAAAGATCTGACAATTATCAGCAAGTTTACTAAAAAAATTCGTGTTTACTCTTCTGAAGATGCTCAGGCTGTTTTACCGGAGGCCAAAAAACTCAATATGCAAGTGCATTACGGAATGTGGCTCTCAGGTGATCCTGAGAATAATAAAAGAGAAATTGAGATAGCAAAGCAGCTTATTCCAGAGTACTACGCCACAATTTCCTCGATTATAGTAGGGAATGAGGTTCTGCTACGCGGAGATTTGACAGTAGATGAGCTTATTGCGATTATTCGTGACTTTAAACAATTTATTGCTGTCGTTGAGAAAAAAACACCTATAAAATACCACCAGCCACGTGTAACAACTGCGGAAATTTGGAACTTATGGATAGACAATCCGGAACTTGCAAAAGAAGTTGATTTTATTAATATTCACGTGCTTCCGTATTGGGAAAAAATTAAGGCTGAAGAGTTTGTTCCTTACTTTAAAAATATTTACCATAACGTTGTTAATGCATTTCCGGACAAGCGTGTAACTATTGGGGAGTTTGGCTGGCCAAGTCAAGGCTATAATAATCAGGGCTCAGTTGCAAGTGCGGAAAATCAGGCAACAGTTGTCAGAAGATTTTTAATTTTAGCCAAAGAAGAGAGCTTTCAATACAACCTTCTTGAAGCTTTTGATCAACCCTGGAAAGGTATTCATGAAGGAAACGTGGGACAGTACTGGGGTATTTTTGATGCCGACCGCAATCAAAAATTTGAACTCCAAGGCGCCGTTCTTATAGAGCCATACTGGTTTATGCAAATGAGTGCGGCTGCGTTTATAGGTGCACTTCTCACTTTCTTTGGTCTACGTAACCAGCGTATGAACTTTTTACATGCAATGACTTACGGTTTAGCGGCACAAGGTATCTCATTTGGTATTGTAATGTCTGCTATTTATCCATTTATTCACTACATGAACTTTGGTATGTGGGTCATGTGGGGAATGGGTTCTTTACTTATGATACCTCTCACCGTTATTACGCTTGCAAAAGCAAATGAACTATTTAAATGTACTCTTGGAAGACGCCCTAAAAGACTTATTCCTCTTGACCTCCAGTCAAATCATGTCCCTTTAGTAAGTATTCATGTTCCGGCATACAAAGAGCAGCCTCATGTTCTTAAAGATACACTTGTTGCTCTTTCAAACCTTAATTATACAAACTATGAAGTACTTGTTATTATTAACAATACTCCTGAAGATTATTATAAAGCACCTATCAAAGAGTTATGTGAAAAACTAGGTAAAAGATTTGTCTATCTAGACATTCAGTGTGAAGGCTTTAAAGCAGGTGCATTGAATAAAGCCCTTCCGTATGCGGATCCTGAGACAGAAATTTTAGCTGTAATAGACGCTGATTATGTTATCTCTCCAAATTGGCTTGTTGATTTGGTACCTATTTTTGAAGATACAAAAGTGGCAATGGTTCAAGCGCCTCAAGACCATAGAGACGGAAAAGAGTCTCTTTTAAAAACTGCTATGAATGCAGAATATGCAGGATTTTTTGATATTGGTATGGTTGAGCGTAACGAAGAAAATGCTATTGTAGCTCATGGCACAATGCTCTTAATTCGCAAATCTGCCTTTGATGAAGTCGGTCAGTGGAATACAGATACAATCGTTGAAGACAGCGAACTTGGGCTTCGCCTTTTTGAGGCAGGATACAGTGCTCATTATACAAACAGAAGATATGGTCACGGCTTACTTCCGGACACAATGGAAGCCTTTAAAACGCAGCGTCACCGTTGGGCTTATGGAGCAATTCAAATTCTTAAAAAACATTGGGCGCATTTTATGCCATCGTCTAAAACGCTGACAAAAGCCCAAAAGCACCACTTTATTACAGGATGGTTTTTCTGGCTCTCTGACGCTCTTGGGCCAGTAACGGCAGTGCTCAATATTGTCTGGGTTCCGGTTATTATATTTGTAGGAGTAACTATTCCTACCATTGCACTTACCGTGCCTATTTTAACTGCGTTTTTAGTGAATGTTATTCATGCGTTTGTACTTTACAGAACAAGAGTTAAAGCAAACTTTTACCACTCTCTTTTAGGTGCACTTGCAGCTATGAGCTTACAGCTTACAATTTTTAAAGCGGTATATGACGGATTTGTAAAAGATTCACTTCCATTCAAACGTACAGAAAAAGGCGGAAACACGAAAAAAGCTGCAGGAGACAATTCTCATCAGGAAATTATTTTAGCACTCTTATTAATTGGTTCATTCACTGCACTGGTTATGACAAATACGCAGGAGATTGTAGAAGTATATGTTTTTGCTTCAACACTTTTAGTACAGAGTGTTCCGTATGTTTCGGCAATGATTATGAGAGTTATTGAGAAAGCTTCTTCCAAAGCATAAAAAGCTGTGCATCTTCGCACAGCTTCTCTGGCTCCCATGCTCTGCGTGGGAGCGTATATGTACAATTAACAGTTAATTACTTCTACTTTTATCGACTTAAACGCAGCCGTCATAATCACTTCATCACTTTTGTCCCCAAAAAGATTGTTTATCTTCGAGCTTGCATGATGAAAAGTCGAAAACAATGTTTTAGGCTGTACCTTATCTGTGATTTTTATAGTGAGTGGATTTGTCTGACCGAATTCACTTTTGAGTATAACTTTCTCACTCGTGAACTCATGTGCGTCACCTTCATATACAAGTAAAACATCTTCATCATAACGCTTGTTAAGGTTTGGTGAACGCTTAGTCTGTGCCGCATTATTGTAATGAGCAATTGTTCTTCCTGTTGTCAGATGATAGCCCGTCAGAGTTTTATTTAAAATCTCTTCTACCATACCGCGGAGTTTATACTGATGATAATGAAACTCGCCCAAGCCGTCATCTGTTCTAAAATCGAGTTGGTGTAAAATAGGCGTATCTTCTGTATGCACAGGCCATTGAAGACCGCGTTTTCTATGGCGTTCAAGTCTGACATACGAGGCACCGCTAAAACGTCTGTAGGCTACTTCTCTTACTTCATCCCATACTTCGTTGGAATTTTTGTAGTTATAACTTCCGCCCATTTTATTATCAAGCATCTGAAGGACTTCCCAGTCATCCGGTAAGTCTGATTTCACAAGAGGTTGAGAAAGGTGCAAACGACGCATTGCGTTTACATAAACACCTGTTTTCTCATACGCTGATTTTACTCCTACTACAATATCTGCACGATTTGCGACATCCGTCATAAACAGCTCTTGCACAAAAAGAAGTTCCAGTTTTTCAAAAGCTCTGTCTATTTTGTTTAGATTTGGATGAATATGCGTAATATCTTCGCCGATATTGAGCACCGCTTTTATCTCATCTTCGAGCATTGCATCGACAAGCTGAGGCGTCATTAGTCCAATCTCTTTTGGTACCTGATAATCAGGGTCATAATATGGAAGCATTCCCATGTCACATGTCCCCTGAACATTATTTTGTCCACGCAGAGGCATAAGTCCGGCACCGCTCTTTCCAATGTTCCCAGTCATAAGAGCCAAGTGCGTCATTGCCATAACCGCGTATGAACCGTCAATATGTTCTGTGATTCCCAGACCCCAAAAAATCATAGATTTTTTAAGCGCATACTCACGGGCAACTTTGCGAATCATTTTAGAAAGATACTCATACCCCTCTATCTTCTGAAAATAGTCCGGATTAGCGTATTCATCCGCTAAAATTTTTGCTTTAAAATCAAGGAAACCTTTTGTTCTGTCTGCTATAAAATTTTCATCATATAGCTCTTCGTCGATGATGACATAGGCAAGCATATTAAGCACAAGAAGATTCGCTTCATGAGGCATAATTCCCTTGTACTTTGAGAATCTGTGCAATTTTATTTCACGCACATCAAACACAGCCAAATTGTCATGCTCACGGGCAACATCAATTATACGGTTAGAAATAATTGGGTGTGCTTCCGTCGTATTTGAGCCTATAACTATCATAAATTCGCAGTTATAGATGTCATTGTAAGGGTTAGTTGCAGCGCCTTCACCAATAGTTTTACGCATTCCAGAAAGTGAAGGAGAGTGGCAAACTCTCGCGCAATTATCTACATGCGGAGAGTTCAATGTGTGGCGTGTAAATTTTTGAAAAAGGTACGAACTCTCACAAGAGGTTCTCGCTCCGCCGATAGAACAGACACTTTTTCTACCGTGCTTTGCTTGAATTTCTTTGAGTTTCATAGCACATGCAGTGGTCGCACTCTCTAAGTTTGTCTCATACCAAGTTGCATCCAAATCAACCAAAGTTGAAGCAACAGCCTCTTTAATGGCAGGATTTTTTTCTAAGAAGCTTTTACGAATACGGGGAATACGAAGTCTGTCCTCCGCATCAACAAAATCAAAACCGTACTTGCCTTTTATACAAAGCTTGCCTTGAGAAACTACTCCATCCGGATGAGCGAAGATACTTTCAATCTTATTCTCTTGAACGTTCACATTTGCCGCGATATCGCAACCAGTCCCACAATACGTACAAACGCTGTCTATAACTTTCATATGTTCCATTTAAAAACCCTTTTTTATGCCTTTTTACAGGCTAGATTGGTGCCATGGCAGCAATTTCATTTGACGTATAAATTAATTCAGAAAGTCTACAATTTTCTCTCTTAAAAAGTTCGGAAGTAAGTTTAAAGCTAAAATGATTAAATTAAATCTAAGCGGAAATGCGTACAAACGTCTATTTTTTTCAATTGCGTTTTTCATACGTTTTACACCCTCTTGCGCACTCAGCAAAAATGGCATGTAAAACGTATTTTTATCTGTAAGCTCGCTTTGTATAAACCCGGGAAGAATATTTATAACTTTAATACCCTCTTTTTTATATTTATATCTGATTGCTTCGGCATATGCATTTAATGCCCGTTTAGATGACGAATAAGCTTTTGCACTAGGCATAGAAATAAGAGAAGCAAGTGAAGAGATAAAGACTATTTTTCCAGATTTTTGCTCCACAAAACGCGGGAGTAAAATCTCTAAAATTGCATGATTGGCGAGCAAGTTGACATCATATAACTTTTTAAACTCTGAGAATGGAGTAATATCGGCAGAGTGCCCAAGAGAGATACCTGCGTTTAGAATGACAATATCGACAGCACCGAGAAGTTTCATTTTTTCTTGCAGTTCATCAAACGCAGTAACGTCAGCGATTATAATTTCAACACTTTTACACTTGGGAGTCAATTCTAATTGGAGTTTTTGAAGTTTGTCTTTTCGTCTTGCGAGCAATATAAGTTCAACTTCACTACTCGCGTATTGGCGTGCAAACTCTTCGCCTAAGCCACTACTTGCACCGGTAATAAAGATTCTCAAAGTGAGCCTTAGACTATCCTAATCATTACCGTATCGGCTTTTATGAAATCCAATGAATTAAGTTCTTTAATCATATCTTGGATATCTTTCTCCAGAGCTATATGTGTAGAGATAAGCAAATTTGCCGAAGACTCAGAAGATGGACGCTGCAGCATAGTTTCTACGGAAATATTATGGTTTTCAAAAATTTTCGTGATTTTTGCCAAAACGCCAGTACGGTCTGAAACATTGATTCGCAGGTAATATTTTGAATTAATATCATCTGTAGCCTTGAGTTTTAATTCACCCTCCAAAGGTTTATCAAATCCAAGCATCGGCGCTTTTTTTCCAGCTCTCGCTATGTCTATGATGTTGGCAACAACAGCGCTCGCAGTCGCATCTCCACCGGCTCCAGGACCATAATAAAGTGTTTCACCGACTTTGTCACCGACTACTGAAATACCGTTCATAACACCGTCTATTTTAGCAATCATTTTCTCTTTGCGTATAAGCGCTGCATGAACGCGAAGCTCTACATCGTTGCCGTCTTTTTTTGCAATTCCCAAAAGTTTGATTGCATAACCAAACTCTTTAGCAAACGCAATATCTTCTTGCGTGATGTCTTGAATCCCTTCAATAAGTATATCCTCAGGTTTTGCATCAATCCCATAAGCAATACTTGCAAGAATAAGGAGCTTGTGTGCAGCGTCATATCCACCCACATCAAAAGTAGGATCTGATTCTGCATAACCGAGTCTTTGCGCTTCTTTGAGAATATCTCTGTAAGCAACACCCTCGTTTGTCATCTTTGTAAGCATATAGTTACAAGTACCGTTCATAATACCCATAATTGATTCTATATGGTTTGCGGAAAGACCGTCACGAAGTGCGTTTATAATCGGAATACCGCCGGCTACACTCGCCTCGTATTCAAAAGCAATATCTTTTGCAAGGTCTTGAAGCTCGTAACGGTGATAGGCTAGCAATGCCTTGTTCGCAGTTACTACTGCTTTGCCTTTAAGCAATGCTTTTTTTACAACTTCAAAAGCATCATCTACACCGCCCATGAGTTCTACAACAATGTCAATCTCTTCATCATCAAGGACATCATCTACATTGTCACTCAGGTGAATGTCTAAATCTCTTACTTTATTAAGGTTCTTTACTACACCGCTCTTAACTTCAATTGCAACACCCGCACGGGCAGAAATTACATCAGCATTGTCTTTTAAAATTTGTGCGACACTTGTTCCAACCGTACCAACGCCTATAATTCCTACTTTGATCATTTCTGTCCTTTACTATCTTACTAACTTTTAGTTACTAGTACTGCCCTCTTGACAGTTAAACTGTTTTAAAAAGTCTTTTATATTTCTTGCCGCTTGACGGATTCTATTGTCATTTTCAATCAGTGCTATACGAACATACCCTTCGCCGTACTCACCAAAACCAATACCAGGAGCAACAGCAACGTGAGCCTCACGTAAAAGTTTTTTTGAAAATTCTAAAGAGCCCAAATGTTCTGCACACTTAGGAATTTTTGCCCAGACAAACATACTCGCCTGATTTTTTCTTACCGGCCAGCCAATACGGTTAAACGCATCTACTAAAATATCCTGACGGTGGTCATATTTATCTACAATATCTTTTACGCATTGCTGATCGCCGTTAAGTGCGATTGTAGCAGCAACTTGGATAGGAGTAAACATACCGTAATCCAACCAAGACTTAATTTTTTGAAGTGCACCGATAAGTTTTTTGTTTCCTACAAAGAAACCGACACGCCATCCGGCCATGTTGTAACTTTTTGAAAGGGTAAAACTCTCAACAGCCACATCTTTCGCACCTGGAACACTCATAATTGAAGGTGTTACATAGCCGCCAAAAGTGATGTCTCCATATGCAATGTCTGAGATAATATAAAAACGTTCTTTTTTAGCCATAGCTACAAGTTTGACATAAAAGTCTTGCGTTACCGTTGCAGTTGATGGGTTATGTGGAAAGTTTACGAGAACATATTTTGGTCTTGGTGAAGTCTCTTTAAAAACCCTCTCTAAGTTTTCAAAAAATTTCGGTTCGTCCACTTTGTAATCTTCATCAAATTCTAAACCGAATTTCACAACATTTCCACCGGCTAAAATGAAAGCATACGAGTGAATAGGATACGTAGGGTCAGGCACAACTGTTGTATCACCAGGATTTGTAATAGCATACGCCAAGTGAGCATACCCTTCTTTTGAGCCCATAGTTGCGACACATTCTGTCATAGGGTCTAAATCAACCCCGTAACGGCGTTTATACCAATCTGCGATTGCCATAAGAAGTTTAGGAATACCTTTTGATGTAGAATAACCATGTGTTTTTGTTTTTTGGGCTGATTCTATAAGTTTTTCACGTATATGTTCCGGCGTATCGCCATCTGGATTTCCCATAGAAAAATCTATAACATCTTCGCCCGCGCGACGTTCTGCCATTTTAAGGTCGTTAACCTCTGCGAAAACGTACTTAGGAAGTCTACTCATTCTATCAAAATGTATTTCATCAAACATTTATTTTCCTGCTCATGGGCCTTTTTAAAAGCCCTAAAATTATTAGCGGTATTTTAGCAAAAAAAATCTACAATTGAATAGTAAATTTTATTTTCACCTACTGCCTGTCGGTTCTACAGAAAGGTCATCTTTAATATTTTTTAAACTATACATATCTGAAACTTTCATATACTTTGCATATTTTGGAACTTCAAGCGTTATTTGTGACTGTATGGCGTCTTTTTTTACTAATTCTAAAAGATGAAGTGATTTGTCATAAAAAACAATATAAGGATACCAATCATTTCGTGATGAACTTTTGATGGTAATATGTTGTACCTTTGAGACATTAAGCCAGTGGGAATATAAAGAGCGTTTTAAAATAACATTTTCATTGCTACTGAGGGCGTCTATATTTAAAAAACCTTCACTCATATCTATAACATATGTCCAATCTGTTGAAGAGCGTTTTACAACGTCAATTATTTTGCACCCTTTTTTATCCAGCTCTCTTTGAAGAAGCATTGGATTAGCAGCATATTCAGAAGTAAGTGCAATACTCCAAGTAAACTCTGATTCATCAAGATTAGAAGCTTCTGTCACATAACGGTAATAGCCTATATCGCGGAGAGAATCACTGATCATTTTTACAAAAAATAGAGGCGATCCGCTTGTTTGAAAGTTTAAATGCAACTCTCTTGGAGATTTAAAATGGAGATTTAACAGACCGTTTTCTTCTAAAGTCTGTACGACTTTCAAAACATTTACTCTATCTTTATTATAAAAAGAAGATTTTGGAGAAAATAAAATTTTAATGTAATCCCTGTTTTTTTCATAACTTCCTGAATCCATTAAAGATTGTATCTTATCGTCCAAATCATAATTCTGTTCTCCTGCGAAAGAGAGTGAACACAGAAAAAATAAAGATAGAAAAAGTTTTACCATTTGTTGCCCTTATTAAGTTTTTTAAACTCATCTAAGCTAATTTGAGTGAGTTTCCCATCTTTATATAAGAACTGCAAATTTTTATTTTTTTCAAATTCTTGTTTTTCTCCATTCAATTCAACTTCTACATTATTATGTCCAAAAAGAAGGAGTAAGTTTTTACTTGCATCTAAATCAAGATCTCCGGAAAATACTTTTTGAGTCTTGTTCTCTGTGCCAAGTTCGATGTAACCAAACCAAAGTTTACTATTAGCAATAATTTTCAAAGAATTTGTCATGCTTTTCATCTCTTGAGCTGACAAATCAAGCTCTGCTTGAATAGTTTCAGATGTTGCGTTTACATCTGTCTCTTGCGTGAATTCAGAGCTTGTATTATTCTCAAACGCAGAGCTGTTTTTCTCTGAAATATTGTCTTCAACCAAGACTTCTATTTCTTGCGTCACACTTTGAACTTGCGTCGCATTTACTTCAATATCAGTTTTATCTGAGCCGAGGCTGTAATATATAGCCAAAATAAAAATAATTAATGCTATTAGTACATAAATGCCCTTAGAGCTTTTTTTAGATCTTTTTTCCACAAAAACGCTTGCCGGTTTCACTGACTCAGCATCACTGTAAAATTTAAGGCCGCGCTCTTTTAACTCACTCAAATCAAGTTGATAATCTCTTTCAAGAATCGATAAAAACCCTAAAAACTGCACTTTTTTCAAGGCCTTAAAATTTTCTTGAATAAGTGCTTCTATATGTTGCTTGGAAATATGCGTCTGCTCAGAGATTTCTGCTAAACCGATCTCTTTTAATTTTGTAAAATTTTCACTCATACTCGCATCCTATCCATTAATATCGCTCCGGCAACACTCACGTTAAGTGAATCGAAATTATGCGACATCTTTATACTGACAACCTTATCAAGCTTTGAAAGAACTCTTGGAGTCAGACCTTCTCCTTCGCCGCCTAGAACTAAAGCTCTTCTTTCATATATTCTGGCATCACGAATATCTTCACCGCTCATATCGGCTCCATAAAGTATCAGACCAGACATTTTTAAGTCGTTGAGCACATCATGAATATTGTGTTCAAGTGCTAAAGGCATATCAAAAAGCGCCCCCGTACTTGTTCTTAGAATTGGTTCTATTGCAAGATTTTTAAGACCGCAAACAACAATAGCTTCTACTCCAAGCGCATACGCACTTCGAACAATTGCTCCGATGTTTCCAACATCAGTTATGTTTGATAAAACTAGTACAAAATCTTTATTTAAAAATGATTTAAAAGAGTGTAATTCGTAGTCATCGACCTCAGCTAAAAAGCCTTGATGGTTTGCGTTTTTACACATTTTTGAAGCGGCCTCAGCGGGAATCCTCTTTATTTCAAAACCCATCTTCATTAAACGCGAGTACTCTTTTTTCTCTAACTCTTTAGCGAGATACAAGGTTTTAATTTTGTTTGGGTAATTCTCTATTACATAATATATTGGTTGTTTTGCATAAATTAACATAAATGTATTTTATCTAAAAAAAATTACGTTAGAGTAAGGTTATGGGAAAGATTTTGGAAAAGTCCTTAAAGATTTAAGAGCCTGTTGTAACATGCTTTTATATTTTCGCCGGTTATTTTACTAATGAGTTTGGCCTGTACTTTTTTTGGCAAATCTAACTCTAAGATGTCATTTTGTGTCACTGCACTTTCGTTTTGAGACTCTGCAGCTTCAATAGCAACAACCCATTCACCCTTATAATTTTCATTTAAAGTATCAAATATTTCTTTCGCAGTTCCATGAAAATAGTTTTGATATTTTTTTGTGAGTTCTTTAGCTAAAAAGATTCTTCTTGTCGGGTCTTCTTTATCAATTTCTAAAAGAAGCTTGTCAAGTCTGTGCGGAGATTCGTATAAAATAGTTGTGTAGCCGTTGTACATTGCTTCTTGAAGACCATGACTTCTAGAAGTTCCCTTGTGATCTAAAAAGCCTAAAAACAGCATTTTTGTCTGCACAAATCCGCTTGCGACAAACGCGGTAAGCACTGCGTTTGCTCCAGGCAATATGTCATACTTGATTTTATTGTCAATGCAAAAACGTACCAAAATCTGTCCGGGGTCACTAATGCCGGGCATCCCGGCATCACTTGCATAAACAACATTTTGCTCAAAAAAAGAGGGTTCTAATTTTTCAACAAAAGCTTGTTCGTTATGGGAATGCAAAGAGATAAACTCTTGATTTTCTTTAAATTCGATGGAGTAACGTTCTTTGATGATGTGAATGAGTTTTTTTGTAACGCGGGTGTCTTCACAAAGAAGTATGTCGGCTTCTTTAAAAGCATCTATTGCTCTTAAAGATAAATCACCGATGTTTCCAATCGGAGTTGGAACGAGAAGGAGCAAATTATGCTTTTTTAGCGTAACGTGCGTTAAATTTCTCGATACGGCCAGCCGTATCTACCATTCTCTCAGAACCTGTAAAAAACGGGTGACATTCATTACAGATGTCAATACGTAATTCGCTGTTTTTACCTTGTGTCTCAAACGTGTTTCCACATGCACATGAAACTGTACAAGTAACTAATTCTGGGTGAAGATTCTTTTTCATAATTTGCCTTTTGATACTCGGTAATTTGCGAATATCTATATATTTTTTGAATCCGTATGGGGGCGGATTTTTGAAACGCAATTATATCTAAATAATTTTTAATTTACAACAAAGTCTCTGCCTCGAATGAGGCAAGCTTCAGTGCCTAAGCGGCTAGCGTAGACAATTGGGCTTAGCTCAATTGTCGTTCTAATTAAAGTAACACTTTACTGGCAACTGCCAATACTGCACTCTCGGAGCGCAAAACCATTGGAGTGTTTAGTCTAAAGTTATCTTGAGTACTTAAAATTGTTCTCTCTTCTTTGGAAAAACCGCCTTCGCAGCCTATAAGTACGGTTTCTATATTCGAACCATCTTTTAAAACATTTTCACAAAAGTCAAAAACTTTCGTCTGCGGGTAGGCCTTGATAAACTCTTTGACGTTTTTATATGTTTCAAATTCAATAAATGTACTACGCCCTGACTGCTGCATAGAAGCTTCTAAAATTCTTTCAAAGCGGTTGAAATCGAGTTTAAAATTATTCTGGCTGCGTTCACAGGAGATAAAAGAAATTTTACTCACGCCTATTTCACTGAGTGAAGGCAATACTTTTTCTATTGACTTCATGTCAATAACGCACCAGCCTATGTGAAGCGCTTTTGTACTTTTCACTTCTTCAAACGCAGATGAAACAAGTTTTAACTCCAAACTTCTTCCGTCAAGTTCCGTAATTTCATAAGTGTAGAGCATCTGTAAATCTTCTTTATTTCTAAAGTTAATCACATCTCCCACTTTATGACGGCGGACTTTTACAAGATATTTATGCGTTTCACCGCGAATACTGAGGAACTCTTTTGAAGCATCTTCATCAAAAATATAAATCATAGCCACATCCACGCTGACATTAGCAGAGTAATGAGCACTTCAAGCAAAAGCACTCTTGTCGCAAAAACTTTAAAATCAGCCAATGCATTCTCTTGCAATACACTTAATCTTTTGAGTGTTCTCGCTCGAGAAACTTCGAGAAAAATAATACTTACAGCAAAAATTATCATAGTAATATTTTCAACACTAAACTCAAGATGTTTCGCCGCCATCATGACCACGCCGGTAAAAATAACCGTACCGATTGCAAGAGAGCCAATTGGCGTAAAAAGACTCATAGCCCTCTTATATTTCCTTACATCTGTGGCACTAAACAAGAAAACCAGATTTATTAAAACAACAATCAAAATTCCAATAACACCGAAGTTATGTGTTACAATACTCATATCATACATTTCATTCATAGTGAAATTTTATACTAATTATAATTTTTTAACAAGAGGCGACCAATGGCTGTAACAGTAGAAGAAGCATTAGAAATTATTTATACAAATATACAAACAAAATCACTCAAAATTTTACCGATTGAAGAGACGCTAGGCTATGTTTTAGGCGAAGATATTATTGCCACGCACAACCTGCCTCCTTATGACAACTCAGCCATGGACGGCTATGCTGTAAAAATAGAAGACGGCGGAAAATGCGTAAAGGTAACGCACACAATTTTTGCCGGCGATGATTTTAATGAAGAGCTCCAGCATGAAAACGCAATCAAGATTATGACCGGAGCCAAAATACCTCTTGGAACTCAGTGCATCGTTCCTGTTGAAGAAACACAAACGTGCGAAGATGGCGTTTTATTACCGCAAAATCTGACTCTCTCCAAACACATACGCCTCAGCGGAGAAGATATTAAAAAAGAGACAAAACTTCTTGAAAAAGGCGAGAGAATTAACGCTTATTCCATTACACTTTTGGCGTCTCAGGGAATTACGCACGTCAAAGTGTTTAAAAAGCCGCGCGTCTCTCTTTTTGCTTCGGGCAATGAGCTGAAGATGCATTTTGAACAAGTTGAATCATACCAGCTTTACAATACAAACACGCCTATGCTTCTCTCTCGTGCTCTTGAGTTTGGCTGCGAAGTGAATTTTATCGGTACGGCAAATGACACGCTAGAAGACATTAAAGAGCATATTAAAAGTGCTCTTGATAGTGACTTGATCATTACTTCAGGCGGTGTCAGTGTCGGTGATGCAGATTTTACCAAAGAGGCTTTTGAGAGTCTCGGAGCACAAAATTATTTTGAAAAGATAGAAATTAAGCCGGGTAAACCTACAACTTTTGGACGGATTAAAGATACTTTTGTTTTAAATTTACCAGGGAATCCTCTTGCAGCGGCACTCAACTTTGAGCTTTTCGGACAGAGTATGATTTTAGCTCTCAGTGGAGACAAGTCAAGATTTTTAAGCAGCATAAACGCAAAGATGAAAGAAGATTTTGAAGTGAGAAAAGGACGACGTTCACTCATTCCCGGCTTTTTTGACGGAGAGCATTTTCAAGTATGTGAAAAATTCGCTCCGGGGATGATATCGCCTCTAGCCTACGCAAATGCCTACATTATGATAGATGAATCATGCGCACATTTGGCACAAAACGCAGTCGTAAAAATTATTCCGACCAAATTTCGTTTTACTTCCAATCACATCAGAAGCCTTATAACACTCTAAACGCAGGTTGGATTTACAAATCTCTCACTGCGTTTTATCTTCTCCCAAAGTGCTTTATCTGCCCAGTCGTTTTGCACTTCTTCAGAGAAAATAATTTCATCAAGTTTAATCTCACCCATATTTAACGAATAGGCATCCGACTCAAAACATTGCGCATACCCTGTGTCTGTTTCGTGAACTATGACGCTGTTAAGTTTCACCTCTTTTTCACCGTTAACACTTGAAGTCAAACGCAGCAGTTTATCTATCATAATGAATATAACGCGTGAAAACTGCTCAGCAGAAGGAGAAACAGGCAACTCCACCCATCTAAGAGAGTGTTTTTTCATATCACTCACATACTCTTTATCGTCCCCGCTCCAGATGGCTACAGCGTGGTCAAAACTCTCCACAAGGGCTTTCATGTTTTGTTTCATAAGACCAAAATCATAGACCATCTGTCCATTATCTAAAAAGTTGGATTCAAAAAGGAGCTCGATTTTGTAAGAGTGTCCATGCAGTGAACTTCTACACTTCACGCTTGAACATCCTCGCACAATATGAGCATTTTCAAATTTGAACATTTTACGTATTATCATCTTACACTCCCTTGTTTTGATCCCAAATTCTTATATGCAGTCTGTCGCTAAAGTTATACCCTTTTTCTTTGCAAAACTCTATAAGCGGCTCGGTATTTTTTTCAACCTCAAGTCTGCTTCCACCAAGAGGCATACAATACACTTTGAGTTTAGGTGCATGTGTTTGAATCTCTTCAATCTCATCTTCAAGCCCAAGATTGATAGACTCTGCGTCAATAGAAAATTTAAAAAAAGCTTCTCTTGCGTTTAGTGCGATGGCGTTTATAGTGTCACCACGAATGCGTTTACTCTCATTCTCTCCCGAATTACTCAGCTTTACAGAGAGGGCAAAAATACATTTTTTGTAAATTGCATATTTTTCAAAATCAACCGCTAAAGAGCCATTTGTCTCAAAAGTTATTGTATGGCCTCGCTCGTCCAAAGCTTCTAAAAACGCAACAAAAATCGTGTCATTGGCATAAATAAGCGGCTCTCCACCCGTTAAAACGACATCCACACCCTCAGGTAATTCATACAAGTCTAAAACATTTAAGAGTTCATTTTCGCTTTTTATAGGAATCCAAGAGTGTGCGAAATGCTCTTTGTTTACAGCGTACACAGTATCGCAGCCAAGAACTTTCGTTCCGTCTGCCGCAACTTCTTCACAGCCAAAACCTTCACATTTCATATTGCATCCGCCAAAACGAAAAAAAAGTGAAGGAGAACCTGTGTAGCGGCCTTCACCTTGTATGGAGTAGAAATGTTCAACCAAATATACCATCAGCCGCCCGTCTCATAAAATGCACGTTTAGAAATCTCACTATCTTCTCCGCCCCAGCGGTTTTTCTCGGGTTTTGTTCGCACAACTTCTTTGAGCACAAGTGCCGCACCTTTAATATCTCCACGTTTGATTGACTCCGCGATGCTCATGGCCTCATCAAAATAAAGACACGGAATGAGTTGTCCCTCTGCTGTAAGTCTTATACGGTTACATTTTTTACAAAAGTCATCTTCATATGGTTCAATAATACCAAATCTGTAGCCGTCGCTCATTTTGTAGTAATGAGAGGGGGAAGAACCGTCAAAACCTTCATCTTCAAACTCATAATGCTCTCTTAAAATAGCCAAAAGTTCAGGAGATTTAAGCCCTTGTATCTCTTTTTTTGCATGTGAGTTTTCCATGTACTCTATAAAACGAACACTCATACTACGTGCTTTACAAAACTCTAAAACATCGGCTATCTCATTTGCGTTTACATTCTTCATTGGAACCATATTTACTTTTACTTTTAACCCGACTTTCAGTGCTTCTTCTACGCCTTCAAGAACATTTTTTAAAACATCCTTGCCTGCAATCTCCTGAGCTACACTAGGAATAAGTGTATCAATGCTTACATTAATGCGTTTAAGCCCAGCGTCCTTGAGTCTTTGCGCTGTGCCTTTAAGTAAAAAAGCGTTTGTCGTCATGGCTAAATCTATGCTTGGCTCGTAATCATAAATCATCTTGATAAATTTGTCTAAATCTTCACGTAAAAGCGGCTCACCGCCTGTAATGCGAATTTTTTTGATACCCTCGTCTATAGCCACTTTCATAAACTCAAAAAGCTCTTCAAAAGAGAGAAGATTTTCTTTTGGAACCCAAGAAAAAGGCTTTTCAGGCATACAGTACTGGCATCTGAAATTGCATCTCTCTGTCACTGAGACTCTCAAATAATCCACTACTCTCTCATAACTGTCAATAAGCATTAGTTATCCTGTTGTATTTTATTGAGTGTATTATATCTTTTGGAGTTAAAATATAGGTTGATGCAAGTCATAAAGCAATTCTATTAAGCGTGAGATAAACCTTGCGTCAAGCGCAAAGTTTATTATTTGGAGAGAATTTCTGCTTTGAGTTTAGAGAACTCTTCTTCTGTCAAAATACCTTGTTGTTTTAAAGCAGCTGCGTTTTGAAGCTCTTCTGTTTTTGATTTTGTGTAGACAACTTGCTGAGTCACTACAGGTGCAGCTACAGCTTCCTCTTTAGGAGTAATCAACTCAGAGATTATGTTATCTTGTTTTACATATTCACCTGCCAAAGTTGTATGTTGCAACTCTTCATACGCTACACTTGAATTTACTCTTGTTATTTCAAATTTTCCAAAATCATCTGCGAAACTTTTTACTCTTAAGTAGTATGTTTTGCCCGCAGCAAGGTCAAGATTAATTTTTTGCTCTTCCAAATCACCTCTATAAGCTGAGATAGTCAGCATTCCCGGCTTAAGATCGTAAGCTTTGTACTCACCTACTTTAAGGTAACCTTCTGTTTTTTTACCGTTAATACCGACTTTATACAAAGAGACTCTGCTTGTCATATTTACGCCGCTATCTGTATCTACATACACATACACAAGTGCTGCGTTTTCTTTTGGGGGCTGCTTTTCAAAAGCAACTTTGCTACATGCCATAAAAAGCATACTGAGGACGATTGTTGTTAAAATTAGAAGTACTTTTTTCATTTTTTCTCTCTTTTGTAATTGTGTGCTAGATTATACAAAAATTGTTTAAATGTGAGCTAAAAAAAGAGTTTTTGGGAGAGTTCGTTGTGTTTTTGGTGAAAAAAGTGATGTCTGCATTCCCACGCAGAGCGTGGGAACGAGTAAGTAAGCTTGAAAGAAAGAATTTCTTAGAAGTTTACAGAAGCGATAACACGTACGTAGTTACCACCAAGAGCATCATCAGTAGCTGAATCAGCAAATGAACGGTTCATTAAGATACCTTTAAGATTGAAATCACCAAGTTTTTGAGAGATGATTAAGTCAACTTCAGTAGTTTCATGAGCTGGTGCAAAACCACTTAAATTAAGTGCGCCTACCGTGTCAGTATCATCATGGCTGTTTTTATTCATTACACCTTGAAGTGCTAAACCAGTTGTACCAAGTTTACCAGATGCTTTAAGTTTAAACGCAGTTGCGCCCGGTTGTGCCACATAAAGACCGTCAGTGTAAACACCTTCAGTTGGTAGTTTTGATTTTTTGAAACCTGTTGCAGTATTTGCTACCGGTAAATCACCTTCTGAAACTGTAGAAGCAGCAGCAAATAATGTTACATCAGATACTTTAGTATCTGCACTTAATGCAAATGCAGATGTTGCATCAGCTTCATCACCATCATGAGTTACATATGCAGCAGTACCAGTCAAGTTAACAACACCTGCTTTCATAGAAGCATCAGCCCATAAAGCATTTACTGAAACACCTGAACCACCATTAGTATACCAAGTAATACCATCAGATAATACGTTGTTTACTTGATAAGCCCATAAATTAGCAGCTAATGCATCAGATTTATATAAACCTGCTACAGCGTAGCCACCACCAAAATATTGTGAACCGCCTAAGCCTTCATCAAAGTTACCAGCCATTGTAGAACCAGTGCTTTGGCCGATATAAGCAGCAATCAAAGTTAAGTTGTCAACAGAGCTATTTACTAAAACAGCAGCATTAAAAGTATTTGGAACTGAATTCCATGTCTCAGTAAATGCTAAAGGAGTATCTAATTCTTGTTTACCAAACTTCATAATAGTGCTAGCTATAAGTGGAGCAGTAATATATGCTTCACCAAGGAATGGAGCTGTGTTAATTTCATCAGCTGAACGTACATTACTTACTACAGTACCTTCAAGACCCATAGTTGAAGTTTGGTATAGAGTAATACCTGCACCAACATTTCCTTGTTTACCAGTCACACCAACTTTAAATACTGTCTCACCATATGATGAATCATTACGAAATAATTCATTATCAACTTTATCATTCGTTTCATACCATAATTTAGCCTGACCGCTAACTTTGATATCTTCGAGTGCGCTTGCAACTGTAGAAAGAGCCATTGTTGCAACAGCAACCGATAGTATAATTTTTTTCATTCATTTCTCCTGTTTTTTTAACTTACCACTACTATAGAAGTGATAATAAAAAAGGCCAAAACACCCGTTCTACTATCACTTCTGATAATGTGATAAATTATTTTACCCTGTCATTATATAGTTGCAAAATTTAATCTAAGTTTAAACGAAGAGCTTTATTTACATTTTGTTAACTATGTTGGCATATGGGTAATCAAATTGTAGTATTTCGTTTGCTTATAATTTGTTTGAGGGGATTTTAAAGTTGACTCTAAATAATTTGTGATCTTTTCAAGCTAGGAGGAGTTTCTTATTTAAAGCCCTTATTTCACGCTGTTTACAGTACTATAACCTTACTTGAACTCATAATGTCATGTAAAGATTTTTTGTCTTTTCTATAAAGAGGTAACAGCAGACCTATAAGTGTTGTTGCTGAGATCAAAAATGACACAAAACGCCACATTGCCTGTAAAAAAGAGAGATTATCTTCGCTTTTAGCATCAACTACCTTTATTCCATAAGCTTTCTTTCCAGGAGTTTGTCCTGTTTTACTCAAAAATAGCGCATAAATTGTAGCATAAATTGCCACGCCGCTAAACTGCGCCAAGCTAGATGCCTGAAACTCATCTTTCCCGCTGAGTGCTACATAAGCTATTATGTAGAGTATGGGAATATATATCATAAACATATCTGTAATGAATGCTTTTATTCTGTCTGTATATTTTGGCAATAGCGCATTACTTTTTGTTTTATTTTGTTCTGATATTTTTTGATTATTTTTTGTTATTTTTTTTAGGTTTCTGAATCTCATGGGAAGATTATAGCAGATGGTGTTTTAGGATTTGTTGAGTTTAGGTCTGCATTCCGACGCAGAGCATCGGAACGAGGAAAGCCCATAGGACTCAATCTCTCTGACGCTCCGAAAGAGCGTCAAGCTTCAGTCGCCATAGCGGCGTAAGCGAAGATAAAGGAACGTGTTCCTTTATCGTTACAAATTAGTGTAAGTCTCTCCACACTTGTTTTTTCCAAAGAAGTGCAAAAATAGCGAAGATTACGATGTAAATCATAACATTCATACCAATTGATTCTCTCTCATCGCGTTTAGTATCTCCGGCATCTTTCATGTGCTCGATCACTTTCTCAGCTGCTTCTGCAGTTACACCAACGCGTGGCATAGCAGTACCTTCAAGCTGACTTTGTGGATTTTCCACAAATGTGCTTACGAAGTGCTCTCCACGAGAACGGATATACATACTTAAATCTGGTGGTAATTTCCCCATATAAGCTTTTAATGAATCTTCATACTCTAACACTTTAATGTTAAATGCAAGTTCGTCTTTTTTGAATTTAAAGCTTCCTTTCTCACCGATTTGAGTCCAGTTTTCATAACTCATAGCATGACATCTTCCGCAAGCATTTTCATATGCCATTTTAGGAGTCAAATCTTCTGCTTTAACCGCAATAGATTTTAAGTATGCAACCATATCCGCTGCTTCTAAATCTATGTCTCCGCCTGCGCCAAAAAATTGTGCCATTGGATGTGTTTTTCCAGACTCTTCTGTGTACTTATGTTCAACTTTAAGAGCATGCGTAGGATTTTTGATAAGGTCCGCTAAAAATCTCTCATCATATACAACACCTGCATTACTTAAGTCCGGTGGATTTACACCATAACTTGCTGCTGCCATTTGAGGTTCCATTGCAGCAGGCACACCTGCAGCTTCAATTGAGTGACAACCCGTACAAGCGCCAGCGCCCATAACCAACTCTTGACCACGAGCAGCATCACCGCCCGGTGTTAGTGCCGGCAAATCAGCATAAGCAAAATGCTCACTCTCTACATGTTTGTGCATTACATGGTGAGCATACGGCTCAACAAGATAGTAAGTTATAAGTGAAAAAATTACAACAACTGCCAATATTAATGGTTCTTTATTTTTCATATTATCCCCTTATACTTTTTTTTCAAACATTGTAATTATTGGAAGCAATAACCACTGAACTATAAACAGAATCGCAGAGACAAAGCCTATTTGACTAAACATACCTTCAGGAGGAAGTTTACCCATAGCTGTCAGCACTATCAAGTTAACTAACATTACCCAGAACCAGATAGCAAAGAGTCCACGACGGTTTGCAGGAACTGCGTTTGGACTTCTGTCTAACCATGGAAGAAGTACAAAAATAACCTGAGCAAATGCAAATGCAATAAGACCGATATCTACAGAGAACGGACGTAAAATTTCATATGACCACAAGAAATACCACTCAGGGTAAATGTGTGCCGGAGTTTTCAAGCCATCTGCAGGATCAAAGTTAACAGGGTCCATAGCAAAACCGTAGTTCCAGAAAACAAGATAAAAGAAGAAAACTAAAAAGATTCCCACTACCATCATATCTTTAGACATAAAATCATTTGCAAATCTCATAACTTTAGAGCCTGCTTTGTCGCCTGCCAAATATTTTTTAGCTTCTTTGTCAAAGTCAATCTCTTCACCGTCTTGGTTGTTTACGTGTGGAATACGAAGTGCCCCAAAGTGTAAGCCGATAAGACCTAATATAGCTAAAGGAATAAGTAAAACGTGAAGCATAAAGAAACGACCCAAAAATGCTTGAGCAGGAACATAATCCCCACGAATCCATTCAACTAAACCATCTGCATGTAATGAACCGCCAGAAAAGAGGTTAGTAATAACCATACCGGCCCAGTAAGACATTTGTCCCCATGGTAACATATAGCCAGAAAATGCTTCAGCAGAAAACGCAACAAAAAGAAGCATCCCTGAAACCCAAATCAACTCACGGCCTTTTTTGTAAGAACCGTAGTAAATACCCGTAAACATGTGAATATATATAATAAGGAATACTACAGATGCCGCAACACCGTGTACATGTCTCCATAACCAACCAAAATCAACTTCTCTCATAATAGTGTAGTTTACACTGTAGAATGCTTCTTCAACAGTCGGTACATAGTACATTAATAAAAATATACCAGAAACCACAAGCAATGCGAAAGTTATTACAAGAACCATACCCATTGCCCACAAAAAGTTAATATTTTTCGGAATCCAATACTCCGACATCATTACTTTTTCTACTTTATCAATTGCTAAACGCTGGTTCAACCAATCTTTAACACTTGTCGCCTTTGTAAAATGTGCCATTTACTTTCCCCTTTCTATAGCGTAACGCCATTATCTTTCATAGATTGCCATTCTGGACCAACTTCACCAAGCACAAGCTTGTTTCCGTCAATTTTGAATGGTGGTATATCAAAACCACGTGGTGGTGGTACTTTTGTTACATTACCAGAGGCATTGAACTGACCGCCATGACATGCACATAAGAAATCATTTTGTTCTTTTCTAAATGCTGGAATACAACCCAAGTGTGTACATAATCCAATAGCAACCATAAAATTGTCATTACCAATTTTGATATTTCTTACTTTAGCAGCTTCATCGCTTTCTTCAGCTTTTATCATTTCAGCAGTTTTCTTTAAAACGAAGATTGGTTTCCCTCTCCATTTTTCTGTTATCATGACACCCTCTTCATATGTAGACATATCTAGAGTTGTGAAACCTGCAGAACGAACACTTGGAAGTGGATCCCAAGATTTCTTCATAGCAAAGAGAGAACCGATTGCGCCAACAGCTGCAACGGCACCAAATGCTTTCCCCATAAAACCTCTACGGCTATTATTTTCCATGTTTGCTCACTTTATGTGTGAATTTTTAAAGTGTTCATTATATACTAAATAAGTTTTAATTAATTATAAATTTAAGTTTTCCTTTATAAATTTACTAATTTTCCCACTTAAGTGTTCTATTTTGTAATACTTATTGCCATCTATTGTATTTATTATGCTAGCAATTTGACCTAGGTCAAGAATATCTACAACTGGAACGTTAAAACTCATAAATAATTTGTTAAAATTTGTCGTATAATCGGCTCTCTGGACATAAATGGGTCGTCCTCCCGAAGCCAAAGATTCTAAAACTGCTTGAGGAGAAGCCGTAATAAGAATGTCTGTTTTTTTAATCATTGCTTCATATTCTTCAAATTCATGATGATTTCTGAATTTTTTCTTAAGAGCATCTTCATAATCTAAAAAGTAGTAAAAGCCAAGTTGTAAGTCCGGATTCAAATCTTCGACAAAGCCAATGCTTTTTTCTAAATCTTTTTCATAATCATCATCACCGAAAAAGTAAGAAATTTTGATTGTTTTTGGCTCATGTTTAAAAAACTCATCTCCAACTGCATAGGCAGTACAAATTCCTTCGCCCTCTAAATAAGGAGATATCATGAGCTCATTTGAAGCTTTTACGTCGTTCGCGTCATCGCTTACACGAATAAATTTAGAAAAATAGCCTCGCATATCTTCAAGCATAATAGGATTAGCTTCTTCTGAGTCAAAAATAAGCTGGTCTCCATGATGCGCTATTTGCGGAATATTTCTTACTACATCTATGCCCACGCTTTTAGAAACACCAAAATCTCTTGCCACTTGCGCTATACGAAAATCTGAACACAAAAGTGTAATATCCACATCTCCAAGTGCTCTGATGATTGCAGCAGCACGACGGAATCTGTCAAGCCCTATGCGGTGTCCTGTGTGTACATAATAAAAAGTTTTCATGCTTTTCCTATTTCTTTTTTTGTGCCATGCGTATATAAATATGAATAATCTCTATCGCCGCAGGGGTAATTCCGCTGATGTTCATCGCCGCTTGCAGTGTCGGAGGTGTGAATTGTTCCAGCTTTTCAACTATCTCTTTACTCAGTCCGCTGATTATTCTAAAATCAAAATTTTCAGGAATACTGACTTTAAGATATTTTTTCATGCGTTCTATCTCTTCGCTTTGTTTGTCAATATAGCGCGCATATTTACCTTCTACAAGAATTTCCTCTTGAATATAAGGGTCATACTCTTTAAGTTCAGGAACTATCATCAGCATTTTTTCTACATCGAAAGTTTTTCTAGCCACAAGCTGTTGTGCCGTTGAAACATCTTTAAGAGGCTGCTCGTCTATTGACTCAAGCAGTGCGTTAAACTCTTTGTTTGGTGTAAATTTTACATCCTCTAAAAGCTGTGCACCATACTTAATCTGCTCATCTTTAAGTTTTACTTTTGCATAAATCTCGTCGCTGATTAGACCAAGCTCATGTCCGTAGTGACTGAGTCTTGTATCTGCCGACTCTTCACGTAAAAGCAGTCTGTACTCTGCACGGGAAGTAAACATACGGTAAGGCTCATTTGTTCCTTTTGTAACTAAATCGTCTATCAAAACGCCGATGTACGCTTCATCGCGGCGAAGGACTAAAGGCTCTTTACCTTGTAAACTGAGTCCTGCGTTTATACCCGCCATGATTCCTTGAGCGGCTGCTTCTTCATAACCAGTTGTGCCGTTAATTTGTCCAGCGAGGTAAAGTCCGCTTATCTTTTTTGTCTCAAGAGAGTGTTTAAGTTCTCGCGGGTCCACAAAATCGTACTCTATTGCATAGCCGTAACGCACAATCTTCGCGTTTTCCATTCCCGCAACCGAGTGAATCATCTGACGTTGAACTTCTGGAGGCAGAGATGTACTCATACCGTTTATGTAGCACTCAGTGTTTTCCATCGTTTGAGGCTCTATAAAAAGATGGTGTCTCTCTTTTTCGGCAAATTTACTGACTTTATCTTCAATGCTCGGACAGTAACGCGGGCTTTTCCCGGCAATTTGTCCCGTAAAAAGAGGCGCTCTGTAAAAGTTTGAAGAGATGATGTGGTGTGTTTCTTCATTTGTGTAAGCGATGTAGCAAGGAAGCTGTTTTTTCGTCGCACGGAACTCTTCTCTATCTGTTCTAAAACTAAAAGGGCTTGGAAGCTCGTCGCCACCCTGCTCTTCCATGACAGAAAAATCAATACTTGAACTGTCAATTCTCGCACAAGTTCCCGTTTTAAGTCGTGCCATATCAAGACCGCAATCTTCTTTAAGTGAAGCGCTGAGTCCGACACTTCTTTGCTCGCCAAAGCGTCCGCCTTGCTGTTGTACTTCACCCACGTGAATAATCCCGTTTAAGAAAGTTCCGCTTGTAATGATGACTTTTTTTGCACGGTACTCATTTAAAAGGTCTGTCGTAACTCCGGTAACTTTGCCATCTTCTACAAGTATTCGCTCAACCATTTCCTGAGCTAAATCAAGATTCGGAGTTTGTAAAACTGTATTTCTTGCTATGACTCTATATCTGTCCATATCAATTTGTGCGCGACTTCCGCGAACTGCCGGTCCTTTTGTATGGTTGAGTATGCGAAACTGAATACCCGCAGCATCCGTTATAAGTCCCATCTCTCCGCCTAAAGCGTCAAGTTCACGAACCAAATGCCCTTTGGCTAAACCGCCCACAGCAGGGTTACAACTTGTTGCACCTACATTTTCAGCCAACATTGAAATCATTAGAGTTTTATTGCCCATTCTCGCAGCAGCCAATGCTGCTTCAACGCCAGCATGACCGCCA
Source organism: Sulfurimonas sp. (assembly GCA_013791885.1). Taxonomy (GTDB): domain Bacteria; phylum Campylobacterota; class Campylobacteria; order Campylobacterales; family Sulfurimonadaceae; genus Sulfurimonas. Next base: position 63,139 of record VMSZ01000056.1, on the reverse strand, counting down.
CCCACTACTATTACATCATAATTCATAGCTATTCCATTCGTTTATATTTGTGTATATACTTATATTAAATATATTATTTAGGCGAATTTTATCATTTTTTAGTATTATTAGCATAATATAAACTTAATTAATTAAGGTTTTTAAGATGAGTGAAGAGAAAAAAATATCTGCTAAAGATTTATTTAAAGATTATGTGCCTGAAGTTGTAGAGTATGACCCTATGGTGGATGCTAAACCGCCTAAAAAAGAGAAAACTGGCAGTAGCTCCTCCAAAGAAGAAGTCAAAGTTTATGAAAAGTACGTTATAACGGTTCCAGCTGCTGAGATGTTTGCAGATTATAAGCCGGAAATTTTGCAGTACAATCCAAAAATAGACGGCAGTGACGAGCATAAAATCAGAGACAATCATCTCAACACAAAAGCAGCTCTCATAGAAAAAGTACGCCTTGCCAAAGCGGCAAGAAAATCAAATCAAACCACTTTTAGACAAAATATACGAACGGAAAATGAACAATAATGAAACTTCAAGAAGCACACACAGCCTATAACGCAAAAGATTTCGCAACTGCGTTTACACTCTACACAGAGCTCTCGCAAGAAGGAAACGCAGACGCGCAGACTTCACTTGCCTACATGTACCAAAACGCTCAAGGGTGTGAAAAAGACGAAGCAAAAACGCTAGAACTTTACACAAAAGCGGCAGAAGCAAAACAGCCGTATGCGCTCTTTAACTTAGCAATTCTTTACGAAAACGGCATTGGCGGGGTTGCTCATGACCAGTTTAAGGCGCATGAACTGCACATGGAAGCGGCTACACGTGAAGTGCCTCCTGCAATGTATGAAGTTGCCCTTATGCTTGAACGCGGTCTTGGCTGTATGCAAAACTACTCCGAAGCTGCATTTTGGTATGAAGAAGCAGCTAAACGCGGTCATTTGGAGGCTTTTAACAACCTTGGTGTTTTATATAAAGATGGTCATGGTGTCATACAGGATGACGCAAGATGTTTCATCTGTTTTAAGCGTGCTGCTGATGGCGGTTTGGCTGAGGGACTTTACAATCTTGGACTTTTGTACGACCAAGGAATAGGCTGTGACATGAACAACGACACTGCACTCGACTACTGCCGCAAAGCCGCATACAAGGGTCATGTAAAAGCAAGAGAAATCATCAAAGGCTTGCAAGAAGATGGAAAAATTGTATTCTAGTGTGATACAATTTTTCTCGCTCCCATGCTCTGCGTGGGAGCGTAAATATAGTGATTGCGAATTTACCACATAGATTTAGTTATATGCATTCCCATCGGGACGATGGGAACGAGTGAAGCTTGCCTCTTTGAGGCAGAGAAAAAAGGAGAACAATTGTTCACAGGACTAATTAGAGAAATTGCTCATGTTAAAAGCTTGGCCGGAAGCACTTTGAGTATCCGCGCAAAACATAAGGCTAAGCTTGGAGATTCTATTGCTATAAACGGCGCATGTCTGACGGTTGTAAAAGTTCTACCCGACGGGTTCAGTGTTGAACTCTCTCCTGAGAGCCAAAAACTTCTTGCCATGGAAAACTATAAAAACGAAGTACACATTGAACCGGCCATGATGATGGGCGACAGATTTGAAGGACATGTGGTTCAAGGGCATGTAGATACGCTCGGCATTATCAAAGAGATAAAAAACAACGGTAACTCTTACGATGTTTTCATAGAAGTTCCTCAAAAATATATGGCCTATATAGTTCCAAAAGGCTCCATTACCATAGACGGTGTCAGTCTGACTGTAAACGACGTAAACGCAGCTGCGTTTAGGCTTACAATCATTCCACATACTATGAAAGAGACACTTTTTAAAAACTATAAAAAAGGCTCTAAAGTAAACGTTGAGACCGATATGTTCGCCCGTTATGTTTCACATATTTTGTCACATCAGAAAAACGCACCTCTGAGCTGGGATGATGTGGACAGTATCTCTGCCCGCTACTAAACATGAGCGAAAAAGCCGCCGCACTCAAATATGATAAAACAAGCGGAACCGCTCCAACTGTTGTTGCCAGCGGTAAAGGTGAACTTGCAAAAAGAATCATCCAAAAAGCTGAAGAATTCGGTGTTCCAATCTTTGCCAATGAAGCGCTTGTCAACTCGCTTATAGACCTGGAAGTCGACGCGCAAATTCCCTCAGAACTTTACCAAAGTGTAGTTGAAGTCTTCATCTGGCTGATGAAAAACGAAAAAAAATTTAAAGAACAATAAGGTCAGAAACCATCAAACATAAAGTCCTCAAAGATGTCTTTGGACACAATAGCTTTCGAGAGTTTCAAGAAGAGGGTGTTGATGCCGTCTTAAAAAATCGAGACCTTCTTATGATACTCCCAACAGGTGGAGGAAAATCTCTTGTTTATCAACTTCCGACGCTCATAAAAGATGGAATCAGTGTCGTTATTTCTCCGCTCATTGCGCTTATGCAAGACCAGGTTGCCGCACTTCAAGCGCAGAAGATAAACGCAGCGATGCTCTCAAGTGCACAAACGCAGGATGAGTGTGAAACAATTGTTCACCTCGCAAAAAACGGTGTGCTAAAATTTTTGTATCTCTCTCCAGAGCGTCTCAACACCCATGCCACGCTTGAGCTGCTTAAAAGTCTTAACATCAACTTTTTTGTTGTTGATGAAGCGCACTGTATTTCGGCTTGGGGACATGAGTTTCGGGATGATTACAGAGCTTTAGGTAATTTAAAAGCCCACTTTCCAAACACAAGTATCTGCGCCTTTACGGCTACCTCAACAAATCTGGTCACCGAGGACATCCTGCATGAACTCAGACTTGAAAACCCTCTGCTTCTTAAAGGCAAAGTATTTCGTAAAAACATCTTTGTCTCCGTGCAAAGACGTCTTTCAAACGGATATGCACAGCTTAAAAACTTTCTCCAACGTCACCAGAATGAGAGTGGAATCATCTATGTAAGTTCCAGAAAAAAAGCCGAAGAACTCAGTGCTCACCTCAACATGAGCGGCTACAGTTCTTTGGTATATCACGCAGGATTGCCACAGCACATCCGTGAGCAAAACTTCAAAATATTTGTCAATGACAAAGTCAATATCATGGTTGCCACCATTGCGTTTGGGATGGGAATTGACAAAAGCGACATCCGTTTTGTGGCACATATGTCTCTGCCGAAATCTTTGGAAAACTATTATCAGGAAATAGGCCGTGCCGGACGTGACGGAGAAGAGAGCGAAACACTTTTGCTTTTTAACTCAGCAGATATTTTGCAGCAAAAAATGTTTTTAAACGACATTACAAATCCTGAGTACAAAGAACATTTAGATAAAAAAATAGACGGCATCTATAAGTTTGCTACGAGCGAGCTCTGTTTTCATGTCCAACTTGCGAACTACTTTGACGATAATTTAGATGAGTGTAAAACACAGTGCGAGAACTGCCTTAACTCTGATGATGCAAGAAAAGATATCACAAAAGAGGCGCAAATGGCTCTAAGTGCCATCTATAAAACGCAGCAGAGTTTTGGAAAAAATTATATTATAGATATTTTACGAGGTTCCAAAGAGCAAAAACTTTTAAGCAATAAAGCCAACGAGTTGTCGGTCTACAACATTGGCAGCTACATCAGCAAAAAAGAGTGGTTTGTCATTTTAGAGAGGCTTGTTGAACTTAAAATAATTACTATGGGAGAGTATAGCGTACTGCAACTCGCACCAAGCGCCGTTGAGATTTTAAAGTCTCAAAAAAGTGTTGACATTAAATCCTCACGACTTGAAATTAACACCAAAGAAAAAAGGGTCAAACTCGCAGAAGATTTTGATTATGATGAAGAGTTGTTTTCTCAACTGCGAGAAAAACGCAGTGAACTTGCCTTGGAACTTGGAGTGCCTGCCTACATTATTTTCTCAGACAAAACACTCAAACATTTGGCCTCACTCAAACCTCATGACAAAATAAGTATGCTTGAAGTCAACGGGGTTGGTGAGAAAAAATACGAGCAGTACGGTGAAGTATTTTTAGAGGTGATTAACAACTAGTCTCTGAGTGACACTGCGTTTGGGTTACAGGCTATTTTGTGCGCCATATCTACCCTTTCGAAATATTCCAAGCCTGTAAACGCAGCTATGGTCGCATCTCTGTAGCCTTCGCCACGGTTAAGATAAATTTGAAATCCGTTTTCATGCAGAGCCAATCTTGTCGGTAAAGAGATAGAGTACGTTGTTAAAATGCCATCGTTCTTCATTGCGTTTTTTATGTCGCTAAAATACTCTCGCGTCCAAAGCATAGGGTTTGCTTTTGGAGAAAACGCATCCTGATAAACGATGTCAAATTTATTGTCAAATTGTCTGACATACTCTCTCGCATCGCCTATAAAAATCTCTATATGAAACTGCCCATCATCCCAAACGCCATCTTGGGAGAGTTTATTAATCATCCCCCTAAACTCTTCAAACTCTGCCGGATAGGTAAAATTTTTCAAAGACTTTATAAGAGAACCGTCAAGTTCCGGAGAATAGATGAAAAGCTTGTTCGTCATTGCGTTTTGTCTATGGTGAAGCAGGGTTGCAAGCGTGTTAAACCCAAGACCATAGCAAATATCTAAAATATGCAGTTCTTCTTGATTTTTTTTGACTCTAAACGCGGGCATAACATGCTTTACAAGCGACTCATTGAGCGCTCCGTCTTTTGTTGAATGATAGTGCTCTTCATACTCTTTTGAGTAAGCCGTAAAACTTCCATCCTCACTCAGCGTCATCGTGTGAAGTTCGTCATTAAACATTAAAGCCCATTACCCCACATATGCATTTTCCTTGCTGTAATCAAATCATAATTCTCTAAAACGTCTATATAATTCGGGCTGCGAAATTCATACTCTTCAAGAAGTTCTTTCATCGCTTCTATATCCATAGTTCCTTTTTCTTGCATTATTATCAACTCTGTTGCGTTTGACAATGTCGTGTATGCGGTTTTTAATATTACGGACTTATTTTGGTGGAGATGAAAAACATCCTTCAAAATCACCAAGTCATTGTCACGCGGTAAGGCTCGAAACGGATGGACAAAGTTTCTAATCTGCTGTGTTTTTGCCTCCGGATACCTTCTTTGAATATCTTCAATAGAGGTATCTGTGTAAAGTGCCAAACGCAACTCTCCCCCTGCATTTTGCATAAGCTTATACAAGGCATCAGTAGTCTCATCCGTACAAGTTGTTACTTGAATGTAGTGATTCCCCGGAAGAGGATTAAATAGCTCTAAAAACTGCTTTAAATCTGGCAAAGTTCACCTTCTAATACGCGAAATCGTGCAATTCTCTAAAGAGATACGCTTCTACGATATCGTCAATGCTTCTTTGTGTGTGTGCTACAAGAGGCATCATGTTCATCTCCATAAAAGGCATGATATTTTCAGACTCTCCTACAAGAATAACAGCCTCAGACCAGTTTTCAAAACCGTCATAAGTTTCACTGTGAAGAATTTCTACAACCTCGCCCTCTTCAACTAAAACCTGTGCCCATACTTTAGCATCACTAACTTTTGTAAGCTCTGCTTCTTGAACATCCGTGCTGTCCATTGGTAATAGTAAATACATTTAGTCCACCTTGCTTATGTCAAGTTTTAATGCTTCGTTGTCCATGATGTCTATATCTTTTCTGAGCACATTTGACGCTATCTGCTTTGCATCTTCAAGAGAGTGCATTTTATAAGTTCCGCACTGGTAAATGTTTAATTCCGGAATATCGCTTTGAGATTGCACATTCAATACATCTTTCATGGAAGCTTCCCAAGCTTCGACGACCTTCTGCTCACTAGGATTTCCAATGACACTCATATAAAATCCTGTGCGGCAACCCATAGGCGACAAATCGATAATTTCGGTATCTTTTGAGTTTAAATGGTCTCGCATGAACCCGGCAAAGAGGTGTTCCAAGGTGTGAATCCCCTCTTGAGAAAGTATCTCTTCATTTGGTCTTACAAAACGTAAATCAAAAACAGTAATTTCGTCACCCGATGGCGTTTTCATCCCTTTAGCGCGGCGAACTGCCGGTGCCGGCATGATTGTATGGTCAACGGTAAAAGAGTCTAATAATGGCATAGTTATTTCCTTAATATATTTTGGTGCATTTTATCGTGTTTAACATTTTACACACTTAAACGAACTCGTCCGTTTAAATGGCAGGGACAAATGTCCCTACAACCCCCTAAAGCTACGAAAAACTTTGTTTTTCTAGAATCATAAAGATTGACACGCACTTTTATGAAAAATTCTTAAGTACAATTACTCTGTAAAATATGCGCTGACATATCCCACAACGCGACTCTCATCGCCACTGCTGTCTGCACTTGTTCTATAGTCCAATATATGTGAATGAAGCCCCAGTTTTTTAGCACTGCGTATCATTGCTTCTACGCCTATCATACCGCAGGCTTCACATCCCTCTCCCAGCATACCGACATCTAGATTTTCAATTGCGTTTAGGCATACATTGTCTAATTCATTCGCGTTTTTAAGAGTATAAAAATGGCTCAAATCTGTACTAATCACAACTGCGCAATCCTCTTGATCCAATACGAAATCTATGATTTCTGAAATAGCTTCAGCTTTCTCGCTTGAGTATACAAGTTCAACAATCTCACACTCTCCGAGATAGTGCTTAATAAACGGAAACTGTACCTCTGTACTGTGTTCCGCATGTGCTTGGGGCATAAAAGGAAGGTTAAATTGTTCTTGCAGCATTTTATGAATTTTTTCACTCTGCCCTATTTCGCCAAAAGGAGTTTTATAATATTTGTAATCCCCAAGACTTGAACCATAAAAACCTATTCTGTGAGAAGGCCCCACAACCAGTATGTTTTTTACACCCGAATTTTGTAAAACTCTATAAGCACAATTTGCCGTATAACCGGAGTAGACATACCCTGCATGAGGAACAATTAAAGCCCTCGCTTTTGTCTTTGGAATTTGAGAGTTTTCATCATAAATTTTACTAAAATGCTCAAAATAACGCTCAATTTCACTCGCTCTTGCCGGATAAAAACTCCCTGCAACACTCATTTCCCGTCTCATAACCAAACTCCTTTAATGGATTCTCCGCAAACTTCACAACTGCCGCTTCTGACATCAAGTGCTCCGATGGTGAAATTGTTTCTATCAACGAGTTTCGCTTGACACTTTGGACAGTAGGTGTTACTGTCAGTTCTTACATTGCCAAGATAAACATATTTTATGCCATAACCATGTGCAATTTCTCTGGCTTTTAGGAGCGTTTCATAAGGTGTGCTTGGTGTGTCCAACATCTTATAATCGGGATGAAACGCAGAGAAATGCCACGGAATCTCAAGTCCCAATTTACTTGAAATAAAAGCAGCCATTTGGTGAATTTCTTCTTCAGAGTCGTTAACTCCCGGAATGAGAAGCGTTGTAATTTCCAGCCAAATATTGCTCTTAGCAAACTCAATTAATGACTCCAAAACGCCGTCCAAATTTGTTTTGAGCACTTTTTTGTAGTAGTCATGAGAAAAACTCTTGAGGTCAATATTGGCCGCATCAAGCCAAGACTTCATGTCTTCAAGCACTTCATGGGACTCATAGCCGCTGGAGACAAAAACATTTTTAAGGCCCTGCTCTTTTGCAAGGACTCCAATGTCTTTTGCATACGGATACCAAATTGTCGGCTCATTGTAGGTGTAACTGATACTCTGTGTTTTGTGTTCGAGTGCCAAACGCACGATATCTTCGGGCATATAAACGACTGACGTGTCTATGTTTGTCGTTTGCGAAATAGTGTAGTTTTGACAGAATGGACAGCGAAAATTACAGCCGACCGTTCCTAAAGAAAAAGACTTTGAAAAAGGTTGAAAATGGTAGAGCGGTTTTTTTTCTATGGGATCAATATGTACAGCACTCGGATGTGCGTAAGTTCTATTGACAAGCTCTCCATTTTCATTAAAATTTATGCCGCAAATCCCGCTTTTATCTTCTTTGAGTGTGCAGTAATGCTTGCACAAAAGGCAGACTATGGAGTGTTCATCTTTATAACGGTAATATTTCATCGAATTTCTCCTCTATTGCATCTACTGTGTATCTGTAAATTGTGGGATGCTGTTGATATAGTGAGGGATTTGCGCCGGCTTTGTAGCTCAAATGTTCTAAAAATTCTTGAGGCGTTTGCAGCTCTTCCCAAACTTGCGGTAAAAATGTGCCTTGGTACGCACCGTGTTTCACTATAAGTCCATCGACTTTTGGTCTCACCTTTGTGAGTAAATCAGCATAATCTTCATATTCTAAAAGCTCCGGCTCGCTTAATACTGAAACTTCAAGATTTAGATAGGAAAACTCATCAGTAGTAAGCGGTTGGAACCTTGGATCTCTAAACGCAGCAGAACGCGCATTGGCAATAATGTCACCGAGTAAACTTTGATGCGCAATGATAGAACCGATGCAACCTCGCAGCTTATGATCATAATGAAGCGTAACAAACGCAGCCCCATTTTTTGCCAAATATGGGAAGTCACGAATCAATTTCTCTCTGTCTATTTTGTACGAAGAATCAAACTGACTTAAGATTGAACTCTTGGCAATTCGTAATAAAACTTTATCAAGCATAACATCTCCTCCAAAGTATCTGAAATATTATAATGCGATTTTTGTAAATGAGAATAAATGAAATTTAAATGATTGAAAAAGAAAAAAAGAAAATTTTGATTTGGTGAAGATTTTGCCTGAGGAGTAAAAAGGCTAGACATAATGTCTGCCGTTTACTTCTCGGGCGAAAGATTTGCCGAAGCAGAAGTTTCGCCTATACGCGAGCTTCTTCGCGACGGTTTAAGTACGCCCACTGCGCATCTACACGTTCTTGCCACTCTTTAATGAGGTATTTGTACTCATCTTTAAATAGGTGTTTAAAACGACCTTGCGCAGCTAAGTACTCTTCAACAGGAACAACTGTTTTTGGTCTGTACGTAATGTTTAGCTCATGACCGTCAATGATTTCATACAGTGGAAACACTAATGAATCAGTAGAAAGATCCGTTAACATCATAGTGTCTTTAGGGTCAAATTTCCACTCGGTAGTACATGGAGAAACAGCATTAATAAACACCGGTCCGTCTACTGAAAAACCATGTTGAATTTTCTTCACCATGTCTTTCCATTTATTTGGTGCAACTTGAGCTGAATACGGGATACCATGAGAAGCCATGATAGATACCATGTCTTTTTTAGTTTTCTTCTCACCGTAAGATACACGTCCAGCCGGTGTTGTAGTGTTACTACCACCGATTGGTGTTGAAGATGAACGTTGTCCACCCGTATTTGCATATACTTCATTGTCAAGAACAACGTGCATAATATTATGACCACGTTCCATACAACCAGAAATCCATTGGAAACCGATGTCGTAAGAAGCACCGTCACCCGCAAAAGATACAAACTTAGGATTACGATCTGGCTGCTTTAGGCGACCTTTAGTTTTAAGGGCTTTATACATAGATTCTGCACCAGCAACAGCAGTTGAACCATTTTCAAAGCCGATATGAATCCAAGAAGCATCCCAAGAAGTATACGGATAAACCGCAGTACAAACTTCGAGACAACCAGTTGACGCTGAAAGTACTAAATCATCATTCGTAGCGTTTAAAACCTCGCGAACGATAATAGAGTGCGCACAACCAGGGCAAAGAAGGTTCGCACCTTCAAAACGGTCAGCTGATGTAGAAAACTCTTTTAAGTTTTTTATTTTTTTCATTTCACTCATAGTTTTCTCCTTATAAAAATGATAGTTTCGGTCCACGAACACCGATAAACTGTTGTAATGGAGTCAATACTTTACCAGCATCAACGTTAGCTTGAAGTTCAGTATATAAATCTACTAAATGTTTCTTTGTCAAGTCACGACCGCCAAGGCCATAAATTTTTCCAGAAAGTAAAGGACGTTTATCAAGATTGAAAAGACAACCTGCCATCTCATTAAATAACATACCCGGAGCACCGCCTGGAGCTGAACGATCAAGTGTTGCTATTGCTTTAGCACCTTTAAGAGCTTCTTGGATTTCAAAGAATGGGAATGGACGTATTACACGTATACCGACTACACCAGCTTTAATACCTTTTGCTCTCATCTCAGTTGCCACTTCACGAGCTGTTTCAACCGAAGTACCCATACAAACAACTGCAACATCTGCATCGTCCATATCATATTTTTCAACTATGTTATATTTACGACCTGTAAGTTTTTCAAAATCATCAAACGCAGCTTGAACTTTTGGCATAACTTTTGTCATAAGATCATTATGCTGACGAGCTTTATGTTCAAAGTGCCAATCTTCTTCAGTTTGTACACCATGTGTTACAGGATGTTCAAAGTCAAGCATGTCATTCATAGGTTTAAAATCACCTACAAAGCTATATGCAACATCATCAGTCATAGTTTTTACACCTTGCGCTGTATGTGAAGTCATGAAACCATCTTGATGAACCATACATGGAAGTCTCACTCCATGATCCTCAGCAACTCTAAATGCAATAAAATTTAAATCATAAGCATCTTGAGGGCAATATGCATTCAATTGAATCCAACCGCTGTCACGACCGAGATACATATCTGAGTGGTCACCATTAACATTCAGTGGAGCAGCAAGAGCACGGTTAACAACATTTAAAACTATCGGTAAACGCATACCTGAAGCTTGATACAGTGTTTCAACCATAAGTGCATAACCCTGAGAAGAAGTTGCAGTTGCAACACGTCCACCAGCAGCAGCAGCACCGATACATCCTGACATTGCAGCATGTTCAGACTCAACTAGTACAAATTCACCTTCAACATAACCATCTGCTAAGAACTTTGCATAACCCTCAACAATAGGAGTAGATGGAGTAATCGGATACGCAGCAACAACGTCAATTTGACACTGTCTTAAAGCTTGTGCAGCAGCGTGATTTCCATCCCATACTTCAATGTCTCTTAATTCCATTTTATCAAATGCCATTATTTTTCCTTACTTTCTTTAGCAGGCCATTTTGCTAACTCTGCTTCTTCATCTGCATGTTCTGGGAACATTAAAAGTGATTTAGGGTTTGTAGGACAAACCTCAACACAAATTCCACACCCTTTACAGTGATCCATATCAACACCAATCATTTTTTTATCTCTAGCAATAATTGACATATCCGGACAATAAATCCAGCAAAATTGACAATCTATACAAAAATCTTTTGCAAATATTGGCTTTTCTATTCTCCAGTCTGCAACACTAGCAACAAACGAATTGCTTTGAGAGTAATTACGATCTTCCTGTTGCGTAGTAGCTATATCATTTGATACACCGTCAAATGAACGAAGCATAGCTCCGATTTCAAATTCGTCCCATCCTCTATTTGCCATTGTAACTCCTTATTTCACTTCGTCATATGCGCGCTGAATAGCAATCATATTAGCATCGATTATTTTTTGAGGTAATTTTCCAAGAATTCTCACCATACTCTCTTTAAAAAACTCTATGTCATACATTCCCGAAACTTTCATAAATGCACCAAGCATCGGTGTATTTGGAATTGGTTTTCCAATTGTCTCCTGAGCTATAGTCATACAGTCAACTGTATAAACTTTCTTGCCCTCCAATTTTGGTTGAGCAGCAACAAGCTCTTTAGTGCTCATGTGAGTAGTTATAATATATACTGTATCTTCTCTGTGATTGATTGTAACATCAGATGTAAAAACTAATGCCGGGTCAATTACGAAAACAAAATCTGGTTCCATATACTTCTCGTGATTCATAATCATCTTATCATCAACACGATTATATGCTGTCATAGCAGCCCCACGTTTTGCCGAGCCGTAAAATGCAAATGCCTGAACATGTTTGCCTGTAGTAGAAATAACATCCGCCAAACCCTTAGCTCCAGTTACTGCCCCTTGTCCAGCACGACTATGCCATCTAATTTCTAGCATTCATTCTCCTTTGTTTTCAAGAAATTTAAAAAATTTTCTACCAGTTCTAATATAATGTATTTTAGGCAAGTTGCTCTTAAATATAGCTTGATAGATTTATACTTTTTATATAACTAAGTTATATGTGTGATATCTTCCTTCTCTGTAAGTATCTTACTGCCTCAAGAGCATCATCCACGATAATATCTGTAAATATTTTTAGTGTTTTATAGTTATCATATCCACTTAACACTCCTATGGAATTTACTTCTGCATTTTTTGCACAAAGAAGATCTAGCTTTGTGTCACCTATCATCCATATCTCTTTTTCAGCACTGTTTAAAGCTTTCAAAGCTGTTAAAATTGGCTCTGCATGCGGCTTAGGCTGTTCTACGTGTTCCCGTCCTATTAGGACTTCAAAATAGTGCATCAAACCAAAATGTTCTAAAAGTATCTGTGAATATACTCCTGTTTTAGTTGTTACAATTCCAAGCGTTGCAAATTTACTTGCTTCTTCAACAGCTTCCTTTGCACGCGAGAGTAAAACAGTTTTTTGAGTGGAAATTTTGCGGTAATGTTCTTTATAAGTTTCTACAAAATCCCAAACTTTTTCTCTTTCAATACCAAGTTCTGCAAACATGATATCCAGGGGGTACCCTATCAATGCTACAATAGCTTCATCTGTCGGCTGCAGACAACTATGCATCTTATAAGTTTGATGAAAACTTTCCAGAATTGCTTCTGTGGAGTCAATTAATGTTCCGTCTAAATCAAATAAAATTATCATTGTATCTCTTCCTTTTCCCACTCTATATAATTATGCCAGATACCGCTTGGGCTTGGTTGAATATTTTTTATATTTTTACTCGTGGCAGTAATTGAATTTGGTATATACAAAAAAAGATAAGGATTGTCATTAACAATAATTTTAAACATCTCTCTAAAAAGAGCATCCAATTTTGGTTTATCAATAATTTCTTGAGACTCTTCTATCATTTTATCTATAAGCGGATTATTATAACCGACAAGATTGAAACCCCCTTTTTTATCGCTCTGTGTATGCCAAAACATATAAGGGTCAGGCATAGGAGAGAGACCCCAACCAAGGAGTACCGTATCAAAATCATTTGGAAATACAACCATATTTAAAAATGCCTGCCACTCCATAACACGCAGTTTGACTACAACACCTGCCTCTTTGAGCTGATGTTGTAGTATCTCAGCTGCATAGGGGCGAATGGAACTTGAATTAGATGTTGCTATCTCAAATTCAAAAGGATTATTTTCATCATAACCGGCCTCTTGTAACAGTTCTTTGGCCTTTTTTATATTTTGCTTTGGTGCTTTGACATCTTCGTTAAAAGCTTTTGTGGTAGGCAAAAATGGTCCCGTGCATACTTTAGCATGTTTGAAAAAAAGTATCTTCACTATTTGTTCTCTGTCTATGGCTAAAGAAAGGGCTTCTCTTACTTTTGGATTTTTAAATTTTTCTCTTCTTAGGTTAAATCCAAGATAGGTGTAGGAACGGCTTATCTCTTCATAGACATCAAACTTTTTGAAGAAATCTTTACTCAGCTGTCTCTCAAATTCCATTGGTTCAATATTGCCAATATCCAGGGCTGAAGATTTTAGCATCAAGAAACGTGTCATCGGGTCAGCAATAACATGAAACGCAATACGTTCAATCTTTGACTTTCCTTCAAAGTAATCCTCATATGCAACTAAAATAATATTTTTTGAATGCTCAAGCTGATAGAGTTTATAGGGACCTGTTCCTATAGGATTAGTATTGAACTCTGAATTCATAAGGTTTTCATCATTTTGTAAAATATGCTCGGGAAGAATTCCCATCATCCAAGTTTCCAGTGCTTTAAAATAGGGCTTGGTATATTTTACTTCGCAGGTAAATTCATCCAAAGCTTTCACACTTTCTACAAAGCGAAAATTAGCGGTGTATGGAGAGACTATTTTTGGAGACATCAGCGTCTCATAAGTAAAAATAACATCTTTTGCTGTGAACTTTACTCCATCGTGCCATGTGACATTTTTACGAAGTTTGAAGATTACCGTTCTATTATCTTGAAAATAAAAATCTTCCGCCAAATCACCAATGATTGTTGAAGAATCTTTGTCATACTTTAAAAGTCCGTTAAATAAAAATCCGGCTATTTCGGAAGAGCTTGAATCTGTCGCAAGTATTGGGTTTAAACGCGACGGATTTGCAGATGTTGCCAAATGCAAAGTTGAGGCAAAAAGATGAAGCGAGAATAGAAGAAGTACAAAGGTGCGCATTTAGCTCTTAAGTACTCTGCCGTTGACCAAAAGTTCCCCATTATGAAAGGAAATTTCAAAAACATAATTTTCTCCTTCAACTTTTGCATATTCCATAGCAAGTGTTGTCATTGGAGCATTTTCATTTATCTTGTTAAAAATCTCTTTTGAAATTTTTATTTTAATATCGCTATCGAGATTTTGAATGAGTAAAACCGGCGTATACAGAAGCTTATTTGCCAAAGCAGCATCTTCTTTGAAAAAAATCTGAGAGTGAATTGAAATTCCCTGGAGATCTTTGGTGTCATCTAAAAGCAGTTTTTTAAATGACAAATCATCTATACCTAAAACCAGACCGCGGGAAAGAAGTTTAATAAGGCTCTCTCTTACCTGTAGCTCCAGACTGTTAGATGGCGATTGTTTCGCCTGCGTGACTACATCTTGAAGCTCTTCAAGTGCATCTTTGTCCAAGTCACTCAAAGAGATGTCATAGTTTAAATCATACACTTTTACATTGAGTTCTCTTGTATTTATACCGAACTCTTTAAAGTTACTTTTTGCATACATTTTTGCAAAACTCTCTTGAGTGTCCGAAGAAAGACTCATTTTTAAATCTTTTGAATACATCGCAATATTCTCTTCGCCTTTGATAATAAGAGCGATATTCTCTAAACTTGCAGAACTCGAGTATCTGCTTTTTGATTCAAATTCTGATGCCGAAGAAAATCCCGCTAAATCGAATCTGAGCTCTGTTGTATCTTTTAAAGCTATAAGAGAGATACGCTCGACATTGGAACTAATAATATTTGGAGCAAGTAAATCCCCGCTTCCTTTGTAGTTCATCCCTGAAAAATCTATGCTCACATTGGTGTCATCTTTTAGAGTGTACTGTTCACGGATATCTTTAATATAGCCGTTAAAATCTCTCGTGATAACATCGTATTGCAAATGATAAAGAATCCCTTTCTTCTCAAAAAAAGAGTTTACAAATGCATAAAACTCAGCATCCTCATTTTTCATTTCTTGCATCATATTCTTAGAGAGTGACATAACATACACATCAGCCTCAATGGCGTTCATCACAAAGGGTATGTTATTATATTCAACATCAGCTCCAAGTAAAATACCATCTACCATCTCATTTACATAAGGCGGTATTTCCCTATGAGAGTTCTGATTTAAATAGGCTAAAAACTTCTCGCTGTCTTTGAGTAAAAATTCATAATGTTTTTTTGTTTGGAGATACGAGGCATCTATATTTTCGCTTTTTACTTCTATACCATGAGCACTTAAAAGCTCTATTTTCTCATTGAGGGTATTTTCTACAAGTTTATTTCCAACTACGGGAATGGCTGCTGCCAGCAAGACAAGAACAAAAAGAAGAGCGAGAAGTTTTTTCATATAAAAAGCCTTTTTTATTTGTAAAGGGATTATATAGAAATAAGATTTAAGGGAGGATTATTTTGTTTTTGAAGTTTAAAGATAAAAGCTTTTACCAAAGCCCCAAGGCAGTGGTAAAAGAAAGAGAAACGATTAACGTTTAGAGAACTGACGAGAACGACGAGCTTTACGCTTACCTGGCTTCTTACGTTCAACAATACGTGAATCACGAGTCATCATACCTTCTGGTTTTAGTATAGCTTTTAACTCTGGGTTAAATCTTACTAAAGCACGAGAAATACCATGACGAAGTGCATCAGCTTGACCGCCGAAACCACCACCTAAAGTAGTAGCAACGATATCAACTGAAGTATCTTGTTTAGTTAATACAAGTGGTTGTTTAACACGAAGCTTTTTAGCCTCAAGACCACCCAACCATGCGTCTAATGAAAGACCATTGATTGTCATTGCACCTGTTCCTGGAGTTAACCATACTTTTGCTATTGACGCTTTACGACGACCTGTTGCATATATTTTTGCCATAAATCAATCCTTACTTAGCAAGTTGTGCAGTGTGAGGATGCTCAGCACCTGCATAAATTTTTAATTTTTTAATCATTTTAGCGCCAAGCTTAGTTTTAGGAAGCATACCGCGAGTAGCTAATCTGAATAGTTTCTCTGGATTTTTCGCTAAAAGTTCAGTCATCTTAACACTTTTTGTACTACCAAAGTATCCTGAATATGAGAAATACTCTTTGTTAGCAATTTTACCAAGACCGTTAAGTTTTGCTTTAGAAGCGTTAACGATTACAACGTAATCACCACAGTCAATGTTTGGAGTATAACAAGTTTTGTTCTTACCACGAAGTAATGTAGCTACTTCTGTAATGATACGACCAAATGTTTTTCCCTCAGCATCAATCAAAACCCATTTTTGATCGATTTGTTCAGAAGTTGCAATTTTAGTAAATTTCATTCTTGAACCCTTCAAGTAAATTTTTTATCAAAACATTTTATAATGCTTATTTGAGTGGCGAAAGTATATCTGTATAAACTTATAATTAGCTTAATTTATGGTTTATTTAAGGTTTATATTTTAACTATTTTTATTGTATCTTGAAGCAGATAACAAATGTAGCCTTTAACCGCATCCCCTGTAATCTCTTGGACTGCGTTTATGTAGTATTTTACTTGTTTTTCATGCTCTTTTGCGTAAGAGAGAGAACTTTTGTAGTCAATAACATTCCAGTTTTGTTGGCTAAAAAGAGAGTATCTATCCGTATCAGAAGAGTCGCTTTTAACCAGTAGGTCAATATAGCGAAGATTATTTTTGTATTTAATCGCCTTTTCTCTGTAACACTCGCCCTGTATTAGCTCTCTAAACGCAGTCTCTTCAAGAAGTCTGCTGACTCTTTGTATTATATCTTCAATCTCGCTCTCTTCTAAAATGTAGCCGTATTTGTTAATGAGAGCATTTTTAGCGTCTTCTATGTTTTGCGGTTCAAACGCAGCGAGCATCTCCAACATATAATGAAGTCCCAAACCAAAATTAATGGCCTGTAAATCTTCTTCTTTTTCTTTTTGAAGCTCTAAAAGATCACTTTGCATTCCATAATATAGTTCTTTATATTCTAAAGTTTTAAGGCTTTGCTGCTCTGTATGCTGCGTTTTTCTGCACACAAGCACTCCTCTTTGAGAAGCACTCAGATCTAAAATATCAAACATAGAATCTTTGGGTTTCATGACAATAAAAAGATTTTCTTTTGCCCGAGTAAACGCAACGTACAAAGCATTAAGATTGTCTTCTCTTTCTAAAATCTTCTCTTTGTTTATTGCGTTTTCATACTCTTTATCAAGTGTTTCTCTGCCGCTCATGCGAAGATAAACATTTTGCAGATGAATACCCTCATACTCATAAATGATGGCATCTCTTGAGGGCGGCGCTTTTTTGAGTCTGTCCATGACGATGACGTGTTCATACTCCAAACCTTTGGATTTGTGCACAGTCAAAACGCGCACACCGCTCAAGTCAGAGGCAGCTGCGCTCGCGTCAATTCTCTCATACTCAAACAAAAGGGCTTCAATATTTGTCTGTTTTGCAAGCACATCCAAAAAGCGTATAAGGTGAAAATCTCCGTTAAAAAGTTCATATTCGCTGATGACTTTTTTGACAATATTTAAAAGAGAAACTCTGTTAAAATCGACTTTTGCAATCGGCTTTACTTCTGACTCTATCAAAGAAAAAAAGTTGTATCTGTAAATCTCTTCCCCAAAATACAAGTACTTCAAGTACTCTAAAACAGCTTTGACACTCTTTTGGTTGATAAGTTTCGTTGTAGTCTCTGTCACCACTTCTATATGCTCGTCCTGAAGTATCTGTTTAATGACTTCACCATCACCGTTTGTCGCACACAAAATAGCAATCTCGTTTAAATCAGCTCCGAGAGATATCAGTTTTTTCACCTGCTCAAGTGCTTCTTGTTCTGGTGTTTCACTCTCTAAAACTTGAACATAACCGCCATTTGCCTCTGCTTTTACATTTTGCGGCGCGTAGTTTTTTATCTTCTCGTCAAAGACTGCGTTTACAAACTCTACTACCTCTTTTTGCGAACGGTAGTTTGTCAAAAGCGCTTCAAGTTTTGTCTCATGCATCTCTTGGACTCTGCCAAAAAGCGCACTCACCCCACCGCGAAATCTGTAAATAGACTGCTTCACATCACCTACGAAAAAGAAACTTCCGTTCTCAAAGGAACCATTGCCTGAGAGAATCTCATCAATCAGCGGTTTTAAAATCGCATACTGTAAAATGCTCGTGTCCTGAAACTCATCAAGCAGCATATGCTCAATCTGCGCATCGAGTCTAAAATACAAAAATTCGCTGTCAACTCTCTCTTGCAGCAGATAATAAACCAAAACACTGACATCGCTAAAACTTAGCTCACTATCGTCCGTATAGAGTGCTCTTTTAGCTTTGACATAAATATCTGCAAGTTCGCTAAGCGCATGAAAAAAATTCTGCTCTTTGGCCCTGTTATGCTTGGTAATGGCTGCGTTTATCTCTAAAAGATATCTGTCCATCTCAGGGATGAAACATTTAGAAAAGGTTCTGTATTCAAGCGTCTCTCTTCCAACCCAGCTCTTTAAACGCAGCTCTTCAAAATTTTCTGCATCCACTGCGTTTAACACAGTTGAAGAAGCGCTATCACACAAACGTACCATCTTTTGTAGTTCAGCAGAGCTGTGCATTGCCAACTCTTCATATTTGTACGGTTCTTCTTTTGTAAAACTCAGGTGGGAGAGCTCTTTTTGTTTAATGTAAAACTCATCCAGAAGTGTAAAAATACTCTCAAGTCTTTTTTTTGATTGTAAAGAGAGGTTAATGAGTGTTTCTTTTTTCCCAGCAACGCTCACCTCTTTTAAAAAACGCGAAAGCAATTTGAGCTCATGTTGGGAATTCATAGTCGTAAAATCAGGCATTAAAGAAGCGTAAAGCGAAAATTTTCGTAAAATCTGCGTAAAAAATTTATCTATCGTCATAATCTTCGTGTTAGAATTTAAAAACTCGTCTAAAATTCTTTTACGGTTGAGCAGCAACTCTTCTTGGCTGAGTCCGGTTACTTTTGCTATCTCTACCAGTTCCCCGCGATTCTCCAACTCTTCAAGCGTTAAAACAACACGTTCCTGCATCTCATGAGCCGCTTTGTTGGTAAAGGTGAGCGCCAAGATTTTACTCGCGTCTGCGCCTTTAAAAAGCAGGCTCAAATAACGCACAACCAGCATAAAAGTTTTCCCGCTTCCTGCACTCGCTTCGTAGGCCAAATTATCTACAAACATCATTTTTCTCTTTGGCACATAGTGGAAAATTCACAGTAAATACAATTTTTCAAGTCATCACACTTGTCAAACTCATGTGTTTCGTGCATTAGAATGTCTTTGATGTTGGACTCCAAAACGCCGAGTTTTTCCTCTAAAAACAGTTCGTTTACAATTTTGGACTCTTTTAAATCGTAGTATCCGCACTGCGTTTGGCCTGCTAATTTTTTTGTTAAGAGATAATAAAACTCTAATTGAAAATCTGTCGCTTCGGTGAAGTTTTTAGAGTTATAGAGCGGATAAGAACCTGTTTTGTAGTCAAGCACAAAAATCTCATCTTCTCTTTGGTCAATTCTGTCAATCTGCCCGATAAGCTTTACCCCCGCAAAGTCACATTCAAAGTTCTCTTCACAACTGAGGACTTTCCATCCTTCTTGAAATCTTACTATCTCATTTTCACAAAATGCATCTAAACTTTTTTTATACATACTGATGAGATATTTTTCCAGCTCACTTCTCCCACAAACATTGTCGAGTTCTTTTTGCAGGTCGCGTTTGAGTTCAACTGCGTTTGTGTAGCTATTTTTTTTACTGTAAAGCTCTTTAAGCGCACTATGTACATCAATCCCTATTTCCCACTCTTTTGGCATATCTTTTGGGATTTCATGGGCGTTTATGTGCTTGATATATCTGTAATAAAATTTTCTTTTGCAGGTCAAAAAAGTTTTTAGTTTTGTGTTTGAGAGTTTATGCTCTTTAAAACTATACTCTCCCACAATTTTTTCATCTTCTTTTTTAACAAGACTGCGTTTATGAAAAAGTATCTGAGCATAGTCCTGTTCAGAGTGACTCTTTATTTGCTTAATATGCAACTGTTTGAGAAAACGCGAAGCAGAGCTTTGGCTTGATTCGACGTAACAAATCGCGACTTCTTTACTTGAGTTAATCAATCTTTCATAGTAATGCTTTTGCAGATTCTCTCTGTCATTCATAGTCGGTAAGCCGGCTATTGTACGGATTTTTGTATTTAAGAACATATCTTTATCGCTTTTTCGCGGGACATTTGAGTCACTGAAATCTACTATTATAACCGCATCAAACGCAACTGCTCTGGTTTCTAAAACTCCCATAACAGTTATTTTTCCTCCGCGCACGTCATCGAGTGTTCTTTGCGATATTCTCTGCAGGAAAAGATGCAACAGAGACTTTACGCTCATTTCACTCATAAAAGGGAGAATGTTTTTAAAGTTATACATCTCTTCTTCAAAAATTTTTAGCTCGACTTTGCTGCCTATGAACTCTTTATATTTGGCAAAGTATTCCAAAATATTTACCTCTTTTGCGCTCTTGTAGTAAATGGAAAAAAGCTCTAAGTATATCTCCTCCCCAACGCGTTCTAGTCTTGCCTCATTTTCTTTCGTGTCGCTCTCTATGGCCTGCATTGTTGCATCTAGTTTTTGATAGATTTTACTTTTAGAAAATGCATCGCCCATGGCAAAGTTAAAGTTTGATTTTTCATCAAATACCTTCAGAAGCTCCGCGAACTTTTCATCTGGCAAAATAACCGCTATATTTTGCGCTTCGTAGCCTTTTTGTATAAACTCATAGAGTTTCGTCTTCACAAACGCAACTTGCAAGAGAGACTCACTTAAAGATTCGCAGTGGATTTTTTTGTTTTTTTTACTCTCTTCTTTACTCACAATTTTCGCTGCGTTTAGTGAGATAATATAAGAGTAATCCTTCTCAAGTTCAATACCCAAATCCAAAAATTTCTTTTGCATTTTAGTATTGAACTTTGTAGTATTTAGATGAATGTTTACTTCTGAATACACGCAGCATTTTTGTAGAAGCTCAAGTTCAAAATTTGTAAGATGTCCCTCTGCGTGTATCTCGATTTTTTTATGCGTTAGGGCATATTCTTTATGAAAAATATAGAGTTTGGGCAAAAATATTCTATCGAGAACCTTCCGCTGGGCACAGATTTTCTCATAACGTTTGTGAAGTTCCTGAAGAATGCTTATGTGCTCTTCATACTCTGCATAAATATCTGAAGTATCAAGCTCTTGAATGTCATACATCTCAGCACTTAACTCTTCAAAAAATTTAAATATATAGGAAGAATTTTTTGTGAAAGTAAAAAAATTTCGCTCTATTTGAAGCTGTGAAAACTCTTTGAAATCTGCAGCTTCTAGCAGCAAAAGGACCCTGCTGTCTTCATCATGCATTTTTAAATCTTTTACGATGCAAAGCTTGGAGACAAAATCGCTCATAGTTATGTAATTTGGAAGAAAAAGTGTCGGATTTTCTATTTTTAGTTGCTCATTGCGTATCGCTCTGGCAGAAGGTAAAACTATAGTTTTTTCATTCATAAAATTTTACGCAAGTTGTTTATATTGTTAGCCCCGAAAAGGCTAAACAAAGCTTCTGTCGAAGCACACAAATACATTAGTATTCAAATGCCTCTTTGGCTCTTGTATCTGCTTTAAGATTGTAAAATCTTTGATTTTCACCAATGTCAACTTTTGCCATAATGTCCCATCGACCCGCTTCTGGAAGTTTAATAGGTGCAAAACTGTAAACACCTTCACTTACCGATGGATTAACTAACTCTTGATCATGTTTATGGTTGTTTGGTCTAGTTACTACAACTTTGAGTGTTGCATTGTCCACCGCATTTCCATCCGTGTCTGTAATTTTATATTTAATCTCTGAGCTCTCTAGACTGAGTGAGTCAGTTTTGTACTCTATCTTATATTTTTTATCAAAGGCAATACGAGCTTCAATTATTTCATTTACACTTGCATCCGCTTCATGATAGCCCATCATGTAGGTATCACTTTTCTCAACAGGCATCTTGCTTGTTATAACTATTGTTGCTACACAAGCTCCAAATACAAGTACAATAGATGCACCTATGGCATAAGGCCATATTCTCCCACTATTTTTGCTCACTTTTCAGCCTTTTATTGGTAATTTTTCTTTTAAAGAACACAAATATAGCATAAATAATAAAACCATAGAAGACTAACTTTAGAACCAGGATACTATTTTTATTTGCATTCCCGGCTGCACTCTCTAAAACAACACCTTTACTTACTGCAATTTGCTCTGCAATGTCAATATATCCATTAAACATTGAACCGGAATATTTACCAAGCTGCTGCTCTGGTTTTGATTTTCCGGAGATAAGAGGCAGAATGGTTCCGCCATAATCATTTGCCATGTACTTAAAATGTTCCCAGCTGTTACTGTACATCATCGCCATAATAATTGCCTGCACTTGTGAAGCAACAGGACTTAAAACTTGTTTTTTATCAAAATATTCGTATAAAGATGCGTCATTTACTGAGATGTCTACCTTGGAATTGAGCTCTGAAAATGTGAGTAAAATAGTAGGTTCACTAAAATCTTTTAGAACTTCTTGTTGATATTCAACAACATTCATCTCATTTGGAAGTTCTCGTATCATAATCAGTCTAAGTGATATGCCTGTTTTGGCATAAAGCTCACTCCCGACTTTTTCTACCTGTGCAGTAAAGTTTGGGTTATGGATTACTTCATCTTTATATAAATATTCTGCTACTAATTGTGATTGAAAGAATAAAAGAAGGGTGAGGGCCGCAAGCCCTCGTGAAAATTTCAATGAAATTCCCTAACCGATATAAAGGTGGTTTGGAGTAACTACCGCGAAAAGTGTGTAAGCAGCCATAATAACTAGGCCTATTGCAATTATTTTTTCCATAATTAATTCTCCTTACTTCACGTCAACCAAATGTTTAGCGTTATCAACGCTTCTCATTTGAATTGAAGATTCATCTTTAATATCATAATAGTTACTTGCTTGAGCATTTTGAACACCAAGTGCTTGAATTGTTAAGAATACAAGAATGGCTAATAACAAAACTGTCGCAATTAACATACCAGTTACACCGTCAAGAGCAAATACGCTTCTATTTTCGTTCATACCTGACTCCTTATTTACTTAGACTAGTGATGTAAGCACCAACAGCCTCTTTTTGTTTTGCATTTAATCTGTCAAACGCAGGCATAGTACCGATTACGCCTTTTTTACCATGATTAAGAACATTTGCAACAAGTTCAGGTGTAAACGCAGCAACATTTGGAGCAACATACTCCATACCTTGACCGTCTTCACCGTGACAAGAAGCACAAGCTCCAGCAAACACATCAGCACCAGCACCGCTCATACCATTTGCCACATAAGCAGCAACAGCGTCAATTTCAGCATCAGTGATTAGCGCACCTGTATTGTTGTTAAATAATCCGTTACGATCCGGCATAGGCATTTCAGTACCTAATAATTGATTGTTTGAACCATTCTCTACAACATGCTTAACAGTTTTTGCTTCAAGTCTTACTTTAAGATTTGCAGCCTTGCCGTCAATACCATCAGCAGCTAAACCGTGACAAACTTTACACTCAGCCAAAAATACTGATTCACCCATTTCTACTAATCTATCACCAGTGATAGATTCATATTGTGCATTGAATTTTTCATTATGTGCTGCAGTGTCTTCATTGTACTCACCAATTTGTGAATATGCGTTTACTGGATAACCAATTAAAAAATACCACATACCCCAGATCATTGTACCTAAGAACATAATAGCCCAGCCCATTGGAACCGGATTTTTATACTCACCAATGTTATCCCAACTCTCATCAGCTAACTCGCCGTCAGCCGTGTCAGTTTGCATTTGACGAACATACTTGATTACAACAAAAACTGTAATTATTACAAGTGCAACCGCACCTGCAACAGCAAGCATATTGACGATATCGCCATTTAAACCACCCTCAGAACCGCCTACAGATATGTATGTAAACGCTAACATAAGAATGGTAAAAATAGCTCCCCCAAGATAAAGCTTATTCATATATCTCTCCTATTTCTCTTTGTCATCTGATATAGCTGACACAGGTGCATCAGTTATATCATCCTTAAGTGCTATATTGCTATATTCCTCGTAATCATGTCCATTTGCATCTTCTCTTTTAGAGTACAAATGATATATATACCCGTAAAGCACAACTACTAAAATAGCAGTCAGTGCAAAATAACCATAAGCTTGTAATTCAGCAATATTCACTTTAAACCTTTACTACTTAAGACTGTTCATGTATGCAATTAAAGCAACGATTTCAGGAATCTGACCGTTAGCAACTGCATCTTTAACATCTTGATCTTTCATATCTGCTGCGATAAGTTTTGCTTCTTCTAAAGCCATAGCATTCGCTTCAGTTACATTATTACCCATTGCTACAACTTTAGTAGACCCATCTTTCATAGGAACTGGTTTGTTGTAAGGAGTTGAAAAGAACTGTGCAACTGTTAACTGTTCTGCATATGCAGTATTGATATCAGCTAAATTCGTAAACATCCATGTGTAAGCAGGCATAATCGAACCTGGAACAACATCAGCAGGAGCTTTCATATGGTTTTCATGCCAGTCAGTTGTACGGTAGTTACCTACACGCATCAAGTCTGGACCAGTTCTTTTAGAACCCCATAGGAATGGACGATCATAAGCATACTCACCACTTAAAGAGTAGTGACCATAACGGTCAGTTTCTGATTTAAATGGACGCACTAATTGTGAGTGACAAGCATTACAGCTATTTTTAATATAAACGTGACGACCCGCTAACTCTAAAGTAGAGTATGGAGCTGTCCCGATTACAGGACGAGACGCTTGAGCAAAGTTTGGAACTATTTCAATCAAACCTGCAAAAGAAATCACTAAGAATACACCTACCGCAAAAAAGAACGGATGTTTTTCTAACCAATGAAACATAATTAATCCTTTCTATTAAGCGCCCATAGGCGATGCATTTTGAAGCTCAGATTCTTCTACTTTACGACCAGAAGTCATAGTTTTGTAGATGTTATAAGCAAACATTAAGAAACCAACTAAGTATAATAATCCACCAACACCACGAATAGTGTAGTAAGGATGTAAAACTGTAACCGTATCGATAAATGAGTAAGCTAAGTTACCAAATTCATCGTGAGCACGCCACATCATACCTTGAGTAATACCAGCAATCCACATAGAAGTGAAGTATAAAACAACACCTAAAGTTTGGATCCAAAATTGTGTAGCCATTAAAGATTTAGAATAAATCTCTTTTTTGAATACACGTGGAGCCATGTGATAAAGTGCAGCCATAATCATAAAGCCAACCCATCCAAGAACACCATCATGTACGTGACCAACAATCCAGTCAGTAAAGTGAGCAATTGCATTAACAGATTTAATAGCCTGAATAGGACCTTCTAATGTTGAGAACATATAGAATGTAGAACCAAGAACCATAAACTTAATTAATGGAGATGCTGCAACTTGTTGCCATTCACCCTTCATTGTAAGAAGCATATTGATCGCTGAACCCCATGATGGTAAAATAAGGATTACAGAGAAAATTGAACCCATAGTTTGCATCCAGTCAGGAACAGTTGAGAATAATAAGTGGTGTCCGCCAGCCCATAAGTAAACAAACATTAATCCCCAGAAAGAAAGTAATGATAATTTATATGAGTAGATAGCTTGACCAGACTCTTTTGGTAAAAAGTAGTAAATCATAGCAACAATAGGCACTGTAAAACCAAACGCAACTGCGTTGTGACCGTACCACCATTGAACTAGTGCATCATTAGTACCGGCATACATAGAAACTGAATGCATCCAAGAACCACCAACTGCTGAACCATCTGGTGCAGTAGCTAACATCGTTGGAATTTCCATGTTATTAAATAGATAAAGCATAGCTATACCTAAGAAAGTAGCAATGTAATACCAAACAGAAATGTAGAGTGACTTCTCACGGCGAATACCGATAAGACCAAACAAACTGATACCAAAAAGTACCCAAACAACAACAATAGCAATATCTATTGGCCATTCGAATTCAGCGTACTCTTTTGAAGTAGTAATACCCATGAAAAGTGTAACAACAACCGCTACAACACCAACTAAGTATAACCAAAAGTGTAATTTACCAATAAACATCAAAAAGCCTGATTCAGCCATTGACACCTTTAGTACACGTTGACCAACATAATACCAAGTAGCAAAAATACCACTTAAAGTAAACCCGAAAATAACCGCATCAGTGTGCAGTGGACGAAGACGACTAAAGTTAGTATATTCAGCCAAACCACTTCCTAAGATTGTATTAACCTCTGGAAATGCAAGTTGAAATGCTAAGATTACACCGATGAGCATACCAACAATTCCTAATAGAATTGTCGTAAGCATGAACATCTTTGCAACCGTGTAGTCGTACTCTAATGGACGATTCTCCATATATAGCCTCCTTAAAGATTCAAAGCAATTATATTTAATAAAGTTTTACTTATTAAACTAATTAACGTCACATAATATCAATTGAAATGTTTAAATAATCTTAATTATGAATTAATATTGAAGATTTATTAGATTTTTGTTTACTTTTGGAATTTTATTTTAATTTAAGGTGAGGAAAATGTCAGATGGTGTAGAAAGCAGTGTTTACTACACTACTTTTTAACGTTTGATAAGTGAGAGAAATTCATTAAAAATATATCTGCTTTCTTTTGGTCCAGGGCTCGACTCTGGGTGATGCTGCACAGAAAAAATAGGTGCATTTTTATATTTCAATCCTTCAATAGTATTATCAAAAAGATTGACGTGCGTTACATCTGCAATTTCAACAATATTGTCAGGTACATTGTAATTATGATTTTGTGCTGTAATTTCCACTAGGCCTGTTTTTAAGTTTTTTACCGGGTGATTTCCGCCATGGTGACCAAATTTGAGTTTAAAAGTGTCATAACCATGAGAAATGGAAAGAAGCTGATGTCCTAAACATATTCCAAACATAGGAATTTTTGCAGCAATTAACTTCTTTATTTGTTCCTGTTCTTTTTTTAGTACAAGCGGATCGCCAGGACCATTTGAGAGAAAAACACCATCAATCTCTTTAGTGTTGTATTTATTTATTAAATCTTCTGCTAAAAAACTGTTAGGTAATACTTCAACAGCAATATTTGCTTGAACCAATTCATTAAGTATGTTTCTTTTTACACCAAAATCAATAACAGCAACTTTTGCCTGAGGTGCCGGAGCATCCTCATATTTAAACTCTCTATCAGCATATGTACCGCTAGTATGCAAATAAGACTCTTGCGTACTTACTTGTTCTATGTAATTTACATCTTCAATTCTAGGTGAAGCTTCTAAAATCTTTTTCAGTTCGGCTTTATCACTGATTTTGCTTGATGCTACCATCATCATAGCACCTTCGCTGCGAATCATTTTTGTTAAAAATCTTGTATCGATATTACAGATACCCATAATATTGTGTTTTTCTAAAAAGTCACTGAGTGAAGTCTCCGCTCTGAAGTTTGAGTATCTGCCCTGATATTTTCTAACAAGCATCCCTTTTGCATGGGCTTTTTTGCTTTCCATATCTTCGTCATTCACACCGACGTTACCAATTTCCGGCATAGTAAATGTTACAAATTGTCCAGCGTATGACGGATCAGACATAATTTCTTGATAACCGCTCATAGAAGTATTGAAAACTATTTCTCCAACACTTGTATCGTCAGCGCCAAAACTATTAGCTTCTAAATATGTTCCATTCTCAAGATATATCCAAGCTTTCTTCATTTGCATTACTCCATACCCCTTTTCATTAGTTCTTCTCTGTATAATTTTTCGTGTAAAATATCAAATTCATCTGTTCCGGGAATGTATCTTTTCTTATAAGATCTTATCTTGTCCATGACTGCATCTTCCACTTGAGAAGCCTCAGAAATAAATGATGTAATTGAGTTGTATATAATGTTTTTAATTCTATTTTCAGTTACTTCAAAATGAATCAAATCTTCTTCGTAAAGTTCATCAAGAATTTTGTGTGAAAGATCTGAATATCTCTCTTCATAATTTAAGATAATTCCGTACTCTGGCGCAAGTTTCTTCTTAATCATATAGAAAAGCTGTCTCTCATCAGCAAGCATAAATTCTATCTCTTCTTCATTCGCTTCACAAATCTCTCTTGCTTTTTCTTCTAAAGCTTCTTCTCTTTTTACATTGGCTGTCAATATTTTTTCAGCCTCTTGAGATACAGGCTCAAGTCCTTTTGTCATCTTTGCAACACCGCTCTTGTTCAAATCGATTGCTATTCTGCTAGATATATGAGGAATTGTTTTTAATGATATTTTCATTATATGAGCCTAGTTGTTAAATTGTTTGTGTATTTTACACTATATAAGGTAAAAGTTTGATTATTTGCTCAAGAGTCCCGTCAATTCAGAGGCTTTATCTGGATTCATTTTTGTCAAAATCTGTCCTACAGTTTTTGGTTTTAAGGATTGCAAGATGGCAGCAGATTCATTATTGTCCATTTTTTCAAGTATCTGAGCAGCAGCGCCTGCTTTCATTTTTGCATATGTTTCGGCAACATTATTCATTTTTATATCTGTTATCTCTTTTAAAATCTTTTCATTTTTCTCAAGCATTGCTTTTGTCTCTTGCTCTTTTTGCGTTATCTGCTCAAGTTTTGCGTTTACCTCTTCCTCTTTTAAAGTAAGGTTCGCCTCTTTTTTTTTCAATAACTCTTCTGTTGCTATTTTTAAAGCACTCAGCGCCTGTTTCTGTTCATCTATTCGTTCGAGTTCAACAAGAAGTTCACTTTTTCTTTCTTTAAATATTTGTGTACATTCAAACAGTTTTTCACTTGTCTGCAATGAAAAAAGTTGTGAAAAAAGCAGACTGAAAAGTAGTAAATATTTCATCTCATCCCTTGATATTTGATTCTGGTTTTGAGTACGTCATTAACGCAACTTCATCTAAGTCTTTTGCCTCTTGGCGTTTTTGTTTTAAAAGGATTTTTTTAATCTCTTCAAGCTCTAAATATTTAAATTTTTCATGCTCAATCATATCAGATTTTAGATTTTCTCTTGCTAAGTGTACTTGTTTTTTTGCAAATCCTACCCACTCTTTATTATGCTCTATTGCACTACGTGCTGTTGAAAGAAGAGTACGGGAAGCTAAAAATTTTGAGATACTGCCACGTTGTGGCGATTCTACTTCAGCTAAAGAGTTATAAGAGGCTTGAAGTTGTGAAGAGGCTGTGTTCAAGTCTGCGTTTGCTCGCTGAACTAAACGCTCACTCTGCTCCATTTTATTCTTTTTGAGAGTAACAAGAGAACTAAAGCGAGTGTTCATTTTCTATCCTTATAAAAGAGGAGATAGACTAAAGAATAATTGTGTCTTCTCTTTCGGGTGATGTTGAGATTATACCAACTTTTGTTTTCGTAATCTCTTCAATAGCCTTGATGTAATCTCTTGCTTCTTGAGGCAACTCTTCTAAAGTTCTGGCACCTACAGATTTATCCCAGCCTTTGAAAGATTTGTAAATTGGTGTTACATCTTCAAGATTTGCAGGAAGATAGTCTATCTCTACACCGTTAAGCTCATACGCTATACAAACTTTAACTTCTTTAAATCCATCTAGAACATCAAGTTTCATAAGTGCTAGTTCATCACAGCCATTCAAACGGCTTGCATATTTTGTAGCAATGGCATCAAACCAGCCACATCTTCTTGCACGTCCCGTTGTAGTTCCAAACTCATGCCCTTGTTTACCAAGTCTTGCACCGTCTTCACCTAAATCTTCACTTGGAAATGGTCCATTTCCAACGCGAGTACAATAAGCTTTCACAATTCCTGTCACTTTACCAATGTCTTTAGGATTAATGCCTAAACCTGTACAAGCACCGGCACTTACAGTCGAGCTTGAAGTAACATACGGATATGTCCCATGATCAATGTCAAGCATTGTTCCCTGTGCGCCTTCAAGTAAAACTCTTTTATTTTCACTGTCAAGAGCTCGCCAAACCATCTGCGTTGTATCCGTAATGAATGGAGCAAGTTTTTCTTTAAAGCCTTCAAGTTCACTTAAAAGTTCTGCTGCGTTTGGAGTTTTAATGTCAAGAATATCAAAAATTTCTCTATTTTGTTTAAAATATTCTAGAATAGACGCACAAAGTTTTTCAGGGTTTAACAATTCGCCGACTCTCATTCCAACACGATTAATCTTATCTGAATATGCAGGCCCAATACCTTTTCCTGTTGTACCGATAGCTTTATCGCCTTTGAGTTTTTCACGCGCCTGGTCAATTAAAGAGTGATATGAAAGATTTAAGTGCGCTTTATCAGAGATAAAAAGACGCCCTTCCAAGCCTTCAAATTGAACCATTTCTTTAATGATTGACTCTGGAGATAAAACAACGCCGTTACCGACTACATTAATAGCTTTTGGATTTAAAACGCCAGAAGGGATAAGGTGAAGCGCATACTTTACGCCATCAACCCAGATAGTGTGCCCCGCATTATGACCGCCTTGGCTTCTGCAAACCATGTCATACTCTTTTGCAAGTCTGTCAACTATTTTACCTTTTCCTTCGTCTCCCCACTGTATTCCTACGATTAAATCTGCTTTCATTATATTATTCCCTTTTCTACTTACTTAATGTGTCGCATAGTGCGTCTGTATATATTGCAAATCCAACGGAAGTGAGTTCATCACTCTTATATCTTCCGCCTTTGGCATAAACTTCATTTTTATCTATCACTCTAAAAAATAACTCATCATAATAAAGCATTTCTGCATAATACAAAGGTGCTAAAACGCTTTTCTCGCAAGACATTTCAGAACATAAATCCTGCATTTTTTTCAGCTCTACTTTTATTTTTTCCGGTGCTAATGCTATGACTTCATCTATTTGGTGAATGTACTGTAAATAAACTAACTTTGTTAGCCACTCTACATTTAAACTCAAAAATTTATCTATGTTAATATGACGAAAATCTTCTAAACTCAGCTCATCAAACATCTTCACTAAAAGTTTTGGTATTTTGATGTTTGAAATTTGAACAAGAGGCTGCAACTCAAGCTTTCCAAATATATTCATTGCAAGACTTAAAACAGACGAGAGCTTCTTTTGCCCCATATATTCAACTCCGACCTGATACTGTTCTTCTGTCGGGTAACGAAATACCGGTTGAATGTAAAACCACTTTTTATGTTCAGTGTTACGCCCCAATCTTTTGTCAATAATTCTTACAACATCAATCGTCGAGTCCGCGCGTAGAGAAAGAGAATTGTTTTTTGCATCGTTTACTCTGATAAGCTCTTTATCATCCGCCACACTCAAATGCTGATGGTACGAAAAAACAGGTGTTACTATCTCTTCAAAACCATTTGCATACAATACTTCACTTGCAATATTTTCTATCTTTCTTTTTACTTTAGCATTCTCACCAAAATAGAGTTTTGTCCCGTTTGGAATTTCATGCTCCAAAATCATTACAATGCTCTATTTTGAAAAGTAATTTCGTTAAAAATTTTATTTGCTGTTCCATCATACTTGCGGCGGCCTAGCATATCAAGCGTTAATTCTACTGCGTTTACAACCCAAGCAGCTTCATAATCCGGAATAAGTCCCATTTGGTTAATACGGAAAATTTTTCCTTTTAAATGGTCTTGACCGCCTGCAACATTTACACTGAATTTTTGCTCAAGTACTTTTCTTATTTTTGAAGCATCCGCGTCATCAACTGTCGTCATAGATTTTGCCGGAGTTTTTGGATAAATGTGAAGTCCAAGTGCTTGAAGGGCTGCATTTATTGCCTCTGCTCTTGTAGCGGTTTTTTCATATAGTTTAGACATTCCGCCATCTTTTTCAATTGTTTCCAAAACTTCTAGTAAACCAATAATTAAAGTCGTAGCAGCAGTCCAAGCCGTTGTGTTTTGTCTTTGGTTTTTTATCTCGGTTGCAAGGTTAAAGTAGTAGCCTTTTCCTTTGCCAATTTTCTCAATTGCGTTATTGCTAAGGCCTAAAATAGCAAGCCCTGGAGGAAGCATTAAAGCTTTTTGGCTTCCAGCAATAAGACAATCTATATTAGTTATTTCTATAGGTTCAACACCAACAGCAGTAATGCCATCAGCAATAATCATAATATTCGGGTTAATCTCTTTGACTGCTTTTGCAATTGCTTCAACCGGATGACGAAGACCGCCTGCAGATTCACTAATCTGTACTGCTATTGCATCAATATCTGCATTATTTTTAATTGCTTCTACAATTGCTTCTACACTTACAGGAGTGTCCCACTCATTCTTTATCTCTACATTTTTCAAACCGCTTGCAAGTGCAATTTTTCCAAATCGTTCACCAAACTTCCCTGAGTTTACATTCAGTAAAGTGTTATGGCATAGATTTGTTACAGCCGCTTCCATGGCACCCGTTCCGCTTGAAGAGAGCATAATTACTTCATCGCTTCCAAAAAGAGAAAAAAGATGTTTTCTTGTTTTTTCAAAAATAGCTTCAAATTCTGGAGTACGGTGATGCATTGTCTCATCACTCATCGCGTTACGAACATTTTGGGGTACTGGAGTAGGACCAGGAGTAAAAAGTAACATATAAAAATTCCTATATAAGGTAATATCGTAATTAAAAAACCTCGTATTATATCTAAAAAAGTTTAAATAGGCTTTGGAGAAGATATTCAAAGCCATGCTGTGCTACTATTCATTTTTTTTAAATAAAGGATAGTAATGACTATTTTTGATTCAATTATTTTAGGTATTATTGAAGGTTTTACTGAGTTTCTACCCATCTCTTCTACCGGCCATCTCATTGTAGCGAGCCATTTTTTAGGGCTTAATCAAAATGCGGCTACTAAAGCGTATGAAGTCATCATACAGTTTGCCGCGATTCTTGCAGTTGTAATGAATTACAAAGATAAATTCACATTTCAAAAAATAGATTTATGGACAAAAGTCTTTGTTGCGTTTTTGCCTCTTGGAGCAGTCGGCTATCTTTTTTCCTCACAGATAAAAGAACTTTTCAGCATAGAGATTGTCGCTATTATGTTCATTCTAGGCGGTATCGTCTTTTTAATAGTCGAGAAATTTTTCTTAAAAGATGAGTCAAAACTTCAGGATGACGTTGAGCAAGTCACCATGAAGCAATCTATATTTATAGGCCTTGCGCAAGTTTTAGCTCTCATTCCCGGAACAAGCCGTGCCGGTTCAACCATTATAGGAGCTTTGCTTGTCGGTCTTAGCAGAAAAGCAAGTGCCGAATTTAGCTTTTTACTTGCCATCCCTGTTATGAGCGCTGTATCAGCATATGATTTACTCAAACATTACAAGGAGTTTAGTGATGCAAATCTTATTACTCTTGGAATTGGCTTTGTTGTTTCATTTATAGTTGCGTATCTCACCATCAAACTCTTTATGAAGTTTTTAGAAAAATTCACCTTCGTTGCGTTTGGTATTTACAGGATACTTTTTGGAGCGATTCTACTCATTATGTTCTCTTAAACACGCACTTAGAGTGTGTGTAAAATTATTTTTGCTAAAGAAAGTGCTTTGGCACGGTGAGAGAGTTTTTTCTTTATTTCATCATCAAGTTCACCTAAAGTTTTTTCATACCCCTCAGGGATAAACATAGGGTCATATCCAAAACCGCCCTCTCCTCTTGCCTCACTAAACGCAGTGCCATACATCCAGCCATGAACGCTGTACTCGGCATCTTTTGTTACTATAGCAATAGCCGCCGTGTAATGTGCAGGTGATGAGGAAGCACCTTTGTCTTTTATAGCTTCTATGAGTTTGTAAAGATTGTCTTTATCTCCTGAACCCACCCCTGCGTATCTTGCACTGTAGATTCCGGGCGCACCATCAAGAATATCCACACTGATGCCGCTGTCATCAGCCATAACCACAACATCTTTATCTTGAAGTGCTGCAAAAACTGCTCTTGCTTTAATGAGCGCGTTCTCTTTAAATGTATCAGCATCTTCCACTATTTCAAATTCTTCTATAAGTTCGGAGTAGGGAACAACTTCAAAATCCTTACACAGAGCCTGTATCTCTTTTACTTTGCCCTTATTGGACGTTGCTAAAACTAATTTCAAAGTCTATTTCCTTATACTTATCTTTACCAATTTTTTCATATCTCTACTGAAGTTTTATGAATGCTTTTTTGATTATAATTTCAGGATTATATACTAAAATCAATAAGGCTACCTATGTTCAAAAAAGTTTTCCCCCTTTCTTCAATTCTATTCTTACGCTTTTTAGGATTGTTTTTGGTTCTTCCTGTTCTCTCTGTTTATGCACTTGAACTCGATGGAGCAACTCCTTTTCTCGTTGGTGTCATTGTTGGTGGTTACGCACTAACGCAAGCAATTTTTCAAGTTCCCTTTGGAACTATGAGTGACAAAATAGGACGAAAACCGACTATTTTATTTGGTCTTCTTGTGTTTCTTGTCGGCTCTATTATGTGTGCCTACTCTACTGATATTTACACCCTTATGATTGGCCGTTTCCTACAAGGTGCCGGGGCTATAGGCTCTGTTGTTACAGCAATGATAGCTGACTTGGTTGAAGAAGAAACTCGCGGTAAAGCAATGGCTATCATGGGTGGTTTTATCGCTCTAAGTTTTGCACTTGCTATGGGACTTGGTCCTGTTTTAGCTTCACAATTTGGAATGAGCACTATCTTTTTAATAACAGCTGTTTTAGCCGTTATCGCTATTATAGTTCTTTTTACTAAAGTTCCAACGCCTCCAAAAATAAAACACATCTATCACGAAGATGCAAAAACTTTAGATATTTTAAAAGACAATAATCTTTTAAATATGATTATAATCAATACCCTGCAAAAAGGTCTTATGACTGTTGCGTTTGTACTTATTCCAATCATTTTAACAAAACCGGAATATGGTTTTTCTTGGGAAAAATCTGAACTCTGGATGGCTTACGTTCCAGCAATGATTGCAGGGCTTGTTGCTATGGGCCCAGCGGCAGTATTTGGAGAAAAGAAAAATATTCCTAAACAGATATTTATACTCTCAATTATTCTCTTTTTAATCTCATTTTTAATTATGGGCTTTACAACATCGAGCGTTATCTTTGTAGTTGGCGTTGTGCTTTTCTTTGTTGCGTTTAATATGATGGAACCACTGGTTCAGTCTATGATAAGTAAATTTGCAAAAGTACACCAAAAAGGTGCCGCACTTGGAATTTCAAACTCTTCTGCATATTTTGCTACATTTCTTGGGGGAACACTTGCCGGGCTCTACTTGGAAATAAGTAACAGAGGAGAGTTGGCTCTTGCTATCTCTGTTATTATTATTGCCTGGTTAGCCTGGACAACTTTAAAGCTTCAGAATCCTACAAAGTATTCTCATATGTATATTTCTCATGAAAATGTGGACTTTGATAAATTGAATGCATTAGAGAGTGAACATATTGCTGAATGGTATATCAATGAAACTGAAAACTTAGTTGTAATTAAATATTCGTCAAAAGATATAAACGAAGAAGAACTCGCATCAAAAATTTCTAAGTAACCGTCATAAACGCCGATATAAATTATTGGCGTTTACTAACTCTTTTAGCCTCCTATTAGCTATATAATCACAATTTTTATAATAATTAAATGTTATACTTTATAAAATTAATTTTACACACCCGAGGACTAAAATGCTAAATGTCTCATCTTTAACAAAAATACAGCGTGCAAATGTTGTTTCTCTATGTATATTTACCATCATGTTATTTATAGAAATATATCATTATGGATTCGACGTAATGAGAGTTGTGAATATCACAAACTTTGCCTTAGCGTGGTATATGTTTATTAATATTAGAAGAATTCAAGCAAATATGAGATTGTTTAGCGATGCTATGGTCAAAGCAGAATCGGGAATTCTTGAGAACAATAATATAAATTATAAAGATGGCGGAGAACTTGAAGATCTCCGAAAAAGTTTTAACTCGTTAATGCTACAGTTAAATGCTTTTGTAACATCCGTATCTTCCTCGATTACGCAAGCAAGCACCAAAGCTGCTTACCCAAAAATCCATGAAGATGAATTTTCCGGCCAATTTTTAGAAAATATCAGTATTACGAATAATGCCATAGCAAGTATGCAAACAGATACAACACAAATTGAAAATTCGGAACTAAATGCTGCTATCTCACATATTGGTCAAGGTGTAATCGGGGAGCTTACTCTATTGCAAGATGATCTTACAAGATCACTATCAAGTATAGAGCAAATTGTAAAAATCAGTAAATGCACAGAAGAATCAGTTTTAGCAAGCAGCGAAGCCATAGACAATGTAAGCGAAAACCTGCATCAACTTATAGTTGGTGTGCATCATTCTTCTCAGAAGATTGATGAGCTTAACCAAAAAACATCAGATATCAATTCTATAGTAGATTTAATAAAAGATATCGCTGATCAAACCAATCTGCTTGCTCTCAATGCAGCAATAGAAGCTGCCCGTGCAGGTGAGCATGGTCGTGGATTTGCTGTAGTTGCCGATGAAGTGAGAAAACTCGCAGAGAGAACCCAAAAAGCGACGGGTGAAATTTCTATCTCAATTCAAACTTTTCAACAAGATGCCTCTGATCTTCAAGATGATTCCTTATCTATGATAAAAATTACAGAAAAATCAAGCGAAACAATTGATAAATTTACAAACACACTCGAGGGTTTTAGGCATGATGCAAAACTTGCATCTAGCTATGCTTATGCTTTAGAGAACATGATATTTGTTGTTTTAGCCAAAATTGATCATACAATCTATAAATCAAATGCCTACTCTTCAGTATTTAGAAGACAAAAACGCATTGAATTTCCTTCACCTACGACATGTAGCTTAGGTAAATGGTATGCAGGTTCGGCGAAAGAAAAATTCGGTCACTGTGCATCGTACAAAGCAATTGATAAACCGCACCAAGAAATCCATCGCCTTGTTAACAAAAACATTTCATATATCTACCCAGATAATAAAGTTTTAGAACATAAAAACGAGATTATAGAAAATTTTAAAGTTATGGAAGAAAATAGTACAGAGCTACATAAGATGATGGATGATATGTTAGAAAAGAGTCGTAGAGAGATAAAATAGATGACAAAGCCCACTAAATGTGGGTGTCATTTTAATGAAGAAATTATATTACTTCTGCGGAGTTACGTACATATTATAGTAACGGCCTTCAAATGATGGTTCTTTTTCCATAACACCAACATCTTCAATCATTGGCCAAACTCTTAAAAGAACTTCTTTAGCAGCTTGAGGGTGAGCCATTTCACGACCTTTTAGAAATACACGGAATTTTACGTGCTTCCCTTCAGCCAAAAACTCTCTTGCATGTTTAACTTTATAACTGATGTCATTTTCAGCAATTTTCACAGACAGCTTAATCTCTTTTACATCAATCTTTGTCTGATTTTTTCTTTGCTCTTTGAGTTTTTTCTCTTCTTGGTATTTAAACTTACCGTAATCCATAATCTTTGCGACAGGCGGTTTTGCTTCTGGAGCGATTAGAACTAAATCTAAACCCAACTCATTTGCTTTTTCCATAGCCACATCAATAGAAACCACTCCTAAAGATTCAGCTCCATCAATATTACAACGTACCTCTGGTACACGGATGTCGTCATTCATTATGACACGGTCTTTGTTTTTACTCAAAAATTTACCTCATTTATTTTAGTTTGTATAAGCGCCAAGAAATCCTTTTCGCTTAGATTGTATTGTTCTCTTGTTCTTCTATCTCTGATGGCTACAGTTTTATTCTGTATTTCTTCATCGCCGATGACAACTATCATAGGAACACGCGTTTTTTCTGCCGTTCGAACTCTTTTATTTAAAGAATCATTTTTAGCGAATATTTCACTATCGGCACCAATGTCGATAAGTTTATCTGATAATTCCTTAGCATAATCTTTATGGCTTTCTGCGACAGGAACAATTGCAACTTGAGTAGGAGCAATAAACATCGGGAATTCTCCGGCATAATGCTCAGTTAAAATCCCTATAAAACGCTCAAATGAACCAAGAATCGCTCTGTGAATCATAACCGGCTGGATCTTTTCATTGCCTTCGCCGTTATATTCCAATTCAAATCTTTGTGGAAGGTTGAAGTCGAGCTGGATTGTTCCACACTGCCATTCACGACCGATGGCATCTGTGATTTTAATGTCGATTTTAGGACCATAAAATGCCCCGCCGCCTTCATCAATCTCATACACAAGGTTATTTTTATCCATTGCGTTTTTAAGTGCTTGCGTTGATGTTTCCCAAACAGCATCATCACCAACTGCTTTTTCAGGTTTTGTAGAAATCATCATTTTGTAGTTAAATTCAAAAGTCGACATGATTTTGTCAACAAAATCCACAACTTCTATAATCTGCTCTTCAATTTGATCAGCTGTACAAAAAATATGCGCATCATCCTGAGTAAATTCACGAACACGGAAAAGTCCGTGAAGTGCTCCTGTCATCTCATGACGGTGAACAACGCCATACTCAAAGTATTTTAGAGGTAAATCTCTGTAAGAGTGTAAATCCTCTTCGTATACTTTAATATGCCCGACACAGTTCATTGGTTTTACACCGAACTCAATCTCATCAATGTTCGTGAAATACATATTTTCACCATAATTTTGGTAGTGACCAGATGTTTTCCAAAGGTCTGAACGTAACATTTCAGGCCCACGAACAGGCTCATATCCGCGTTTACGGTGTGCTTTAAAAAGTAAAGACTCTAATCTTGCACGTAAACGTCCACCAGCCGGAAGCCAGATAGGAAAACCTGCACCAACCTCTTCACGAAATGTAAAAAGTTTCAATTCATTCCCAAGTTTTCTGTGGTCGCGTTTTTCAGCTTCAGCCATCTGATCCAAATACGCTTTTAACGACTCTTTATCTGCAAACGCAATACCGTAAATACGAGTTAAAACTTCGTTTTTAGAGTCACCGCCAAGATAAGCTCCGGCAATTTTAGTCAGTTTAAAGTATCTGATAAGCCCTATGTTTGGCAAGTGAGGTCCGCGACAAAGGTCTTCAAATTCACCTTGCTTGTAAATGGAAACTCTATCGCTAGGGATTCTTTCCATAACAGCAAGCTTAAGGTGGTCATCTTTGAACTTTTCTTTTGCTTCAGCCATAGAGATTTCATACTTTTCAATCTCATATTTTTTCTTTGCAAAAGAGAGCATCTGCTTTTCTATCTCTTTAAGATCTGCTTCACCAACAGTCTGGCTTGTTTTAAAGTCGTAGTAGAAACCCTCTTTTACAACAGGTCCTACGTAAAATTCTGCATCTTTATAGATAGACTTTATAGCCTGAGCCATAAGGTGCGCTGTAGAGTGGCGCAGAACCTCAAGAGACTCTGCCGAGTTATCAAGATGTATCTGCTCACCTTCGAAACCCATCTCTTTGGCAGTTTGAAGGTCTATTATCTGACCGTTATGTTTTATTGCGATTGCGTTCAATTTATATAATCCTATATCTTTATTGTTGTAATAGTGCCAAACTCTAACTTTAAAGCCTTTGAAGCTTTAAAGTTCAGTTTTTAACACAGCCCCGTTTGAAGCATTTGAAACAAGTAAAGCATAACGCTTCAGCCATTTTGATTTCACTTCATTTTTGTGAGGTTTCCAAGCAGCTTTTCTCACCGCTAGTATCTCTTCGCTTACGTTAAGTTGGAGTAAGTGAGCATCAACATCTAACTCAATCTCATCACCATCCTCTATAAGGGCTATCATACCGCCCTCAGCTGCCTCTGGAGAAACGTGGCCAATGCTCGCACCGCGTGTAGCTCCCGAAAAACGTCCATCAGTAATAAGTGCAACACTCTCACCAAGTCCCATTCCCATAATAAGTGAAGTAGGTGCAAGCATCTCTTGCATACCAGGACCGCCTTTTGGGCCTTCGTAACGAATAACTACAACATCGCCAGATTTTACTTTATGTCCCATAATTCCAGCTAACGCTTGTTGCTGAGAGTTAAAACATACTGCTTTACCCTTAAACTGTCTCATATTTCCTGTAATACCCGCAGTTTTTACAACTGCACCCTCAGAAGCAAGATTTCCAAAAAGTATAGAAAGACCGCCAACTTTTGAGTATGCGTTTTCGTTTGTATGAATAATTGTCTCGTCTAAAATCTTAGCTCCGGCAATTCGCTCACCGATAGCTTCACCCGTTACTGTCGGGTTATCAAGGTGAAGAAGTCCACCGCGACGGCTTACTTCTTTCATTACTGCGTTTACCCCACCTGCACGGTTAATATCATCCATGTGAACCGTTGAAAGTGAAGGAGAAATTTTTGCAATGTGTGCTACCTTGTCAGCAATTTCGTTAATTTTTTCAATTGGAAAATCAACTTCAGCCTCTTTTGCAATCGCTAGCATATGTAACACAGTATTTGAACTTCCGCCCATTGCCATGTCTACAACAAAAGCATTATGAATTGCTTTTTCATTGAGTACATTGCGAAGGTTATATTTGCTGTTATCAGCTTTTGCCATCTCAACAATTCTCTTTGCTGCTTTTTTCACGAGCTCAATACGCGCCGGAGTCATTGCCAAAATAGTTCCATTACCCGGAAGGGCTATACCCATAGCTTCACACAATGTATTCATTGAGTTTGCAGTAAACATTCCTGAACAGCTTCCACCACTTGGACAAGCTTCACACTCTATTTCATAAAGTTCTTCGTCTGTCATTTTGCCTTCAGCATGTTGACCAACAGCTTCAAACGCAGTTGCAAGGTCAATAGGTGTTCCATCTTTTTTGTGTCCAGCAGCCATTGGGCCACCTGAAACAAAAACAGTTGGAACATTAACGCGTAAAGCCCCCATAATCATACCTGGAACAATTTTGTCACAGTTTGGAATACAAATCATTGCATCAAGCTTATGCGCGTTCATAACTGTTTCAATAGAATCAGCAATAATCTCACGTGATGGAAGTGAATAAAGCATACCATCGTGCCCCATAGCAATGCCATCATCAACACCTATAGTATTAAAAACAAAAGGCACTCCGCCTGCTTCACGAATAGCTTCTTTTACTATTTCACCATATTCATGCAAGAAAAAGTGCCCAGGAATAATATCTATATAACTGTTCGCAACCCCGATAAACGGCTTATCAAAATCTTCATCCTTCAATCCTGTTGCTCTTAATAAAGAGCGATGAGGAGCCTTATCAAACCCTTTTTTTATAGTATCACTTCTCATAAAAATCCTTACACTATATATTATAAAAGCGATTATAGCATTATTTTTGATTTTTTTTAAAATTTAGTTAGAAAACTCTTTACAAAGGAAAAAAATGTGGCTATAATTCCGCTCACTTAAAAATTAAGTGTGTGTTTTTGCGGGAATAGCTCAGTGGTAGAGCACAACCTTGCCAAGGTTGGGGTCGCGAGTTCGAACCTCGTTTCCCGCTCCATTTAAAATTATAAATTGTTGAAAATCCTCCCAATATGCCCGGGTGGTGAAATCGGTAGACACAGGGGACTTAAAATCCCCCGGTAGCAATACTGTGCCGGTTCAAGTCCGGCCTCGGGCACCATATGGAAAATTGATTGACTGGTGCCATCGCCAAGTGGTAAGGCCGCAGCCTGCAAAGCTGCTATCCCCAGTTCAAATCTGGGTGGCACCTCCAATTTTTTATAATAAACTTCTTTTTACAAACGTGGATCTTTGGCAGAGTTGGTCGAATGCACCGGTCTTGAAAACCGGCGAGGGTTATACCTCCCAGAGTTCGAATCTCTGAGGGTCCACCACCTTTTTTATAGAATCTCCTTAAATGCGATACTTACAGAAAAATTTTCATAAATACTTCTTATTGCAATTTACTCAATTTTTTTATTATTCACCCGTTTACTGCATATAATTACACTAATTTTATAGTGCAGTTTGTCGTAAATTGCCCAAATCTTGTAATATGCAGTTTTATAATAATTTACTTATTCAACAAGGATACTTCATTGAACATAGAGATAATTTTTCAAAATTCAGATTTTGCCATATTTGATAAACCCTCTCGTATGAGT
This sequence comes from Sulfurimonas sp., assembly GCA_013791885.1. Classification (GTDB taxonomy): domain Bacteria; phylum Campylobacterota; class Campylobacteria; order Campylobacterales; family Sulfurimonadaceae; genus Sulfurimonas. The sequence continues at coordinate 20,804 of VMSZ01000056.1, read as the reverse complement.
TTTCATAGTGAAGATGGCGCAGGGTTTGTTGTGCAAGCTACAGAACTATTAAATGCAGAACAACTTTTTAGTGTTCATCGACTTGATAAAATGACATCGGGCCTTATTATCTTAGCAAAGAGTTCTGAAGTAGCGAATAAACTCAGTAAACTCTTTGAAACACGCCAAATTGAAAAGTTTTATTTAGCTGTTAGTCTGCGTAAGCCAAAGAAAAAACAGGGCTGGATAAAAGCCGATATGGCACAAGCTCGTCGTGGGAGTTATAAGTTAGTCTCTACAATGGAAAATCCTGCCATCACACAGTTCGTTAGTTGTGCCCTTAGAGTTCATGAGAGGCTTTTTTTAATCAAACCGCATACTGGAAAAACACACCAAATACGTGTTGCGCTCAAAAGCTTAGGTTCACCTATTGCCGGTGATGAGAGATATGCATTTAGTGAAGATGCGCTAAAAGAAGAACGTGGTTATCTTCATGCGTATGCTCTTCGTTTTGTGTATAATGAACAAGAATATAGTTTTATCTGTAACCCTACTTTTGGAGAGCGTTTCTTAAACGCTACTTGTGAAGATGCTCTTACCCACTATGGAAGTCCGTGGAATTTTTTTAAATAATTTTTGTAATAATCCTTATAAAGCAAAACAGTTTTAAAAGAATAAATGTGTTAATATCTTCAGAAAAAGAGTTATGTAAATGCAAAACAGCCGTAAAAGAATAGATGCACATCTTTCAAGTCTTGGATATTGTTCAAGAAGCGAAGCGAAAAAGTTTCTCAAAATGTTTAGAGTTTGCATTAATGGTGTAAGAGTTTTTGAAACAGACAAAAAAGCTCTACATAGTGACATAACAGTCAATGAAACGCAACTCGACCCAGAAAATTTAACCATACTAATGAACAAACCAAGCGGAGTAATTTGTTCTCACGACGACGCTGGAATACTTATCTACTCGCTTTTGCCTGAACGCTGGCAAAACAGAAATCCTAAAATATCAACCGTCGGCAGACTCGATGGCGACACTACGGGTGCCATTTTACTAACAGATGATGGAGTTTTAAACCATCGCCTTACAAGCCCAAAGAGCGACGTCTCAAAACTCTATGAAGTAACTCTGGCTCAAGCCCTGCGAGGTGATGAAGCAGAAATATTTGCAAGTGGAACACTTATGTTAAATGGTGAGACAAAACCGCTTTTACCTGCTAAAATGGAAATCCTTACTGAGACTCTTGTGCATTTAGAGATTTGCGAAGGAAAATACCATCAAATTAAGAGAATGTTTGGAGCTGTTGGCAACAGAGTGATTGCACTTTACAGAGTGCGTTTTGGAGAATATGACGTTCAAAACCTTGCCCCTGGTGAGTACAAGATTTTAAATTAATCGTCTTCTATTAGTATTACGTCAAGTCCAATATCATTATGTTTTATATGATTCTCTTTTAAAACATCAATCAACCTCTTGAAATCCGCTATATGCAAGGAAGTTCCGCTCTCATACGTGTATATTATCCTGCCTTTATCCTCATAATATTGAAAATGTGACAGGCTGTGTTCTTCTAATAATTTATTTATATCTTTCATTTTCATTTTCCATTTCTGCTCATTATATCCAAAATAATTTTCGACAATTCTAATCATCTTCATCTCCAATAAGATGAAGTATCTATTAAGTGGTATTCAATAAATTGATACCACTTTAGCACTAACACATCACTAACGCTTAAACGTTACAATTTTTCCATCTTAAACACAAAGGATTTACATGAAAAAATTTACAGCGACTTTATTAGTATTAGCAGCTTTAGCTTCAAGTGCGTTTGCACACCACAACTCTCCGTCGGATAGTGCAGGTGGGAATATGTCAGATGGTTCTGGTCACTTAAACTTAGTTTTCTAATACTTAGGGCGTGGTCTACCCCCGCCACGCCCTCTTCTTCAATTTCTCTTTCTCTTTGCTTGTTTATGTAGCTTGTTTACTTTAATCTTTTCTATTTTTCACTCTGTTTTATTTACAATTCTTGATACAATTAGACAAAAATATTTAGGAATTCTCCATGTATTGCAAAAACAGCAATGAATACAGCACAAATGAAATACCAAAAACAAAATCTACAGTAATTTCTGTCTTGTCCCCTGAACAAGAAAAAGATTTTCTTGTCAGAAAAATATCTATGCAGGCAAACGGCAGCATGCCAAACCATACAAATGAGATACAACACCAACAATATGTACTCAGCGGTGAAGCTAAAGTTGTTGTCGGCGATGAAGTTTACCATGCAAAACAAGGTGACTTTATTTATATTCCTGCCGGTGTAAATCATTACTATGAAACTTGTTTTGGTGTCGGTTATGAATTTTTATGCATGATTACTACTCAACAAGACAATATAAAGATGCTCTAAAACCCAAGAAACTCGCTTATATCGTGCCAATTTACATTGAATTGGCATATTTAACGCATCCTAGTGAATTATTCAGCTATAATATCGGCAATGAAAGATGATTTTTAGTTACATCTGTAGTCTGCTTTATTTTATACCTCTTGGTTAACGGTAAAACTCACCTTAGAAAACAACTTCATATTAGATTTTCAACCACCTGTATTATCAGGTGTATACAACCCAAAGGATTTAAAATGGCAACATTAGTAAACGGAACAGTTAAATGGTTCAACAGTGAAAAAGGTTTCGGATTTATCGAACAAGAAAACGGCGGAAAAGATGTATTCGTACACTTTCGTCAAATTAACAGCACTGGTTACGGTCGTGTTTCACTAGACGAAGGTCAAAAAGTAACTTTCGAAATTGGTGAAGGCGAAAAAGGCCCACAAGCAGAAAACGTTACAGGTCTGTAATTTTTCTTTATTGAGCGATTCTTCGCTCAATAGCTTTCTCTAACTCTCTCTTTTTTCAAAATCACACTTTTTACAACTTACACATACCCAAAAACGCTTATAGCACAAACTCTCACGTATACTTTTAACTCTATTTATTATCAATAACTACAAATTATTTAAAATAACCATTGATTTTACTGAATATGAACGCAGTAATGAAAAAAAAGTAAAATGGATAAAATTGAAAGATGGTGGAGACAAGGGGGATCGAACCCCTGACCTCGTCGCTGCCAGCGACGCGCTCTCCCAGCTGAGCTATGACCCCGTAAAAATTGGTACTATAGATAATTTCGACGGTATTATACACTACTATTTCACAAAAACGCAGTTTACAAAATAAAAATAAAATATTTTACAAACATCCTGCGTTTTCGGACAAAACATTACTTGAGCCAGATTGCTGGATCAGCCTCCTTTGTCATTAAGCATGTTATTAAGCCGTACCATTTTTAAAAATTGTTTATTGTAATCGATAGTGGAGTTTGTAGTACAGGTGATGTTAGTGAGACAATTTTTCATACTATATCCTTACTTGTAAAGTACCTAAATACTTAGTTTCGTAAACAAAGAACAGTGTGCATCCGAAAAAAGTATAGCAAGAAGTGTTCACAATTACATTACACAAGTGCTTAAATTTTAACCCTTGCTACACAGTTCCATTGTTCGAAACCTTTACTGCGTTTATGTAAAAGTGCTACAATCCAAAAAAATTAAAGGCAAACAGATGAAAATAGCTATTCCCGTAAAAGACGAAACACTCACATTTTTTGGCAACGCAGGCCACACCCCAAAATTCGCTATCTACGACATGAATGGGACAGGAATGTTTCGCTCATTTAAATTAGAAAGTGTCAAAAATAATCCAAGAACAGATATAGACCATGATGAAGAGGAAGATGAGCACGAATGTGCGCATGGACACGATGATGCAGAACATATTGCACAGCACAACAAAATGGGTGCAGTATTAGATTCTTGTGACTACATCGTAGTGAAGCGTGCATGTAAAAATACAGCAAACGCAATGAGTTCACATGGTGTTAAAATTGTTAAATATAGCGGAGAGTCTCTTAAAGCAGATCTTATCCTCAGAGAATTATCTTCTAAATTTATATAGTAACATTATTTTTAAATATCACTTCTATCATGTGAATAGTGTTTCATTTGGAAAATTTTAAGTTTAAGGGCGCTAACATACAAACATATTATTGTTTTAAGGATGTTTAATGTTAGAAGAGTTTAAAAAGTTTCTCATTAAGGGAAATATGATTGATATGGCAGTAGGCTTTATTTTTGGTGCTGCGTTTGCGACACTCGTTAAATCTTTGGTAGCAAATATAATAATGCCACCAGTTGGCCTTTTGATGGGTAGAGTTGATTTTTCACAGCTTTATATCGCGCTTGACGGTGAAACTTATGCAAGTATGGCTGAACTTGACAAAGCAGGAGCACCTGCAATTAAGTATGGCCTTTTCATTAATGATACAATCTCATTTTTAATTCTCGGTTTTGTGATGTTTATGATGATTAAAGCATACAACAAAATGAAAGGCGAAGAAGAAACACCGGCACCGGCCGCCCCAACAACAAAAACTTGCAGTGAATGTGCAATGGAAATTCCATTAGCTGCAAAAAAATGTGGTCACTGTGGAAATACAGCGGTATAATTTTAATTTAAGTAATTGTATTTTACAATGCCTAACTTTATACAACAAAGGATGTTAATGAAAAAGATTTTACTTAGTGTGTTAGCGCTTGCAGCTTTAAGTACGGCTGCTATAGCAAATGTAAATAGTCAAACGGGTTGTGGCCTTGGTTCAATGGTCATTAAGGATGATTCTTCTGCTGTGATGTTGGCGCTACAAGCTACAACAAACGGTACTTCAGGAAATCAAACTTTTGGTATTACGTCTGGAACTTCTGGCTGTAAAAAAGCAAAGTTTGTAATGAATGAAAGAGCTGAAGAATTCGTAGCTTCAAATATGGATATTCTGGCAAAAGAAATTTCTGTTGGTCATGGTGAGTCTCTTGATACTTTAGCAGAACTTTTGAATGTTGAAGACAAAGCAATGTTTTGTGCATCACTGCAAGCAAACTACAATAGTATCTACACAGGTACAAATGTAGAAATGGCTGATGTATTAAACAATATCTCTACTACTCAAATTTAACTCTCTCTATAAACTAAGCGATTTTTCGCTTAGTTGCAGCTACCTCCAAAACAAACATTGAGGATTTTTCATCTTACTCAAATATTTTCTTTTACTCATTTTTTTTATTTCTACAGTAAACGCAGACCTTGCGAACTATAAAGACAAAGCCCATAATTTAAACTTATCAAACGAAAGATATTGGAATTTACTTCTTCATATGGTGGATGGAGAAAGCGAAATAGACGATAAGAACTTTTTCTTTGCAACAGATGGAAAAACCAATGCAAAAAATGAGCTCGATGCTACACTTGACGCTTTTTATAATGAAAAAACATTTGATAGTAATGCAAGTGCTTGCAAATTTCCAGCCAGAAAAAATTGGCTCAAAGAAAAACTCGGTATTAAGGATTTTCCAAATGTGAACTGCAGTGAATATGACAAAATTTTGCAAAGATTGAACCCAAAATCTGCCACGCTCGTTTTTCCATCTGCTCACATTAATTCTCCTGCATCAATGTTTGGACATACCTTCATACGTATAAATTCAGCTTACAAATCAAAACTGCTTTCCTATGCCATCAACTATGCTGCGGATGCCGATCCAAGCAAGACAAACGGAGTTATCTTTGCCCTTAAAGGACTTTTTGGCGGTTACTATGGACAATATTCTCTCTTGCCTTATTACGAAAAACTCAAAGAATATAGAGATACTGAACAAAGAGATGTTTGGGAATATGATTTAAATTTAAATGAGGCAGAAGTTTTACGCATGACGGAGCATATTTGGGAGCTTAACGGTACACACTCTTATTACTATTTTTTTACAGAAAACTGCTCTTACAATATGTTGTGGCTTCTTGAAGTGGCAAGACCGAGTGTGCACTTAAGAGATTATTTTAATTATAATGTTATACCTCTTGAAACCATTCACGCTGCTAAAGAAGAAAAAATTATTGCAGATGTAAATTACAGAGCTTCAAAGAGAACTATACTGTTAAAATATGAAAAGCTTTTAAATGAAAATCACCTGCGCACTCCAAGAGCACTTGTCCGTGGTGAGATTTCCCCAAAAAATATAATTGAAAGTAAAGAGATAGATAAACAACAAAAAATGTATATTCTTGAAGCTTCTATAGAATATCTAGAGTACTCTTTTAGCAGAAACAGTATGAGCAAAGATGAATATGTAGCACTTTTTCACACAATTACAAAAGCAAGAGCTTCTCTTGGACCAGGCAAAGAGTTAGATATTCAGACTCCGGAAGAACCTTCTTTGAGCCATAGAGCAATACGGTTGTCAACAGGTTTTGGTTCTCGTAATGGAAATGCCATCGGATTTTTAGGTCTTCGTCCTGCTTATCATGATTTAGAAGACAGTCTTTATGGATTTTTACGCGGAACGCAAATAGAATTTGCAAATCTTGAACTCTCTTACTCACAAAATGATTTGGAAGTTGAAGAAGCGACTATTCTCTCTATCGCCTCCATTGCTCAAAGAAGTGAATTTTTTGACAGTTTTTCCTGGAGAACAAAATTTGGATGGGATAAAAATTCTCTCAATGAAAAAACAAATTTTTTAGCAACACTTGGAGCAGGTTATAGCTGGGGAAATGAAAATGCTTATGTTTATTTTATGTTTGACCCTTTCTTCTACGTGGCTGAGACAACAACAGGAGGAATTGGTTCAAGTGCCGGCTTGGTGTTTGACGGTTTTTCATTTATGAACACTAACATAGAGTATACAAACAGGTGGTATGACTCTAAAGAGAAACAGGCACTCTTTAAGCTCTCCCAAAATTTCAGAACTTCTCAAAACACCCAAATAAAGTTAAAATATGATTATAAAGAGAGAGTTGCATTGAAAGAAAAATCAGATGAGAATACATATAAAGTGCTTTTTAACTACCACTTCTAATCTTTAACATACTAGTGTCTCTCCTGTTTTTTAGTAAATATATGTAACAATACCGCGAATAAAACTTCACCATTACAAGGCATCAAATGAAATCAACATCTTCTAGTAAAAAACCTTTTACCCATAAAAAAGGCGCTCCTGCAAAAAATAAAACTTTCGGTTCAGCGCAAACAGGCGGCAATAGACCTCCGGTGAATAAAAAGAAATTCGCTCCTAAAAAGTCAATTGTAGATCCGGCCCCACAAAAAGAAGTTGTAGATATGTTCATGAGCTGGTTTAGAAAGCATAAAACAGTCGGCCAAGTTATGACGAAACAGGATGTTGTAAGAAATATATTAGTGAATCTAAACGCAAAACAGGAAGATGCTCTAGCAGATGCTATGAAGGAGCTCAAAAGCGAAGGTTTTATAGAAATTCAAGAAGATGGCGTGACACTTGTACTGACTCAAATGGGTGTAGATTATCTTAAATAGTTAATTTTTTCTAAACGCAAGAGACTTAACTTGCGTTTAGCTTTTTTACACGCGCAACCTATACTAAGCCGAGCAGAGCTACAAAAAGCACAGGCGGAGTAATAAACAAGACCTACTTTCATATAGTCCCACCAGCCTATTTTCACACCCTTTTGCGCTAAAACATGAAGCCAAAGTAGAGTTGCAAGCGAACCGATTGGTGTCATTTTCGGTCCAAGATTTGAGCCTAAAATATTTGCATACACAAGTGCTTCATTTCCAATATATCCAACCTGATCTATGGCTATATCCATAATCATAATCGTTGGCATATTATGCATAACAGAACTAACAAACGCAGATAAAAATCCTGTTCCAACAATAGCAACAAAATCCCCATGCAGACTTAGTTCTTGTATCCAAGAAGCTATAACATTTGTTAGTCCTGCGTTTTTAATCCCGTACACAACAACATACAAACCTATACTAAACCACACCACTTGCCAAGGTGCTGCTTTGATGGTCATAATAGGTTTTACTGCTTTATAATGGTTCGCTATTAGTAAAAATACCAAAGCTCCGCCAAGTGCAAAAACTGAAACTGGAAGATGATAATAATCCCCCACAAAATATCCTGCCATAAGAAGCGCTAGAAAGAACCATGAGAACCTGAACATAGTATGGTTTTTAATGACCGAAGAGGCCGCTGGAAGTTTTAAAACATCAATAGCAAAGGGAATGTCCTTACGAAAACAAACCCACAATACAACTATTGAAGCAAAGATACTCAGTAAGTTTGGCAAAAACATATTTTTTGCATATTCCACAAAACCGATATCAAAGTATCCGACTGTGACGATATTTGTCAGGTTGGAAATTACGAGTGGATTTGACGCGCTGTCACCTATAAAACCGCCTGCCATTAAAAATGCAAAAATGGCCAGAGGTTTCATTTTGAGATATTTCATCTTAGCTAGTAAAAATAAAATCATTAAATCAAGAGTGCTGCAGCACTTAATGATGAAACACGGATACTTTTACTGCGTTTTGTCGACGAGAACGGTGAAACTTGCGTATGTGATTTGCAAAACTCTCTCGAGATGATTCAGTCACGTCTCACACGCCATCTTAAGATATTAAAAGAAGCCGGATTTTTGCGAGTAGAGCGAAAAGGAACGTGGGCGTATTACTCCATAAGAAGTCCACTTGACCGATTTCGCATGGAAGCATTGGAGGAGATTCGTCATTTAGAGATTCAACTTCCGGAATTAAAAAAATTATCTCAAACGCAGGGTTGCCAACTATAAGAAGGGCAGGCTCTACGCATATGATTTTTTTATTTTTTGCTCATAAGAACAAGTTCCAAACTCCCGCTGATATAGTTTGCGAAGAAAGTCAATGTTTCCAGATCTTCGTTTGTAAAGTCTGTTCTGGACTTATTAAGCAGCTCAATAATGCCGATAATCTCGCGTTTGGAATCAAAAATGGGAACAGTGATAATATTTTTTGTCGTATATCCGCTTTTTTTATCTATGACTTGTAAAAAGCGGGCATCACCGTATGGGTCATTAACAATCTGCGCGCTCTGTTTTTGGTAGGTATCTCCCACAATTCCGGAATCTAAAGAGATGACAATACGTCCTATTCCATCACTGAGTTTTGTCCATAAAATGCCATCTTCTTTATCTACAATAAAAATAGAACAGCGCTCTGTATTAACAAGCTTTTTAGCTTCACCGGCAATAAGTTCCAAGACATTTTCAATCTCCCCAAGAGACATCAGTTTTTGTCCAAATTCTGCTATTTGATTATATGTTTTCATCATTTGCTATCTTCTTTTAAATAAAGGCTTGTCAGTTCTAAAAATCCGCTCACGTAGTGTGCAAAAAATATCATAAATTTTACATCCTCTTCATCAAAACCGCCCTCTTTATTTAAAAGCTCCAAAATACCAATGATTTGGCGTTTTGAATTAAATATAGGTGCCGTTATAAGATTGTGTGTCGTATAGCCGGTCTCTTTGTCAACATCACTCAAAAAGTGGGCATTGGAGTATGGATTATTCTCTAAAACAGGTTTTTTTACGTTTAAAGTATGCCCTACTATACCTTTGTTGGATGCTACTTTTATCTTTTCTACGCCATCAGAGAGAGTGGTCCAAAGTTCCTGTTTTTCAAAGTCATACATAAAAATAGAACATCTCTCTGCCTGGATAACTTCTTTAACATATTTGGAAATGAGTGGCATGCCCTCCACTAATGAATTTCTATGCAACAATTCTCTGCCGAATTGAGCAAGCTTGGCATATGTATCTTTGTATTTCATATTAGAAGCCCTTATTTTCAAATAAAAAATATTATAGTGTAAATACCGGCAAAAAAAAAGCAATAAGATAAAGAAAACCGCATAGAGTTTAGAGTTGTTCTATTATCACACCGTTGTCTTGTAAAAATTTTGAAATAGTTTCTGAGTGATTGTGCTCGTAAGGTTTTGCGTAGACAATTCTGCTGATACCGCTTGCTATAAGGTTCTTACTGCACTCACTGCAAGGCTCTAACGTTACATAGATAGTTGCACCTTCTATGGAAATTCCTTTTCTGGCTGCCCAGATTATAGCATTCATTTCTGCATGTATCTCATACGTTTTTGACCACTCATGGTGTTCACTTGTGTATTCATTGTCCCAATGGTCACGGCAGTTTTTATAACCGGCAGGTGTTCCGTTGTAGCCTGTGGAGAGAATTCTTCCATCTTTTACAATGACTGCTCCAACCTGCTTAGAAACACACTTGGAAGCGCTTGCAAGTTCTGTCGCTATATTTATGAAATTTGTGTCGCTTAACATTTTAAAAACATCTATTAAGGAAGTCTGATAATATTAATATCACTATTTTGGCGAAGTCTTACAAAGTAGTCACTCAATACCATTTCCCGTTGATCTTCCATGATTTTATTGGAAATTTGATTTCTAGCGCTCTCAACTCCACCCTCTTTGGCAGATGTTACCGACTTGACATAAAAGCTCATAAATCCGCCTTTGCCATCAGGAACAATAGGACTGAAATTGTTTACTTTTGTTTTCTCAAGCAAAGAAGCAAGCTCCGGAGAGATTCTATCATACGGTATAACCTGTTCATTTGTAGTGATTTCCGGAGAGTAAAACATTGGATTGTCTATTTTTTCCTGGAGTCTTTCCTGATCTTTTGCACTGTTGATAATGACATCAAAAGAACTTGGATGCGTAAATTCATCTTGATGCAACTCATAGTACTCTTCTACTTCAGCATCACTTGGCGGGTTCATTGCCGAGTAAGAGATTGCAGAGTAAAGTTTTTGACTTAAGAGTTTCTGTTCTACTTTTTCTTTGAGTTCTGTAGAGCTTAAACCGTTTGCGTTTCTGACAGCTTCATAAAAGTCTGCAACACTCATGTTGTTTCTCTGCGCTGTTGCTTTAATGTCTTCATAAACTTCTTCACTGGTGACACTGAGTTTTCTCTCTTGTATCTCCGTCTCTTCAAGTGCTTTACGAATCAAGATATCTGAAGCCTGTTTTGCATCTACTTTAGAGAGTGCCATCTCTTTTTTTACATCATAAAGAGTAATTGCTTTTTCTTTGACGACAACCGCAACCCCGTCTACAATCTCTGCGTTTAACAAAGAAGCGAAAATAAGTGTGAAAAATATTTTATACATACAAAAACCTGTCTCTTAAAATTTGAAAATTATTTTACCCTTCTTTAACCAACAATAGCCTAAAATTGCGCAACTATACATAAAGGCTATTCATGGTTGTCACTCGTTTTGCTCCAAGTCCTACGGGCTATCTTCATATCGGCGGTCTTAGAACCGCTCTGTTATCCTATCTTTGGGCCAAAAAAAATGGCGGTAAATTTCTTCTTCGTATTGAAGACACAGATAAAGCAAGGAATTCAGAAGAAGCAGCACAGGCGATTGTAAATGCATTTGAATGGCTGGGCTTAGCTCACGATGGCGAGATTACCTACCAAAGTAAACGTGATGACATTTATGCAAAATATATTCAGCAACTCCTGCATGAGGGTAAAGCTTACAGATGCTACATGACAAAAGAAGAACTTACAGAACTTCGTGAAACGCAGATGGCGAACAAACAAAGAACTATGTATGACGGAAGCTACCGCGATTTTAACGGAACACCTCCGGAGGGAGTTGAGCCGGCTATCCGTATTAAAGCTCCAAAATCAGGACCTATCGTTGTAAAAGACGGAGTAAAAGGAACTATCACCTTTCAGGCTGAAGATATCTTAGACGATTTTGTTATCGCAAGAGCCGACGGGAGCCCGACATACAACTTTGTTGTTGCAGTTGATGACGCGCTTATGGGAGTAACGGAAGTTATCCGCGGAGATGACCACCTCTCAAACACTCCAAAGCAGATAGTCGTTTATGAAGCTTTAGGCTTTGAGATTCCTGCGTTTTACCATGTGCCTATGATTCACAATGCAGAGGGCAAAAAACTCTCTAAACGCGACGGAGCTACAGACGTTATGGCCTACAAAGAAATGGGTTACACGCCTGAAGCACTCCTAAACTTTTTAGTGCGTTTAGGATGGAGTCACGGGGACCAGGAAATTTTTTCTATGGAAGAGATGATGGAACTTTTTAATCCAAAAGACATCAATAAATCTGCTTCTATCTATAACACCGAAAAGCTTGATTGGCTAAGCGGCCATTACATTAAAAATATGCCCAACAAAAAGCTGGCAGAACTTTTAGAGCAGTATGGCTTAATGCTGACTTCTCACGATAAAAAAGAGATTTTACTCGACTCTCTCAAAGAAAGAGCAAAAACACTCAAAGATTTGGCAGAGCTTACAAAAGAGATTTTAGCGACTCCGACATCTTATGATGAAAAAGCCGTTGCCAAAGCTTTCAAAGCGGATGCAATAGAAGTTTTAAACGCCTTTAGTGCGAAGGTAAGTGCATCAGAGACTCTGCATCTTCCGAGTGATTATCATCATCTCATGGAAGAAGTTGTCAATGAAATGGGCATAGGTTTTGGAAAAATAGGCCAACCGCTGCGTTTAGCACTTTTAGGAAAACTCAGCGGCCCGGGGCTTGACAGTGTTATGGCTATCATCGGCAAAAATGAGACGTTGCAACGTATTGAACACGCAATCGCGGCTAACTCTTAGGAGTTAGCCAACCGCAATTTTTCTTGGAATCATGTGAGTCCTTTCAGGCTTCACAAGATTGTCACTTATTTTTTCAACACTTAAAATACTCAGTACCTTTTTGGATGCATCGCCACCCATAGGAAACACCATACTCTCTATAAGCGTCCTATCACCAACCACGTACTTATCCAAAAGTCTCACTCTATCCATTTGAACTTCAGGAATATCGCCAAGAGAATTGACCAAAATTCCAATGAGACTATCGCTTGCTCCAAATCTGATAATAATTATTTCTTCATAAGCCTTGTCGTCTACATTCTCATTAATGAAATTTTGGATATCAATAACATAAATCATCTGGTCCTTGTAGATTACACTCCCCTTGTAGTGATGATTTTTGTCTAACTGAATAGTCGATCTTAACTCATCAATATGTATAGATTCTATGACATCTTCTGCATGAAAACCTAACCAGTGAGAGCCAATATAAAAACTTGCGATATCAGCACTGTTTTCATTACTCTCTATAGAACCTTCCCTCTCTAAGACATATTCTGAAGCAGCCTCAACCTTTGTCTCTTCAATGTCACTGATATATGAAAATACAAAACTGTACACATCGTTACTGTAATCATCTTTGTCGCTTTTATATTCTCGGTAACCCTTTGAACACTGCACGCCCAAGGCATAGTACTTTGCGTCATACTCGATAATCTCACTCAGCGATTCGCCCTTTTTAAGTTCAAAAAACTTTTTATCTATCTCAAAAAAATCACCTGCCCCATAGTGTGCATTATTGGAGGCTATAACCGTTTGCTCTTTCGTCGCCAAAACCGCGAAAAGACCTTCTTTTACCTCCTCATTTGCTCCTTTTGGAAGAGATTCTTGAATCATTGCTGCAAACTGTACTTCCGAGTCAAACACAACTCCGATGCCCCCTAAAACTTTATCCTCGTTGTCTAATGAACGGATAGGCGCATTATAAATATAGGTATGTTTTGCATCATACAAAGATGTTGTTTCAAACTCAGACACACAGTACTGCGATGAATCACTGATATTCAATGTTTTTTCAACCCACTCTTGCGACAATTTTTGCCCTATCAGGTGATTTTGCGAGAGTTTTGAGACTGCGATGACCACTCCATTTTTATCATATACGAACAGACTTGTATAAACCGTATACAGATCATTTATATAAGCTAGTATTGCAGAGATTTTTTCTCGCTCGTCCCTGCTTATCTGCTCATTTTCAAGTATTTTTCTAAAGTCGGATGTAAGCGCCCACCATCTGCAATCATTTGCTCTCTCATATAAATTTCTATCCATGATATCAAGAATCAAATCTGCCAAAAACTGACTATCGCCAAGAACCATAGTCTTGGTAAGATTTGCCATAGATGCACCGATTGTGCCTTTCGTTTTTTCTCCCGTATTGCGTATTTCCTGCAAGAGTGCTCTTGAAAACTGTTTGTTATTATTTTTGGAATTACTCTGCTTTACATTACCATTCCAGATAGCCCTGTTTAAATTATATTGTATATCCGAGGCTTGGATAGGAATATTTTTTAACTCTTCGGGAAACTGCTCACTATGCTGCAATATAGACAAAAGTAACTCCTCGCTTATTTCAAAGTTTCCTCCGTCTATGTCACAAAACGCATGCTCTATCGGCACCATAACATGCCCATACCAGCCTAAACCGAAGAAGCCTTGATAGCCATTGGTTTTACAACTTTTGCTCAAGTAATCTCTTCCGCCAAAGGTGACTACTTTATATTCATCATTTAACACTTTCTCCAACTGGGCACCTTTGGGAATATGATACTTATCACTCGTTGCAATTACGTTTGCAGATTTATCTAAAAGCGTGATACACTCTTTGGTTTTCTCATTTTTAAGGTTATGAAAGATTGCTTGCATTTCGTCTTCAAATTTAAAACACAAAGACAAAACACCAAGCACCTTAGAGTTTGGCTGATTGTCCTGCATCACTTTAAAAGAATAAACAAGACTTTGCTCGTATGAGGGCAAAAAATCATGGTATTTATATGTTTCGACAAACTCTTCTGAGGTCGTCAGAACTTGCTTGATTATGGAATCTTTTGATTTTAGAATCAAATTTTTCTTATCAATATTTGCAAGAATATCGCCATTTGGATTCATTAAAACTATGTCAAAGTAAACACTGTATTTTTCCACATACTCAACAAAATGTTTTTTGATGCTCTCCAATTCATTCTCATAATTCTCGGTATATTTAGTAGGATTTTTGAGTAAAAATTCTCGTATTTTTTCATCGGTTGCTAAAAATCCTATATCAGCCGTTCTTTCAAAAAGATTTCTAATTACAATATCAACGGCGACCTGAGCTTTAGAATGCATCTCGTCAACAGTTTTTTTCAGGATTTCACTTGCAAGATAATTTATGAGTTCCGAGGAAAGAGAAGAAAAGTTATTTTTTATTCTACTCATATTAACGCCGGCATCACCCAACTGGCTGAGCAAAGAGAGGCTATCCCAATTCTTTGTTAAGTCGTCCAATTTTTCTCTGCTGTCTTCAACAGTTTCCATATATTTTATGAATGGAAGAAGATTGGATGCTATGTTAAAATTTTTATATGCAACAAGTTTTTCTGTCATTTACTACTCTCTTAATCATGTTTTAATAAAAGGATTGTAATATTTCTGTGATACTGTGCAGCATATAATATGTATATTTTTTAATCACACAAAAGAAAAATAGTGATAATAAAAGAGCACTACTGACTCAGGAGCTTGTAATTATGGAATATTTAACACTTTTTATAGATTCACTCATTGAACTCTCAAACGCAATGTCCATATACATACTTTTTGGGCTTATTTTTGCAGGTATTTTGCATGAGCTCGTTCCTGAGACTCTTGTTACAAAACATCTGGGTAAAGAAAACATCGGCTCTGTCATAAAATCAACACTCTTTGGAATACCGCTTCCTGTCTGCTCGTGCGGGGTTATTCCCCTTGCCACAAGCATTAAGAAAAGCGGTGCGAGTAAAGGCGCTACTCTCTCATTTTTAATCTCCACACCCATTACGGGAGTCGATTCTATTTTAGCAACGTATGGAATGTTTGGCTGGATATTTACACTGTACAGAGTTTTGACTTCTATGATTATTGCTATGGTTGCGGGAGTTTTAACAAACTATTTAGACAAAGAGCTAATCCCGGAAATGGAGGAAGAAAAAAGTTCATGCTGCGGTAATTCCTGTTCAAGCAAAAAAGAAGAAAAAAAGAAATTTTCTTTTCCAAACGCGATGAAATATGCCTTTGGAACCCTTCTTGGCGATATCGCAAAACCTCTGCTATTTGGACTTCTTTTGGGTGCACTCATTACAGCGGCCATTCCTCAAAACCTGAGTAATATTCTTATTGAATACGCATGGCTCTCATACTTTATAGCGATTGCTATAGCCGTTCCTATGTACGTTTGCGCAACGGCTTCTTTACCTATTGCAGCAGCACTTATGTTAGCCGGAGTCTCTCCCGGAGCTGCGTTTGTCTTTTTAAGTGCCGGACCTGCGACAAATACAGTCACCATAGGCGTTGTCAAAAAAATGCTTGGAACACGTTCTTTGTATATTTATCTTGGAACTATTATAGCCGGAAGTGTACTTTTTGGATTAGGTCTTGATTACGTCTTTGACGCAAATGCCCTTGATGCGAAATCTATTATTCATGTTCATGAAGATGTGGGTCTTCTTGAAATATTTAGCAGTGTCGTATTATGGCTGTTTATGCTCTACTTTACTTTTAAGCCATACTTGACCAGAAAGCTTCATTCCCACAAAACAGATATGTAGCGTAGAAAGAATTAATTTTTCTTGGGCTCTATCTTTATCTTAAAAAGTTCATTAAGCATGATGAGCAGTTCATTTTTTGCAGAACCGGCAAAGGAGTTTTCTAAAAAGTAGTTTATTCCTTTGCCTGCGTGCTGTACAAGAGGAATAATTTTAATCCCAGTAATCTCAGACATAAAATGCGATTTATCTCCCTCTTCGTAAGCGTGAAGCAAGATGGAGCGGGAAAAGTTGTTGAGTATGTGATAATAAATATGTAAAAATTCCGCTTCTTGGACTTCCAAACCATATAAATGTGTTGCTATTTTCCACTCATGAGAAGCAATAGCATGCACTTTGTCCGGTTTTACATTGATGCCAATTTCCTCTTTTACTTCACGGACCAAAGCATCAATAAGTTCTTCTCCTTCATCTACCGTTCCACCTGGAAATCCCATGCGCCCATCCCATCTGTCTATCATAATGATAGCAGGACAGCGCATACTTTTAATATCATCGTTAAAATATTTCCACGGAGATATTTCTTTTACATAAATGGCTAAAAAAACAGCGTTCTTTTTGTTTCTGTAAAAATCACCAAATTCTACTCTTTCCATATTTCTTGTGACCATTCTTTATAAAATAATTTTGAAATTTTACTCCAAACAAACTTACTTTATTCATTGCCCGTTATAATACGCTCATGAATACTAATCCAATAACTCTCAAAACTCTTTTCAAACTTATTTTAGATAAAAAACCTGCCCTTATTTACGGGCAGATACTCACCCTTTTGGCCATCATAGTCAGTGTACCTATCCCGCTCATGCTTCCCGTCATGGTAGATGAAGTTCTGCTTAATAAGCCTTCGTATTTTGTAAACACAATAGATGCTTTTATTGGGCAGACCAGTGCTTTTTACTACATTGCCATTGTAGCTCTCGCCGTTATATTTTTGCGTTTTATCTACTTTTTCTTTGGTGTGCTTACAACTCGCATCTTCACTAAAATTGCCAAATATGTCACTTTTATGGTGCGCAAAAGGCTTATAGAGCATCTCAAAATTGCCTCCATGAACGAGTACGAAACGCTTGGTAGCGGCGCCATCACTTCAAATCTTGTCACTGACGTCAACACGCTTGACGGTTTTATTATTACAAGTGTAAGCCGTTTTGTCGCCTCAGTTTTAACACTTGCTGCCGTTGGCATAGTTATGCTCATGATTGACCCTGTACTTGGAATTTTAATTCTCATTATTCAGCCTCTCATCATGCTTGTGAGCAAACAGATGTCAAAAAAAGTGGGCGGTCTTAAAAAAGAAGAAAACGCAGCAATAGAAAAGTTTCAAGAGAGTCTTGGCGAAACCCTTGATTTATACGGACAGATAAAAGCAAGCAACAAAGAGAACTATTTTTTTAAAAACGCAATTGAGGAAGCTGCTCATGTGCAAAAAACTTCCAATGAGTATGGACTCAAAAGTGTCGCTTACGAGAAACTCTCTTACACTATATTTTTAGCTGTTTTTGAACTTTTACGGGCTTCAGGCCTTCTTTTGGTAGCCTATAGCGACCTGAGCATCGGGATGATGTTTGCCATGTTTGGCTACATCTGGTTTATTATGACACCGGTTCAAGACATACTCTCCATGCAGTACAGCTACGCCTCTGCCATGAGCGCACTTGCACGTATTAACAAAATCCTTACCCTTCAAACCGAAAAAAGCGGCACGGCAGTCATAGAATCCAATAATGTAGATATTGCCCTAAAGAACCTCTGCTTTTCCTACACGCAAGATAAAGAGATTTTAAAAGATATAAGTTTAGAAATAAAAGCCGGCTCTAAGATAGCACTTATTGGAGCAAGTGGCAGCGGGAAAACAACCCTTGCGCAGATAATCTCAGGCTTTTATGAAAAAAATAGCGGTTCACTTACCTATAACTCTATAGATACTGAAAAACTTGACAAACATTCACTCAGAGCACAAATATTTTTAGTACTGCAAATGCCTATACTTTTTAACTCCACCCTGCGTTTTAACATCAGCATGGGAGATGAGAGCATCAGTGACAAGCGAATATATCAAGCCTTGGAAATTGCCCAGCTTACGCAAATGCTAAATGGAATGAAAGATGGGCTTGAAACCATTGTGGGACGTCATGGTATCAGGCTCTCAGGAGGCCAGCGTCAGCGTTTAAGCATTGCAAGGATGATTATTGCAAACCCAAGCGTCGTCATTTTTGATGAGTCCACCTCAGCACTGGATGTGCATACGGAAGCCAAACTCTTTAATGCTCTTGTTCCCATTCTTAAAGACAAGACCATCATCACAATAGCCCACAGACTCAGTACCGTAAAAAATGCAGACACTATCTATGTGCTTGATGATGGAAGAATTGTTCAAAGAGGTTCGCATAAAGAACTTGAAGAGCAAGAGGGGCATTATGCTGAGTTTGTAATGCAACAATTGCTTTAGAATAAACCTAATACTATCAAAAAGTCCACTATTGTGGACTCTAAAAATCAGTTATTGTGGCCAAGTAGGTTCTATATTTCCTGTGCCCGCACCTGTAATAAAGTCGAGATGATTTGTAACATTTGTCACAACCCAGCTACTTAAATCTTGATTTGTAAATGCTGCAGCACCATAAAAGAGACCTTCCATCTCAGTTACAGATGAAGTATCCCAACTGCTGATATCTTGGTTGAATATTGGTGCATATACAAACATATAGTACATATCTGTTACAGAAGATGTATCCCAACTGCTGATATTTTGGTTAAAAGATGTCGAGTTTTTAAACATTTGATTCATCGTTGTTACAGAAGATGTATCCCAACTGCCTATATCTTGATTAAATGAAGATGCATCCCAAAACATTTCAGCCATATTAGTCACAGAAGAAGTATTCCAATCTCCTATATTTTGGTTAAAGGCACTTGCTCCATTAAACATATAGTACATAGTAGTAACTGATGATGTATCCCATCCACTTATATCTAGGTTGAATGTAGAATTCCAACTAAATAAGCCCGACATATCCGTGATACTAGATGTATCTGCATTGATAATTTCTTGTGCGTAGGCTGCTTTTAATGTGGCATCTGTCTCATCTGTATAGTTTTCTATAAGTGTATCTAAGTCACCTCTTGTCATAGAAGCAGAGACTACATACTCTTTGAAAAGTGGCACAGTCGCTATAATAGCATCACATCCTGCATGAACGATGCTTAGTGTATCTGTACTGTTAAAGTCTGCTGCCGAAAGTAAAGCTATCGGTGCTGTGTAGTCAAATGAAATATTAGTATCTACAACCGAAGATGCACCAAGCGTTGCGTTTATTGCATTTGAAGATGTGATGGTTAAGCCTGTACTGTTTACATCTGCTGAGAGTTTGATAGTAAGAGTTTGTGCTGACCCTACTCCTACATAGTTTACAGTAGAGAGTGGCATTGTGTTTAAGTAGATGTTTTCAAGTGTCAGACAGGCTGATGGTGTATCAGATGGAGTAGAGTCTTGCGTTTGACCATAAACTGTACCAAAATTTTTAACATTGTTAGTAGTTACAAGTAAATTATACTTAGCAACATCTATGTCTAATTCTGTTTTACCCGCTGCGGTGATGAGCGAAGTTACATTGGCATCATTCAAAGTTGTGAACTCTGTTTTTATAGTAATTGACGCTATGTCATTTGGATTTAAAAAGATTCCATTAGCATGGTTTGCATCATTATCCATTGATTGTAAAAAGACGGCGAGTCTTGCTACAGCTGCATCCTCTGTATTAGTGCGACTTACACCCAAGATATCTTGAATAAGCACTATTTTGTCTGATGGCAGTGTAGCTACTCCACCTAATCTTATGTTGCCATAGTAAAAGTCTACACGACTTCCAGCAGGACAAGTAAACTCACCCTTTACATTTGTAAACCCTGTTGTGCTGCCACATTCGTAACTAGCGTTTCCTATCGCGCCATCTGCTAGCACGCCTGTAACTGTTACTTCTCCATTTGAACTACATCCTACTAAAAACATAGCCATTAAAGTACTGAGTAATATATTTGTTTTACCTGATAACTTCATCAATCTTCCTTAATTTTTTTATATTCTAATGGAAGAGAGTCAAAACATAGTCAAATTTATCTATATAAACTAGATTTTTACTATAAAAGTTGTCCACTCCTTAAAAGTAGTTACGCTAAGTACTAAGTTTAATTTATTAGCAATTAACTTAGCAATATGTAAGCCTAAGCCAGTACCATCTTCAAATGTTTTTGTTGAAAAGTATGGTTCAAAGATTTTATTTATAATATTATCAGGTATTGCCCCTGCATTGTTAGATATTTTCACTGTTAGAGTTTCTCTCTCTTGAATGACTTCAATCAAATTTTTGGGCTGTAAAATTTTATTTTCTATAACTGC
>VMSZ01000039.1 GCA_013791885.1 Sulfurimonas sp. | reverse complement strand
ATAAAAACCGCCATGTTTAAATTCTTCCAATTCCTTGAAGTTATTCGGAAACAAAGCACCAGGAAATGTAATCAAACTATTTCCTTCTTTTTTATTCAGAACTCTTTACTTTAAAATGGCGTAATATTATCCTAATAGTATTAACTACAGTCTATGTATTTTTCTTATAACTATATTTACAGTATCTATTTTGCTATAATCGCATTACTTATAATTTAGGATCCTCATGATTGATTTAAAACTACTTCAAAAAGATTTTGACACAGTCAATACAAAGCTTATGAGAAAGGGTGTAGATGCCGCTCTCATAGAAAATTTAAAAAATAAAAACGAAGAACTCAAATCTGCAAAAGCAGCATACGAAACACTTCAAGCAGACCAAAACGCAATGAGTAAAGAGTTCGGCCAGCTTATGCGTGAGAAAAAAGATGTCACAGAACTTAAAGCAAAAGTTGATGCTAATAAACTCAAGGTTGCAGATGCCATAGAAGTGCAAAGAATCAAGCAAGAAGAGCTTGAAAACATTGCAATGTCCATTCCAAATTTTCCGGACGATAGTGTTCCGGATGGAGCGGATGAAAATGACAACATTGAGATAAAAAAAGTACTCACACCAAGAGAGTTTAACTTCACACCAAAAGAGCACTGGGAACTTGCAGAGCAAAATGGCTGGATAGACTTTGAACGCGGCGTAAAACTTGCCACAAGCCGTTTTAGTGTCTGTTTTGGAATGGGTGCGAAACTTGAACGCGCACTTATTAACTTTATGCTCAACTTTAACTCTAAACGCGGCTTTGACGAAGTAAGTGTTCCGGCGCTTGTAAACCGTGCGGCACTTGAGGGAACCGGGCAACTTCCTAAATTTGAAGATGACTTATACAAGATAGACGGGCAAGAGTTGTTTTTAATCCCCACAGCTGAAGTTCCTGTTACAAATCTTTACCAAGATGAGATTTTAAACGAAGATCAACTCCCAATCAAAATGACCGCTTACACTTCATGTTTTAGAAAAGAAGCCGGAGCCGCAGGACGCGACACTCGCGGAATGATACGACAACACCAATTTCACAAAGTAGAACTTGTTGCTATGACAAAACCTGAGCAAAGCGATGCTATGTTTGAAGAAATGGTTGCCTGTGCTTCAGACTTATTAACCGCGCTTGAACTCCCGCATAGACTTGTTACATTATGCACTGGAGACTTAGGTTTTGGCGCTGCAAAAACTGTAGACCTTGAAGTTTGGTTACCTGGGCAAGCAACTTATAGAGAAATCTCTTCTGTTTCAAACACAAGAGATTTCCAAGCAAGACGCGCAAAAATCCGTTTTAAAGACGGAAAACAAAACACGCTTGTTCACACGCTAAACGGCTCTTCATTGGCGGTTGGCAGAACTATGGTAGCCATCATGGAAAACTTTCAAAATGAAGATGGAAGTATAGATATCCCTAAGGTTTTAAAACCTTATATGGGAATGTAAATTTTTTCTTTTTATCTCAATGGGCAGATTTATTTTAAAGTAACTGCCTATTAGCTGCTTCTTTTTTTACCAACTATTAAGTGGTATTTCTGATATTTTATAATTTATATTTTCAAATCCATTTAACATTAAAAAGTCTTTCACTGACTTTAAACATCTTTCACTATTAGCATTAGGTCCAATTATAATCTCTGAAATAAAATCAGGTTCTATATCTAATGCGATATACGGAACTAAATATGTATTTGCTTCTCTAAACATTGTTTTAGTATTTGGATTTTTACAAATTATTCGCCATTCCACTTCTTCTTTGAAAGATGTGTGCTTAATTAGTGGAGCAAGCCCACTAATTGATGTATATAGTTCAGAAACTACCTTATCCGCTTGAACTTTTCCTTCCCCTTTAGATACATACTCATTTAGCTCATTTGCCTTTTGCCATTGTTCTCTATCAGGTAATTTTACATATACTGAACGATCCTCAACCAATTTAGGGAATTCTAGAATTGACTTTTCAACAACTTCTGCAACAATCTTATTTTGTTCTTCTTCTAAGTAAATGCATTTTTTTAATTCATAGCCAGATGCTTTGACCATACGCTCTAAACTTTCACGATTAAAACCAATACATATACCTCCAGACTCTGGACAATAACCTCTCCATTGACTTAATAAATCAGATGATTCACTAAATGAACCAATAAAGACCTGAGGATTTTTGTTTCCATACTTAGGGCGATTCATTTGTACACTAAAGGAATAAGGAGATAAATAATCATCATCAAAATAGTTTTTGTTTATATAATCACTCACTAAATTAAATAAATGAGAATACTCACTATGATCATTTAAATAATCACTATTACTCGCCCATATACTCTTACTATTAATTATTCCCATCAAACCCTGTAAGCTTGTGTAATGATATAACATATTTACTCCACATCCTTTAACTATGATAATGATACTATAAATAATAAAAGTCTAAAACATCTTCGCAACAGCCGCAGCTTTTTTATCCTCATTAACTTTTGCATATCGTAATATTTGGTTGATATCTCGATGGTTCATTAGCTTTTGGACGAGAAAAATATCATTGTGAAGTACTGCATTTGATACGAAGGAGTGCCTAAGTGTGTGGTGGCAAACTTTTTGTTTTTCATTTGCATCGTCAATATCAGCGTTAAAAAGCATTTTAAAAACTGGAAAAACAATACGCTTGTTCACACCTTAAACGGCTCTTCTTTGGCGGTTGGCAGAACTATGGTGGCTATAATGGAAAACTGCCAAAACGCAGACGGCAGTATAGATATTCCAAAAGCTTTACAGCCTTATTTAGGGCTATAAGCCGACAGTATTATTTAAGTTGATTGGGCATTATAATATACACTTGTTGTCGCAGTGAATCGGCTATCCATAAACAATTATCATAAAATGCGACTGCTCCTCCTACACCTGTGACAAGAGGTGTCATAAGCCCATTGTTTAGACTGTAAACAGTATCATGTGTACTTACAAATAATTCTGCCGTATCGGGATTTACGGCAATCGAAAGAATAGTTGCAAAATCCGGTAAAGGCATGATTAATCCTAACGGTTTGCCGGATTCTAATGAAAAAATACCCTCTTTTGTAGCAAAAATGATGGCACTGCCCGCATAAGTCAAGGATTGAACAGCTTCACTTGGAAGTGCCATCGGAGTTATCATATTTCCATCAAAATGGTAAATGGGTGCCGCTATTGTCGAATTGTAGAGGTACAGTGTATCATTTGGGCCCTCTGCGAGTGAATATCCAGCCATAGGAAGCTTAAGGCTGGGGAGAAAAAATCCATGATTTATTAGACCTAGCTGTTCATCAACAATGGCAACGGGATGACCACTTTTGGCAAGCGTAAAAGAGCTTACATGCAAAGGAATCGTGAGTGCTTTAGAAGGTTTGTCTAGTCTATAGATATTTTTTTCCGCAGAAATCCAAAGTCCCAAAGAAGAGACATACAGCTGGGTATCAGAGCGCCAATCTATTTTACTTGTCAAAGCATTTGGCATACTATAAATTTTAAGTTTCGGTGCTATATCAATGGGAGCAGCATAAGCCATTAAATATGCCAAAATCCATATATAAACAATTTTCAAGGCATCTCCTTAATGATAGTAGATAATTTTGCAGACATTCCAAATAGTTCACTCGTACCGCTGATTAGACTAGCGATTTCTTCAAAAGATTCTGAAGTACCCATGGCTTTCAATAAAAAAGGCTTAGCAGCTTCAGACACGGAGGTGATCTCAGGAGGATTGTCCAGCTGGGTTGAGCCTAGCCAAGAAGCTACTTTAATAGCATTTTCCATATCGTCCACAGCAAGGTCATGAACATCTTTAATAAGTGAAAGTTTATCCCCCATTGAGGTTGATTCAATGATTTTCATAGTAATACTTATCAATAGTTCTTTGCCTATTTCGCGTGTAAGATAGCTCAATCGATTGAGGACAAGATAGCGCTTGTCGCTCTTTGTTTCATAATCTCCCAAAATACTATAAATAAACTCTTTTGGATTTGGAATCGAGCCATTGCTTAGCTTAGAAAGGTTTACTGTTTTGGTGTAAATTTGAGCCTTAGGGAGTGTAGTGACAACAGAATTAGTTTTTGTCGGCCAAGAACAATTGCCATTTTGACACAGTGGAACAGCACTGGGTATAGAAAGAGATGTTTTACTTAAAGGAGTGGGGTTCAAACGCTCGGCAAAAACTGTATGTGATCCGCCTCCGTCAAATGGTCTTGATGCGGACTCTCTTAGCGCTTCATCTGAGCTGGTATCGATTTTAGAAACATCGCTTGTTTGAGCGGTTTTAAATGCCAAATGCGATGCAGATGTCTCTTCGGTTGTACTGCTTGTAGAAGGAACACTTTTAAAAGAGCCCATTAGCTTTTGATGATGAATCTGCCGTTCTTTTGCTTTTCGCTCCGCTTCCTCCTGTGCAAGACGTTGTTGTTCTGCTTGAAGTCGCAGTGTTTCAGGATCTGGCTGATTTGAGGCTGGAGAATCAAATAAAACATTTTCTAAAAGAGTTCCAAAAATTGTTGCACCCACCATGGCAGAAGTACTTGGCGCGCGGTAGCTTTTGGAAGGCCTGCTGCTTTGAGTGTTTTGTGATGATTGTGAAGAATCGGAACTCTTGTTATACACTCTTGTCGGCGTTGGCGGCATAGGAACATTCCGAGGCTGCCCTCCGGCATCGTACAGCTGTTGCAGTGCACTATCACCCTGAAGTATTGAAGCGATACAAAACATTGTAATTGCGACATCTCTTAATCGTGTTTTCATCGGAGGAGAGACCATTGTCTTGTTTTTTTAAATGACAGTATCGACAACAAAACAAGAAGAATCATCAAAGGATACTCTATACTAAAAATAATCGGTGTCAGGACAATTCGTACAATCATGCGTAACCACTCATTTTCTCTGATGATATCAGCAATAGAAGGTGAATAGTGATAATAGTGTTCCACCAGCCATTGTCCAGGAGAATTAGTTAAAAGATACTGGTCACGGAATACTCGCAATGTCAGAACATGTGGATCTAAAAACGAACCATAAGCGGCAGTTGCAATAAAACAATCACTAGCACCTGCTGTTGCACTACTTACTACATGAGGTTGCGGGACTGGATTTGGAGCAACTTTTCTATTGCGTTTTATTTCCCATAAGTAGATGCGGTCCTGTGCTTCTCTCGTTTCTGCACTGTTTTTTGAAAGCATAATAAAACGCTTCATTTCAACGATAGCCGTGTTAAAGTCATCCTGCGTTTGCGCTGCTTCTGCAATAAGCAATGCATAGTCATAATGCAGATTAGCTACCCAAGGTGCTTCGTTAATGGCTCTCCAGTAAATCTGAATAGCTTCTTGGTAATTCTTCTCTTGAGCCACCACCTGTGCTTCAATTGCAAGACGGCGTGCTTTTTCATTCATTAACGGTGGAGTAAAGCCGGAATTAAAAAGTCCCGAAATACCTTGCAGAGCACTGTCACGACTCGCTCTATCCTCATTGACGGCACTTTTAAAAGCATTCACAAATAAGACAAAAGCACCCTGTTTATCCCCTTTTAAAAGTGCTTGTTGAGCTGAACTGAAGAGTGTGCTGACATTTTCACGGTGCATTTTCATTTTTTCTTGCTGGGCTTTTTCTCTTAAAAGAAAAGCCGGACCGTAGATTTCATAGAGCAAGATTGTATTGGCAAAGTTTTTCTGCTCAATACTGGCGGACGCGGAAAATGGATATGCCTTGATATTTTGCCTTTGCAAAATTGCATCGATTGTTTGATAGATAGCTGTGCTGTCTTTTTTTTCAACTAAAGGCACGACCTCATTGACGACGGCTTGCCAAAAAGGTTTTTGCAGAGGATTAGGATCCATTCCCAAAATTTTTGTATCAGTAGAAATTGCGGTGAGAAAGTCATTTTTTGCCGCTTCTGCTTCCCCTAGTACAAGATGTGCCCAAGCGCGTTGTGCCATGCCCGAAGCAAAACGATATCCATTGAGCGACCCTTTTTCAGAATTTTTAATTTGCTGGTCATAGTCCTCTAAAGCGCCTTTTACATCTCCTTGCATTAAACGCACTCTAGCGCGCAACATATACCCGGAGTCATCATACATAAAGCTGCTTTTGGGATGAAAAGCCATTTCGATATCTTCATTTGCAAGCTCTATTTTGTGTTGTACCAATCGCGCGATGGCTCTGTTAATATGGAGTGTATCAACCAAAACAGCACCGACAATAAACTCATCAGCGGCCGGGATCATAAGTTGGGTATAAGCTTGTTCGGCTTGTGTATACTTGCCTTGGTAGAGCAATAAGTGAGCATTGTTAATCTCAATATTTATGTCTGCATAGCAAAAAGTACCTAAGAAGAGTGAAAACAAAACCGAAAACCGTTTAATGGAATTTTCCATATAAAGCCATCCTATCTCTCTAAAGAGATTGATTATTTAAAAACCAAATAAATTTTACTCCCTTTGTAATTAATCCAAGTTAAACCCCTCTCAGAGCAGGAGACTTTAAAGCAAAACGCGCAAAATACGTTTTAAAAACGGAAAACAAAACACGCTTGTTCACACGCTGAACGGCTCTTCTTTACTCAAAATTTTAAATTACTGCAAATTCATTGAGTTGAAGAGACAACAAGCGCCATAATATTTATTTGATACTTCAATTTTTATAGTGTGTCACAACTCTCCGCTTGCGATAGACTAATACGATGAATTAAATACTATCTTGATATGATGTCGTTATGAAAATGATGTCGCTTGTACTACTAATATTTATCACTGTAAAAATATCAGCAAATGAGAAGTGGATTGAAATAGAACCACTCAATAAAACTCAAACTTCAAAATCAAATACCAAAATAGATGTTAATTTATCTCAAATAGAGCCCATAAGTAAAATCATGAAAAATGCTACTGTAATGAAACAACTAATGGATGCGACAAGTAAAAAAGATGCGCCAGCTGGTAATGAGAAAAATTGGTTTGTACTTAATAATGAGAATAGTAAATAATAATTTTGGACTTTGAAATAAACTCGGCAACTATTCATGCTGTCATTGAAGTGGCTGCTTTTCGAGTTGGGTTTATCGATAATGAATATAAAATTGTCTTAAACGCAGACCAATGAATCGTTAATGTTATTATCAGACGTTTACTCTTTATCAAAGCTATCTACAATGATAGCACCCATAGAAGCAGGCATTGCAATTACTATCAGTCGTTTAAACGCAACAAGTGTATCTGTAAGCAAGGGGAATTTATCTAATGAAAGCAGCACTAAGCAAACAACTATGGCTGTAATTGTATAAGCGATAGCTATACGCCACAAAAAAGCAGGGATTCTGTCTTTAATATTACCTTGAAATACGCTTTCATATGCGAAAATACCTAAGAATAATAGAGATAAAATAAATACTAGCAAGAGATTAGCGAAAGGAAGCGTTTCACCTAACTTCCAAGCCTCTTCAGAGAATGAAATCGGAACAGCTAAAACAAAAGCACCGATAGCAACTTGGCTTGCGTCCTCTAAGTTAAAGCTTAATTTCATTCTTTTCCTAACATTTCAAATTAACTCTTTGAGTTACTGATAAATTATTCTAAAGCAAACACCTTAAGCTTCTGCCAGGGTATTTAACGTATCAATGATTTCATCAATTTTTTCGCTGATTTTATTGACCTCTTCAGAGATATTGTTGACCTCATTAGCGTTGCTATTTAAAGAATCTGAGCTCTCAGAAATTGATTGAATAAGAACGTTTGTCGTAGCAGATATCTCAGCCAAACTTTTTTGTGTAATCTCTGCAAGTTTTCTTACTTCATCTGCAACAACAGCAAATCCACGGCCATGTTCACCTGCACGAGCAGCCTCAATTGCTGCGTTTAGCGCAAGAAGGTTCGTCTGGTTTGCAATATCACCGATTGTAGATAGAATAGCTTTAGTATCATTCGCATTAGTTACCAGAACTTGGAGATTTCCGACCATCTCATTTTCTTTTGCAGAGACTTCATGTATGCGCTCTACTGCTTTATTTATCATGTTTTTAAGCTCAATAATGGTTGTATTTGTAATGTTGCCGATAGTATGGTTTAGCTTACTTGATGAGTCAACAATCTTAGCTTGAGACTCTTTGTTGTTTTGCTCCATATCTTGAAGGGACTTTCCTAGTTGATTAATATTATTAAGCAAGTCAGCCATCTTTGCTTCAACATTGATAATGCTTCTTGCATTAAAATTACCTTGAGAAAAATTTTGTAAAGTAACAATGGCATTTTCAAGATTCTTCTCAGAAGAGTGAATCATATTATTCATACTGTTTCTTAACACATGGACATAAGGTGTTTTCGTATCCGCTGTCACTCGGCAAGAGTAATGGCCCTTTGAAACTCTATCTGCTAAGAGAACCATCTCTCCTGCAACTTGCGTATCTTCCAGGACACTGTTTTGGTACTGTTTGACTAGATGGTTCAAACCTATTTCCAGTTTATCTTCCGTAGACTCATTGAGTTTTATTTTATTTCTTTTAAACTCTAAAAGCTCTAAAAGTTCATCCAAAAGTTTTACGTTTTTCTCTGAAGTTATTTGAAACATTTGAAGACCAATACTTGCTCCAAAAGCTATAAGTGCTAAAACAACATGGATGATGGTAGAGCTAGTTAAAAAAAGTGCCGCAATTAAGACTGTAAATAATACTGCCAGTATAATGTTTTTTTGAATATTGTTCATATATCTCTTCCTTATCTCATTGTTTTGTAGAGTTCTTGAATCTCTTGAATCTCAGTTGCAGAGGGCTTTCTTCTGCAAGAGATATAGGATCTTTCTTTTGTTGCTGTATCATATTTTGGAAATACTGTTGCGAAAACCCAGTAATAACCACCGTCTTTTGTTCTGTTTTTTACGTATCCTGTCCAAATCTTGTCAGACTTTACAGTCTCCCACAAATCCTTAAACGCAGCCTTTGGCATATCGCTATGGCGTACTACGCTGTGCGGCTGTCCGACTAATTCTTCGAGTGTATATCCGGCCACTTTGCAAAAATCATCATTTGCAAATTTAATTATCCCTTTCTCGTCAGTTTGGGAGACGAGAAAGTCGTCACTTTTTAAAATATACTCTTGCATGCGAAAAAGTTCCTTTTTGTATTTTTAGGTACGGTTTTGAAAATTCGTGTATGATATCACAATTTTTACATTATATTCTATAAGTTTTAATAATTTGTAGTATTGATTCAACCAATACTAAGTTACAGATAGTAAATCTCATCAAATTCTTGCTTAAGCGTAGCAATTATTGTAAAATCTTACAAAAACAATGGTATCTTTTTTGCTTAAATACTATTACTTAAAATTGTAGCAAGGGTGCGAATGGCAGAGCCACAAGAAGATATAATTATCATTGAAGACAACGAAGCCGCTGCATTTGATAACATTTCCGATATTCATGAAGCTAATAGAAACTCCTCAGAGTCCGAGGATGACGCTAAAAAGAAAAAAATTATCATTATTGGTGTTGCTCTTATTGTTCTCTTGCTCATAATTGCCTTTGTTCTTCTTCTTGTTTTTAAAAAATCTGCGGTGGAAAGTCCACTCTCTATGAGCTTTATCGAAGAAAAACTCGAACAAAACAATACCATTCCAATTGAACCAAGTCAACTTGAAAATATGATAGCCAAGGCGAATTATCTTTACTCTAGCGGCTCCAAACAAGAAGCTCTTTTTTTATATGAAAAAATTGCTCTGTATAGCGAAGCTATCTCTCAATATAATCTCGGTGTAGCACAACTCAAAGACAAGCAATACGAACAAGCATTTTCAACCTTTCAAAAAGCAATACAAAACGATGAAAAAAGGTGTGTAAGTGCCATAAACGCAGCTGTTTGTTCTTTGCATTTAAACAATCCCGAGAATTTCAAATACTATATAGATCTTGCCCATGCCTACCTCGCGTACGAACAGGATTCTCCTTTATACTCTTACTACTATGCTCTCATCAGCTACTATAAAGGAAATTATCTTGAAGCACTCAGCGCACTTAAAAATCCCAGCTCACAAGAGTACCCAAATGTACAGAAACATTTAAGTGCCAAAATAGATGCTCTTTTTGGAAATGATTATGAGGCGCTTGAAGCAATTGAAAAAGAATTCAATTATCTAGACGATTTCAGCATAGCTTTACTTTATGCAAGAGTTGGAGATTATGCTCTTGCAATAAACCATTTAGAAGAGTCGATTATAAAGAATATAGAACCTGTCAAATCTCAACTAGCCCTTGGACTTGTTAAGATTAAAGCCGGAAGAGTGAGCTCCGGAAGTAATGAGATAAAAAATGCAACTGATATGTTTCCCGAAGAGGTCTACAAGCACTACCCGCTTAGAGTAAAACTTAAAGATGCTATTTTTGATCCGCTAAAAGCACAAAATCACTACAGAGAAAAAATAGAAAATTCAAAATCTACTATCTATCAGAAAATTTTTTATTTCTCACCCTATAAAGTTTTTAATGCGAATCAAACCATTAACTACATCAGAAAGGGTACGGCAAATATTTACATTGACAATATAGGTGCCGCTAAAGAGTACCTTCAGACCGGGGCATCATCATCGAATGTCAATTATGGCATTACAAAAGCAATAAAAAAAGCACTTGATTTTCAAACAAGAGAAGCTAACGAAGCGCTCCAGAAATTGGTAGAAATACAACCTAAACACTCCATATTACACTACAATCTTGCCTTAACCTATGCTCAACTTGGTGATATGGTAAACGCACAGGCTCACTTCGTACGTTCCTACCATCTTGATGCAAAAAACTATCTTTCGGGTATCTTCGCTATTATGACAAGCCAACTTATAGGTAAAGACAGCTCTAAGTTAGCTTCTATTGTTAAAGACTCTGTCATGAATGAAGCACAGAATGAAGAGATTGTACTCTATAAAACATTGCTTAACATTGCAGATAATAATATGCTTTCTTCGATAGAATGGTTTGACAGAAAGTATGAACAACAACCGCTTTATCTTGCTCTTGATGTAATTCTTGGACTCAATATAAATAAACTTGATGCTGCTCAAAGTTCTGCTTTGAAACTCACTCTTTTATTGCCGGAGGATATTCTTCCGCATATGATGTATATTGATACCCATTATGGTAATTTAAAAGCTAAAGAGTATGCAAATAAATCATTAAATTATCTCAAAGAACAAAAATTCAACTTTGAAGATTTATATTATGGACCCTATATTACAAGATATTTATATGTCCAGCAAAATCTTTTTATTGGGAAACTTTACTTTTTGAGAGAAGAGTTAAAAAAAGCTCTTGCTTCTAGTGATAGAAATACACAAGAAATTACCAGCGCACTTGCTCTGGCGTCACTCTATGACAAAGCTTACGAAGAGTCCTATACACTCTATAACAACCTTATTGATGAATATAAAGTCAGAGATGCACTCACACTGTTTTTAGGTGCCGTAGCTTCAACCGCAGCTGAACATCATGAAAATGCTATTGCACTTTTAGAACTCTCCAAAATGAAAGACACAAACTTTTTAGAGAGCCGCTATGCCCTTGGTCTTTTATACATGGAAGTGCAAAACAATGAAGGTGCCAATATACAGCTCTCCAAAATTGGAGACAATGGTTTCGTCTCAGAATATTTTGATTTTGAAATTGACGTAGATAAACTTCTCTTTGAGAAGCAAAGTAAAGAAAATTAGCAAAGAGCTTATCTCTTTGTTTTAAGTAGAAACTTCACAAAAAGTACTAAAATTCTTAACGGTCCATATAAGATGTAACCCACAAATAAAAGAGTAAAACCCTCAATCGGAAACACAAACACACTCAAAGCAAGAAACAGAATAAATACAAAAAGCTTCATAACATGCTTTGGCGTAAAATCAATTTTTTTGAAACTTGGATATCTTATATTGCTTACCATTAAAAGAGACACTAAAATAGCAAAAATCAAAATAGAAATTCCATACTCTAATTTCATGTTGTACTTTTCAAAAAGTAAAACGAGCAATGAGATAAAAACAGCTGCTGTAGGGATAGGAATACCTATAAATACAGAAGGCTCGCTGTGAGAAGTCATCACATTAAACCGTGCGAGTCTAATAGCTCCAAACATGACAAATAAAGCAGAGACAACTATGCCGAATCTTCCAAATTCATGCCCTATAAAAAGATATATAAGCAGTGCAGGAGCT
Organism: Sulfurimonas sp.; assembly: GCA_013791885.1. Taxonomy (GTDB): domain Bacteria; phylum Campylobacterota; class Campylobacteria; order Campylobacterales; family Sulfurimonadaceae; genus Sulfurimonas. Next base: position 28,423 of record VMSZ01000039.1, on the reverse strand, counting down.
ACTCCAAACGCAACAACGTCTGCGAGTGAATCAAACTCTATACCAAACTTTGAGCAAGTGTTTGTAAGCCTTGCGACTCTTCCGTCAAGGCCATCAAAGATGAGTGCAAGCATGATGAGCCAGGCAGCTTTTGTAAAATCTCCATCAACGGCACTTATCATACTGAAAACACCGGAAAAAATAGATGAAGCGGTAAAAAAATTAGGAAGTATATAAAGGAGGTTTGAAGGGGATTTTTTCATTTTTTTATGAAAAGTACCCTATCAGTGTTTCAGAAGCACTAAGTTCATTTGCAACATTAATGTTTAATCTGAAATTTCTAGGCAGATAAAGTGTAGTAACCCCATTAATCATCGTTCCGTATCTGTAAGATTGTGGTAAATTTTGCGCTTTTATAATATCAGTATGTATGCCGTCAAAACTTTGTTTGCATGTATGAACAATTTTGACTTTATTACCATCAATGTTTTCAAATACCAATCGTGTATTTTCATTTGTTTTCGAAAAAAGCGGACTCTTTTTTGAAAGTCTCGTCCCTTGTACATGTTCTATTTCATTTAAAACAGAGCTCATTGGTACACGTAAAACAGCAACATTTGAGAAATCGCTCTCTATTTCTATCTTATATCCATACTCACTATCTTCAAGCTCTTCAATGGAAAGGACTGTTCCATCTACGGGGCTTGTTACGCTAGAGTTTTGGAATAAAGGCAACTCTCTTTCCGGATTTCTGTAAAGATAAATTAAAGCTGCAAACGCAACAAAAGATAAAAATTCTAATATTTCACAATCAAGTAATGCAAAAATCACAAACAGAGCAAACGCCCAAGCTATAAAATTCCAACCCTCTTTTAAAACCGGTAAAAGATTATTTCTCATCTTCTTGCTCTCCGTCTTCTGCCGATGGATTTTTTATGTCACTTTTTTTATGGGACATCGTGGCGTCTTGTTTTAACTCTTCTTCAATTTCATTGACTGCTTGAGACACTTTAGACTCCATGCCGTTAGCTTTTTCAAAATCTATAATAATGTCCCTTACTTCTGAACCTTCAATATTTTCTTTTTTATAAAGCAAGGCAACCATAGCCTCAATAGCATCTCTATACTCTTCAAGTCTAGCTACAACAACTTCATATCTTTGCTGAAGTGAAGTTTTAATAAACTCATCCATTTTTTCAGCCATACTGTCGCTGTACTCTCTACTTGCTTGTTGACCACCGCTTAGAAATGAGTGTCTGCTTTTTTCTAAAACCATGAGTCCAGCTACATCACTCATACCATAGGTTTGCACCATTGATTTAATAATATCTGTCGCACGTTCAAGATCATTTCCGGCACCGGTTGAAATTTCACCTATGAAAACTTGTTCAGCAGCACGTCCTCCTAGAAGTACGTCAACTTCCGCCCATAATTCATGTTTTTGCATCATGAACTTATCTTCTTCAGGCTTATTCAAAGTATAGCCAAGTGCTGCAAGACCACGAGGAACAATAGATACTTTAGATACTTTTTTAGCACCCACAGTAGTTTCAGCCATAAGAGCATGCCCACTTTCGTGATACGCTACTATTTTTTTCTCTTTAGGGTTTATACGGCGGGATTTTTTCGCAAGTCCTGCAATAGCACGTTCAACTGCTTCAAACAAATCTCTTTGTTTAACTGTTTTTTGGCTTTTTCTACCCGCTAAAAGAGCCCCTTCATTGATAACGTTTGCAAGATCTGCTCCGGCAAGACCAGCTGTAAGACGAGCTATCTCTTCAATCTCAACGTCATCATCCATTTTAACATTTCGCATATGTACTTTAAGAATTTTTACACGTCCTTGAAAGTCAGGTTTGTCAACCAAAACCTGTCTGTCAAAACGTCCCGGTCTCATAAGCGCCTGGTCAAGAATTTCAGGTCTGTTTGTCGCTGCTAAAACTATAACGGGAATATCAGTACCAAAACCGTCCATCTCTGCAAGAAGTTGATTCAAAGTTTGTTCTCTTTCGTCGTTTCCACCCATCATGGCACCCGCAGCACGGCTTTTACCTATGGCATCTATCTCATCAATAAAGATTATGCTCGGAGCATCTTTTTTTGCCTGCTCAAATAAATCACGTACACGAGCAGCACCAACACCGACGAACATTTCAATGAAACTTGAACCGCTTACTGAGAAAAATGGCACATCCGCTTCCCCTGCAACAGCTTTTGCAAGTAATGTTTTACCTGTTCCCGGACTTCCCACCAAAAGAACACCTTTTGGTATTTTTGCTCCAATCTCCACATAGCGTGCCGGATATTTTAAAAAGTCAACTATCTCTTGTACTTCTTCTTTAGCTTCTTCAACACCGGCAACATCATCAAACTTTGTTTTTGGTTTTTCTGAATTTACCATTTTTTTGGAATTACCCATTCCAAGAATACCGCCACCCATGCTTTTTTGCATACGTCCCGCAAAAAACATCCAAATAGCGATAATGATTAAAAATGGAAACAACCAGCCAAACATCTCTGTAAACCAATTTGTTTCACTGAATCCCGCATATTCAATCTTTTGTTTATCCAGTTCTTCTGTAAGTTGTGAATCATTTTTTACAATTCTAGTTGTGTAAACTGTAGCTCCGTCGCTTGAGAGTGCTTTTATATATGTTTGACCGATTTCTACTTTTCGCACTTCTTTAGCAGCGACTAAGTTTTTTAATTCGGAGTAGCTTACCTGTTTCGTTTTTGCGTTTACAGCGGCAGAGCCGTCCAAACCGCCACCCTCTCCTATCACAACTTTAAAAAGTAAAATAATTACAATAGAAAAAATGGCAAACGTTATGAGCGGATTTTTATTAAAAAAGTTATTATTGCTATCATTATTGTTCTGTTCTTTTTTTGACATATTTATCTCTTCCTATTTTCTTTTGAGAATTAAAGTTACCCATTCATCTTGGACAATTCTTTCGACTATACTGCAATCTTTATAAAAATTTAGAACCTTAGTTTCATACTTATCTAAAATTCCAGAGAGTACTAAGATTCCATTATCTTTGAGTGCTTTTTTTAAATCTTTTGCTATAAATGTCAAGACATCTGCAACTATATTCGCCACTACAATGTCATACTGGGACTCGCTGAGACTGCAAGAACCTTCCCAAATATTCATAAATTCCAAATCATTTAAAAGAGCATTTCCTATACTGTTTTCAACCGAAACAGGATCTGTATCACAGGCATCAACAATGGCGCCAAGTCTCATAGCCCCAATACCGAGTATTCCGCTTCCACAGCCTACATCTATAACGCTGTCACCTTCTTTAACATATCTTCCTATGGCTCGCAACGAAGATGCTGTCGTCGGATGGTGCCCTGTACCAAACGCAAGAGCAGGGTCAATAGCGATATTAATCAAATCAGGATTTGGTTCATTCCAGGTCGGATGAATGTAAAAGTTATCTATAGCTAAAGGTTCTATGCTTTTTTGATATATGCCAACCCAGTCACTGTTATTTTGTTTAGTCTGTGTGCATTCAAGTTCTATTGTTATTCCAAGTGCACGTTGCAGGGCTTCAGTAAACTGCTCGAGTCCCCAAACTATAGTTTCCAGTTCTTCATCACTTCTTATAATAAAACCATCTTCCGTCTCTTCAAAACCGACGGGAACAGTATCAACTAAAAAATCTGAATAAAGCGCGTGGTGAGATGAAACTTTAACTATAAGCTCAAAATAATGCTCTTGCATTACTCTGAAACACCCATAACTGCAGCCAGTTTTTCTTTAAGAACCTGAGGAGTAAACGGTTTTACAATGTAATTATTTACACCGGCTTTAAGTGCTGTTATAACTTCTGCTTTTCCACCCTCTGTCGTAACCATAATAATTGGCAAGTCCTTAAAACGTGCGTCAGCACGAACTTTTTTAACAAGTTCCAAACCATTCATCTCTGGCATATTCCAGTCTGTAATCAACATCTCCACATCAGGGTTTGCATCTATTGCAGCCCAACCTTCAAGACCGTCTCCACCCTCTAAAATATCGTTATATCCCAAGCGAGCTAAAGTATTTTTAATAATACGACGCATCGTAGAACTGTCATCAACAACAAGTAATTTCAAATGAAATCCTTTATAAATATTTTTAAAATTAATCCGAATATAATATCAAAAATCTGTTTGTTTTTCTATTAATCCAGCAGTTTAAACATCTTCTCTAAATCAAGGGTACCCTCGTAATAGGCTTTTCCTATAATAACGCCGTCCACTTCTTTAGTTTTTATAAGCGCCATAATATCATTCTCATCTTTTACTCCGCCGCTTGCAATTGTGCTCACACCGCTTGCTCTTGCTATATCCAGAGTAAATTCAACGTTCACTCCACTGAGCGTTCCGTCTTTGCCTACGTCCGTGCATATGATAGCTTCGACGCCTGCATTTGCAAATTCTTTTGCCAAATCAGTTGCCTTCATTGTGCTTACTTCGCCCCAGCCTTCAACCGCAACATAACCGTCAATTGCATCTATGCCCACTGCGATTGGGTACTTTGAAGCCATGTCTCTTACAAACTGCGGGTCTTTAACGGCAATTGAACCCAATATAATTCTGTCAATTCCAATCTCAAGCATTTTTTGAATCGTCGCTTCATCACGGATACCGCCGCCGAGTTCCAACTTTACATTGCAGTTTTGTCTGATTTTTATAATTTGCTCAAGATTCTTAGGCTCACCTGCAAAGGCACCGTTTAAGTCAACCAAGTGCACCCACTCAGCGCCCATCTCTTCAAATTTTTTCACCAGACTCCACGGTTCATCCGAGTAAATCTTCGCACTGTCCATAAGACCTTTTGTAAGTCTCACTGCTTTTCCATCTTTTAAATCTATTGCCGGGTATAAAGTCATATTGTTAAATTCCTATAAATTGATAAAATTCTCTAAAATTGCAAGCCCATTTTTATGGCTTTTTTCCGGGTGTGGCTGTATTCCCATGACATTATCATGTGCCACTGCAGATGCAAAATCGTAACCATAATTTGTTGTACCTATAATGTCTTCCTTATTTGCACAAACAGCATGATAGGTATGCACAAAATAGAGGTAATGCTCTTCATCCAAGTTTTTAAACAAAGGATGATCTGTCGTAAACATTCTGTTCCAGCCCATATGCGGGACTTTTAAAGGCTCAGAGAATTTACTTTCATCAAACGCAACAACTTTTCCTTTTATGAGACCAAGTCCTTCATGATGACCGAATTCTTCACTGCTCTCAAAAAGTAGTTGCATTCCAAGACAGATACCCAAAACATATTTGCCGCTCGCTGCGAACTCTTTGATTGCGTTTACCATATTTCGCTCTTTTAAATGCTCCATGGCATCTCCAAAAGCGCCGACACCTGGTAGAATCAGTTTATCGTAGTCTTTAAATTTTGCCGGGTCACTCTCAACTACCGTATCTTTGCCAAGTTTGGCAAATGCATTTTTCACACTTGCCAAATTTCCCATGTTATAATCAACTATTGCTATCATTCTTCAATCTTTAATTTTGTAAATTTTATATAAATCGCTAAGCTCACAAGAAGCAGTGCAACGCCGCCGATAATAAACATGGCGTACATGAGCTGCGCCGGGTCTGTTATTGCAAACTTAAATACAAGCATGAGCGCCTCAATTGATAAAGCGATAATAATCGAACCCAAAAACTTCACCATTGTTTTATGCGGGCCGGAGATATTGTTTTCCTTGGTACGGCCTATAAGCTCCTCTTCTATGAGCGTTTTGGCAAGGTCAAAAATAGCCAACGCCAAAGTTATAAGGATGGTTGCTTCAAAAACATTCTTCGCCTCAAAATTTGAAACGGAAATTTCATACAGTAAGAAGCTCTGAATACCGTTTAGAAATAGCAAAAGCGCCACAGCTACGAGTGCAAGAGCAAATACTCCGTATGCATACTTGAAGAAGTTATTAAAAAGTGTATCAAATGTGTTGAGATGCGAGATTACAAGAACATCCGCCAATGGCATATCCAAACAAGCAACATACTTCAAATTTCCGTCTTCACAGTAAATAGGAGCCGAAGCTGTAACAGTTAATTCATGCGTTATTAGTGAAGGGTACGGATCTGTAATAGTACATCTTGCTTCTCTGACGGCTCTATAATAATACGCTCTATCCGCACGGATTTTTCCAATATCCTCATCAATCTGTTTGTTTGCAGCATAGGTAGGTGAAACTTGAACACCTCGATTATCGAGCAAATAAACACCTTCACAATTCTCCAAATCTGCTTTTATCTTTAACAAATTTGGGATAATCATCTCTTGTGACAGGGAAGGAAGTCTGTTTGGAATGTTTTTAGAAAACAGATAACAAAAATAGGCTCTCGCCTTTGTACGGCCTTCTGAGAAATCCCTAATGTCTGATGCATTCATAGCTTGTACGTTCCCTTTTATTTAATTTGAGAGTGATTATAGCAAAGGGTAAATAACAATAAGTTTACTTCAGTATAATGTCATTCATGAAAAGAGATATAAACACAATTGCGATAGTCAGACTTTCGGCTCTTGGCGACATTGTTAACACGGCCCTTGTCCTCCAATTCATTCATCAGCATTATCCAAATGCCAAGATTGAGTGGGTTACAGAGGCACTCTTTGCACCTCTTTTACAAAACCATCCGCTTATTTCCAAAGTTCATTCTATTAACCTCAAAAAATTAAAAAAAGAGAAAAAACTTTCCCTTCTTAAAGAGACAATTTCTCATCTGCGTTCTTTAGGAAATTTTGACATTATTATGGATATGCAGGGACTTCTAAAGTCTGCCATTGTTGCAAGACTTTTAGGAAAAAATACACATGGTTTTGATAAAAATTCTTCCAGAGAAGCTCTTTCAAGTCTCTTTTATAAAACAAATTCTTTCGTCCCTTATGAAGAAAATATCGTAAAACGCAACTGCTTTTTAGTCTCTGACGCATTAGGTTTTGAGATAAATGATGCGATGATTTTAAATAAAAAGCCAATCTTTCCAATTACGAATCAGTATAATTTTTCTAAAGATAAAAAGAATATTGCGTTTGTCATAGGGGCTTCATGGGAATCAAAAAAATACCCTAAAGAGCTTGTAACGAAAGTCTGTAATGAACTTAGAGAAAATTGTTTTCTAATTTGGGGAAATGAAGCAGAGAGAGAAGAAGCTGCGTTTATTGCCGAGCACTCTGCGTTTGCCTCACTTGCTCCAAAGCTTAGTCTTGATGCACTTGTCTCATATATATCCCAAATGGACCTACTGATTGGTAATGATACGGGACCGACACATATGGCATGGGCGCAGAATGTTCCCTCAATCACTCTTTTGGGACCGACAACTTCAAGAATGATTTATGAAACACCGAAAAATATTGGTATAAAATCACCTTCAAAAGTAAACATTCTCAAAATTGATAAAAATGATTTTTCCATCAAAGAAATTGCGCCTCTGACAATAGTCCAAAAAGCAAAGGAACTTTTAAAAAATGGGATTTAAACTCTTTTTACTTTTAGAAAACTTCTTAATGCTGCTTCCAAAAAAAGTGCGTAAAGCTTTTTTTGTTGCTCTAGGAAACCTTGCATATTATGTTTCTGCAAACTCCCGTAAAGTAGTCAGACAGAATCTTGACTTCGCATTTGACAAGAGTTTGAGTGAGAAAGAGATTACGGAGATTACAAAATACAGTTTCAAAAACCTTCTGCTAAACTTTTTACATCTTATGGAAATACGTCATATGAGTGTCGATGAGCTAAAACGCAAGGTAACAATTCATAATTTAGAAGCCGTAAAAAAAGTCCATGCACAAGGGAGAAGTGTTATTTATATCACCACGCACTACTCTTCTTGGGAATTAGGCGGTGCCTCCATCAGCGCCCTTATCGAGCCGCTTGGAGCTGTCTATAAAAAAATGAATAACGAGCAGTATGAGGCTTGGGTTTTAGAATCTCGTGCACATTTTGGAAACATTAACCTTGAAAAATCCAACGTCATAAAGCCGCTCATAAAACTGATAAAAAATAAAATCGCCTGCGGTATTCTCATTGATACCAACATAAACAAAAGAGAGGGCGTAGAAGTTATGTTTATGGGTAAAACTATTCGCCAAACCTCAACTCCTGCCTATTTGGCACGCAAATTTAACTCTGCTGTTATTCCTGTGACTATACGTACAGATGATGAAGAAAATTATACACTGATGATTTTTGATGAAATTCCCGTGCAAAAAACAGAAGATGAAGCGGCTGACATACTAAACGCAACCCAACTTCAGGCAGATTGGCTCACGTCTGTCATAAGAAAAGAACCAAAGTTTTGGTTTTGGCTTCATAGACGCTGGAAAAATGAGCATCCAGAAATCTACAAAAAATAACTTAAGTCGCACACTCTTTGGTTCTTGCCTCAAAGAGTTTTAAAATCGTTAAGAAAAACGAAGTAATTGCAGGCCCCAATATCATTCCCCAAAACCCGAAAGTTGCAAGTCCTGCAATGATTGAGAAAAATATTACCAATTCATTCATTCTTGCATCATCTTCTTTGAGCAATCTTTTGTTTATCTCTTTAATAATAAGCGGTTTTACAAAAGTGTCTGCAATTACCGAAATAACAACAACAGAATAAACTGCTATAAATATTGCTCCCGAATTATTGCCCGCCGAGAACTCATACAGCATAAACGGAAGCCACATGAGTGCACCGCCAACAACGGGAATAAGAGAAGCAAATCCATACATCACACCAAATAAAAGTCCGTTGTAGCCCATAGAAGAGATTGCAATTCCAAATAAAACACCCTGAAGCATTGCGTTGACAATAATGGAATAAAAAACAACGCTCATGACTGATGTAAGCTCTTTAATAAGTGTTGTTGTCTCATCCACGGACATTTGAACAACTCTTTTAAGTAATTCAACTACGAATGAACCGTTATACTGAGCAAAAAAGTAAAAGATAATTACCAAAAATGCATTTTTAAGATAGCCTGCACTAAAAGCTCCTATTTGGCCCGTAAGAGAGAGAGCATTTGTTGCAATATTACTTATATTTATATCTTTCATCATATCTAAAGCGTATGGCTTCAGAAATAGCAAATACTCCGGCGGCGTTTCTATAAAAGCACGAATCATAAGCTCCATATTGACAAATACCTGCGGGTCGAGTCTGTTAAGCTTTATCGTCAATGTAGCCAAAAAATAGCCAAGTGGAACAAAAAATAAAACTGCAAGTAAAAAACTTGAACCAAGAGCCGCTATAAATTTTGACTTAAAAATTTTTTCAAAAAAGTTTTGAATATTAGCTGTGGAAATAGCGAGTAATGCGGCAATAGTTATGCCAAGTAAAAATGGCGCATACAAAAGGTACATCCAATAAAGCGACGTCGCGAAAAGTATTGCAACAAAATATTGTGGTTTCATTAAAAAAGTTTCCCCTCATCTTGTGGAAGTGTTATGTTGAGAACATCATAAGTAGCTCTTGTCGCTTTTCGCCCTTTTGCGGTACGTTCCAGATAACCGTTTGCCAACAAATAAGGTTCTAACACATCTTCAACAGTTCCTTCATCTTCGCTCAAAGCTGCTGCAATAGTACTCAGACCCATTGCTCTGCCGTTTGCCGATGCCAATAGCGCAAGCAATCTTAGGTCCATTTCATCAAAACCATGAGAGTTTATGCCTAGTTCATCAAGTGCATATTGTGTCCGATGCTGTTGAATGTCATTCTCGTTTGCAACATCTGCAAAGTCCCTTACGCGACGGAGTAAACGCAGTGCAATACGAGGTGTGCCCCTGCTGCGTTTGGCAATTTCAAGCGCTGCTTGATGAATTATCTCTTTATTTAACTTTACCGAGGCTTGAAAAATGATTTTTGCCAGTTCATCCGAAGAGTAAAACTGCATTCTAAAACTCATGCCAAATCTGTCCCGCAGAGGATTTGAGAGCATTCCGGCACGTGTTGTAGCACCTATGAGCGTAAAACGCGGCAAATCAATTTTAACCGTCTGTGCAGCCGGTCCGCTGCCTATAATAATATCTATGCGAAAGTCTTCCATTGAGGAGTAAAGAATTTCTTCAACGGCTGGTGAAAGACGGTGAATCTCATCAATAAAAAGAATATCACCCTCTTCGAGATTTGTCAGTATTGCAGCTAAATCTCCGCTTTTTTCTATCATCGGTGCGGCTGTTACTTTGATATTTGTGTGCATTTCATTTGCAATAATAAGTGCGAGTGTCGTTTTCCCAAGGCCTGGAGGACCGTAAAAAAGAACATGGTCGAGTGCTTCTTGGCGTTTTTTACTTGCTTCTATAAAAACGCCGAGATTTTTTTTAATCTGGTCTTGTCCTATATATTCATTCCAGGCATCTGGGCGTAGAGTGACTTCAGCAGTATCTTCTTCTGAACTAAATCTCTCTATCTCTACTATTCTTTCCATTCTTTTCCAATCACTAGTATGTGTGAATTTCTTGCGGAAATTCTCTTGACTTTACTTCATCTGAGTAGTTTTTGATGGCATCTTTTACTAAGGCTGCCCCGTCAAGATATTTTTTTACAAATTTGGGCGTAAAAGCTTCAAACAGGCCAAGCATATCTGAAAAAACCAGAACCTGTCCATCCACTCCGCTTCCTGCGCCAATACCTACAACAGGTACTTTTACCGCTTTTGCAACCTCAGTAGCAACCTCAGCTTTTACCCCTTCTATAACTATACAAAAAGCTCCTGCCTTTTCTATCGCTTGTGCATCTTTGAGAAGTTGCGCCTCTTCCTCTGGCGTTTTGCCTTTAACTTTATAGCCGCCTTCGCTTCGTACAGATTGTGGTAAAAGTCCAATGTGTCCGCAAACAGCAATGCCGCTACTTGTCAAATATTCTACAATGTGTGCCTTATCTGCTCCGCCTTCTATCTTCACACAGTCTGCCGGCGTTTCCTGAAAAACTCTTATTGCGTTTAAGAGTGCCGTCTCTTTTGTTGTGTAAGAGCCAAAAGGCATATCACAGATTACAAAGCTATTCTTTGCCCCCATACAGACTGCATTTGTATGGTAAATCATCTGATCCATTGTAGCACTCAATGTATCTGCCCTTCCGGCAAAACTCATATTTAAACTATCTCCAACAAGCAAGATATCTGAACTCTCCTGCAAAAGTGAAGCAAAAAGTGCGTCATAAGCCGTTATCATAACCAAAGGTCTTACACCTTTTGTTTTTTGTATGGAAGTTATGGTCATTTTTTTAGTCATCAAAGAGCTCTTTTTAGTAAAAAATTTTAGTAAAAAGAATTTTAACTAAAAACTGCTATAATCCAAACCATTATAGGAGAATTATTTTATGGGCGTAAGAAGTGATTTAGATGCTTCGTTTGATTTTGAAATAGTCGATGAATTCTATGACCATTATTCAATGATGGTTGAAAGCATGGAAGTTATGATAATTGATTTATCTAAACCTAGTATGCACAGAAGAAGTATTGACGAACTTTTTAGAGTCTTTCACAATATTAAATCTGCTTCTGGCTATCTCAAACTTACATCCATGAATAAGCTTGCTTCTTTTGTAGAAGATGCACTTGAAGAGTTAAGAACTTCAGAAAATCCGATTACCCAAGAGACAATTGACTGGCTCTTGGATATTAGTGACATGTTCGCAAAATGGAAAGAAGATATAAAAATGGACAATGAACTTAGCAAAATAAATTTCTCTTTACTAAAATTACCTGATTTGGAACAATAAATTTATGAAAAAACTAGTAGCTTACATTACTTCCGGATACCCGGAAAAATCTTTCAGCATCGACTTAGCGCTTGCACTGGGGCAAAACGGAGTAGACACTCTTGAGCTTGGCGTACCATTTTCTGATCCTGTTGCTGATGGTCCGCTTATAGAAAAAGCAAATCACAAAGCACTTGAACTTGGCTTTAAATTTTCTCATCTTTTGGAAATCTCTAAAGCTGTGGCTCCGCACGTTGACACACTCTGGATGGGATACTTCAACAGTTTTTACCAGCAGAATATGGACAAACTTATTCCTCTTGCTAAAGAGATAGGAATTAACGGCCTTATCATTCCTGACCTTCCTTATGAAGAGGCACTGGCATATAAAAAACTTTTTGAAGGAAACACTGTTGCAAACATTAGCTTTGTATCCCCAACGGACTCTGAAGAGAGAATTAAAGAGATAGTTACAGCTTCTCAAAAGTTTATCTATATGGTCGCATACGCGGGTATTACAGGTTCTGGCGTTGCTGAGGATTTACAGCCGTTTTTAGAATCTACCAAAAAATACACAAAAACACCTGTATATGTAGGTTTTGGAGTGAATGAAAAAACTGCAAAAGACAAAGTAAAAGGTGCAGATGGTGTTATAGTCGGAAGTGCTTTTGTAAATATACTTTTAAATGATGCTTTAAACTATTCACAAAAAATTACAGAGTGCTCAAAACTCGCAAGCATCATTAAAAATGAGATAAATAGCTAATTTTCGAGCTATCTATCTAAATTCCTCATACTTAACATAATCATAATAAGCTTTTGCCGTACTATTGTCAATATAGGTTCCACTCCAGCTGTCAATACCTGTGGCTGCCCATAAATTGATTATTATTTTTCCTGCGTTTATAGGAAGAGAGTCATTATCGCTGTTATTGTTTTCGGTAACTGTATGTATAAGCTGATCATCAACATACCATTTTATATAATCCTGATGCCAAACGAATGAGTATGTATGCGTAGCCAAAGAGGCATCAAAACCTAAATCAAAGAGTATTGGATGTTCATGTCCATTTCTCCAGTAGTTAAACTGAACCTTTGTTGTATCTTTACCTAAAATCTCAATATCAATTTCATCCCACTCAGTACCTTCAGATACTCCCGTGTAGACAAATAATGAACTGATTGTTCCATTCACATCTGAGGCTTGAAATTTGGCTGTGTATTTACCATATTTGTAGGTATTGAGTGTTCTATACTCTCCTGAAGCGTGCGTGTATGCATGACAATCTTTTTGTTCCAATGTAATGGTCAACAAACTCTCATTAAAATCTATCTGTTCAGGACACCAAGCGCTATAAAAAGGATCACCATTTGCCCAGTCTGCTTTTTGCCAAAGTGTTTGATTGTTCTCAGTAAAATCATCTAAAAGAAGCGTTCTAAACTCTTCTGCAGTTGTTTCTTGATTAAATGAGCTTTCCTCGCCACAGCCAAATAAAAAAATAGACAAAAGCATAAAATAGAATGTATTTTTAAACATAAAATTCCTTTTCAATTAATAAATATAGCGCTAAAAGTTATATCTTATCCCCATATTAAGATTTTGCTCGCCGTTATGCGTAATCTCTTTTTCTCCACTTCTTGTCTTGATGTTTGTTGTGTAATCCATCATAAAGTATCTATAAAAAATCACCATTGTAAAATCATAATAAATTGGAATTTCACTTCCTACTTGTACACCGCTAATAAACGAAGAAGCACAAGGCGTTGAAGTTGTAGCGTCTATTGGACTGTTTTTCCATGTCATGCTGCTATAGCCAGCTAAAACACCGAAGTATGGTGCCATAAATTTGAATTCATTCCACTTGTAATTCAGGCTTGAAAAAGCATGGTTAAACGCAATATTTTCTAAATCTGTTCGTTGGTAGTTAATTGTCATAAAAATATTTTTACTAAAGCCGTAACCAGCTTCAATGCCGTAGTTTACTCCGGAATCTTTGAGTTCAAAATTGAGAGGCACGTCACCATTAATATTGTTTTCTTTGAAACTTAATTTTGAAATTCCTGCTGTAAATCCTACAAAAGCATTCTTACTATATTTGTTTTTAGAGGCAGTGTGGAAGTTTTCACTACTACTAGTTGGTACCTCATTTTTCTTCTCTTTGGCAATATCTGCATAGAAATTTGTGTTTTTAGTAATGATTAGTTCTGGTTTACTTGGTATTACTTTGGCTTGAGAGACATTAAGTGTTGTTATAAAAGCATCTTTTGAAATAAATTTCCTAACTCTAGAGAGAGCTTTATTTGCCTCTTCTTGGCTTTTAAAAGGCCCTGTATAAACTCTATACCAGTTTTCATATTCTGAAACATACATCTTATACCCCAACTCATCTAAATCATGTTGGACACTAAACAAGGCATCAGCATACGAGATCGCCATTACTTTTATATAAAGATTTTTTGCGTAAAGCGATGTATAGGAAACTATAATCAATAAAAATGCCATCAATATTGTTTTCAAATAATCTCCATAATAAAGCTTATACTAACCAATTGCATATATCTTACCTTAAAATAAAACATCCGATTACTGCCAAATCAAAGCACAAAATTCGCAAAAGCGCCTTCAACACTCAAAACATTTTTATAGTGTGTCGCCAACATTCTTACATGTTTTGTCTTTAAATCACAGACTGCTATACGAAAATTAGCGCCCATAAAGGGCTCTACGATACAGATGATTTTATCTTCAAGCTGTCGTGTCGCATGGATATTGCCCTGAAGATTATGAAAAAAATATTTTGGATAGCTCAGCGGTGTAATTTCAACAATCTCTATACTTTTTCTTTTGTTAAAACTAAGAGCAAGAGTATTGGCATCTTCGTAGTTATCAAACTGAACGCACCAATCATCAAATGTTTTGTTAAAGTGCCTTAAACCTTCATCTAGAAAACCACCGGCTGGTGACTGTAAAGCGAATATGCTCATAATATAAACCTTAAAAGAAGTTTGATGGACTACATTGTCTAGTTTTGTTATTCATTAGTGAAAAGATTAATTAAGTGTATTTAAATGGGAATTTTATAAGAAAGCATGGTGCGCCCGACATGATTCGAACATGTGACCGCTGGTACCGCAAACCAGTGCTCTATCCAGCTGAGCTACGAGCGCACACCATCTCTTAGTTGAGAGGACGAAATTATAGCTGCTTTAACTTAGTTTTTCCTAAAATTAAAGCTCGCTACCTATTTTTTTTAAAACTTCCTGGAGTTTTTGCTCCTGCAAGAAGAGTTCATGATTTTTTCTTACATAAGCTTGGAGCAATAATTTCAAATCATTATTACCGTCTATATTAAAATCTTTTGTCATCTGTGCCTGCAGATAGACGGAAAACCCATCTTCTACATCTACATCAAATCTCCGACCGCCAATATGTAATCCTATTCTTTTGCTCATCAGAACTTAGCCTAAAATCATCTCTATTTTATTGACTATCTCTTCAATTTCTATATCTTTTTTCAGATTCTCTTCTACGAGTCTATCCATTTCAGTTTTTGTCAGCTCTTTCTCCGCTTTTAGAGTCATCACCTCAGTTCTTAGCATACCGACCTCTTCTTTTAAAGAGCTATTTGTTTGGAGTATCTGAGATACTTGATCTGAAAGTTTTTCTAAGCTTGTTCGGTTGTCCATAAATGTCCCTATGAGTGAATATAATCATAATTCTATCACACTTTTCATAATCACGAATGCGAATAAGAAAAAAGTTTTAAATGTATGTACAAACATTTAGTATTCGTCAGACTTCTTAATGAATATACTTATATATAAATAAAAGTTATATGAAATACTAATTAAATTCTATTTTGTATAAGTAGGAACTATTTTTGCTTTAATTGCAATATAAATAATTCTACCTCAAGGAATCAATAACAATGAAAAGGGTATGTTTGTTATTGGTACTGTTGGTAGTCGGTGTTCATGCCGCAACAAATATGTGGGCTCGAACCGGCCAGGCTTATGGCATTGAGCCGAGACTGCTTTACGCAATCTCAAAAGTGGAAAGCAACCTTCGCCCGCTTGTAGTCTCCGTCAACTTTACAAAAATTACCAAAACGCAGCGTGATAAACTTTATGGCATGCTTCAAAGCAAAAGAATTCCTTACCACACTTTTACAAAAGTAATTGAAATTGACAACCAAAATATTTCCCAAGCTGAAGAAGTGATTAATTTTTTGGATACCAACCGTTACGCCAGTTTTGACATCGGACTGATGCAAATAAACAATATTCACAAAGAGACCCTTAAAACGCATAAAATATCGCTTCATACACTTTTGAATGAAGACACCAATCTCAATGTTGCTGCCGGAATTTTATGGGAATGCTACAAAAAAAACCGTACCAATTATAAAACAATCAGCGCATACAATGGAAGTAAACGCGGAAATGCTTACTATACCAAAGTCTCTGCGGAACTGCAAAAATTACTCCTCCCTCATGAAAGCAGTTCAAAACGTCTCTTTTACCGCGTTCTTTAATACCAAAAAGCAGCTGTTTGAAGTTGTCATGTTCTTACGCAAAAATAAATATTGTCACATATTTGTGTTTTTAAATTGTCATTTTTCGCTTATTAAGCTAAACTACATTAAATCGCAAATGTAAGGATTTTATGCATGGATAAGAGTATGTCTTTAGAATCAAAAAACTTTTTTCAGATTCATCCAAGCCATCAAGAATCTTTCGGTCGTGTCATACGTATACTCATGCTGTTTGCATTTATTGTAATTCTATTTTGGGTAGCTCCCCTATTTTTTAACATTCCAAACATGGATAACGACGGTTATCTGCCTTTACATATTTTACTTGAAACCGTCTCTATCGTCATTGCTATGCAGGTATCGGGGATTGGATGGAATTCCTATCAACATAAATTTTCTGCCAACATAGTCTTTCTCTCTTCTGTATTTTTCGGTGTTGCTATACTCGACTTTACGCATCTTCTCTCATATGTAGGAATGCCTGCGTTTTTTACACCGAGCGGTCCGGACAAAGCAATTTATTTCTGGTTAAACGCCCGATTTCTCTCAAGTGTAGGCCTGCTTATTTTTGCCTATTTTTTATTTTCTGCATTGAAATCTAAAACATTACGCTACATCTTCTTTTTCTCTATGCTCGTACTTGTAACGCTCCTTCACTGGCCATTATTTTTTCACGATGATTGGCTTATAAACATATTTTTCATTCCTGGACAAGGTTTGACGCCGCTTAAGATTTACAGCGAATATTCTTTAATCATCATCAATCTTGTCACTGCAATTCTCTTATACAAACAAATGAAAAAAACGCATGCTTACCAAATAGCCGCACTATTTGGTGCTGTTTGTATGATGGCGATGAGTGAGTTTTTATTCACTTTGTATTTTGATTTAACTGATATGTATAATATTTTAGGCCATATCTACAAAGCAATCGCCTATGTATTTATTTACCGTGCCATTTTTGTAACTGCCATTGAAAGACCTTATCAGGAGTTACATGAATCTCAAAAACAGCTTCATGATAAGAATCAATTGCTTGATAGTATCATAGAGAACATTCCGCATATGATTTTTTTAAAACATGCCTCAGACCTGCGTTATGCACTCTTTAATAGAGCTGGAGAGAAGCTGACAGGTTTTAGCCGTGAGAAGCTTTTGGGACACAATGATTATGAATTTTTCCCAAAAGAGCAAGCCGATTTTTTTATACAAAAAGATAAAGAAATCTTAGGTAATGGCGGGATATTAGATATTGCTGAGGAGAAGATTGACACACCTACGGGAACCAGAATCCTTCATACCAAAAAATTAACTTTAAAAGATGCAGATGGAAAGCCTAGTTATCTCTTGGGAATTTCCGAAGATATTACACAGCGTAAACAAATAGAAGATTCTTTACATGAGTCTCAAGTCATTGCCGGCTTGGGAAGTTATGTTCTTAATATGCAAACCGGAATCTGGACGAGTTCAGCTGTACTCGATTCACTCTTTGGCATCGATGATAAATATTCTCGCTCTATCGAAGGTTGGCAAAAACTGATTCATCCTGATGATTGGGCAAGAATGGATCATTATTTCAAAAATGAAGTGATTACTCAAAAGAAACCTTTTAACCAGGAATACCGCATCATACGTCAGAATGACTCTTCTGAACGATGGGTACACGGTTTAGGAAAACTTGAATTTGACGCAGATGGAAAATTACTAAGAATGATAGGGACAATACAGGATATTACAGAGCGTAAATTATCCTCAAGCTCTTTGCAAAAACTGTCACTGGCAGTTGAACAAAGTCCCAACTCCATTGTCATCACAGATATTAACGGCAACATAGAATATGTCAATAAAATGTTTACGACCGTAACCGGTTACAGCTTTGATGAAGCAATCGGCCAAAACCCAAAAATTCTAAAATCAGATGAAACGCTGCCGTCAACTTATAATGAGATGTGGACGCATTTAACAAGCGGTAAAATTTGGAACGGTGAACTTATCAATCGTAAAAAAGACGGAACTACCTACATCGAATCAGCCACAATTTCTCCCGTAAAGCAAGAAGATGGAACAATAACAAATTATGTAGCCATTAAAGAAGACATTACTCAAAAGAAAAAAGCTGAAGAACGCATCGAAAATCTCGCCCATTTTGATCAGCTTACCGGCTTGCCAAATCGTATTATGCTCAACGACCGCGTTACCTATCTTTTGAATATGGCACAGCGCAATAATGAACCTTTGAGTGTCATGTTTTTGGATCTTGACCATTTCAAAAATATCAATGACACCTTGGGGCATACGGCAGGAGATCAGCTTCTCATAGCCGTAGCTAAACGCATTAAAATGGCAATTAGAGATGAAGACACTGTCTCAAGACTCGGAGGAGATGAGTTTATTTTACTCTTTCCGGACACGGATGCTAATACAGCTATGCATATCGCAACCAAACTGATTGAAGCTGTTTCAAAACCCTCTATCATAGAAAATCATGAGCTGACCATCACTCCTTCCATAGGAATTGCCGTCTATCCGAATGATGGCGCAGATTTCGAAACATTGCTGAAAAACGCCGATACCGCCATGTATCAAGTAAAAAACGACAGTCGCAACAGCTTTAATTTCTTTACACAAGAGATGCAGCAACACCTCGCACGTAACCTGCAGTTGGTAAACGCTATGAGACAAGCACTCAAACGCAAGGAACTCGAACTCTATTATCAACCGCAAATCTCTATAGAAGATGGACATATAATAGGAGCAGAAGCCCTCCTGCGATGGAATCATCCTGAACTCGGGATGATTTCTCCGGCTGAGTTTATCCCTATAGCTGAGGATAGCGGTCAAATTATTGAAATCGGAGAATGGGTGCTTCGCAGCGCAGCGTTTCAAATGAAGCAATGGCTCGATGAGGGCTTTGGCCCTATGATTATAGCGGTCAACATCTCTGCCGTACAGTTCAGACAGACAAACCTGACGCAGCTCATTACAAATATTCTCAATGAAACTAAATTACCATCGCAGTACTTGGAGTTAGAACTCACTGAAGCCGTTACTATGTCTGACCCAAAAGTTGCCATTGATGTTATGAATACTCTTCATGGGCAAGGTATTCGCATGTCAATTGATGACTTTGGAACAGGATATTCATCGCTGAGTTATCTCAAGCAGTTTAAAGTTTATAAACTCAAAATTGATCAATCTTTTATTCGTAATATTACTGATGATTCGGAAGACCGTGCCATAGTAAGCGCCATCATTGACATGGCAAACAACCTAGGCTTGCGCACAATCGCAGAAGGAGTTGAGACTTCTGAACAGCTCTCATTTTTACGTTTACACGGCTGTAATGAAGTCCAAGGTTATTATTTCAGCAAACCGCTTTGTGCAAAAGAGTTTTTAAAGTTTATAAAAATAAATGCTTCGACTGTTCTCTAGCAAAAAGTTACTTTTTTGCTATGACGAAAAGATGCAGATAACCGTAATACTTTAAAAGTTTCAGGTTTTTCTCGACATCCATGTCATCTTTTATTTCTACAAAAAAATTACGCACTGCATCATCATCCAAATCGCCAAGGTAGACATAATCACTGTGCTCTTCACAGTTAAGTCGCACAAGGCGATGGGTCGGGGTTTGTGTATCGGAAATCCATATTTTCATAGCGCAATTATAGGCTCTTTCTTTAAAAAAACCAATCTATTTTGCCTGGCTGAGTTTATTCATGTCTCAAGGCTTCAATCGGGTCAAGTTTCGCCGCTTTTTTCGCCGGAAAATAGCCAAAAACAATGCCCACAAGCGTGGAAAATAAAAACGCAATGAAGATAATGTTTTGGTTAAAAATAAAAGGGATTTCAAACATCACGGTAGCAACCGCAGCTATACCTATGCCTAGGGCAATACCTATGATTCCGCCCATAGACGAAAGTACGATGGCTTCAATCAAAAACTGCAATAAAACTTCTCTCTCTAAAGCACCGATAGCCAAACGTATGCCTATCTCACGCGTTCTCTCCGTGACTGAAACCAACATGATGTTCATAATACCGATTCCACCCACAAGAAGGCTTATGGCCGCGACTGCCCCGAGCAGAAGTGTGAGCATATTTGTCGTTGAGCTTACTGTTGCAATGATATCTTTCATATCCCGCACATAAAAATCGTCTTCTACTCCCTGTCGTATATTGCGACGCTCTTTAAAAAGTCTTATCAACTCTTCTTTAACTTGAGTAGTAGAGACATTATCGTTTGCCGAGACTTGCATCATAGTTATGTCCTGCGTTCCGCTTATGCGTCTTTGAAACATTTTAAGAGGCACAATTATGATGCTGTCCTGGTCGGTTCCAAAGTTAGAAGCACCTTTAGGATTGAGTACGCCGATGACCTGACAAGAAAATTTTTCTAAACGAATTTTTTGACCTAAGCTGTTTTCATCACCAAAGAGTTCTTTTTGTATAGTTTCGCCAATAACACAAACCGCTTTTCCGGACTTCAGCTCATTTTGGTAAAAATTTCTTCCATCTGAAAAGCCCCAATCTTTTACAATAAAATATTCATTATTGCTCCCATTAATGGAAGTAGAGTAATTTTTATTTCCATAGACTGCGTTTACTCCTTTAGAAGTCACCGGAGCAACAGCTCTAATCCCGTAAATTTCGCGTTTAATCGCTTCTACATCGCTCATCTTGAACAGCGGTGCAGTAAGAGACTGACTTGAAGGCCCATGTCTGTCCTGCCCTGGCAGGACAATCAGCATATTACTTCCAAGTTTAGAGATATTTTGGGTGACGTAAGCCGTTGTCCCATCGCCGAGCATGACCATAGCAATGACCGAAGCGACTCCAATCACAATTCCAAGAACCGTCAAAATAGAGCGCATAATATTGCGTTTAATTGCCCGAATAGCAAGAAGAAAAGCATTCAAATACATTAGTAATCCTCTCTTTGAGAAGCTTGTGTTTCAATCAAGCCATCTTTAAAACGGATAACTCTGTCTGCATATTTTGCCATATCTTCCTCATGTGTAACCATTATGACGGTAATACCCTGCTCTTTGTTAAATTTTTGCAGCAGTTCCATAATTTCTTTACTTTTCTCACTGTCGAGATTTCCCGTAGGCTCATCTGCCAACAAAACTAAAGGACTTGTAACAATGGCTCTGGCAATCGCAACACGCTGCTGTTGTCCTCCTGAGAGTTCAGCCGGAGTATGCTTGGCGACATCTGTCAAACCGACTTTTTCAAGAGCATCCATAGCTAATGCTTTTCTCTCTTTTGAGGGAACCCCTTTATAGACAAGAGGCAGTTCTATGTTTTCAAGAGCTGAAGTTCTTCCTAAAAGATTAAAACCCTGAAAAATAAAACCCAGATAATTACGTCGCAGCAAGGCCTGTTGTTTACGGCTGAGTTCAGTAACATTGATACCTTCAAAAAAGAAGGCTCCGCTGCTTGGATTGTCTAAACATCCGATGATGTTCATGCAGGTAGACTTCCCCGAACCGCTCGGGCCCATAATGGCAACAAATTCACCCTGTGCAATGTTAAGGTCAACTCCTTTAAGTGCGTAAGACTGAGCCTCACCCTGCCCGTATACTTTTACGACTTTTTTTAATTCAATGAAGGGAGTTGCGTTTGACATACTATTTCTTCGTTTCTTTATTAATGATGACCTGCATATTTTCTTGCAAGCCCTCTGCGCTTACAGAAGTAACAATGCCGTTAGTTTTAGAAGATTTCACCGCTACTGCTTTTGGAACGCTGTTTTGCAAAATCCAGATTTTATCACCCTTTACGCTTTCATTATTTTCCAAGCTAAAACGCAGTGCTGCGTTTGGGACAACAAAAGTATCTTGAATCACATCTGTGATGATCTCCGCGCTTGCGGTCATCCCGGGTCTAAGCAGCAACTCTTCATTATTTACCTCAACCACTGTTTCATACGTCACGACACCGTTAAGAATGACCGAATTAAACCTCACCTGCGTTATGATTCCGTGAAATGTTTTTTCAGGGTAAGCGTCCACCGAAAATTCTACTTTTTGACCCTCTTTGACTTGACCGATATCTGCCTCATCAACACCCAAAACAACTTTCATTTTTGTTAAGTCTTCTGCTAAAGTAAACAAAACAGGAATTGTCATAGCAGCAACAACGCTCTGCCCCGCTTCAACTTTTCTATCCAGGACTACGCCGTTTATTGGTGATTGTACAAGCGCTTTTTTCAAATCGTCCTCATTAGATTTGAGTTGGGCATCTGCCTGTGTTACCCCGGCCTCTGAAGCTTTATAGCTTGCAATAGCTTTGGCGTGATTATTTCGAAGAGCATCCATTTCTTTGTCTGAAGGGTAGTTTTTGTGTGTTGAGTTGTACATTTTTATTCCGCGTTCAAGCTCATTTTTTGCATCATCCAAAGCGACTTTGCGTTCTGAAAGATTTGCCTTTGCAACAAGCAGAGCAGCTCTTGCGTTTACAACTTTGGATTCAAGTTTCGTAGTATCGAGACGAATAAGTACTTCGCCTTTTTTAACATGCTGGTTGAAATCTGCATAGACATTCAAAATAGTTCCGGAGACTTCAATACCCACATCGACGGTGTTCGTCGGTTCTATATTTCCCGTTGCAGATACACTGATGAGTAAGTCGGTTTTTTTAATTGTGTCTGTTATATATTTCACCGGTTCATGGCTCTTTTGAAACATTACATAATAGACAGCTCCGGCTAAAAGTAAAAAGAGGAGTAACACATACCAAATCCAAGTTTTTTTACTTTTTTTAGAACTCTCTATATCCAATGTTTTTTTAATCTCATCGCCTTGCGTTTCATTACTTCTCATAACCGCCCTCTCTTACTATAAAGTGAAGTTTTACCAACTCCAGTTGAATGTTTATTTCATTAATGCTTATCTCATACTCGTCTATTGCGTTTGTGTTTTGCAGCGTTTTTAAATCATACCCTGCTTTGTAGCCTGCGTTTACTGCCTTGCTTGTCACATCAAGCAGTTCTTTATACAGTACAAGATTCTTTTGCGTCAGTTTTATGTATTCCTCAAAACTCTCAATATTACTAAGAATTTGTTTGTAATACGCATTTTGTTCTCTTTTTTGCTCCAGCATTTCTGCCTGGCTTTTAAGGTAAGTAATCTTTGCTTCTTCCACCGTTGCCCCACGATTAAAATCAAGCGGCATACTCACTTTTAAACCCGCACTGTAGTAATCGCCGTCATAATTCACTCTCAAGTCATTATTGTCGTATTCTGTAATTCCGTACTGAGCATTTAGACTGACTTTAGGCAAATAATTTGAATGGGTAATTTTATACTGATCATTTAAAACTAAGGCCTGTTTTGCCTGCTTGTCAATGTTGTAGTTGTACTCTAAAAACGCAGCCTCATCTACAAGAGTGAAACGCGGTAGGGGTATTTCTTCTTCTTTGAGGTCACTCATTTTTGCCAAATTTATTCTGCTGTTTTTGAGCAAAGTTTTCAAGCTCATTAAATTTTTTAACTCTTGGTTGCGGTTCATAAGCGCATTATTAAGAAGTGTGATATCTACATCTCCGGCTTCATATTGTTGGCGTTTGAGAAAAATTTCTATTTCATAATTGTCGATTTTTAATTCACTCTGTTTTATCTGTTTGTCATAACGCGACATACTCAGCAGTGTCTGATAAATCTCTTGGCTCAGGGCTGCGTTTTCTTCATCTAAAGAAATCTGACTATAGTTTTTTTGGCTTTGGGCATAGTCCATACTGTAGTAAATTCCACCGGAGCGAAAAACATCCTGATTGAAATTTACATAGGCACTCTTGCTCTCACCGACTGCGTTTGACTGTGCAGACTCATTTGTGTTATATTCCAGAGCCACACCCAGAGGATTTATCCAACTGTATTTCTGCTTTTCATATGTTGTCTCAAGCAGCGTTTGTTTATATTTCTGCACATCTTGTTTTTCACTGCCAAGTAAACTCTCCAACTCTGCCGCGTTCAAGACTAATGAACCCATTAAACCCAGCGGTAGAACTAATCTCACAATAAACATCATCCTTCCTCTACACTCATAAGAAATACTAAGCTCGTAACTTCTAACGCTATTTTAGCACCTAAACGCATTACAAAAATTAAAATGTTTCTATTTGCACAGCTTCATGACAACTTACACTGGGCTAACATTCTACCGTTACAATACCACACTTCAAAACAAGGAAACAAAATGAAAAAATTACTTACAATAGCGTTACTAGCAGCAGCTTTAGCTTCAAGTGCATTTGCACACCATATGGCAGTATATGAAGATGCTGGTATTAATATTCCTGCGGATTCTCCACATTTAGATATGGTATTCTAAGACTTCCTCTAAACTACTCCCTCCCCCTTATTGTTGCACCTTCTTTTATCAAGGTGCAACATTTATTTTTTCCAAAAAACAACATCTTAACAGTAACATTTTCATAGCTCATTTGCATCAATAACGAAACTAAAAGTTCTTTAAAAATTCCTGCTGTAAAATTTACAAAAGGATGTATTATTTCATTTATATTCACGCAACTAAAGGATTCAAATGGCTAATCTCACCGTAAAAAAACAGATACTCAAGCCTTTTACACTTGACTCAAAACCTATTATGGAGAAGCACCTTACAAAACTCAACACTGACCTCAGTGATTACACTTTTGCCGCAAATTACATCTGGCTTGCCAATAGCAGCGGATTTTATGCCATTATAAATAAATGTTTTTGTCTTTTTGTTATGACTGGCGGAGAGCTCACAATGCTGTTGCCTCCTTTGGGAAAGAAAAAATATGTAACCGATGCAATCATAAGATGTTTTGAAATTATGAACGCAAACAACTCTTCTCCTTACTATGCGCGTATTGATTATGTGCATGGAGATATGATAAACGAGTTTGTGCAGTCGGCTGACGAAGCGGAAAGTATGTTTGAGATGCTTGAGCATTACATCGTTGAGAAAAAACTTGTTGATTACATTTATTCGGTAGAGAGCTTGATTGAGTTGCGCGGAAACAGCTACCATACTAAACGCACGGAGATAAACAAATTTACAAAATCTTACTCGGACCATACTATTGAGCCGCTTGAGAGCGCAAAACATAAAGATGAGATTATGGGACTTTTTAACAAATGGGTTTCTGACAGAGTGCGATATATGCCAAAAGAAGAAGCGGAAGTTTTTTTAGAGGGAATTCACCAAGAGCGCTCTGCAATCAAGCAAATGCTCAAACATTTTGATGCACTCGGTCTTATCGGGCTTGTTATTTACATTAACGG
This sequence comes from Sulfurimonas sp., assembly GCA_013791885.1. Lineage (GTDB taxonomy): Bacteria > Campylobacterota > Campylobacteria > Campylobacterales > Sulfurimonadaceae > Sulfurimonas. The sequence goes on along the minus strand of VMSZ01000039.1, from coordinate 2,928 downwards.
TGAGCTTAAAGGCTTTACGGCAGGTGAGAGAATTAACGAGACAACTGCCACTGTTATCATAGAAAAAACTGACTTTGAGGTACTTGGATGCGCTCAGTATATTTTCCGAGAATTTTCTAAAATGCTCAAAGAGCATTATGGGGTTACCTACATCAATGTCGGCGATGACATGGGATTTGAAAATCTTCGTAAAGTGAAAATGTCCTACCGTCCGTTTAAACTTGTTCCAAAGTATACCATTTACCAAAAATAAGGTTGAAATAAATGATTAGATTAGCTACTAAAAATGATGCTGAAGCAATTTATGCAATAGAAAAAGCAATGTTTGATGACTCTATTTACTGTGGACTTAGTTTAAAAGAAATTAATAAACTATTAAGTAAAAAATCCACCTATCTATACGTTTACTGTAATGAAAAAAATATGCCTGTAGGATATTCACTGGGTATAATTATCAATAGAAAAGCTATATGGTTTAATTCTTTGGCTGTTTTAAAAGAGTATCAAAGTACTGATGCTGCAAAAACGCTATTTAATATAATTGAAACTACATCTAAGAACTTGCACTTAAATACTATTATATTAGAGATAAGAAAAGACAATAAAGCTTTGCACAGAAGATATAAAAATATGGGATATTCTATTTGGAAAGAGTTGGAAAACTATTATCCTGATGGATGCAGCGCACTAAGAATGACAAAACAAACAAAAGGTTTATAATGTATATAGTAGAGAATAGGGTCTTCTTCACTTGTGGAAAAATAGAATATATTGATGAACACATCATCCAAAGTAATTTAAAGAAATTTGAAAATATTGAACTAGAAATGCAAACATATTGGTTCAATAGATTCAATAATGGGATAGACTATTTAAAGTTCACAATTCAAAAAAATAATAATGACGATTGGTATGATTTTAATATTGATGATAACTTCAAGAATAAATATGCAATAGAAAGTTTTATTGTAAAAATCCATAAAAATGGCATAACATCTACAGAAGTCTTTTTTAAATTACGCGATGACAATGTAGATAAATTTGATGAAGATATAGATCAGTTCTCCAATCTCAATACTGAAAAACTTTTTAAAATAGTCTTTAAATTAAATGAAATTTTGTCAGAACTGGGGATATTACAGCTCTCTAATACATATAAGTTTGGAACTCTCACTGAAGAAGACCTTGGTTTAAATAAATTTATACCTCATATTTTTGCAAAAAATGAAAATAATAAAAATAAAAATCTCTCAAAAATGCAAGATTCATATTTACTTAGAGTGCATAGACTTCTCACCAATGAAGATTCTTATCTTGTTATTCAAAAAAAATACAGTTCCAACGATACTCGATACATTGAATGCAATGTTGAATCAAATCATAAGAGCTTTAAAGGCAGTCTGTTTTGGGCTTTTGTTTTATGGTATTCCGAGAAGACAGAATCATTGCAAAATGATTTTTCAAATCTCTTAGATATTGATACATACACAATGAATGAAATTGTTGTTTACAACACTGCAGGATATACATATACTGATTTAATGTATGAAATTAACTTAAATTCTATTTCTAAAATAAAATCAACTGATTTATTTGAAATGTACAAAGTCAATGGTTATTTTTTACAAAAAAATAAACTAGCTGAGCTCTCTTTCAGTGAAAATGTTAATAATTTTGTTACATCTCAGCGTGAAATAGAAAAGTTTAAAATGCAACAAGAAACATTTTTAGAATCTGAAAAAAAATTTCATGACGTATACAACGCCGTAGAAGCGAATGAGAAAACTTCTGCGAATAGAATAGTTCAATATGTTTTAACTGCACTTACTTTATTAACAATTGTCTCTGTTTCTAAAGATATTATAGAGTTTGCTAAAGCTGAGTTTTCAAATGAGCATAATGTTAAAATAGAGTTTTTAACAAGAACAGAAGTTTTAGTTGGAATATTAGGGTCTATTCTTATTTTATTTTTTATATTGAAAAAAATTATAAAAAAAATTTAAATGAACATTTTTGCTTTATTCTTAAAAAGTAACTAAAATTTAAGAATCTTGTACAAAAGGAAAAAACTATTATAGAAAACAATAACTTTTACTTAACGAAAAAATAAAAATTTCTAACTAACCGTAGCTTATCCTCTCCATGTCCGTACAGGACCTACATCTACATGGAGAAATCCTGAACGCGGGTAATACCCTACGCCGCCTGCGTTTAAAGAGTTCGCAATTTCACGGGCATGGGACAAAGAGACTCCGTCTATCCTAATATCTGCTGCTTGACCGAGTGTATGGTAGCTGTGTTTGGCAACACCTTTTTTTAAACGGCTGAGCTTTGAATTTGTTTTGGGTGAGCGGTATCCGCATATAATATCTATGGGCTCTTTAGACCCTGAAAGAGAGCGGATTGTATGAAGCGTATCAATCAAGGCTATGTCCATATCGGTACTTTTCCCCGACCTTCTGTCCGCCATAATAGCGTTAATGTCGCAAAGTGCTTTCTCAATATAGGCGCCGTTTTGAAAGTAAGTCACATCAAGATATTTTTTGGTGTTAATGTTAAAAAACTGGAGAGATTTAGTGTCGTTTACAGCAGAAGGATTAGGAATAAGAGCCTGTGAAAAAAGGGTATCGGGCATTAAAATAGCTCCGAGGCATAAGGCTGAAGAAGTTTTTAAAAACTCTCTTCTTGTAATTATTTTTGTCTGTCCATGCAAAATAAATTCCCCTTTTTAACACTTTTTACAGCATCCAGCTGTTCTCTTTTATAGAGTCTCGTTGAAGTTCATCGTACCCATAAATGTCATCATAAAAAAAGATACGATTGTCACCATCAACACTCACCGTCATGTATCTGATGACGACAGGTATCTTCTTTTTAACATTGACTATGTGGTCTGAACCCTCTTGTTCGTCTATTATAGCATCTTTT
>VMSZ01000048.1 GCA_013791885.1 Sulfurimonas sp. | reverse complement strand
GTTAAAAAATTTGGAGCTGATTTGACAGTAAGTGAAATGCTTAGCTCAAATGCTCTTGCGCATGGCTCCGAAAAAACTTTTCATATGATAGAAAAATCCCCTATTGAAGATCCTTACTCCGTACAAATTGCCGGTGCAGAAGTGGATGTAGTAAAACGTGCTGTTGAGATTTTGAATGAGCAGTCGGGTATAGATATTATAGATCTTAATTGTGGTTGTCCTGTTCCTAAGGTTGTAGGGCACGGAAGCGGAAGCTCTCTTCTTTTAAATCTTCCTCTTATGGGAGAAATAATCAAAACAATCAAAAATACTTCTAATAAGCAACTGACAAGTGTAAAAATAAGACTTGGTTTTGAGAAAAAAAATCATATCGATATTGCAAAGATGGTTGAGGACAGCGGTGCTGATTTCTTAGCTGTTCATGGAAGAACTCGTGCAGGAAAATTTAAAGCTGCTGTAGATTATGATGCTATTGCAGAGATTAAAAATGCTATCTCCATACCTGTTATTGCAAACGGCGATATAGACTCTTATGATAAAGCGAAATGGGTTCTGGAACACACTGGAGCAGATGGAGTGATGATAGGCAGAGGCGCCGTTGGAGCACCCTGGATTTTTAGTCAATTAAGAACCGGGAATGAATTTGTCGAACAAAGTCTGAAGCATGAAATAATCATGGAGCATTTTGACAAAATGATTGAATTTTACGGTGCTCACGGAGTTCCGATGTTTAGAAAGCATACGCATACATATTCTAAAGGATACAGAGGTGCTTCACTTCTTCGTAATGATGTTAATAAAATATCTGATCCAACCGAATTCAGAAGAATACTAGACGATTTCTTTCAAAATAATGAGATGGTTTCATAATGCTGGATATGAGCAAATCTATTCAGTCTTTAGATGAAAGCGATATTTCAGACAACCTCTATCACTATAAATATAATACAAAACATCTTCTCTCTCTTATCCGTAAAAATATTGACAAAGAAGATCCTGCTTATTTAAGTTCCTTTCGATCATTTGAAGGTGAAGTTTTTGAAAATTATGCTTATGAAAAACTTTTAAGATATGCCGTTAAAAATGAAGATATCGAGAAGTTTATTCTTAAAGGTTTTCATCAAAATAAGCAAAAAGCACATGCAAATACTCTCTCGATTAGTGAAAAACAGCAAATTGTTTATAGAACTAAAAGCAGAGAAATCAGTGAATTTGATGCAATAATAATTACAAAGAATAAAGAGCTTTATTTTGTAGAGATGACACTTGTAAAATCTGTTTTAAAACTACGAAAAAGATTACGCAAGAAAAAAGCTCTGCTTGAAATAATCTTTCCTCAATATGAAATTAAATCGCTTATTATATTAAATGATGGTGCTACCGGCACCAAACAGCTTCCATCTTACTGTAAGGTATGGATTACTAAAGAGTTCTCTGCTCAAAGCGTATTGGAATATATTACAGATACAGATGAACGACAAATTCGTCCAAAAGAGAGAATAAAATCAGCAAAACTTGTAGAAGCAAGTTCTTTAAAACTTCATCCTTTTAGATACTACAACACTATGTCTTGGATAACAAAGACCATACGAGCAAATAAAAAGTATGTTATTGATATGAATTTTTTAATGAATTATAAAATTCAGAGATACCATGATTTGTATAATAAATTTTATATAGGTTATATGAATATACAAGATGTTAAACATTTGCTTAAGCTGAATGAAAATGAATGCAACGGCGAGCAAATGGTTGTTGTTGCTCTAGAGAAAAAACACAGTGATGAGATAGTCTTAACATACTATATTCAAAAAACGCGAAAAATTCTTTACCTGTATTCTTTTAATGATGAGAATGAAGTAGTTAAAGAGAAAAAAGACCCATTTGGAATTACCGTTACCGAGGTCTACCACATCAGTAAAATGATGGATACATCGTATGAGTTAAAGATGGAAGATATAACTATGATTGAAAAATCGTTAAGAGAGAGATTCCAAGCAAGTGTCTAAGAAAGCTGTTAAGGCTTTCTTATGACTCGTTACTATAGATAATTGAAGCTGCTCTCTCTTTGTAAGCCTGCAGCGGCTCTTTTGGTTCATGCTTTTGTACTCTAAGAAAATCATCTAGCTCTTGGTGTCTATTTTTAAGTATACTTTCAAAATCATCTTGATTTACAGGCTTATTATCTGTAAATTTATCTAATAAAATATTGCCTTTTCCCATTAAAACCAAGTAGCTTTGATCAGCAAAATCTAGCATAACTACACTATTATTAGAGTCAATAGATTTTTGAAATCTAATAGAGACATCCTTGCTCATGTTACTATTGTTAGGATTTACATCATTTTTTGGAGTAGTTATTGGCTGAATAGTCGACACTTCTTCATCATGATTATTTGCATTAAAAAGCCATGAACTTTGTGGTTTTTGCTTCGTTGTATTGGTCATTCTTTGTTTAATAAAAAATAAAATTAGAATTCCGATTACTAAAATAATAATGACTATATAGTAGTTGTCGCTGAGTGCATCATCTTTTTTTGTAGGCAATTGCGACAAAGGGTTCTCTTCAACATCTATATTCGGAGCATTTGTTTGCGTATCTTGTAAGCTTGTTGTAAAGCGAAGTCTCAGGCCATAGGCATCAGAAGTTTTTGAAGCAATCAGCTTTACAGAAGAAGCAATAGAAGCGACTATTTGAACGTAATCCGACATTTGTGTGATACTAATTGTGTAGAGGTATTGAGATGCCAGTTTCTTAACTTTAGGGGACTCTACCGTTGCGCCATAAAGCTTGATGATTATATTTGAGTTGCTAAGGCTCTGTTTGATGACGCCATCGTAAGGTGTGTCAAAGGTAATCATAACATCAGCTCTGTCTGTTCTGTCATAAATATTGTAACTGAGTATTTTTGATGCATATATTGAAATAGGCAATAAAAAAATAAGAATTATTTTAATCATAGTCTCTCTTTTGAAAGGTGGTATAAAACACCGCTGGAATCTAAAACTTCATTAAGACGGATAGCTAAGTTTTTCTCATAAACCATAACTTCACCTTTGCCTAGTATGCGTCCATTAACATAAGACTCCACACTTTCGCCGGCTGGTTTCTTTAAGTCTATTATGGAGCCTTTTTCTAATTTTAGAATTTCGGCAACACTAAGCTCAGTTTCACCAAGGTCAGCGATAAATTCAACTTCCATATCCAAAAGACCGGAGTAGTTCATCCAGGAAAGTTCTTTTTGTGCATCAAACAGTGGGTCTTCATGCCCATATTTATGCTTATATTTATTCTTAGCCATTTAATTCCTTGATAGCTATAATGATTTTATCGTCGTTTATCTTAAGGCTACCGGCCTCATCGTATTCTAAATCAAAAATATCTACTTTTAAAAAGTGAGGTGTATTTATATCATAAGCACTTTGCCCGCTTTCTTGAGCAATTACTTTAGCACTTCCAACAATAAGATTACTTGTTTCTAAAATCATATCTATTAAAGTCTCCTCATCACTCTCATCTTCTTCTAAAAAAAGCTTTGAAACTCTCTGAACAAAACTTGGTTCCGCAGCGACATAGACTCTATAGTTTATACCGTCAACTCTGTTTATATCGATATAAGCAATAAGCGTTCTCTTTTTCGTTTGAACATCACATATGTGATAGGGAAGGCGAATCTGATGTAGACAAAAATTTTCACACGCCTGAAGAATTGTTTTTAACATTTTATGCCTTTAATTTGAAAAGATTATACTTTATGAAATCTCAAAGTATAATTAAAATCCTTGTAATAGGCATTATACAACTATACCAAAGGCGCATTAATGTAGAATTTCAAAAAATATTTAGGTTGTCTATGTTCGAATTAATTTTTGTTGGTATTTTTGTTGGATTTTTATCTGGCTTTTTTGGAGTTGGCGGCGGCACAATTTTAGTGCCTATTCTGCTTTTTCTTGGTTTTGAAACGAAAATTGCTATGGGTACATCCGTTTTACAAATGGTATTTAGTTCTTTATATGGAAGCTATCTTAACAACAAAAATGGAACGCTTGATATTAGCATGGTTGCTATAATTGGAGTGGGTGGATTTTTAGGTGCTTTATTCAGCGGCACTATAACTTCAAGTTTTGATGATAAAACTTTGGAAATTGTATTTCTGGGTTTTGCAATGTTTGCCTTAGTGAGACTTTTTTTTAAGACGAAAGAACATCAAACGCAGCGAGAAGTAAATAAGGTTATGCTTTTTCTTTTAGGTTTCTTTTTAGGTGCAGCAAGTATTGCCATAGGTGTTGGTGGGAGTATTATTCTTGTGCCTATTTTAGTCGGTTATTTTTATGTTCCACTAAAAACAGCAATTTCAGCCGGTCTCTTTTTTGTTGTATTTTCTTCTGTTGCCGGATTTATTTCTCATGCAACTGCAGGGCATATAGACTATGAAAAGGGTCTTCCGGTCGCTATAGCCTCTTTACTTGGAGTTTATATTGGGATTTTATTAAAAGATAGAGTTAATGTAGTGTTACAAAGAAGATTATTGGTCTTTTTTTATATTATAATAGTCATATATTTGATGCAAAGAGTATTTTTATAGAGGTATAAATGAAAAATAAAGATGTAATAATAATTACGGGTGCGAGAGAAAATAATTTAAAAAATATTAATTTAACTATTCCAAAAAATAAACTTGTTGTCATGACTGGTTTAAGCGGAAGCGGGAAGTCGACATTGGCATTTGACACGCTCTATGCTGAGGGACAAAGACGCTATATGGAGTCACTTTCTTCGTATGCCAGACAATTTTTGGACAGAGTCGGGAAACCTGATGTTGATAAAATAGAGGGTCTTACACCTGCTATTGCTATAGATCAAAAAACTACTTCTAAAAATCCACGTTCAACAGTTGGAACAATTACTGAAATTTATGACTATTTGAGACTTTTATACGCCCGTGTCGGTGTGCAGCACTGTCATAAGTGTCACAAAGTTATTTCACAGATGAGTGCTTCGGATATCATCGCTCAGGTTGCAAAACTTCCAGAAGGAGCAAAACTTGTACTGCTTGCTCCGCTTGTTAATGAGAAGAAAGGTTCTTATGCGGATATGCTTGAATCTTTGGTTCATAAAGGCTATGTGAGAGCTATGATTGATGGTGTTATGGTGCGTTTAGATGAAGAGATTGAGCTGAGTAAAACGAAAAAGCATACTATTAAAGTTGTAATTGACAGAGTTGTAGTAAACGCAGATAACAAAGAGAGAATTGCCGCAGACGTTGAAAAAGCATTGAAAGAGAGTTACGGAGAGCTTGAAATTGAGATTTTAAATCATGAAGAGTTGGGGCTTAGTAAAAATCACATGCATTATTCTGAGCACAATGCATGTTTTGACTGTAAAATAAGTTTTGATCCGCTAGAACCGCTTTCATTTTCTTTTAATTCCCCTAAGGGCGCATGCCCTGAATGTGACGGTTTAGGTCTGCGTTACGCACTTGACCATGACAAAATAATCGACCAGGATTTGAGCGTTGAAAAAGGTGCCGTAAAAATAGTCTACGGTTTTAACAAAGGCTACTACTTCACCTTTCTAAAAGGCTTTTGTGCGGCAAATGACATACCGACAAACATACCATATTCAGACCTTGAAGAGCATCAGAAAAAAGCAATTTTACATGGAGGAATAGAAGAAGTTCCTTTTATGTGGAAAAATCATACGGTTAAGAGAATGTGGCCAGGGATTGTGCGTATTGCTTACGATATGTTCAAAGATGAAAAAGAACTCGCAGACTACATGAGCGAAAAAGTTTGTAACATCTGTAACTCTCATAGACTCAAACGCGAGTCTCTCGCTGTAAGAGTAGGACAAAAAGGGATAGCGGATATTTTAGATATGCCAATCGGTAAGAGTTACGAATGGTTTGCAAATGAAGAAAACTTCGCTGCGTTTGATGCAAAAGCAGTCCAAATATCTGCGCCTATTTTAAATGAAATTCGTGAGAGACTCTACTTTTTGTTTGATGTCGGCTTGAGTTACATTACTCTTGGACGCGATGCAAGAACCATAAGCGGCGGGGAAGCGCAGAGAATACGCATTGCTTCACAGATTGGCAGCGGGCTTACAGGTGTTATGTATGTGCTTGATGAGCCAAGTATCGGGCTTCATGAGCGAGACACGCAGAAGCTTATTAAAACACTTAGAAGTCTGCAGGAAAAAGGTAACAGCGTCATTGTTGTTGAACATGACAAAGAGACTATAGAAAACGCAGACTTTATTGTTGACATTGGAAATGGAGCTGGAAAATTCGGTGGAGAAGTTGTCTTCAGCGGAACACTTGCAGAGCTTAAAAAAGCAAAAACGCTTACGGCTGACTATATGTTTGGCAGAAAAAAGATAGAGTATTTTTACAGACGTCCTCAAGAAAAATATATTGAGATAAAAAATGTAACCCTCAATAACATTCAAAATTTGAGTGCAAAAATTCCTCTGAATAATTTTGTATGTATTACGGGAGTAAGCGGAAGCGGAAAAAGCTCACTTATTCTTCAAACACTTTTACCGACTGCACGTGAGCTTCTCAACCATGCAAGAAAAGTAAATAAAGTTGCAGGTGTTGAGATTAACGGACTCGAACATGTTGACAAAGTAATCTATCTCGACCAAAGCCCGATTGGACGGACGCCGCGTTCAAACCCTGCAACATACACGGGTGTTATGGATGAGATAAGAAATCTTTTTGCACTAACAAAAGAGTCGCAAATCCGCGGTTACACTTCTTCACGTTTTAGTTTTAACGTCAAGGGCGGACGTTGTGAGAAGTGTCAGGGCGAGGGTGAGATTAAAATTGAGATGCACTTCTTGCCGGACATTATGGTCAAATGTGACTCATGTTCAGGCCATAGATATAACAAACAAACTTTGGAAGTTTTTTACAAGGGTAAAACTATCTCTGATGTTTTGAATATGAGTGTTGATGAGGCCTACGAATTTTTTAAAGCTATTCCGAAAATAGAAGCAAAAATGCAAACTTTAGTGGATGTTGGACTTGGGTACATCACCCTTGGACAAAACGCAGTGACGCTTTCAGGCGGGGAAGCGCAGAGAATTAAACTTTCTAAAGAGCTAAGCCGTAAAGATACAGGTCAGACACTTTACATTCTAGACGAGCCGACAACAGGTCTGCATTTTGCAGATGTTGATAGACTGACAAATGTACTGCATAATTTTGTGGAACTTGGAAACAGCGTTTTAGTAATTGAGCATAATCTTGACATGATTAAAAACGCGGACTACATCATAGATATGGGACCCGAAGGCGGCTCAGGCGGCGGGCTCATTATTGATGAAGGAACTCCTGAATCTATGGCACAAACGCATCTGCAAACTGGCTCATACACTGGTTTGTATTTAGAAAAAGAACTCGCATTTCATAACAAATAATTTCATATAATCTGCAATTAAACTTTGCAAAAGTTTAATTGCAGATTAGAGAATTTTCCTCTTCAAAAACCATAGCTCAAATAAAACTTACTTCGTTAAAATCAAGCAAAAAATTAGGCAAATATTATGAACATTCCTACAAAAAAAGAAGCGATAAAAGGTGCGTTTTTTGGCGCTATTGTCGGTGATGCTCTTTGTTTAGGCTCACATTATGAGTATGATGCACAAAAGATTTATGAAGCTTATGGGCGAAAACCGATAGAAAAATTTATGTCACCGGGTGAAATGATGGGCGGAGAGACGCACGGCATAGGATGGGGACAGCGAAACTACCATCCGGGAAAGAGTGCCGGCGGAACTACAGATTACGGCGATTACAACATTTTAGTGCTTGAATATCTTGCAGCCATTTCAGATACTCCACGACCTTTTAATGTGGCAAATATGATTCCCCACTGGATGAAGCGTTTAGAAAATGGCTGGGGTTCCTGGATTTGTACCATGACGAAAGAGACCTATGCGCAAGTACGTCAAGGGTACCCTGTTGAGCGTCTTGGCGGGATATCAAACGCTATGGCTATCCGTCATGTTGCGGCGCATGGCTATTACGAAACGGAAGAAGAGTTGGTTGATGTTGCAAGAAAAACTATGTTTACACATAAAAATGCAGAGGCTCTTGGCGGTGGGGAATTTTTTGCCCGTGTGACACACAGAGTTTTAAATGGAGAAACACCGGCAAACGCCATTGAAATGGTCGCACGACAAATGGGCGGATTTTTTTCAGATAAAGTTTCACAGGCTATTGCAAAATATCAGGAAGAAGCCGATGAAAATTCTGCTCTGCATAAAGAACTTTTTAGTGATGATTTAGCTATTACAAGTATGGCAAGACTTTGGGATATCGGACGAAGTGAGCCAATAAAAGTTGGAAAAGCAAGCCCGACAGAGGGGACACTTCCAGGAGCAGTCTACTTCATACTCAAATATGCAGATAAAGAGAATGGTCTTATTGAAGCGCTTAAAGCAAACGCAATGGTAGGCGGAGACAATGCTTCCCGCTCTATTGCTATTGGAATGGTTTTAGGGGCTTATATGGGCGTAAACGCAATTCCAAATGAGTTTAAACAAACGCTTGAACAATGGGAATATTGTGAGAATTTACTCAATACGTTACCACTTTTAAAAGGATAAGAATGAATAATTTTAGCT
>VMSZ01000034.1 GCA_013791885.1 Sulfurimonas sp. | reverse complement strand
TGTGTAAGGAACTAATGCCGCAGCACGAGCTCTTTTAATAACGATTGTAATCATGTCTTGGTGACGTTTACAGTTACCTGTTAAACGACGTGGCATAATTTTATATCTTTCTGAAAGAGAGAAACGTAAAGCTCCTACATCTTTATAATCCATGAATTCTACTTTTGATTCACAGTACTTACAAAATCTTTTTTTGTATTTTCTTTTTTCTGACATGTTATTTCCTTTTGTTATCTATTTCTAAAATGGAATTTCATCTTCATCAATGTCGATAGTAGGAATATCATTACTACTTGGCATTTGACGACTCTGTTCTCTAGCTTTGTTGTTGTAACTTGGCTGTGGTTGTTGATAACTTTGCGCTTTTCCCTGTTGAGGAGCATAAGAATCTTGGCTATAATCCTGAGAAGGTGCAGGCATACTGTTATTGTAGCCACCTTGGCCTGAGCCTTGGTTGTCACCCTTAGAATCTAGCATCTGCATTGTTTCAACTACAACTGAGTGCTTTGAACGCTTTTGTCCATTTTGGTCAACCCATTGGTCAAAACTAAGTCTTCCCTCGACAAGAATTTTACTTCCTTTACGAAGGTATTGATTGGCAACTTCTGCACTTCTTGCAAAAAATGTAATATCAACGAAACAGATTTCCTCTTTTTTTTCACCATTACTAGTGAATTTACGGCTTGTAGCGATAGCAGTACTTGCTATGCCCATTCCGCCTTGAGAATATCTGAGTTCGATGTCGCGCGTTAAGTTTCCAACTAATATGACTTTGTTAAACATAGGTTATCCTTAAGTGTTCAGCGTTTTTTTGCAATTACTCTGCTACTGCTTCTGCAGCTGCTTCTTCAACAACTGTTTCAGCTTCTACTTCTGCTTTAGCAGGTGTAGTGCCTTTTTTAGCTTTTTCAACTAATTTGTTCCATGCAGCTACTTCACGTTTTGTATCGTATTTGATAGTAACAAAACGAAGTAATTCTTCGTTGATACGGAAACGTCTTTCGATTTCAGAAATTGCTGCTGGAGCAATTGTGTAATAAATAACATGGAAATATCCACGCTCGTTTTTGTTGATTGGGTATGCTAATTTTCTCATTCCCATTGCGTCTGTAGTTGCGATTTCACCACCGTTTGAAGTGATTACTTCTTCGATAGCATTAATGTTGCTTTGAATTTCTTCTGCTGTTAACGTAGGTTTTACGATTACAAGGTTTTCGTAGTGTCTCATATAGTATGATCTCCTTTTGGTATTTGCCACAAATGGCACTTGTTTCCCTTTCGGATTTAAATATATCTCTTAATTTAAAAAGATACAAAGAGAAAGGAACATGGAATTATATAGAATTAAGCTTAAAATAAGCAAATAAAATTGTATTTCTGGGAGAGTAAAGTGTATAAAAAGATGACAAAATGCAAAGAAAAAGTTCAGTTTTTGCATTAGTAGGGTATAGTTATTTAAAAATTTAGGGTACCTCTAAGAGATGGCAAAAAGAAGAAAAAGCAAGGCGCACACAGAATCCAAACTGCTAACTATAACTGCATGGACTTTGGCTGTGATTGCGTTAATACTGAGTTCACTTGTAGCAGGATATTATTTTGGATATGAAAATGCCAAGGAAGATTTTGCGAAAAAAGAGAAGACAGAGAACGCAAAAAAAGTGGCATATTTGAAAAAAATGCAAGAGGCCAGCAAGAAAGAAGATGAAAAGAGCATTAACGAAAAACTCAAAGATGTTTTAAAAAAAGAAGAGAAGCAGGATAATACAACTGCTCTGTTACAGAGTAAGGAAGAAATACCTGTAAAAAAAGAAGAAAGTGTTAAAAAAGGGCTTAATTATACTTCAGCTTCTCATGAGATTGATGATGAAAATCTTGATGTCATCTCGGCCATAGAGATTAGAGAGATTAAACAAACATCTGCCAAACCAAGAGTTGCAATCATTATTGATGATGTGGGCACTCGTTCTCAGGTGAGAGCCATTAAAGCTCTTTCTATGCCGATCACTATGGCGTTTTTACCACCAAGTGCTGCTCGTCCAAATTCGGCAAAGCTCGCTGCTCAAGAGAGTTTATATATGGTTCACCTTCCAATGGAGGCACAAAGTTTTAGTGCTGAAGAACCCTCAACATTGAGAATAAATGATTCACAAGAAAAAATTTCTTCAAGAATAAAAGAGATAAAAACACTTTTTCCAAAAGTACATTACATTAATAACCACACAGGCAGCAAGTTCACTTCAAATGAAGTTGCGATGCAAAAGTTGATGAATGCTTTGCAAGCTAACGATATTAATTTTATTGACAGTAGAACAACCGCTACAACACAAGCACCAAAGATAATGAAAAGTCTTGGTCTGCCTTATGTTTCAAGAGATGTATTTTTAGATCATCAGATGGACAAAGCTTTTGTAAATAAGCAGATAAAACAAGTGATTGAGATTGCAAAAAAACATGGAAGCGCTATTGCTATTGGACATCCGCATGCCAATACAATCCTTGCATTGGCCGAATCAAAAAAACTTTTTGAAGATGTTGAATTGGTTTACATCAATAAAATGTATTGACATAAATGCAAAAAATCATCCGTAATATACCCGAGCTTAGTTCTATGAAGAATTATCCAAAAGAGATATATTATAGTGGCAACGAAAAACTTTTAGAACGAAAAAAAATCTCTATTGTCGGAACTAGAAAACCCACAAAGTATTCTCGCCAATTGACACAAGAACTCTCTTCTAAACTCTCTCGAGCTGGAGTTTGCATTGTCAGTGGCGGAGCTATGGGTATTGATGCCATGGCACACAGCGGAGCAGGGAACACGAACACTATTTCTGTTTTGCCGTGCGGAATAAATCTCAAATATCCAAAAGTAAATACAAATTTATTAAGCGAAATAGAAAAACATGGACTTTTACTCAGTCAGTTTGCTCCGGATTTTCAAGCTGCACCTTGGAGTTTTGTTGCACGCAATGAGTTGGTTGTAGCTCTTGGCGATGTGCTGATTGTAAGTGAAGCTGAACTTGGAAGCGGGAGTATGCGAAGCGTTGAATTTGCTTTGGCGATGGGTAAAGAGATTTATGTTCTGCCTCAGAGACTAGGCGAGAGCAGTGCAACACAAGAACTGCTTAGAAATGGACAGGCTAAAGCTATATATGATGTTGATGCCTTTGTAAAACAGTTTGGCACTCTAGATATTGCAAACGCAGCAAGTGATGATTTTACAGAGTTTTGCAAAACAAACCCAAGCTATGAAGAGCTTTTAAAGAAGCATCCGCAAAGAACTTTTGAAGCGGAACTTAGCGGAGAAATAAAAGTAGTAAACGCAAGAGTAAACCTCTTATAAAATCAACATCGCATCGCCGTAAGAATAAAATCTATACTCATTTTCAATGGCACTTTTATAAAGTTCCTGCGCTTTTTCGAGTCCTACAAATGAGGCAACGAGCATCAGTAACGTAGACTTTGGAAGATGAAAATTTGTCAGCAGGTGATTGACCCGAAGCGGTTTGTTGTTTGGGTGTAAAAAAAGATTTGCCTCACCATGCGTTTGCTCTTTGTGTCTTACATAAAACTCTACGGTTCTTGTAGAAGTTGTCCCTACACTTAAAATTTTAGCATCAGAATCAAGCAGTTCTTTGGCTTCTTTAGAGATGTCATAGTACTCAGAATGCATTGGATGGTCTGTAATAATCTCTGCTTCAACAGGCTTAAACGTTCCGCTTCCGACATGCAGAGTGACGTAGGCGTGTTTATAGTTTTGCGTTACTCTTTTATGCTGTTCCTCTGTAAAATGAAGGGAAGCTGTGGGTGCGGCTACGGCACCTTCTTCTTTGGCAAAAACGCTTTGGTATTCATTCTCATCTTCTTTGTTGTCTTCTCTTTGTATATAAGGAGGAAGCGGAACGTGACCTATCTGTTCTATAATTGGAAGCAGCTCTTCAAAACGCAGCAGTTTGTTTTCAACAAAAAATTCAACGACACGACTGCCGTCTTCATGCAGCTCTTTTACGCGTGCTTCAAGATCTGCATCAAAGAAAATGGGAGTTCCTTCTTTTACTTTTCCTCGTATATAAACATTGACTTCATTTGCATTTACGGCTCTATTTATAAGAAGCTCTATTTTTCCGCCACTTGCTTTATGCCCAAAAAGTCTTGCTTTTATAACTTTTGTATTGTTAAAAATGAGTGCGACATTTTTTGGCAGAAATTTTTCAAAATCATAAAAATGAGCATGTGTAATCTCTTGCGTTTGTCTGTTGTAAACTAATAGTTTTGCATGGTCTCTTGGGTGGGCTGGATGTGTTGCTATGAGCTTTGAGGGAAGCTCAAAGTCATAACTTGCAGTGAGAAGCTCTTGTTGGTTCAAACTATTTCTCTAAACGAGTCGCACCGTCTGAACTCTCTTCTTCGTCTTCATCTTCAGTTTCATCTTCTTCTTCCAATGGAGGAGCCGGGTTTACAGCTCTAACAATGAGTATGGAAATACCATAAAGTATAACAAGAGGAATTGCCATAAGTAGCTGCGTTAAAACATCCGGAGGCGTGAGAAGTGCTGCTATGATAAAAATAAGAACGACAGCATACTTGAAAAAATCACGCATTTGTCTGTCATCTACTAGACCTAAAAGTGCTAAAAAGTATGCAAAAATCGGAAGTTCAAAAGCTAAGCCGAAACCAAACATAATCTTTGTGAAAAAGCCTACATAATCTTCTATGTTGATGAGTGGTGTGAATTTGAAACTACCAAAAGTAATGAGGAAGTCAAATCCAAATGGTGTGACGATATAGTAAGCAAATGCAACGCCGACAAAAAACATTCCGCTTCCGCCGACAATAAACGGAATAAGCATTTTTTTCTCATTTGCGTAAAGACCAGGCGCTACAAACATCCAAAGTTGAGCGAGTATGATTGGCAGTGATCCGAGAATTGCCGCGAAAAATGCTACTTTGAGAGCTACGAAAAATGCTCCTCCAACCTGGCTGGTGGTTATCATACCATCTGCTGCGTGCAGGGATTTTTTCCCAACTTCTATGAGCGCAGTATCAAGCGGGGCAACTATCCAGTTTAAAAGTGGCTCATGGAAGTAAAACATAACAAAAAATGTGACAACAAGAGTCCCAACAGAGATGCCCAGACGTTTTCTTAATTCAACTAAATGTGGTTTTAAATCATCAAACATCAGCTTTCTCTTCTTTTTCTATTGGTTTTTGCTTTTTTTCAAAGGTAATTTTTTCTTGAACCGGAGGGGCTTTAGGCGTAGCCGGTTTTTCTATATCATTGATAATGTCATCACCGAGTTTAGACATCTCTTCTCCGACTTTTGTCATATCTGTTACACGTGAGAGATTTTCACTTGCACTCAGAAGCTCTTTTTTATAAGAAAGCGCCTCTTTTTTGATTTCAGACACATTCATCTCTTCTTCGAGAGTATCTTTGAGTGTCCCGATTGTTTTTTTCATATTTCTAAAAAATTTTGCAATGTCAACCATTGCCGTGGGGAGCTTGTCCGGCCCTAAAAAAAGAATAGCTACGACGAGAATAATAAGTATTTCAGTAAAACCCATGCCAAACATGTAAAACCTTCAGAATTTGTAAGATAAGGGTGTGATTCTAGCTAAAGAATAATTAAACTTCCTTCAAGAAGATAAAAAAAGCGCTATTTCGTCAGATAATAAAAAATCTTTGTTATAAAAAGTATTCTCAAAAAAATCCAACTTTTTTTCAGTAAAAAGCAGTTGTGCACGCTTGAGTTCTTCCTGACTCATTATCTCTTCTTTAATTCCGACGCATGAGCGCAGTCCTAAGAAAAATTGTTCGAGTTTTTTATCCTCAATGCTTAAACTTTCACTTTGAATGTTAAGAGGGTTTTTGATGTACTCCTCGAGATTTGCAGTCGGATAAAATCTTTGGGTTCCAAGTTTGCCCACAGCTCCGCTTCCAGCCCCAATGTAATCTTCATAGAGCCAATAGCCTAAGTTGTGTCTGCTTCTGTAAGAGCCAAAATTACTTATCTCATACTGTGAGAACCCGCGTTTTTCAATCTCTTTAAAAAGCCAAGTCGTCAGAGAAAGCTTCTCTTTTGCCATATGCGGTTTTCGCTCAAATGGAGTCCCCTCCTCAATGGTCAGCGCGTAGGCACTTAAATGATTTATTGGAAGTTTAAACGCAGTGTTTAAGTCTTGCAACAGGAGCTCTTTTGTATCTCCGAGTGTGGCATAAATTAAATCAAGTGAGAGGTTTTTAAAGCCTATTTTACTTGCGTTTATGATGGCTTCTTTAGCCTGTTTTGGAGAGTGGGCACGGTTAAGGAGTTTGAGCTTTTCTTCATTGAAACTTTGTACGCCGAAGCTGATGCGGTTAATGCCAAGTTTGTACATTCCAAGAAGCCATGCATAGCTTGCAGAATTTGGGTTGGCCTCGCTTGTCATTTCTATATTTGGGGCGAAGTAAGGTTTAAGGAGTTTAAAAATCGGCTCATAAAGTTCAGGTGAAACCGTCGAAGGTGTTCCCCCTCCAATGAAAAGTGTCTGAATACTTTTTTCTTTTGCGTCAAATCTTTTAAGTTCATACATAAGCTGCGTTTGCAGCGCAAGCATGTAGTGCTCTTTGAGGTGAAACTTATCAACGTAAGAGTTGAATGCACAGTAAGAGCATTTGGAATCGCAAAAAGGGATGTGAATATATAGTAGCATTCGACCTACGAGTTACTATTTACATATGTGTCAAGAAGAGAAAGATTATAATGAGTTACCCATTTGTGAACTAAAAATGCATCAACAAACCACCAAATCCACAGGGGTATGAAAAGTATAACACCGATACCAATAAAAAGTGTCAAAAAACTTGCAATTCCCAGCAGAAGCATAAAAATTGCTTTTGGTCTGTCCATATAGAATCTATGGGCTCCAAATAATCCCAAAAACCACCACAAAAGATAAGCCACAACTATATTTTTCTTTTGAACTTCATATCTTGCAATTTCAATATCTGTCATTTTAGTGCCTTGCTCAATTATTATGGTGAAGTATATCTAAAATAAAACTTTCGAACAAATTGCGAATAAAGCTTTGTTTAGAACTGAAATTATTTTATTTTAATAGCGAATCTTGTATAATCGCGATACTAAAATATAGGTGCTTTTATGAACAAAGAAGATATATATCGTCCTAATGTTGCGATGATTATCGTCTCGGATGCGTATCCGGACAAAAAAGAGTTATTTATAGCACAAAGAAATGATTTGACTGATATCTGGCAGTTTCCACAGGGTGGTATTGATGAGGGCGAAGACGTAGTAGCGGCACTTTTTCGTGAACTCGAAGAAGAAATAGGAACTATGGAGGCTGAGATTATTGCTGAATATCCTGAGTGGATTTCGTATGATTTTCCTCCAAGCATAGCAAAAACGATGAAGCCGTACAAAGGTCAAACGCAGCGCTATTTTTTACTGCGTTTGAAGAAAAACGCAGTAATAAATCTTGAGACAGAACATCCGGAGTTTTTGTCTCATAAGTTTGTGAGTGTTGAAGATGTTTTAGATTTAACGGCACATTTCAAAAAAAGTGTTTATGAAGTAGTAATAAATCATTTTAAAAAAGAGGGACTTTTATAGATGTTGATAGTTCAAAAATTTGGCGGGACAAGCGTTGGCGACTTGGAACGCATACAAAATGTTGCGAATCGCGTAAGTGAAACAAAAAAAGCTGGGCATGATGTGGTTGTCGTAGTTTCTGCTATGAGCGGCGAGACAAACAAACTTGTAGCGTATGCGGAACATTTTTCTGCTGACCCTGAGCGTTCTGAAATGGATATGCTTTTAAGTTCAGGAGAGAGAGTAACTGCTTCACTTTTGGCAATTGCTCTAAACGCAATGGGGCACTCTGCTGTTTCAATGAGTGGTAGAAAAGCCGGAATTGTGACTGATAATCTTCATACTAAAGCACGTATTGAAGAGATAGACCCTACAGCAATGCATAAGGCCATAAAAGAGGGAAAAATTATTGTGGTTGCAGGTTTTCAAGGTGTTTCACTTGATGGAAACGTAACGACTCTTGGACGCGGAGGAAGCGACTTGTCTGCCGTTGCCATTGCCGGGGCAATTAAAGCTGATTTGTGTGAAATCTATACTGATGTAAGCGGGATTTACACAACCGATCCTCGTATAGAGCCAAAAGCGAAAAAGCTGGACAAAATCTCTTATGACGAAATGTTGGAACTTGCATCTTTGGGTGCAAAAGTACTTCAAAACCGCTCAGTAGAGTTGGCAAAAAAATTAAACGTAAATCTGGTAACAAGAACAAGCTTCTCAAATGAAGAGGGGACATTAATAACTAAGGAAGAAAATATCATGGAAAAACCATTAGTAAGCGGAATAGCATTAGACAAAAATCAGGCAAGAGTATCTCTTTTTGGTGTTAAAGACAGAACGGGAATCGCTTCTGATATTTTTAACAAGCTTGCGCAAAATAATGTAAACATAGATATGATTATTCAAAACGTCGCTCATGATGGTTCTGCAAACATTGACTTTACTGTTCCTGTAGGTGATTTAAGCGATGCTAAAAAAGTTGTCGCAGAGTTTATAGAAAGCGGCGATATTACAGAACAGTCATACGATGAAAAAATATGTAAAGTTTCTATAGTAGGCGTTGGTATGAAGTCCCACACGGGTGTTGCTGCTAAAGCTTTTACCACTATGGCAAATGAAAATATTAACATCACAATGATTTCAACTTCAGAGATAAAAGTCTCTATGGTTATTGCTGAAAAGTATGCGGAGCTTGCTGTAAGAAGCCTTCACGACGCATACGAATTAGATAAGTAGAGCGTTGATGTCGTATTCTAGCAACCAAGATTTCGCACAATGGACTTTAGATGCCATCAGAGAAGAGGGCGGAAGTCTTAGTTGGCTAGAAGAGCAGCGCTTTGAATGGACTCCTACTACCGCACAGGCGCTTGAGCAGATACTTAACGGTAAAACAATTATATTGGTAACTGATGAAAAAAGAAAATGGCTTGAGAATTACATTTTAAATTCAATTAACAGTTTAAATATGCAAGAGAGACCACTGCTTCCGATTTTAAGTATAGACAGTATTTACAGTCACTTCAACAGCGTAAGTAATGGCGAGATGATAGACATAGTAGATGATATGATTTCTCTCTCATATAAAGAGGACTATTTCTTTTGGTACATAGGCAAAGGCGACGATAAGCGTTCAGATATTGCTAAAAGAAGAGACAATAGTTACTTTTGGATTTTTGATGAGAGTTTCAATAACTCATTTATGTTGAAATCTTTTGACACCCATTTAGATATAAAACTTTTACAACTTTTTAGACTCTTTAATCTTTCACTAAACGCGGCTCTCTTTGGGGAAGTTGATGTTACTTCATAATTCTCACGCCTCGCATATACTTATCAGTTCAGAGATAGAGCATGAAGTAGAGCGCTTAAAGAGTGAGTTACATGGTTCAAGAGTTGTTGCGTTTGTGGAAGATGAGTTTAAAATAGAAAATGCCAAAGCTGTTGTTGCCGAAGCCTACATCAGCGAGTCCCAAACGAAGTACATTATTTTGGCTTCCAAAAACTTCAATATTGTTTCGCAGAATTCTCTTCTGAAAGTTTTGGAAGAACCCCCTAGAAATATAGAATTTATCATTATTTCCCCGACAAAATCAAACCTTTTGCCAACAGTCCGTTCGCGTTTACCGATTCTTCAAGGGAAAAAAACGCAAAGAGAAATCTCCATAAATATCAACTTGGCAAAAACGGACTATAAAGAAATTTTTGAATTTTTGAAAGAAAACGCAAGAGTAAGTAAAAGCAGAGCGCAAGAACTAGTTGAAGAGCTTTACTATAGAGCTACGGTTATTGACACTTTGGCACTGACATCTCTTCAGCTTGAAAATTTTGACAGAGCGTACAGACTCCTAGAACTTAACTCACGTCCAATCAGTGTTTTAGCCATGATACTTATGAGTTTCACAAGAGAGAAATGATGTTGACAGAAAAACTTTCCCTCACATCTGATGCAAAAAAACTCCTCAAGGAGCTAGGCGTTGATGGCGGAGGCGTAAATATTTTAGCTTCAAAGATGCATTCACACATTATTTCCATTAAAGATTTACATGTGGGTGCTGCAAATATTTTGAAGCAGGATGCGCTTTCAATAGGAGCAGATTTAGCTGTTCCAAGAGGAACTGTTATTGCAAAAACGCAGTTTGTGGATGTCATTTTAATTGCCACACAAAAACAGCTTGAGATACTTGCAAAAAAAGAGTTGGCACAGCCTTTTGGGCTTAAAGAGCTGGCTAAAAATTTAAAAGAGATAGCACAGGCGAAAAAACCTCAAAAAACGCAGGTGATGGGAATCATAAACGCAAACGATGACAGCTTTTATGCCCAGAGCAGATTTAGCTCCAAAGAGGCAGTAAACGCAATAGTGAAGATGATTGAAGAGGGCGCAGAAATTATAGACATCGGTGGCGTTTCTTCTCGTCCAAACGCAGCTCTTGTAAGTGCAGCAGAAGAGATGCAAAGAGTGCAGCCCATACTAGATGCGATTAAAAATGAAAAACTTTATGAGAGGGCTGCGTTTAGCATAGACAGTTATACGCCAGAGGTCATAGAGTATGCACTCAATAGCGGGTTTCATATTGTAAACGACATCACAGGCTTAGCAAACGATGCAGTTTGCAAACTTTGTGCTTCTTATAATGCAAAGGCTGTCATTATGCATATGCAGGGCACTCCGCAAACGATGCAAAAAGAGCCCAAATATGAGAGTATTTTGAGCGACATTAGCATTTTTTTTGAGGAGAGAATTCAAAAAGCGGAAAGTTTTGGCGTTAAAGATATTATCTTAGACGTGGGCATTGGTTTTGGAAAAACGCTTGAGGATAATCTGAGACTGATTAAAAATTTAGAGCATTTTTTAACGCTAAATAAGCCCTTACTTGTAGGTGCTTCGAGAAAATCTCTCATAAACGCAGTCACTCCCGCAGATGTTTTCCAACGGCTTGCCGGAACCTTGGCGCTGCACTTGGCTGCATATGAGAACGGTGCATCAATTCTAAGAGTGCACGACGTCAAAGAGCATGTTCAAGCCTTACAAGTAAAAACAGCTTTAGATAAGATTTAAAAAGGATTGTTATGAGATTTCCAATGATTAGGGATATAGCAACTACTGCCGTAATCTCCATAGATGTGAATAAAACTGTTGCAGATGCATTGGATGTAATGCTTCATCAAGAACACAGAAGTATCGTTATTACAGATAAAAAAATGTTTAAGCTTTTTACGGTTATAGATATTCTTGAGATTAAAGATAAAAAAATTAGCTTAGATACGCCGTTGTATAAATTAAATTTACAAAGTATGCCAACAATAAAAAAGTATCAAAATGTTTTAGAAACACTTGAATATTTAGCTGGCAGCGTGGAATTCATAGCAGTTTTAAATGAAGATGATTCACTTTTTGGAATTGTAACGCATACAGATATAACGCATAATATTGATCCCGAAACTCTTATGGAAAACTACCGTCTTGCTGATTTTATTAAACTTGGCAGAAGAATGAAATGGGTGAAGAAAGAGGAAAAGACATCTAAAATTTTGAGTGAAATGGTAAGAGAATCTTTTGACAACGTTATTATTATTGATGATTTGGTGCCGCTGGGAATTCTGACAACTAAAGACATTATGCGATTAATTGTTGAAAATCAAAATTTAGATTTCCCCGTTTGTGAGTATATGTCCTCACCCGTTGACACTGTGAATAAAAATGTTTCTATTAAAACTGCTTTGGAATTTTTAAAAAGTAAAAAATACAAAAGAATTGTAGCCGTAGACGATGAAGGTGTCATCTCTGGAATTGTCTCACAAAAGGAGCTTATTTCTTTAACATATTCACGATGGGCGATGTTGATGAAAGAACATGAAGCAGAGCTGAATGAGATAAATATATTGCTTCAAAGCCAAAACAAAGAGTTTGAGACAATGGCATCGACAGATGCTTTGACAGGACTTTTTAACCGATATAAATTTTCAGAACTTTTTGTATCGACATATAAGACAATGATGTTAAGAGACTCTAAAATGTCACTTATTCTTTTGGACATAGATTTCTTTAAAAAAGTCAATGACACGTATGGGCATAACAATGGCGACAGAGTGCTTGTTAAAGTGGCGCACGCACTGCATCATATTATACGAAACATAGATATTGTGTGCAGATGGGGTGGCGAGGAGTTTGTTGTATTGCTTCCCACGGCATCCATTGAGAACGCAATTGCCATAGCAGAAAAAATACGAATGTATGTTGAAAATATGGAAATTCCAGAAGTTGGAAAAATAACTATAAGCTGCGGTGTTTCCGAAGTTGAATGTGAAGAGAATATGAAAAGAGTGATTGAACGAGCTGACAAAGCTCTCTATTTAGCAAAAAACTCTGGAAGAAATTGTGTAAAAAGTGAGCTGGATATTTAAATATCCAGCTTAAAATTGAATCATCTTAGATCATAATACCTTTAATCATAAAAAAGAGTACAGCAGATAACATTGCTGCTGCTGGAACAGTAATAAGCCATGCAGCAATGATTTTCTTGACAGCATCTCTTTTTACATACTCAACTTTTTTAGTCTTTTTCATATGTTTTTTAGTAGATTTTATTAATTCTTCTTCTTCGTCTATAAGTTTGTAAAGCTCTACAATTCTCTCATAGTCTTCTTTAGTTTTTTCTTCTTTTGCTTCGGCAGATTTAAGTGCTGCCGTATAAGCATTCAAATTTTTCTTTTCATCAACAATAGCAAGTTTGTCATCTGCAACCGTGTTCTCGATATCACGCAAGTCAAGCCACTCACGTAAAAATCCAACCCCAAAAACACCACCGATTGCGATGTGTGTGGAACTGACAGGAAGTCCTAACTGTGAGGCGACAATTACTGTAATAGAAGCTGCCATAGCGATTGAGAAAGCGCGTATTTGGTCAAGTTTCGTGATTTCACTTCCAACTGTTTTAATAAGTTTTGGTCCATAAAGAGCGAGTCCTACAGCAATACCGAATCCACCTACAGCCATAATCCAAAAAGGAATGGAAGCTTTGCCGGACACACCACCGTGTACAATCGCATCGTTGATTGCAGCGAGTGGCCCAATAGCATTTGCAACGTCATTCGCACCATGAGCAAAACTCAGAAGCGCTGCAGCAAAGATAAGAGGAATTGTAAAAAGTCTGTTCACAGATTTTTTGTTGTTTTCTAAAGTTGAATTTGTAACATTGAGTCTGTTCTTTACAAGAACGTACACTACAATAGCAACGACAAAGCCCATAAGTGAAGCAGTTTCAAAAGATGGTTTTTTCTGGATTTCTAAAGAGACAAGAGGAAGCATATTTGCAAGTTCCAAAATTTGCGGCCAGATTTTTTTCAGACCTTTAAGCGTAATGTAGGTTACGAATGCCCAGGCCATAATAGCAACAAAAATAGGAACATATTTTTTTGCGGCTTTGATTTTGTCTTCTTGAAAAACAATACTTTTTTTGATTGCATATAAAAACGCAGCAGCGATAACACCGCCAAGAACAGGAGAGATTACCCATGAAGCGGCGATAGTTCCCATAGTTCCCCAGGATACAACGCTAAAACCTGCCGCAGCAATACCTGCGCCCATAACACCACCGACAATGGAGTGCGTTGTAGAAACCGGAGCGCGCATCATTGTTGCAAAGTTAAGCCATAGAGCAGCAGCCAAAAGTGCCGCCATCATTGCCCATATAAAGTGGTCTGCATTTTCAAATGCACTGATGTCAACAATGCCGCCTTTTATAGTCTGAACAACTTCCCCGCCTGCTATAATTGCTCCACCTGCTTCAAAAACTGCGGCTATTATAATAGCGGTTGTCATTGTAAGTGCTTTAGAACCAACCGCCGGACCAACATTGTTTGCAACATCGTTTGCACCAATATTCATAGCCATGTAAGCCCCAATAAGTGCCGCTACAGCTAAAAACATATTGTTTGGAATGCCGCCATTATTTAAAAAACTGAAAGTTAAAACCGCAATCATAAAAAAGAGTGCAAAACCGAGTCTGCTTAAATCCGTACTGCTCTTTTTAATAGCCGTTTTTTCAAGTTTTTTCATAGTCTGTATCTCCACAAAAACCCCTCTAAAAAAATTTATAAATTATATCTTTTTAAATGTTAGGTGATTGTTAAAATGTAGACTAGGCTTTGTTGAGTTCGTATTTTGTATAAACATCCATAGCTTCTTCGGAGTTAGAAAACGCAAGTACTTCACGAATGAGTCTTGCAGCCTCTTTTCTATTGCCTCCGGCTTCACCCATTGCGTAGATTTCAGCTAAAGTAACCTTTGCGCTTGCTTCTCCCGCTTCACATGCAGGTTTAAGAAAGTGTGCCGCTTTTAGAAAGTCCTGAGGAACTCCCATCGCGTTTGCATAAGCAAAGCCCGCGCTCACTTGTGCTGGGACTATTCCTGCTTCAGCAGCTATGGAATAGTAATGTGTTGATTTTTTGAAATTTCTCTCACAGCCCTGACCGTTATAATAAAGTACACCAAGCGCAAAAGCACATTTTGGATTTGTGTCATCCTGAATGAGATGCTCATATGCTTCTTTGTGTTTGCCGGCTTCGAAAAAATTCATGCCTGCATTGTAAAAATCTATAGCCATTATTTACCCTCTTTTATATATGCTTTAATGATAACCTGACGCTCAAGAGGTCTGTCTCCGCCGCTTCTTCCCATGGTCGGGACATTATTTAATTTTTGTAAAGTTTTCATAGATTGTTCGCTTGCCTGACCAAAAATTGTATGGTAGCCGTTGAGCCAAGGCGTTTTATTGGTTGTTATGAAAAACTGGCTTCCGTTAGTTCCCGGACCTGCGTTTGCCATTGCCAAAACGCCAACTTTATCAAAAGTTTTGCCTTTAAATTCATCTTGAAAATTTTTTTTCCAAATGCTTTCGCCGCCACTTCCGCTTTCGGTCGGATCTCCGCCTTGAATCATAAAGTTGCGTATAATTCTGTGAAAAGCAATACCGTTGTAATAGCCATTTTTTACATGCGTTGTGAAGTTTTCAACTGCCAATGGTGCAACATTTGGGTAAAGTTCCAGTTCTATAAGACCTTGTGTAGTTTCTAAAACAACAACAGGATTTTTGTCTGCATACAGATGCGTCGAAAGTAGAATAAGTAATGAAAGAAGAAGTTGTTTCATAATTATTTCTCATCCAAATCTAGACATACTGAATTGATGCAGTAACGAAGACCTGTTGGTTCAGGACCATCTGGAAATACATGTCCTAGGTGAGCATCGCAGCTTGCGCATCTTACTTCGGTTCGAATCATGCCGAAGCTGTTATCTTTTATTTCAGTAATTGCGTTTTCGATACCTTCATAATAACTTGGCCATCCTGTTCCTGAGTCGAATTTTGTCTCAGATTCAAACAGAGGCTCACCGCAGCAGACGCATTTGTAAATACCTTCTGCTTTTTCATTATAAAACTTTCCAGAGAAGGGGGCCTCTGTGCCATGCTGTCTGCATACGTAAAACTCTTCCGGACTAAGCTGGCTCTTCCACTCTTGTTCGCTCTTTTGTACTTTCATATTGGTTCCTTAAATTATTAATTACTTCACATTCATCTTCATAAAGTACATATACAGACTCTGCTGCGAGGTTAAACGCATAGTTTAGCTTTGCTTCTTCCACAAAAGGAACATCCAAAAGAAGGACGAACTTTGGACTGAGTGCATCTATATCTGCATATGTAGCCAACATGAGACTATTTAAGTCTATTTCGACTAGATTTTTGGAACTATCTAATAAAACTGCTTTATCTCTTATAAAGAATTTCAGGTCGTCATTTAATTTTTCTTGGCTTAAGCTATTGCTGACAATTAAGATATCTTTTGCCTTGTGTGTTTGCAGAAGTTCTGAGAGAATGTGCAAGGTCTTTGCATGAGAATTTGTTTTATAAAAGTAAGCCTCTTGTCTTGCACTTCTAAAGTTTTTGGTAAAAGAAAAATCTTTTGTCGCCTCTTTAGAGCTTACCAGCAAGAGTGATGATTTTTTTTGTAGATGCTTAAGATATGATATAAAATCATTAGTATAAAAATCTGCATCATCACACATAATCAAATCTGACACATCAAAGGATTTTTTAAAAAGTGCCTCTTCGATGTACAGAGTATTTATACGACGTATCTTTTTGAGTTTATCGAGATGTTTGTTAATCAAATCAATTGGAGTTATAACCTCTATGGACGTGATATCTGCTTCTACTATGGCGTGTTCTATAATGTCTAAAAGTTTTTTCTTTAGTATTTCACAAGCAAGATTTGTCTCTTTTATGATGATGATTCTTTTTTTAGGGTCTTTGAGCTTTTCTGAAATTGCCTTAAGAGCAATGGCGTTTGTTTTTCCACTGCTGTGTGTAGCCTCTAAAACAGAAAACGCAGAGAGCTCAGCGTCAATAAAACTCATTTGTTCCTGCGTACATAAGTGAAGAGAATTTTTCTCTAAAACGCAGTATTGAACTAAAATACTTCCAATAATATTTGCTGCCGTTGGAAGCTTAGGTGTCTGTGGTATCTCTTCTTGAAGTTTTTGAATGATTTCCAGAGATGAAGAATCACTAAAGAGAACTTTTGATTTTGGTAAAAGTTCTTGAAATGAAATATCTAAATGCTGGTATTCATCAGCGCTTAAATTTTCCATCAGCAAGTAGTTGAAGATAGGGGCACCGTCATTATGTGTAAGTTCATTAAATCTTTGTCTTATAATCTCGTGCGAATGCTCAAAGGCTAAAGAGTTGTCTGTGGAGTCCTGTTTACTGGCTTTTTGAACTTTTGCATTTTTAAGCTCATTATAATGCCATGGTTTAGATTCAAAAAGATAAAGACCTCTTTGTGGATCAAGCAGAAGTAAAGGGATAAAGAAACTTTGTGTATGATGGTAGATAGTAATATCCTGATAAAGATGCAAACCATTTTCCCGTGTGACAGATTTTAATTTTTGTAAAATGGGTGACTCGAAAGTTTGAGGAGTCTTACTCTTTTTCTTAAAGAGGGAAGTGAAGTAAGACATATTCATAGAAGAAAGAAAACACTGCCACTAGGACATGGCAATGTTTTAATAATTATTTACCAGCTGCTACGCGGTCTTTAAGACCTTTACCAGCTTTAAATTTAGGAACCATTTTATCTTCAGTAGTATAAGTCTTGTCAGTACCAGGAACTTTACCGCTTTTTCCTTTTTGAAGACCAGCAGCAAAGCTACCAAAACCAACTAAAGAAACTTCTTCTTTTTTTACGAGAGCTGTAGTAACAGCTTCTGTGAATGCTTTAATTGCAGCTTCTGCTTCAACTTTAGTTTTGTAGTTACCGCTTGCTTGTACTAATTCAACGAATTGTGCTTTATTCATAAATTCACCCTTGGATTAAATATTTCCGAATTTTGGAACTAACCCCCAAAAGCCTTAGTTTCAAATAATTCAGCTAGGGGTACTTTATAATTTATTTGCTTAATTTTTTCTTCTTTTTGCCTAAAAACGCTATGAAATGCGATATTTTTGTTTCTTTTAAGCCGTTCTTAGCCTGTATCAAAAGCTTTAGCATATTATAACTGCTGCTATGTGAGATTATAAGAGAAGAAACTTCTTTCATTTTTTCATATCTTTTTTTGTTTGTATGGATAGATAAGAATACATCCTCAAGTCCATCTCTCTCATTTTTAGTCAGTGTGCCCATTGAATAACTCCCTTTAGCCATTAAGTTTGTTTATTTTTCTCACAACTCTAATAATCTCATCATCTTCAAGTTCTCCCAACATTTTCATGACTACAGAAGCAGCTTGAGGTTTCGCTCGCCCAAGCTTCCAGTCTTGATATGTTCGCATAGCTATGCCTAGGCTTTGCGCCATATCTTTGAGGGATATTTTTTTCCCATTGTGCCGAGATTCTATAGCGTTGTGAAGAATGTTGAATAAATCATCGATTTGCATTCGAATATTATACGGATAAAATACTTAAATATACATATAAATTAATTAAAATTTGTAAATACAGTATTTAATATTGTATTTATACTATTAAATATAATATTAAAATATTATATAGATTTATATATTGTGTAAATAACACGATAAACCGTGTTTATTTTTTATGAGAATAAGCTTTGACTGATTGTATGGAATTTATGACATGAAGAATTTAGAAGGATTAAGGAACTTAATTGGAGAAATAAACTGTGTTGGAAGTATTTAAAAAAAAGAATGTTAAGCAACTGCTGAGGGAACAGCAGAAGTTAAAAGTTACTTGGGAGCTAAAAAATTAGTTTTGAAGGTGAGTTTTTTTTCTTTAATAATAAAAATCATGAATACAAAGACAAGAGTAATTACACCGAGGTTTGCATTAAAAAACAAGATGGCTGCCATGCTTGAAAAAATGGCAATGTATCCTAAAAGACTCTTTTGAAATATTCCAAAAAGAAGAGCAAACGCAAGTGATGCATAACCTAAAGCTTTGAGAGTTAAAAGTACTCCTATAAAATTTCTCAGGATGCACTGAATATTGTTTGCATGATTTTCGCAGATGAGAACATACTCTGCGTTTGTAAAAAATTCATTTCTCCATAGGAGAATTAGTATAGAGACAGTGATAGTAAAAAGAATTGGTTTGTAGATGAATTGTATCTGCTCATGTCGTGAGTGTTGAAATAGTATGGCCGCAAACCCAATGGACAAGAGTGCATAAATAAGTGCTTGAAAATTTTCAATGCCTTCAATAAAAACAAGAGCAATCGCCAACATAAAAATAGTTATGGCAGAAAATTTGATAAAGGGTGTTTTGATGACACTTTTTTGTTTATTGCTCAGTAAAACAAAAAATGAGAGAAGCATAAACGCAGCGCCGTAGAATTCAAAACTTCTATATCTGCCATCAAGAACCAGATAAAGTGATTCAATCAAGAACATAAACACTGAAATATTCAGGGCTGTTTTTGTCCATTTTTCGTGAAATTTTACGTTGCAATATTGTAGTAGCACCTCAATGTAAAGCAGTGTAAAGGCAAAATAAAGAGTCAAAATTCTTAAACAGTCAACATAATCTTTAGGAGCAATCTGGTACTGATTAAACTGTAAAGCCAGTAAAATACTTGAAATAAAAGCATAGGATATAAGTTTGAACGAGAGGATTTGCTTTTGTAGCTGTATAAGCATTGCTAAGGCTAAAATAAAGCTGCTTAACAGAAAGAGTGTTTGATAATTTTTGAAATCTCTCACTTCGCCAAAAAAAACATTTTTATCTTGCGCATCTTTGTCATAAATACCCCAATAACCTCCAACAGCTCCTTCGCTTACTCTTTTCCATGGTTGATCAAACGCTTCTATAAGATTATAGTTCCAGTTGTTTTGCTGGGCTAGTTCTAAAAATCCTCTCATGTAAGCAGCCTGTGCAAAAGGTGTGGCAGAAGATGAACCGCGCATTTTGCCCTCAGAAGGCCACCCTGTTTCGCCTATGAGAATCTCTTTGTTTTGTAAAATAGCGCCAACTTCTGAACGTGTTTGTGCGACATGAGTCAGAGCATCTTCAACAGATACGGGAATATCTTCCCAATATGGGAGGATGTGTATTGTTACAAAATCAACCTGACTGGAGAGTTCAGGGTTTTTAAGCCAAAACTCCCAAACATCAGCATAGGTGATTTTTGTATCAGGAAGTGCTTGTTTTACCTGTTGAATGTAGCCGGCAAGTTTTGTACTGCTGAGTTCGCGGCGCAGAAGTACTTCATTTCCGACAACTACAGATGAAATAACATCTCCGTACTCTTTAGAGAGTCTAATAGCTGTATGTATCTCTTTTTGGTTGAGGACGTCATCAGCACCTATCCAGATTCCAAGCATAACTTTGAGTCCATGCTTTCTTGCATACTTTGGTACAGCTTCGAGTCCTACAACTGA
Source organism: Sulfurimonas sp. (assembly GCA_013791885.1). Classification (GTDB taxonomy): domain Bacteria; phylum Campylobacterota; class Campylobacteria; order Campylobacterales; family Sulfurimonadaceae; genus Sulfurimonas. The sequence goes on along the minus strand of VMSZ01000034.1, from coordinate 77,575 downwards.
GTAGATTCGGATGCTCTCAAAATGCTCTGAGAGGAGTTTTAAATCTTCATCTATTCGTTCTTGGGGTATTTTAAAGCCACTTTGTAAGTCCATAGGAGACTCGTCGTATTTAAAAGGGGCATAGGAAGCACTTTGGAGTTTTTCATTTCCTTTATAAGGTTCTGCAAGAGTTGTTCCCTTGTTTAAAAGAGTCCAAAATCCAAAAAGAAAAATAAAGGCTAAAAAATAACTAAGAGCAATAAAGAGACGCTTTTTAAATGTAATATTCATGGGAACCATTCGCTAAAAAATTTGCGTGATTATACAGCAAACATCATGATATTTTAACAATTAATATCTGATGTGTTGTCTGCGTTTTAAAGAAGAAAGAGACAGTTAGTGTTTGAGTAGATCCGTGTAGTCATAACGTGCCAAATCAAGGAAAAGTTTTCCGTTTCTTTGAATGATTCTAATGTCGCTATGGTAAGCATCTAAAAATCTTTTTTTAATGTTTTTTTTCTGGTAAGACTTTATGTCTAAACATTTGAGGTACTCTTTTAGTTCAACAAATGTCTTTTCATGTTCAGGTTCAGAAATTTCATTTTTTGTTTCTTGGGCTTCCTCTATGCTTTCAACCTCATGAATGGTTTCAAATCTAGAGTTTTCCAGCATCATCTTTTTATTGATAAGTTCAAGAATATTTTTAAGCTGTTCATCTTTTGTATGGTACAGCTGTTCAATTTTGTCTCTTTCATCACGCAGCATTTTTTCTTTGTCTGCTATGAGTTGGTCGATTTTATCTTCGAGCTTTAAGATTTTATCTTTAAGGTGTCTATTTTCTCTTTGGTAGAGTGATAGAACAGCTCCGACAGTTGCTTTTGGCTTGGCAACAGCATGACTAGGCTGCGTTTGTGCCTGCACATGGGCTATAGTTTTTGTCTCTTCTTGCGGAGATTTTGCGTTTTTCATGGCATCCTGAGTCACGATAATATAAGTTTGGGAATTTTCTATAATGTAATTAAGTTTTTTTGCTCGTAACTTTGATTGTATCATCTCTTTTGACATTTTGAAATGTTGCGAGTATTGATCTATTGTAAGTCGCATCTTCTATCCTTAAATATTATTTATTGTATTAATGAGTTAAAATTTATATTCGGAGGGCTTATTATACCAGCCTTTCTTAACCAAATAAGATATCCTATTTTTTCTATGCCATGCTTGTCGTGAAAGGTGTACGCACTTGAGCGTTTAAATTCTCTTTCAGCTAAAAGATGACTAAAATCGGGGTGCATAGTTAAAAATTTTTTCAGATATTCCATAGCAGCATCTGAGATAATTACCGTTGAAATCGCATAGTCTTTCATCTCAAGATATCTCGCACAATCGTTTAAGCCTTGACCTATATAGTTTGTATTACCAAGAATATCTGTAAATTCTGCCATAACTCCGGTATGCACAGAAATTCTAATCCCTTCAAAATAGGGATATTTTTTGGCTATATGATCAGAAAAATGATTAAAACTAAGTCCTAGAATAGCGCCAAAACCTTTAAGCCTTGGATTTAAAATTGTATAAAAACCATCACCCGTTGAGATAAAACCATGAATAAGCCTGCCAAGCGGCAGACCTGACTTTGCCAAGATTTTATCTATCATTTTTTTATAACTTTTGGTCAAAAAACTAATAATTTCAAGCTGTTGTGCTGATTTTAATTTTGAAAAATTTATGATATCGATCAAAACGATATCAGTCAAAATTTCTACCTTCTCTTTTTCATTCATTGCATCTCTATGGGAGTATATTTATCATTATTTTATCATAAAAAGCATTGAGGAAGGATTTTGAAAAATAATTTTTAAAAAAAGTTCTTTTAAATGTAGCCTGTATTATAATTCCTAAATCAAATTATATAGGAATTGGTATGAGTAAAGGCATTTTAGACATAGTAAAACCCGGTGTTCTTTTTGGCGAAGATGTGCAAAAAGTTTATAATCATGCAAAAGAGAATGGTTTTGCAATACCTGCGGTAAATGTTGTTGGAACTGACTCTATAAACGCTGTTTTGGAAGCTGCTGCAAAAGTAAACTCTCCTGTAATTATTCAGTTTAGTAACGGCGGGGCTTCGTATTATGCAGGCAAAGGTTTAAGTAATGAAAATGAAAAAGCAGCCATTGCCGGTGCTGTCTCTGGAGCTGTTCATACACACATGATGGCAGAGGCGTACGGTGTTCCTGTTATCTTACATACAGACCATGCTGCAAAAAAATTGCTTCCATGGATTGACGCTCTTCTGGATGCTGGTGAAAAGCACTATAAATCAGAAGGAAAACCTCTCTTTTCTTCTCATATGCTTGACCTTTCTGAAGAGCCTTTGTCGGAAAACATCGAGACATGTAAGGCATATTTTGAGCGTATGAACAAAATCGGCATGAGCATCGAGATTGAACTTGGCTGTACCGGCGGTGAAGAAGACGGCGTTGACAATACGGATATCGATAACTCACTTCTATATACTCAGCCCGAAGATGTTGCCCTTGCTTACAAAGAGCTCAGTGAAATCTCTCCACACTTTACAATTGCTGCTTCTTTTGGAAATGTTCACGGCGTTTATAAGCCGGGGAATGTCAAATTGACTCCAAAAATTTTGGATAATTCTCAAAAGTACATTCAAGAGCATTTTAAAACTGCTGCAAAACCGGTAAACTTTGTATTTCACGGCGGTTCAGGTTCTGAACCTTCTGAAATTACTGAAGCAATCGGTTATGGTGTTATTAAAATGAACATCGACACAGATACTCAGTGGGCTGCTTGGGAAGGTACGAAAGATTACTATGAAAAATACCGTGAGTATATGCAAGGGCAAATCGGAAATCCAGAGGGTGACGATAAACCGAATAAAAAATATTATGACCCTAGAAAATGGTTACGTGCAGGACAAGAGACTTTAGTGGCTCGCGTTGTTCAGGCATTTAAAGACCTAAACGCAGTAGGCAGAAACTAAATTCAGAGGCTTTTATGCCTTTGAATTTTTACGAATATCTTCTATAGAGTTGAGACTTGTGTTTTCTAAATAGTACTGATTTAAAAGATGTTTCAGTCTGTTCTGATTAAAACGCCAGAAATGCTTTTTGTCAAACTCATCATCTTCTCTCATAAGTTCAAAAAGTTTTTTTTCACTTAAATTTTCACTCTTCTTTATTACTTTGAGCATTATTCTAAGAAGTTCCGCGTGAGATGCCTCTGTTGTGTCATCATCTGCCAAAACTTTGTTGGGTAAAAAAGCAGAAATTTTCCAAATACTTATAATAAGAAAAAGTACGAAGAAAATCATCATAAGGGTTTGTGTGTCAAGTTGCATAGTTTCACTTGTTTTAAATTATGGAGTCATATTACAACAATTTTGTTAAAATTGCATATTAGGAAAAACGATGAACGATAAAGTATTTACAAAACCGATAAAAAAACAGTTTGAGTTTGATGAAGAGGTCGCGGCAGTCTTTGATGATATGCTCGCGCGCAGTGTTCCTTTTTATAAAGAGTCGCAAAAAATTACCGAGTTTTTTGCACTCAAACATTTAACGCAGGACGGCGTTTTGTATGATCTTGGATGTTCAACCGCGAGTATGCTTTTAAATATTCACAGAAAACTTCAGGTGGATGCTCAGCTTATAGGTTTAGATAACTCTGAGGCGATGCTCGCCCAGGCAAGAAGAAAGTGCGAGGCCTACGGTGCAGATATAGAAGTGCTAAACGCAGATATTTTAAGTTATGACTACAAAGAAGCAGATGTGATGATAAGTAATTACACATTGCAGTTTATTCGTCCGCTTGTGCGTGAAGAACTGGTGAAAAAAATAGCCTCACTGCTCAAAAAAGAGGGAGTTTTTCTTTTTAGTGAAAAAGTAATTTCGCATCACTCTAAGCTGAATAAAGATTTGATAGAGTGTTATTATGATTTTAAAAAAGAGCAGGGTTACTCAGAATATGAAATAATGCAAAAACGTGAAGCTTTGGAGAATGTTTTAGTTCCATACAGTGAAGATGAAAACATTAAAATGGCATTAAAAGCAGGATTTTCTCATTGTGAAGTGGTGCTGCGCTGGGCAAATTTTGCCACATTTATAGCTATAAAATAGTTAAACACAGCTTACCAGACGTTCTCTTGAACTTCCGGCTCTTTCTCTTTTTTAAAAACCTCTTTTATCTGCTCATACGAGACAATGTCATCATCTCCACATTTTTTGTGGTAATAGCCCTGCATGTCATAGTACTCTTCACATTCGCTGTAATATTTTAATGAGATACCATTTTTGTTCATACAGCCGGAGGCAAAAAGAAGAGTTATCGTTAATAATATAATTTTAATCATGCCAAAATTATACCTTAAAACTCTCTTTTGTTTTACAATACTGTGTTAAAAAACACTCTTCACAGATTGGGTTTTTTGCCTTGCAAATATAGCGTCCAAAAAGAACCATTCCCTGATGCAGTGCATGCAGGTTGTTTTTAAATTTTTTAACAAGAGTTGCTTCGGTTTTAATTGCGGTGGTGTCGTCGCTTAAGCCAAGTCGGTGGGAAACGCGAAAAACATGTGTGTCAACGGCCATAAGGTTTGCCCCTGTGTATTCTATCATGACCACATTTGCAGTTTTCTGCCCAACTCCAGCGAGTGTTTGCAACTCTTTCTCATTCAGAGGAATCTCTCCATTATAAACCTCTACGACTCGCTTTGCCATCTCTATAATATTTTTTGCCTTATTGTTAAAAAAAGAACAGCTGTTGATAATTTTTTTAACATCAGCAATGTCTGCGTTTGCCAACTCTTTTGGAGAAGGGTACTTTTGAAAAAGTTCAGGGGTAAGCATATTGACACGTTTGTCTGTGCACTGTGCTGAGAGAGCGACGGCAACAACGAGTTCATAAGCATTCCTATATTCAAGTTCCGTGACTGCATCACTGTATTTTTCTATAAAAAGCTGATGAATTTCATGAATCTCTTTTTTGGTCGCTTTTTTCATTTATTACTCTATCTTATTGAAGTTCTGCAATTTTATCTTCTTCTGTGTTATAATCAAAATCAAAATTTTCTAACGAGGTGAGTGACGTGAACTTTTTTTCATTTTTTTCCAAACCAAAAGTAGATGTAGAGACTAAACCTGATTTTACACATTATTTTACCAAAGAGCTTTTCGCAGAGGTTCTTGACAAAAGTGATTCTATGATTTTGTATTTTACGAAATATCACGGTTTTATAGGGGCAAATCAGAAGTTTTTTCAAACTTTTGAGTATAAAAACATAGAAGAATTTCGGGCTGCTCATGAGAGTATACGAGAACTTTTTTTAAGAGAAAGCGAAGAGATATTTACACAGGATGATAAAAGCTGGCTGGATTATCTTAAAAAGTATAAGAAAGAAGGACATTTACTCAGTCTGGCAAATAAAAATGAAGAAATTTTAAATATAAATGCTAAATGCTACACTCATGGACAGTCACAAGATATTTATATTTTAGAACTTGAAGATGTTACAAAGTTGCATAAAGCAGAGCTTAAAACGCAAGAGATTGAGAGGCTTAAGTCAAAATTTTTGGCAAATATCGGACATGAGTTCAGAACTCCTATGAATGGAATAATAGGCTTCGTTGAGCTTATGAGTCATACATCTTTAGATACAAAACAGAGCGAATATGTTGAGATGATAAACAGATCTTCAAAAAATCTTATGACAAATATTGAAACACTTTTAGACCTCGCGCAAATTCAGGGAGGAAGACTCAAGCTTGAAAAACTTATGTTTAACCTTTTGCCTCAAATGGAAGAGCTAGCTTACAATTTTTGTATGAGCGGGAGAGAAAAAGGTATAAAAGTATTGACGTTTATAGACCCGAAGTTACCTGAAGAACTTGATGGCGATGTCGTAAAAATAAAACAGATAGTGACATCTTTACTGCAAAATGCTATTAAATTTACACCAAGAGGCGGTCGTGTTATTTTTGAAGTGAAGCTTTTAAAAAGACAGATAAACGGTGACTGCAGTATTGGTTTTAGTGTCAAAGATAATGGAAAAGGCATATCCAGCCAAAGCTTAGGACTTATTACAGAACCTTTTAATGCGGGTGATCATGCAGATGAGAGACTTGGAGTCGGACTCAGTCTTGCACACGGTCTTGTTGAACTTATGGGCTCAGACCTGAGAATACAGAGTGAGGAAGGGCATGGAAGTTACTTCAACTTTGTATTGGATTTTAAAGCATCTCGCGGGCAATCATATAAGATGATGTCAAAACAAAAAGTAAAAGTACTGCTTTTAGATCAGACTAAAATAGACGAAGCAAATTTTTTAACTACATACCTGCGCTCTTTTGCCATCGATGTTATGAAATCGAGTGTTCTGGATGAAGATGTGTATGAGGGTGCTGAGGTTCTTTATTTGATTGCAAATCAGAGTGACTCTTCATGGATGTTAAAGCTTGGAACATTTTCTAAGAAAACGCCAATTGTCATTCTTTTAGATGAAGATCAAAAACTTCAGACAAAGCTGACACATCTTGTGGATAAGGTTATAAGAAAACCGTTGCTTCCAAGTACTGTAGCAAAACATCTTGAATCAATGCAAAATTTGGGAAGCAATCAAAAAGCAGAACGCAAGCTCAGTATAGGCGACAATATTACAGCTTTGGTAGTTGAGGATAATCTCATTAATCAAAGATTAATCCAGATTTTACTTCAAGAATACAGGGTTATAGTTTCCACGGCATCTAATGGCGTTGAAGCCGTTGAAAAATGTAAAAAGAATAAATACGACATAGTATTTATGGATATAGATATGCCCGAAAAAGATGGTATTGCAGCAACCAAAGAGATTAAAGAAGCACTTAGTCCGAATGGCGAAACACCCTTTGTTGCACTAACGGCTATGGCAATGCAGGGAGATAGAGAAAGATTGCTTCAAGAGGGACTTGATGATTACCTTTCTAAGCCGCTTACACGCCAAAAACTAGAGAATATTTTAAATAAATATCTAAAAGTAAGTTCCTAAGAGAAACTTCTGACTTTCTGTTTATTTACTATTAACATAAGAGTTATAAAATTCTAAAACAACAGATAAATTCTAAGGAAAATGAATGAAAAAAGCAAAGATTATACTTTCGACAATTTTATTGGCAACTACAATGCTAGGGGCAAAGACTCTCGTAACTGTAAATGGTTCAGAAATAACACAAAATGATGTGGATTCTGCATTAATGAATGCTACTCAGGGGAGATTTAATGAGGTTCCAGCTGAGAAACAAGCGCAGTTCAGACAACAAGTTTTGGAGCAGTTGATAGGCAAAGAGTTAGCCTATGATGATGCGAAAAAAACGGGGGTTTTAACATCTAAAGAGTTTAAAGAAGAGTATGACAAAGTTCAAGAGAGAGTGAAGAAAGAACTAGCTATTCAAGTTTGGCAAAAAAAGATTATTGACGGCATTAGCGTTGCTGATAAAGATTTAAAAGATTACTATAACAACAACAAAGAGGAATTCAACGAGAAAGAGAGTGTACACGCTCGTCACATTTTGCTTAAAACACAAGAAGAAGCTGAAGCTGTTATTGCAGAAGTTAAATCTTTATCCGGCGATAAACTTAAAGAGAAATTCATTGACCTTGCTAAAACAAAATCAACAGGACCAAGCGGACCAAAAGGCGGAGATTTGGGTTATTTTACTCAAGGACAAATGGTTCCTGCGTTTAATGATGCCGTATTCGGCATGAAAGTTGGTTCAGTTACTCCATCCCCAGTTCAAACGCAGTTTGGTTACCATGTAATTTATCTTGAAGATAAAAAAGCACCGGCACTAAGAAGTTATGATGAAGTGAAACAATTTATTGAACAAAGACTTAAAATGGAAAAATTTAAAACTGTTATGAATACTAAAATGGATGAATTACAGAAAAAAGCAACTATCAAATAGTGCAAAACTCTCCTGTTTCTAAACTTATTTTAGAAGGGAGAGAGTTTTTCGTCAAAAGGGATGATCTTATTGATCCTTTTTTGGCGGGGAACAAATATAGAAAACTCTATGCACTTCTAAAGACCCCTCAGCAAAATTACAACAAAATCATCTCTTACGGCGGAACACAATCAAACGCAATGCTCGCGATAGCCGCGATGTGCAAACAAAAGGGCTGGGAGTTTCTTTACTATACTAAACCTCTGAGTAAAACGCTTAAAGAACTTCAAGAAGGCAATTATTTTCATGCACTCTCTTTGGGAATGCTTCATTATGAACTAGAGGAAAAGCACTATAAAAATTTTATTGTCTCTTTGCGTTTAAATCTGGATGAAAAAACGTACATAATAGACCAAGGCGGAGCAGATAAAAGTGTACGTGAAGGTATGGAAGTTTTAGCACGTGAGATACGAGAAGCAAACTTGGATTTTGATGCTCTTGCAACGCCTTCAGGCACGGGAACTTCTGCACTTTATTTGGCTTTGGCCTTGCCCGAATATAGAGTGTATACAACTGCATCGGTTGGAGATGCAGAGTACCTCAAAGAGCAGATGAGCGCACTCAATGAAATTCCAAAAAATTTGATTATTTTAGAGGCAGAAAAAAAATACCACTTTGCCAAACCTTATGCAGATTTTTTGGAAGTTTATAAAAAGCTTTTAAATGCAGGAGTGGAATTTGACCTTCTATATGCACCGCTTCTTTGGAAATGTCTGCTTGAACAAACGCAGGAGAAAATTTTGTATGTGCATAGCGGCGGAGTCAGCGGAAATGCAAGTATGCTCAAACGTTATAAGCAAAAGGGAATGGACTAAGAAACAAGACAAGGTCTTGACTTTAGTGGCCTCAGCGGCCTGAGCGGAGTAAAAGGGACTTGTTCCTTTTACGGACTAAGAAACAAGACAAGGTCTTGACTTTAGTGGCCTCAGCGGCCTGAGCGGAGTAAAAGGGACTTGTTCCTTTTACGGACTAACTAATGAAAGTGACATTCTCTTCAAGAGCTACGCGTTTAGGCTGGTAGCTGTTTATTTTTGCCTCGGTATCTGCATAACCCAGAACTACACTGTATAAAAGTGCAAGATTCTCAGGAAGTTCTAAAACCTCTGCTACTACTCTTCCGAATTCTGTTGTAGAGCCTTGCGGACAACTGTCTATGCCAAATTCTTGAGCAGCCAGCATCATACTTTGCATATATGCTCCACAATCAATCAAAGCTCCCGCGGCACCATCAATATTGTTCATGTCTGTGCAGACAAAGACAACAGTTTGTGCGCCAAACCAGCGGAAGTTGTCATGCCACATCTTCGTTCTTGTTTCTAGATCTTTTCTATCTACTTCCATGAGGTTGTAAAGACCTACGCCTGTTTCAATTCTTCTTTTTTTGTAGGGATTTCCCCATTTTACAGGGTAATACTGAATAAACTGGTCGTGTTCAACGCCGCTGCTCATCTTTGCTATGATGGCATCACCAATTTTTTTAAGTAATTCTTGATTACTGATAGCATATACTACCCACGGTTGCATATTCGCCCCGCTTGGTGTTTGTGCAGCAGCCTGAAGTATATTTTCCAGAACATCTTTTGGTAAAGGTTTTGGAAGAAAAGCTCTTTTAGATGAACGGTTATTAATAGCATCAATGATAGTTGGCATGTATACATCCTCAATTGTTTTACGAATTATAGACTAAGTTGCATTAAAAGAAAACTAGTTTCCCTTTGTAGTCTTTGTACTAAACTAACTTGACAGAGATACACTCAATGTGATATAATTTTTTTCATATCATTTAGAGGAATTAATTATGAAAAATATTTTTGAAAAACTAACACACAATATGAACGAAGCAATAGAGTCTTCGATATCTCTTGCGCTCCACAATAAAAATCAGGAAGTTGAGCCTCTGCATTTCTTGTGGGCTCTTCTTGCTAATTCTAACTCTGTACTTAACCAAATGTTCAATAAAATGAGTATTGATAAAGTTGCTATGGAGTTAGATGTAAAAAGTATGGCTGAAAAACTTCCAAAATCTTCGACAGTTTCCAAAGAGAACATCAAGCTCTCTCGTAATTTTGCAACAAGTTTAGAGGCTGCCGCAGGACTCATGACCAACAATGGAGATGCATACCTTGCTGTTGATACGTACATTTTGGCAAATTTAAAAACGCAGCCTTTTTCTACTATTTTAAGCAAATACATAGATGTTTCGGAGCTTAAGAAAAACCTTGAAGCTGCTCGCGGGGGAGCAAAAATAGATTCTCAAAGTTCTGACGAAACGCTGGAGAGTTTAAAAAAATACGGGATAGACTTAACAGCCCAAGCAGCTGAGGGCAAACTCTCTCCGGTTATTGGACGTGATGAAGAGATTACGCGTGTAATGCAGATTCTCATTCGTAAAACAAAAAATAATCCAATGCTTCTTGGTGAACCGGGCGTTGGTAAAACTGCCCTTGTTGAAGGGCTTGCTCAGAGAATTCAAAACGGGGAAGTGCCTACTTCTCTTAAAAATAAAAAAGTTATAGCTCTTGATATGAGCGCACTCATCGCAGGTGCAAAATACAGAGGAGAGTTTGAAGACAGACTTAAAGCTGTCATTGATGAAGTAAAATCAAGCGGAAATATCATTCTCTTTATTGATGAGATTCATACTATAGTCGGAGCAGGAGCGAGTGAGGGAAGTATGGATGCGGCAAACATTCTAAAGCCGGCACTTGCGCGTGGAGAACTTCACACTATTGGGGCTACCACTCTTAAAGAGTATAGAAAGTATTTTGAAAAAGATGCCGCACTTCAAAGAAGATTTTTACCGATTAATCTTGATGAACCGACAGTAAATCAGTCTCTTCAAATTCTTCGCGGAATTAAAGAACGACTAGAAACGCACCATAATGTAACTATTACTGACAGTGCGTTAGTAGCAGCTGCAAAACTCTCAGACAGATACATTGCAGACAGATTTTTGCCGGATAAAGCCATAGATTTAATTGATGAAGCGGCGGCTGAGCTGAAAATGCAGATTGAGTCAGAACCAAAAGCTCTAAGTGTTGCAAAAAGAAAAAGTTCGGAATTACAAGTTGAGCGTGAAGCGCTGAAAGTGGAAAAACCACCGGCATACGAGGCACGTATAGAAGAGATAAGTAAAGAACTTGCAGATGTTGAAGAGGAAGTACGAGGTCTGAGTGCACAGTTTAACAACGAAAAAGAAGTTTTTGGAAAAATTGCAAACATTAAAAATGAGATTGAACAAAAACGCCGTGAAGCACATACGGCAAAAAGCAATTCAGATTTTAACCGTGCGGCAGAGATAGAGTATGGAGAAATACCGGCACTGCTTCAAGAAGAAAAAAAGGTCAATGAGAATTGGGAAAAACTTCAAAGTGAAGGAACTTTGCTGAAAAACTCTGTTGATGAGGACGCGATTGCAAGTATTGTCTCGCGTTGGACACAAATTCCGGTTTCTAAAATGCTGCAGTCTGAGCAGACGAAAATTTTACATGTTGAAGATGAGTTAAACAAAGACGTTGTTGGACAGAAAAAAGCTACGCATGCAGTTGCTCGTGCCATTAAACGCAACAAAGCAGGGCTTTCAAATACTTCTTCACCAATAGGAAGTTTTCTTTTCCTTGGACCGACTGGGGTTGGTAAAACGCAGACAGCCAAAACTTTGGCGAAGTTCCTGTTTGACAATGAAGATGCACTCATTCGTATAGATATGAGTGAATATATGGAAAAACATGCAGTGTCGCGTTTAGTGGGTGCCGCACCTGGATATGTAGGTTATGAAGAGGGTGGACAGCTTACAGAAGCCGTAAGAAGAAAACCTTACTCAGTAGTCCTTTTTGATGAGGTAGAAAAAGCGCATCCTGATGTTTTTAATATGCTGCTTCAAGTTTTAGATGATGGGCGTTTGACAGATAATAAAGGTGTTACGGTAGATTTTACGAACACTATTATTATTTTAACGTCAAATATTGCAAGTGATAAAATTATCAATAATCCGCAATCTGAAGAGCTAAACGCAATGGTTATGGCAGAACTTAAGCTTGCGTTTAAGCCGGAATTCTTAAACCGTTTGGATGATATTGTTATCTTTAATGCACTTGGCCAGGAACAAATTACAGGCATAGTAGATATCTTCTTTGCAGATATTGCGAAAAAAGTACAGCAGCGTGACATACAACTTACACTAAGCCCAGAAGCTAAGGCTTATGTAGCAGAAGCCGGGTTTGACCCTGTATATGGTGCCAGACCGCTGAAACGTGCTCTGTATGAGATTGTTGAAGACAGATTGGCAGATTTGATTCTTGAGGGAATTGTTAAAGAAGGAAGTAAGGTTGCCTTTGTTTTAGAAAATGGAGAAATAGAAGCATTAGTATCGTAAATAGAAGAGAGGTTATAATTTCGCTATGAAATATTTACTGACACTTTTAATTTTAACGTACACATTATTAGCTTGCAACGGTGACTGCATGAGTTGCCATCCAAAACTTTTGGACGGTATCGATACGGATGAACGCCATAAGCCTATGCTTGGCTGTATTAAATGTCACTCTCCAAGCCCGGAAAAAATGGCGCAGTGCGGGAATGACTGTTTCGCCTGCCACTCTATGGTAAAGATATATGAGGCAGATGTGGATGAACACGATGTCATTCAAGGCTGTAGAGATTGTCATGTCGGGGCAGTTGAAAAAATGTTTGATGCGACGAAATCTTTTAATCAGTCGACAAGTGAATCTTTAAAAGATTTTTTAGTGAAGTAAAACGCCTTCTATGTACTCTTCTATAGGCTCAGGCTTGCCCAAATGGTAGCCTTGAGCATAATCTACGCCGAGACTTGTTACAACTTCCAAAATCCTTGCAGACGAGACATATTCAGCAATTGTTTCCACATGCAATCTCTTCGCCAAAGCAACTATTGTTTCAACCATGATTCTTGAATGTTCGTTTCTGTCAATATTTGAGATTAGAGAGGAATCTATTTTAATATAGTCAACCGGAAGGTTAAGGATATGTGAAAAGTTTGAGTATCCGGCACCAAAATCATCAAGTGCAAGTTTTATTCCGTAAGAACGAATTTGCGTACAAAATTCAGATACTTTTTCATAATCTTTAATCTCTTCTGTTTCAAGCAGTTCTATCGTTAAAAGATGATTATATTCATAAGCATCAAAAGTGGTATAGAGCATTTGTAATGTTTTATTGTTCTCAATATCTTCCATAGAAATATTTATGGAAGCCGATATGTGATGCTTAGAAACAGCGGCGAGTGTGTTGTTGACTACACATTCTGTCAGTTTGTCATAAACGCGATTCGCCTTGGCAACATGAATAAAACTAATAGGAGGGATAATCTTTCCATCTTCACCCCTTATTCTTACCAGAGACTCAAATTTTGTAGTTTTACCAGTATCTTGCAGTGGCACAATAGGTTGAAAATAAGAAAGAACATTATTTGTTTCAAAGGAATACATTAATCTTCTGTGACATTCGATATCATCTTTATGAAGTTTTTCGAGCCCTTTGTCATCGTTATATAAAGAGAGGTGTATATTTTTCTTTTTTGCATCTTTAAGTGCCATGTCCGCGTAAGCAAGCATCTTTTTTCTTCCGCTAAAAGCAATGCCGGAACTGATGTTGAAGCTAAACTTTTTATCTTCATAAAAGAAGGTGTGCTCTGCAAATTCTTTTAAAATATTTTCTATTTTAGCGATAAAATAGGTATCGTAAATATTGCTGTAATTTTTGACTGCCAGAACAAACTCGTCTCCGCCGATATGATATAAAAATGTGTTTTCATCATCAGCGTAGTTTGATAGAAACTCCCCGCTGAGTTTGAGCGCAATATTCCCTATTTCTTCACCGTAAACATCATTGAATTTTTGGAATTTATCTATGTTTAGCAGAGCCATTTGTCTGAAACTATGTTCATAAGTGTCTTCAAGAAGTTGGTATCTGTTTGGAAGTTCTGTAATGGAATGCGTATACATTTTATGGTGGATTTCTTGTGTTTTTTTCGTAATTTCAGCTTCAAGGTCATTATTGTACTGCAGTAAAAGTTCTTGAAGTTTGTGTTGTTCTTTCTCTGCAGTTTCTACGCGGGTGAGCTGCGTTTTTATATTTTTGTGGAGCTCAAAGAGTTTATAGATGGAAAGAAGAATAAGAAACGATGCTAAAAAAAATGTTAAAAGTATGTCTTTTTGCGTTACGTCATTTCTTTCTTTGAGTGATTTAATATTTTCTTTGAGATGGTTATTGATAAGAGAAATTAGTATCTCAACATCATCTGAAAACTTCATGGTAATGGAGTTGTATCCAATAAGTGCATCTTCTATATCAACTTTATCTTGAGAATTTATGGCTTCAACAAGGGACTTTTCTACTGCGATATAGCCAGCCATTCTGTTTTTAATTATATCTATGGTTCCCTCGATACCATCAATGTTAATAGTTCTTTTTTGGATAAATGTATCGAGTTCACTTACCATATCTTTGAGTTTTTCAAAGGATGCTTGCATGGTGTTGATTGAATCTTTGTTGTTTAGCATGATGGAATAGATTGTATTTGCCTGGTTGAGTGCTATGTCGTTTGAAAGCTTAAAAGAGAGATAAAAAAGTTTGAGCTGTTTTGTTTCTATCTGCTCAATTACCTCATTTGCCTGCCCGATACTTTTTATGTTTAAAAAAAGCGAAAAAAACAGAAGTGCAAAACTGGCGGCAAGTACTATATAAAGTTTACTTTTAAAGTTCATAAGCGTACTTTAAAACTTCGCATCAACACTGATATAACTCATACTCTGTGTTGCATCTTTCTTTGCCGGCTCACCAAAGTGCCAGCCGCTTCCCGTGTAATCTTCATGAATCTGCATGAAACCAAGTTTAGTGGAGAGGTATTTGTTTAGTCTCCATGTTCCATAGACTTCAAAAACCTCTCCGCGGGTTGCTAGTTTATTGTACATATCTTCAGCCCCCTGAGTTGCAGAAAACCAATATTTACTTCCATAGTTATACTCAGCACCCACATTAAACGCAGTGCTGATGTCGTATTTTGTACCAAAATAAATAGAATAACCGTTAGAGGCGAGCATTTCTCCGCTTGCGTAATCTGCTGTAGTAAAACCGACACTGCCGTCTTGCGTCAGACCATCACTCAAATCCTGAACACTAGGAATTGCAACAATTTTATAATCATCGGTTTTTCCGTTTGCATTTGGTACAGATAAGGCCGTATGTAAGAAGATTGTCGCATCTGAGTTGGCAACTTTTTCAATATCAAGTCCTAGTCCAAGAGTAAGCATATCCCCAAGTGGCTCTGCATTATTGGAACTTACATCAGGGCCTAGATAAGGATGGGCTTTTAAATCTCCAAGCATATTGACACCAAAAGAGAGCAGTGATTTACCAAAATAATCGATTTTTGTATCTGCATAGAGACCCATAATATTTGCATTATCTATATTTTCTCTGTTACATTGGTAAGGATAATATGCAGGCTCCATAGTATAGGCTTTTGCCAAAATTGCTCGTACAAAAGTATCAGTACCCAATCTTTGGGTTCCAATGAAGCCGTAGCTGTTCATATTAAAAACCAAAGCAGGAAACATGGAATTTCTTTGCTTATCTTGTGAATATTGCATAGGAGTTCCGCCTGAAGTCGGCAAGATACCAAAAGAGAAGGTAAAGGCATAATCTGATTCTTTGTTTGGAGTGTAATCTATATAAGCACGGTCAACTGCCAAAACTCCAGGGGCGCTTTCTGATTTTATGTCACGGGAAAGAATACAAAGTCTCTGGTTAGATTGCGAAGAGTTCACATAGACAACTCTTCCATTAAATTTTATAGTATTGTCTACTTGCATATTCATATTTAAACGCAGTCGTACCTCTCCCGCAAGGTCAAAGTTTTTCGAATATTCATCTCTTCTTTGTTGCAGGTAAAATTCATGATTAGGGTCAAGTATTTGTGTCTCTTCACCTTCAATTTTACCCGATTTATAGTCCATCTTGTCAGCACGCAGCATCAGTTCCGGAGAAATATTGAGTTTGTCCAAAATACTTTTCTTTTCTACTTCTTCGATTATGGGCATACGCTCATCCAAGTCATGAGTATTATTATTGACTTGTTCTTTAAGAAGCCTAATCTCATTTTCAAGAGATTCTATCTTTTTATTGATAGCTTCATTCGAGGCTAGTGCTAGAAGAGGAAGAGAGAGTAAAAGAAGATGTTTTTTCATAATGATAGTCCTGGTACGATGGGATGTTCTGAATCAGCAGCATGTTTTAAAAGGTAAACTCTCAGTTCATCGCGTGCCTGCTGAGGGAGTGAATCTAGATTGTATTTTTGGAGATGTCTTGGTGAGGAGAAAATTCTTTCCCATTGGACAGAGGCTTTCGTCCCTGCTTTAAGGCCCAGTTTATTTGCAAGTATTTCAATGTCTGAAGCATAAATAACTGTGCTTGTAAGATATAAAAACAAAAAGGTATACTTATAAATAGGATGTCTCCTGAAGAAATCTGAATTGGAGGATTATTTTATAATTCTTTTAGTTAGACTATTGTTAATCTCAGTTGAAAATTTATTATATTCAAAATCAGTGTAACAATTCAGAACCTTAATCACAGTTTAAGTAACTTTTTTGTACCATTGCGCTCTTAAAAACTATATAAGGATATGTCATGAAAAGAACATACCAACCTCACAATACACCGAGAAAAAGAACTCATGGTTTCAGATCTCGTATGGCTACAAAAAATGGTCGTCGTGTATTAAATCGTCGTCGTGCCAAAGGTCGTAAAAGATTGGCAGTTTAGGCGGATTTTATACACTGAAGCTCCATAAAGAGTTTCAGTATATATATAAAAAGGGCAAAAATCAGCACTCTTCCAATGTTGTTCTTTTTTTTCTTCCTCAAAATGGAATTCGTAAAGTTGGGTTTACAGCTACCAAAAAAATTGGCAATGCTGTTAAACGCAATCGCGCCAAAAGAAGGCTCCGTGCTCTCTTTTGTGAATATTCCAACACACTCATAGATGGAACATATATATTTGTTGCAAAACAATCCATTATAGAATCATCTTATGAGCAGATACAGCTTGACTTCAAAAAAATCCTCTCAAAAGCAAATACATTTATGGAACGTGTTTCATGATACGAACATTTTTGCTTAAGCTTTTGTGGCTTTATCAGAAATTTTTCACGCTTATTGGTTTTGGAAGTTGCAGATACTACCCATCATGTAGCGAATATGCACGTCTTCATTTCGAAAATAATTCAATTTCAAGTGCTTTTTACCACTCTTTAACTAGAATACTACGTTGTAATCAATTGTTCGACGGCGGTATAGAATATCCACTCCTAGATAAACTCATATTAAAGCCCAAAAAACTCGAGGTTGATTCTATAAAATATTGGTTGGTTCCAAATAAAAAAAACCGTTTTTACATTATAAAAAATTTTTCATACAAAGGGTAATTTGTGCTAGACAAAATGACACCAAATCAGAGACTGATAGTTGCAGTACTATTGTCAGTAATATTTTTCGTAGCTTATACAGCAATTTTTCCACCTAAACAAGAAGAGGTTCTTGATAATAACAAGAGTAAGAGTGTAACGCTTAAAGACACGGCAGCACAAAATAGTGCATCAGTGGCTGAAGCACAGGCTGGACATGCAATTTCTGCACAAGATAAAATGGCACAAAGTGCTTCTAGTGATATTGTTACAATTACAAATCAAAAGTTTATACTAAAGATAGATACACTTGGCCGTATCTCTTCTAAAGAGATGCTGCAGGCAAAATTTAGAGATGAACATGATAATCATGCACAACTTGTCCCATCTTTTGGAACAAAGCCTTTGTATGTAAGATTTTTAGATGAGGAACTTAATAAAGAGGCTGCAACAGTTCCTTATAAAGCAGACGTACAAGAGATAACTCTAGAAGGCGAAGCAAAAAAAGTAACACTTACACAAACACTTTCTTCTTTGACAGTTACAAAAGAGTTAACATTTTATGAAGACGGTCACTATGATGCGACAGTAAAGCTCTCTAAAGATGTGAGATATTTTATATATCTAGGACAGCGTCCCGAAATTACTGAACAAATGATGACAGTTTCGGGTGCTATGGTGTACACGGATGATGATTTAGTAACTATTATAGAAGATGGGGATGCAGAAGGGCGAAAAACTTTCAGCGGAGTTGCTCTTATCTCTGCGTTTGACCAGTATTTTGCATCTATTATGTACGGATTTTCTAAAGACACAAACATTATAGTTGAAAGAGATAAAAATAATAATCCTGTTGCTTATTTTGAAGCACTGCCTACTATGAACTTCAGCGGTTATGTAGGAGATAAAGATTTTAAAAATCTCAAAAGCATTAATCCTGTTTTAACAAACGCAATAGAATACGGCTGGTTTACATTCGCTGCAAAACCTTTGTTCGCACTCCTCTCTTGGCTACATGGAATTTTTGGAAACTGGGGTTGGTCTATTGTTGCTCTTACTATCATAATTAGAATCGTATTGTATCCTTTGACATACAAGGGTATGGTTTCTATGCAGAAAATCAAAGAGATTGCGCCAAAAATCAAAGAAGTGCAAGCAAGATACAAAGGCGATCCGCAACGTACGAATGCCGCTGTTATGGATATGTACAAAAAACACGGAGCAAACCCGCTTGGCGGATGTTTACCGATGTTATTGCAAATCCCGGTTTTCTTTGCAATATACCGTGTTTTATTAAACGCAGTAGAGCTTCAAGGTGCTGAATGGGCATTGTGGATAAATGACCTTTCTCGCATGGATACATACTATGTTTTACCTATTTTGATGGGTGCTTCTATGTATTACCAACAAAAGCTTACACCAAACAATTTTACAGACCCGATGCAAGAAAAAGTGTTTAAATTTTTACCGATTATTTTTACATTTTTCTTTATAACTTTCCCAGCTGGTCTCGTACTTTACTGGTTAGTGAACAATATCTTCTCAATTGCACAGCAATTTATAGTAAATCAGCAATTCAAAAATGCTAAGGATGCAAGGGAAGCTATTGCAAAAGGTGCGGAGAAACACCATGATTAAGATCGAAGCATTAACACTCGAAGAAGCTTTTAAAAATGCAGCTTCTTCTTTAGAGTGTTCTGTTACAGAACTGAAGGTTGAGGTTGTCCAGTATCCAAGCCGCGGGATGATGGGGCTTTTTAAGAAAAATGCAATTATTGTTGCAACAAGCAGCAAGCAACAGCAGACACAAGAATCAACGCAGTCTCCGCAAGTACAAGAAAAAATAAAAACAGAAGTAAAACAAGAAGAGAAACAAGTAGAACGAAGAGTTGAAGTTCAAGAAACTCAAAAAAAAGAAGAAACAAAAAAATCGACAAACCAAAACTTTGCAAAAACAGCTCCTAAAAAAAAGATACAAACTACTCCAGAAACTCCATCAAAAACTCATAAAATTATTAACGACACAATTATGCCGGCCTCTTTTGTCAGTGACCAGGATGATTATGAAGATGATTTCGCAGATATTCACTATACAGCTGATTATGATGATGAGTATGATAATAATGACGAAATTCATGTGGACATGTCTGAAATTGCCAAAAATGTTGAAAAAGATATTAATAAACTTTTTGACCTCGCATGTTTTAGCATTGACAAAATAGATGTAAGTGTTTATGATGAAAATACACTTTTAGTAGAGTTCAAAGGCGAAGATGCTGCTTTGCTGATTGGTAAAGAAGGGTATAGATATAAAGCACTTTCATACATGATTTTTAACTGGATAAACGCAAAGTATCAAATACAGCTGCGTTTAGAGATTGCAGAATTTTTGAAAAATCAGGAAGAATCGATTACAAGATACTTGGTAAATGTGTGTGAAATAATCAATAAAGACGGTCGTGCTCAAACAAAGATTCTTGATGGTGTTTTAATTCAGATAGCACTCAGAGAACTTAGAGAAAAGTATCCTGAAAAATATGTAGTCATCCGTTCAACGCGTGATGGACTCAAATACATTATCGTAAACGATTACCACACAAACTAAGTTATGTACGATGATACAATAGCCGCCATTGCAACAGCCAATGGCATCGGCTCAATAGCCATTATAAGACTCAGCGGCTCTCAGGCTCTCTCAATTGCAAAAACACTCACAAAAAAAGAAAATTTTGCCCCTCGTTATGCAACTCTCAGTACCATTTTTAATGCTCAAAATGAACTTATAGACGAAGCCATTGTTATCTATTTTGCCGGGCCGCACTCTTTTACAGCTGAAGATATTGTCGAGATTCAATGCCATGGCGGTTTTATAGTCGCGCAAAGCATACTTAAAGCCACTCTTGCAGCCGGAGCGAGACTGGCTAATCCTGGAGAGTTCAGTAAACGCGCCTTTTTTAACGGCCGTATTGACCTTAGTGAAGCAGAAGCGATAGCTCAGCTCATCGAAGCAAAAAGTGAAGATGCCGCCAAGATTTTAGCCTCTCAGATGAAAGGTTCACTCAAAGAGTACATAGAAAATATTCGTGATGCAATCATTCATATTATTGCGTATTCGGAAGTGAGCATTGATTATGCCGAAGAAGATTTACCGCAAGATTTAGTAGCGCAAATAGAGCAGCAACTTCAAGATTTGCACAAAAGTCTTGAGCGAACACTTATGGCTTCTAAATCAAGAGAAGGGCTGATGCAAGGCTTTCGCGTAGCCATCGTTGGAAAACCGAATGTCGGGAAAAGCTCTCTACTGAATTCGCTTCTAAACTATAACCGAGCCATTGTCAGTGAAATCGCGGGAACAACGAGAGACACCATTGAAGAGCAGGTGAAAATCGGAACGCACCTTATACGCATTGTTGATACTGCGGGCATACGTGAAGCAAGTGATGAAATAGAAAAAATCGGGATAGAACGTTCCCTCGAAGCCATAGAATCTTCAGACATTGTTGTAGCTCTTTTTGATGCTTCAAGAGAAAGAGACAGCGAAGATGAAAAGATTTTATCACTCATAAAAGAAAATGCGCATGGTAAGAAAAATATTTTTATAAAAAATAAAATAGATTTGGCAGAAAAATTTGACACTCAAGGCATAGATTTTGATTTAGAACTCAATACAAAAGAGAGTGTTTTATCACTTATTGAGTCTCTGAAAAATATTATGGACACTACAAATACCTCAGATGAGATGATGCTTATTTCCCAAAGACAAATCTCTGCTGTAGAGAATACTTTAAAAGCTATTGAAGAGGCTTATGAGCCATTGCATATGCAGGAGTTGGAAATACTTTCTTTTCACCTTGGTGAAGCTGTCAAAGAGATGGCAAGTATTACCAGACCTTTTGAAAATGATGAGATGTTGGACAAAATGTTCGGTTCTTTTTGTTTGGGAAAATAATCTTGAATTATATAGCAATCGATTTGGGACTTAAACGCATAGGTATTGCTTACTCTGCACATAAGGATATCGTGACTCCCCTTCCGGCTATCATACGCAAAAATAGAAATCAGGCTGCCGGCGAAGTCAAAAAAGTTCTCAAAGAGTGGGAAGCAAAAGCCGTCGTTGTAGGTATTCCTCTTGGTGGAAGCAGCGAAGAAGAGATGAAACGCCGCATAACACATTTTATGAATTTAGTTGCGTTTGAGGGTGAGATTTTTTATCAGGATGAAGCAGGAAGTTCCGTTGAAGCGGAGCATATGATGAAGGGTGAGATGAAATATCTGCGTGATGGCAGAATTGATTCCATCTCTGCTATGATTATTTTGCAGAGATATCTTCGAACTATTAAATAAACAAACATAGTTGCTTTATTTGTATTTTGAAAATTATGCTAATATTTCATAACTATAAATCATAGAGATTTATTAAAACAAAAAGGTGTCAAATGAAATTACGTCATATTATAGGTAGTGTTGTAGTGTTGGTTGCGTTTAGCGCATGTTCAGATTCGAATTCTCCAGAGAAAGTTGCAGTTTCTATGTGTGAGCTTGCTAAAAAAGCAGATATTAAGGGCATGAAAGAACTTTCAACTCCAGAATTTGCAAAACAGTTTACACAAATTGAAGAATTATTTACTGCCGCAACTGCAACAGAAGCCGGAAAAGCTGAATTGGACAAACAAATTGCTTTAATGAGCTCTATAGATTGTCAAAAGAGTACAAAAGTAACTGATATTGATGAAAACACAAAGCAGGTTACAAATGCAGAGACAGCCCAAGAGTTTAAACTGACTCTTGTAGAGGGTGATTGGAAAGTTACTAACTAATATTAAATGCTTAAACGAGCACCTGTGTCTTCAGCGCCATTTCAAAGCACAGAAGAAAGAGCGTTTAAGGGGCAAGGACCTTGTGTCCTTTGCAAACTACTAAGCTGCTTTTTATGCAAGCTTAAAAAACTCCACAGCTTCGAGTTCATCGTCTGTTAAATTCTCTTCTTCATAAAGTGCATCGTTAGACATCATCTCTTTTATCTTATTTTTGCAATATTCAAATAGTACACTTTGTGCTTGTTCGTTGTCTTTTATAAAACCAAGTCCACTAAACTGGTATGGACTCTCTTGCTCTATACAGAGTAAAATGCCCTCACATTTTTCTTCTATCTCTTCAACTAAACTTCTGTAATTAATGCTGAACTCAGTAGCATGCCAGCCAATAGACTCTAAAATTTTGTCTGAAAATTCGCTCACTCCATCACCTGTTGTATCATCATAAGAGGCTCTTGGTGTATTGATTCTGATAAGTTCTTGCCAATTTGAAAAAGCTTTAATAAGAACTCTGTCATCATCTTCAACAATCTGATAGTTTTTTCCTAATATTTCAGCAATAGAAGGTGCAGCTTTTGGCGTAAGAATACCCGATTGTGCAGGTGCATGTTTCCCCTGAAAGACAAAAATATCATTTGATGCATACGGCTCATGTTTTATCTCTCCGGAGATTGTGATAGCAAACTCTTTGGACGTATTGATAGCTTTTAGCAAATCTATTTTTTGCACAACGATGATCTCTTTAAATAAGTTAAACTTTTTCATTTTTCATCCTGAAATTTGGGGTAATTTTGCCGTATTATAAAAGTTTTTGCTTTATTTTTGTATAATGCGACAAAATTTTTTAAGCCTTAAGCTTAATATTATGCAAGGATATAGAATGTCATTAAAAGTTTACTACGACAAAGATTGTAATATCGACCTAATCAAAAGCAAAAAAGTTGCTATGATAGGATTTGGTTCTCAAGGACACGCACACGCTGAAAACTTAAGAGATAGCGGCGTTGAAGTAATTATCGGTCTTCGTAAAGAGGGTTCTTCATGGGCAAAAGCTGAAGCGAAAAACTTCAAAGTTATGACAGTTGCTGAAGCTTCTGCTGCCGCTGACCTTGTTATGATTCTTCTTCCGGATGAAAACCAAGCAGAAATCTACAAAAATGAAATCGCTCCTAACTTAAAATCAGGCGCAACTATCGCATTTGGACACGGTTTTTCTATTCACTACGGTAGAATCCAACCGGCTGCAGACATCAATGTTACTATGATTGCTCCAAAAGCTCCAGGACATACTGTTCGTTCTGAGTTTGTTCGTGGCGGCGGTATTCCTGACCTTATCGCTGTTGGTCAAAACCCAAGCGGTACAACAAGAGATTTAGCTCTTTCTTATGCATCGGCTATCGGTGGCGGCAGAACTGCAATTATTGAAACAACTTTCAAAGATGAGACTGAAACTGACCTTTTTGGAGAGCAAGCTGTTCTTTGTGGTGGTGCTGTTTCTCTTGTTCAAGCTGGTTTTGAAACATTAACAGAAGCTGGATACGCTCCTGAACTTGCATACTTTGAGTGTTTACATGAGTTAAAGCTTATTGTTGACTTGATGTTTGAGGGTGGTATTGCAGATATGCGTTACTCAATCTCTAACACAGCTGAGTATGGTGACTATGTTTCTGGTAAACGTGTTATCAATGCTGAAAGTAAAGCTGCTATGAAAGAAATCTTAAAAGAGATTCAAGACGGTAGATTTGCAAAAGACTTTATCCTTGAAGGTCAAGCAGGTTACCCTCGTATGAATGCTGAGCGTGCAAACGCAAGAGCTTCTTTAATCGAGCAAACAGGCGTTAAACTTCGTACAATGATGCCATGGATCTCAAAAAACAAAATCGTAGACACTTCTAAAAACTAAAATAGTAACGCACTTGCTGCGTTGCTACATTCGTCATGCCCCACTAGGGCACTTCCTCACTATGCGCCTTGCAATTACATCACTCTTTTAGTTTTTAGTTTCAATATTTGTCCTTTTGTTTAGAGTTACGATATCTATATGTTTGTTTTTTTATTAATGATTCTTGGCTATGATTGCGCCAAAGGATTTTCATGTTAATAGACTCATTTTTCTCGTTCGGACTTTTTTTCTTCACGGCAATTGGCGTTTTGGTTTTATTTTTGTATTTGTATGCGTTGGTAACACCGTATGATGATTATAAACTCATATTTCAAGAGAACAATACGGCAGCTGCTATTGGTTTTGGCGGGGCTATTCTTGGTCTTTGTATTCCTCTTTACAGTGCTTTGATTAACTCTGCATCGTATGTGGATTTTTTAATTTGGGCTGCGGTTGCGATGTCTGTTCAGCTTATTTTTGCTTTTGTAATTATTCGCTTAAATGCCAAGTTTTCATTTGAGAAGCAGATTGAAAACGGAGTTATTTCTGTAAGTGTACTGATGGCGTTTTTATCTGTCTCTATAGGTTTGCTAAACGCAGGTTCTATGAGCTACTAGTCTTAAAATGCGAGCTCGGCTCGCATACTTTATTTAGCTTTGAAGTTTCAAAAGTTCTATAAATTCATCTTCCCTAATTGCTTTAGATACTAAGTACCCTTGAAAAAAATCACAGTTTTTCTTTTTTAAATACTCTAGTTGATACTCTTCCTCAACACCTTCTGCAATTGTTTTAATTTCAAGAGACTGCCCCATAAGCAATATAGTATTGAGTAAAATAAGGTTTTTATCGCTATCTACCTTAATCTCATCTACAAAGCTTTTGTCTATTTTGAGGGCATCGATAGGAAACTTTTGTAAATACTGTAAGGAAGAATAGCCTGTTCCAAAATCGTCAAGGTAGATATTTATACCAAGTTTCTGAATTTTATGCAGGAGCTCTGCAGCTAATAGGGTGTCTTCAGCCATAACACTTTCCGTAATCTCTATGGAGAAATTTTTTGCCTGAATTTCATTTTTCTGCAAGGCGTTTTGCAGGTCATGATAGAGTTCAATATCTTTAGTTTGTATGGTAGAAATATTGATAGAAATATTGATGTCATTTAAGCCGAGGAGTTCCATTTTTTTAATAAAACGGGCAGCTTCATTGATAACAAATCTTCCAAGTTCCAAAATCAGTGAAGAACTCTCAGCAATTGGAATAAAGCTGTTTGGATAAATAACACCTTTTGTTTTGTGCTCCCAGCGTATCAAAGCTTCTGCACCTACAATTTTTTGGCTTGCGACATCGACTTTTGCCTGATAGTAAAGTTTGAATTCTCCCTCATTGAGTGCTCTTTGGATATCTTTAATCATATTTACTTCGTTATGAAGTGTGTCATCTAAAGATTTGGTAAAAAACTTAAAGCCATTTTTACCGCTGTCTTTAGCACTGTACATTGCCATATCTGCATATTTCATGAGGGTATTTACATCTTTTGAATCATCAGGGTAGATGGCACAGCCTATACTTGTCGATGATTTGAGTATTTTTCCTTTAACGACTATCTCTTTTTTGAAGAGTTCTAAAATTTTAGAGATACACTCGAGAATACTTTGTTCACTCTTGATATCACTGAGAATAATAATAAACTCATCTCCCCCAATTCTGGCAACAATATCATTTTCTCTGAGTATGGACTTTAGTCTTATGGCAATAACTTTTAACAACTCATCGCCGACATCATGACCTAAAGTATCGTTAATGTGTTTAAATTTGTCCAAGTCTAAAAATAAAAGAGCAAATTTGTCTTTATGTCTGTTCGCGTTTGCAGTGATAAGTTGCAGATTTTCATATAAATTTTGACGATTTGGAAGACCGGTAAGCGAGTCGTGCATAGATGAATAGTGGAGTTTTTTGCTTAAGCCTACAACTTCTTTCGCCTGCTTATGTGACTCAATGCTGTGTGCGAGCTGTAGAGTGACCATATAGGCTAAGACAATCATCTCGGCAATGACAAAGAGAGCATGAAACGCAACGATGTCTAATCCGCAGCCATAGTTAAAAATCATGACAGGCATATCAAAAAGAGAAATCTCATAGAACTGAAGATAATTGAATATAAGGTGATGCACTATAGTGGTTAAAGCTGCAACAAGAATCGGCAGGGTGTCTTTATAGAGCGACAAGATAGCCATAGCTATAAAAACGTGAAAGTGCATCTCAATTCGCCCAAGATGCTGCTGAATGAAGATGAGTGAGAACAGCATCATAACGATTGCGACAAGAGAACGCATAGCTCCTGTGCCGGCAATGAACCTGTAAGCAAGTACAAGAGAGAAGGTTAACACGCCGCCGCTTATAAATCCATAGAGATAGGTGTCGTACATGATTGAGCTCAGAAAAGTCGCTATAAACCACTGAATTGCGCTCAGATAAATCATTACTTTATCTGCATGCATAAAATAGGTTTTGAAACTTTCTTTTGAGTAAGCGGGGACTTCGTCATAGCTAAAGGGTTTTAAAAAGTGAAATATATTCATGAGTTGTCCTTTATGTCTTGAATGAGCTGCATTGCATTAAACGGATGTGTCATATAGATATTTTCCAAGATAAGACGAGTATCTTTCTTTTTGAGAAGATAGATGGAGTCTGAATGGGAAAGTTCATTTTTATCTGAAATACTTGGTGAATAAAAAAGACTGAATTTTCTGTCTATGGAATACAGTTCCTGTTTGTTTAAATGCAAGCCTATAAACTTATTATTAAAAAATGAGGCAAAAAGCTGTGCCTGATCGGATTTTGATTCAGGAATAAGATTGACAAAAACTATGGCTGTAGAACCTTGAAGTTCTTCGAAGGCAGCTGATGAATACATTGCGTTTAGCTCATGTAAAAGAGGTGTGCAAACATCTGTGCAGCCGACATAACCAAAAAAAAGTACAATGTTTGACGCCTGTATGGAATCTAAAATGTGAGAGTCAATCTCTTTGTTAATAACGAGTTTTGAATTTTCAAGATTCGTACTGCTAAAGAGCAGATTTTGCAAGAACACAAAGATGAACATAAAAACAGTAAGCGAAATAACAGTGAGGGATATTTTTTTATTTGTTGACATCATTCTTTTCCGCATCAACAAGCTTCATTATTCCTATAATCATTTTCATATTATTATCTCTTTCACTGTATTCAAAAGAGTTGAGTACATTTACGGATGAACCGTCACTTAAAAGTATTCTATGCTCTAGCGTAGCGCTTTTTAAAGAGCTTATGGTTTCTTTCATACTCTCTTTGATTAAATAAAAGTCACTTGGATATATTAAATAATTGAAAAAATCATCATAAGAAATTTTTTTTTCGTTTTGCAGGGGTAAATTTATATTGGTCGTATTGACTAAAAATATTTTAGAAGTTTCATTATCTAATTCCCAATAAATCGAATGTGTAATCTTTTGTATATTTTCAATAATTCTTTGATTCATTCGCAACACTTTTTGAGCTTTTAGAAGATTACGCTGATTTAGGAGCAACTCTTGTTTTTTCTCTCTGGAGATAAAATAGATTAAAGCCATAAATACAAGCATAAGAAGAAGACCTATAAAAAAAGTGTTGAGTATGGCTTTTTCGTAACGTAGGTAAAAACTGGCCTCTTCATTAAGGATTTTTGATTTCTTTTTGATAGTCTCGGGCAGAAATATTTGAGCCTCAAGAAGAGCTTTTCTATCAAACATATAGGTGTTGGCATCACTAAAAGTAGATTGTATATTTTCAACGGGAACGTTTTGCAGTATTTTACGAGCTTTTTTGGCAGCCAAATCACCCTGCTTTTTTCCATCTGTGACAAAGCCTCCAATGACTTTGTTCTGGATATACGCATCTTCCATACTCATGAGGATAATATTTTTGATGTTACTCAACTGATCTATGGAAGATTGAAGCGTTTGGTTCACTCTGTCATCCGTCTCAAATCCGCCTATTGTTGTGAGTAGAACAACAGATCTGTTTGGAAGGTTTTGCAACTCTGATAGTACTTGTGTAAATTTTTTTGCATGAATAAAATGAAACTTCATATTTGGGAAATGTACTTGTTTGTTTTTAATATCTTGCTCTATCGCATTATATGTTTCAGTCTCGTCTCCAAGAAAATATATTTCTTTGGTTTGGGGTGAAAATATTTTAAGGAGATTTATATTTTCTTGCACATCTTTAATTTCATAGACACCTGTAAAATGGTTTGTGTCAAGACGTTTTTCTAAATCTAAATTATTGATGCCCGAAAATACAACAGGAGCATTAAATAAGAGAGTATTCCTGTTTTGAAGTACAAAGTTGATAGCATTGTCGTCAGTAACATAAATGAGGTTCGGAGATAATTCTCTATATTTCATATTGATATATTCTATAAATTTTTTTTGGTATTCTAAAGTAAAGGTTACCCGCTTTGTGTCAAGATATTCTGTAGATATTGTAAGAGGCTCGTTGAAGTCATGTCGAAGATGCTGTACAAAACCTTCGTGCTGATTTTTCGTCCAGAGATACTCCTGAGAGTAAGAATGGATGATGAGAATATTTTTTTGTTTATCAGCAAGCAATAAGGCAGGGCAGATAAAAAAAACTAATAAAAACAGAAATAATTTTATCACTAAACACCCCTATAATAAGGGCGTATTTTAACATAAAACAGCTAAAAAAGCTTAGAGATTTTTCTGAACTTTAATGAGTGTTGAAAGCAAAATTGCACTTTTGTCTACATTTGAACTTTTCATTTTTAATTCACTCTCCAAAAGCAGTTCGTGAAGTTTATAGTAGACGCTTGGTTTAAACTTCAGTGAAAGCGCAGCTTTTTCATCAACTACAAATTTTGGAGCAGGATACCCTAGAATATCTAAAGCGTTAGCCGAACCATTGACGCGGATGTAGATGTTAAACATATAGAGTTGCGTTATGTAAGAAGTCAGTGCAGTAATGACTCTTATTTCATCTTCCCCATGCTCCAAGATGTTTTGCAAATCAGGAAGAAACTCCTTTTTTGCCAAGAGTTTTTTGAGAAAATCATCAAGATTGACTTCTGCCAAACCATAAACAAGGGTGTCAATATCTTTGGTTGTAATAGTTCTGTCGTAGACTTTAAATTTGTCAAGTTCATTGCAGGCAAGCGCAACATTTCCATGATGAATATGAAGCAGGTGAGCAATGGAATATTTATCTATGTCTACTTTTTTATCTTTGGCGAGTGCCAAAACAATATTTTGCGCTTCAAAATCTTTTGGATGAAAAAAACGCACGCTCATAACTTTCTTAGCGTCGAAACCTTTGGCGTACGTTTTATGATCATCACCGTAATAGGCATAGATAAAAATATTGTCACTGTTTTTTTCACAGTAGGCTAAAAGAACATCAAGCTCTTTTTTTGGTACTTTTTTCTCACTTTTAATGATGAGGATATTTCTGTCGCCAAATAAAGATGCTTGAGAGAGATGTGCTTTGGCTGAATTAAAATCATACTCATTATGGTAAAACTTTAAAACAGAAGCATCCTCCACGTTACTAAGCATCTGCGTGTACATATCTATAAGAAACGCACTCTCTCCGTAAAAAACAAAACTGTTTGTGACAGACTTGTTTTGTATATGTTTGTCAAACTCGCTTTTGTACATTATTCCTCGACTTTAGAAACAACTGTGGCAAAAATTTTGGCTTTTGCGATGTCTGCTTTGTCTATTCTTACAATGACATCTTCAAATAAAATGACTGGAATTGCAGAGCTAAGAGCTAACCTTGCTCCCATAATCTCATCATGTAAGTCTGCTTTTAAGTCTGGTTCAGTACCGCTAATGCGGGCTTTAAATTCATTGCCAAGATTCCCAGCAGCCCAGCGCGCAAATTTTCTGGCCATAAATTCTGATTCTATCGTACTTGCTTCTCGTTCTTTTTCACTGATGGCCATTGCTAGCGCTTCTATGTTTCTTAGAACATAAGATCCTTCAACCGTGTCATTGTTGGCAATTGCTTTAAGAAGTCTATGGACGATGAGGTCCGAGTAACGGCGTATTGGCGAAGTGAAGTGCGTATACTGCTCAAAACCTAATCCAAAGTGTCCTGCGTTTAGAGGAGCGTATCTTGCCTGCATCTGAGAACGGATGATGAGGGTATCGACTTCAGACTCTAGCCCCATCTCGGTTGCTTGTTTTTGTATATCTGTAATAGTTTCTTTAATAGAATTTTTGATGTCAATTGACATACCGATTCCCGCGAGTTCCTGATAAAGATTTTGCAGTTTTGCCTGACTTGGCGGCTCATGGATTCTGAAAATTCCCCGCTCAAACTGTTTCGCCGCTTCTTTGTTGGCTAAAAGCATACAATCTTCAATCAGTCCGTGCGATGGCGTTTCTTCTGCAAGCGAAGTTGAGACAAGATTTGAGTTTTCGTCTATAGTCATTTCAAGCTCAGATGAACGGAAGTTATACCCGACTTTGAGTCTTTTTTCTTTGAGAGCGTCAGTGACGACTCTTAGTTTTTTTATGTAAGCAAAAATCTCTTTCTCTTCTTTATTTTGAGCTTGAAGTTTCCCCTCAAAGAACGCATCTATCTCTTCGTAGTTAAATCTTCTTTGAGAGTGGATGATGGCTTCATAAACGTGAGAACTTGCTACTTCCAGACTTTCCAAATCAAGTTTAATCTCAAAAACATAGGCAAGTCTATCAACGTGTGGCTGAAGTGAACAAAGAGTTTCACTCAGTTGACGAGGAAGCATAGGAATAGAACGGTGAGGAAGGTAGATGGAAAAACTTCTGTAAATCGCTTCATCATCAATTGCGCCAAAAGGAGTGACATATTCGCTTACGTCTGCAATAGCGACATAAAGTGTTGTGTTTTTGTCATCCCAATAAATTGCATCATCATAATCTTTTGCCGTGACCGGGTCGATTGTACAAAACGCAAGAGCTCTTAGGTCTTTGCGTTTAGGGTATTTTTTTGCATCCACAGGAGCAAATGAAGCAGCGATATCGAGAACATCCTGGCTGAATTCATCATGTTTGTTAAACTGAGCCAAAACTATTTTTTCATCAACTAAAGGGTCGTTGATGTTTCCGAGTTTCTCCATAATGATGTTTTCTTGGTTGTTGACTTTAAAAACATCTCCGACTTCATAGCTTTCTAGTTGTTCTTTGCTAAGTTCTGCACCGACTGGAAACTCTGTTTTTAAGTCAACTAAAGAGCGATGTTTGTCTTTTTCTATAATGTATGCAACACTGTAACTCACAGCTCGTCCTACAATTTCTGCAACTCTGGCACTTGGTGTTCCTCGAACCCCAAGATTTCTTGAAGCAATGATCAGGTCACCTTCTTTAGCCGTGCCTAAATCTCCATCACCAATAAATAAATCACGAACATTTTCTCCTATAACGTGTAAATAGGCTGTGCCATTTTGAACAAGACCCAGAGTCCCTGCACGGTATTTGGAGTTGAATTTATAAAGACTGTCATGCTTTGTGATGTATTTTTTTGCTAAAAAGTTATTGACATGTACCATTTCTTCAGGCGTAATGTCTTGTTCGTGTAGGCCCAGTGTGAGCCTAATGAGAAGAGATTTCAAGGAAATCTATCTCGCGTTTTCTAATGCTTTATCAAAGCTTTCCATATCTAAACCGTAAGCTGTGATAAGTTCTTTCGCCTGCGCAACGCTTTCATCTGTAATAACTCCGTTGATTGGGACACAGACACGTACAACATTTAAAATTGACGCAGCTCTTTGATTATTCGGAGTTGAAGCATTCTTTGGATTTTGGCAATGTTTAATTACTTCAACAAGTCCTTCTTCAAATTTCCACTGTGAAAAGATGGTAGCACTGACTTCAGGCGTGTCTGTGCCAACTACTTTTCTCTCAGCTGCTTCAACATCTTGCAATTCTTTGAGGGCATCACGGAATTCATTTTGAGTTCCATCAGCCATGATTTGTTGCGAGATAAGAACCTTGCCAATCTCTACAAGAAACGCAGCAGGTGATAAAACACCCAAAAGTTTGTTCTCTTTTCTAAGACACCAGGCAGTCATGAGGCCATGCTGTTTTTTAGAAAGTTCTGAAAACATCTCGTTGCTTATTCCATATGGAGACAAATCAAGAGAAAAGCTTTTTTTAACAATGCTCGCAAGTGCAAAACCTCTGACAGTTCCCATGCCAAAAAGTCCGACTGCTTGGCTGATTGCGTTTATTTCTCGAGAAAAACCATATAACGGAGAATTCGCAGCTTTGAGAATATCTGCCGTTAAAAGAGGATCTTTTTCTAAAATTTTAACCATGTCATTAAAGCTGCTGTCTGGGCTTTGATACACGGCTTCTATCTGCATAGCAGACTCTGGAAGCGGAGGAAGTTGCTTTATCTTTTTGAGTATCTCTTCAGTCATAAGTGTCTCTCTTTATTAAAATTTTGAGTATTTGCCATTATTATAGTTAAAGCAAATAAAATTAATTCTGAATGTTTACAAAAAACTGTTATGATTTTTTCACAAAATTTGAAAAAAAGAGTAAAACTCCATGCTACAGAGAGATGCTATGTTGAAACAACTTGGGTATGTACCAAATGATGCTTTATTAAATCAGCTCGAAAAAATAGAAAACAATACTTCGGGATACGAAAAAATTCAAAAACATATTATGGACTTACATGACCATTTAAAAGTAGACGGCTCTTATGTTGCTTTATCAAATTCGAATGACTGCTTTAAAATAAAAATAGAAGCTCCAAGTGCAGAATTAGCACAAGCTGCACGTGAGAAAATAGAACACTTCAGCGAGAAATTTAAAGTTGCAGTCAATAAACTAGAGAATAAAGAGACCTACTATATAGTAGGTTTTGCAAGTTAAGGCTCTTCTTGAAAGAGCCAATGAGTGTCGAGGGTTATGACCTTCTCATAGAAGAGTTCAAGTTTTTGCTTGAACATGAAAAACCAAAAGTAGCTCATGAAAAACTTGTCGCCGCTGCTCTTGGCGACCGCAGTGAAAACGCAGATTATCAAGCCGCAAAAGAGAAGCTGCGTTTTATAGATAAAAGATTATTTTATCTTAACTCCATGATACAGAACTCCCAAATAATTGACCCTTCCCTGCACGAACACTCCCGAGTGAGCTTTGGCAGCAGTGTAAAAGTGGAAAATATTCACAACGGTGATGAAGAAACCTACACTATCTGCGGCGTTTTAGAAAGCGAACCGGAAAACGGCCTTATCTCTGTACATTCCCCATTAGCACGCGCACTATTAGGTAAAAGTACAGGCGATGAATTTAAAGTAAAACTTCCAAATGTAACCAAAGAGTATGAAATACTTGAAATTCACTACATAAACATTTTTCTTTTAAAAAAGAATCTCCGCACAAAAAGCGATTTCACTTTCCATTAATTAAATCCAAAGAATTTAAAGAGTAAAGTTACTAACGGATAAAAATTATCCTTTATAAGCTAAAAGGAGTACAAAATGGCAAGAGTTGGAAATTCTATCATTAAAGGGATAGAGGTAGACGAAATAATTACTTTACTCAACAGAGCATACGCGGATGAGTGGCTTGCGTATTACCAATATTTTATAGAGAGTAAGGTTATTAAAGGGCTTATGAAAGATGCAGCTATAGTTGAACTAAATCAACATGCGGCAGATGAGCTAAGACACGCGACTATGATTGCAGACAGGATTTTGCAACTTGGCGGCACACCAATTTTACACCCGCAAGAGTGGTTTACGCAAACAAATTGTGGCTATGACGCACCCAAAGATTTTGACGTTGTAAAGATTTTAGAAGACGCTATAAAAGGTGAGCAATGCGCTATACGAACGTATAGTAACATCGTTGAAACTACGAGAAATAAAGATATTGTTACCTATGATTTGATAAGTTCTATCCTTGGTGATGAGGTTGAGCATGAAGAAGACCTTCAGGCACTGCATGATGATATTACAGAGTTTGTAGCAGATTTAAAGAAAAATTTACAATAATTATAAAAGGAAAAAAGAATGAGAAAATATGAAACTTATAAATGCAATAAATGCGGCAATGAAGTAGAAGTTCAAAATGTTGGGGGTGGAACCTTAGTTTGTTGTGGTGAGCATATGGAATGCATCACAGAAAATTTGACAGCTGTCAATCTAATGAAAGCTTTTGCGGGTGAATCTCAGGCGAGAAACAAATATGAATTCTTTGCGGATATAGCTTACAAAGAGGGTTTCCATAGAATTGCAAGATTTCTGCAAGAAGCTGCGAATAATGAGAAGTATCACGCAATGGCGGAGTACAAAGCATACAATAAGCTCGTGCATGACTTCGAGTTTGATTCAACAGCTAAAAACTTAGTCTATGCGGCCGATGGCGAGCAGTATGAGCATGAAATAATGTATCCTGAATTTGAAGAGATAGCCAGAGAAGAAGGACTCAAGGAAATTGCCAGAATGTTTAAAGCAATCGGACGTGTGGAAGTCGAGCATGAAAAAGAGTACAGAGAACTGCTTGAAGCACTTGAAGCGGAAGGTTTCTTTGAAGGCGATGATGATGAAGAGTGGGTGTGTGAAGTCTGCGGCCATGTCCATAAAGGCAAAAAACCTCCAGGGGCCTGTCCTCTTTGCCGTGTTGAGAAAGAGTACTTTAAAAAACGCAATAAAGATGTGAGTGTAGGCTAACAACAACTTCACTTGCTTGCTCACACTCGTTCCCAAGGTTTACTTGGGAGCACGTATCAAATATGCATAATTACAAATTTCTACTATCTATCTTTACTTTAAAACAACTTTTACAAGCTTTTTGCTATAATCCGCATTTAAAAACCAAATTTTAGGATTCACCTGTGAGCCAACAACTTCAAGACATCGAAAAACAACTCTCAAATCATAAATTATCTCAAGATGACTACACGCATATCAAACAGATTTTAGGTCGTGAACCTAATTTAGTAGAGTTAGGAATTTTTTCAGCTATGTGGAGTGAG
Organism: Sulfurimonas sp.; assembly: GCA_013791885.1. Taxonomy (GTDB): domain Bacteria; phylum Campylobacterota; class Campylobacteria; order Campylobacterales; family Sulfurimonadaceae; genus Sulfurimonas. Next base: position 42,454 of record VMSZ01000034.1, on the reverse strand, counting down.
CACTGTTCTTATAAGTCTTCAAAAGTACACTTAAAAGGTTTCCCGACTAAAGCTCCATGGGTTATTCAAGGTCCAGGTGAAAACGCAGGTGTTATTGACATTGGCGGCGGTTATGCGGCTGTATTTAAGATGGAATCACACAATCACCCTTCATTTATTGAGCCGTACCAAGGTGCTGCAACAGGTGTCGGTGGGATTATGCGTGACGTATTTACTATGGGCGCACGTCCTATTGCAAACTTAAACGCACTGCGTTTTGGCAATGTGCTTAATGATGACAAAATATCTGCACACCAACGTTATTTGGTACGTGGTGTTGTTGCGGGAATCGGCGGTTATGGAAACTGTATGGGTGTTCCTACAATCGGCGGTGAGACAAGTTTTGATGAGTGTTACAACGGAAACATCCTTGTAAACGCATTTACTTTAGGTCTTGCAAAGTCAGATGAGATTTTTTACGGCCGTGCAGATGGTATCGGCAATCCGGTAATGTACGTTGGCGCAAAAACTGGCCGTGACGGTCTTGGCGGAGCTGTAATGTCATCTGATAGTTTTACTGAGGAGTCAAAATCTCTTCGTCCGACTGTTCAGGTTGGTGACCCGTTTACTGAAAAACTTCTGCTTGAAGCGTGTTTAGAGCTTTTCAAAACTGACTATGTTGTGGGTATTCAAGATATGGGTGCGGCAGGTTTGACATCTTCATCTTTTGAGATGGCTGGACGTTCAGGTTCTGGAATGATTATGCACCTTGATAAAGTTCCGGCTCGTGAAGAAAACATGACTCCTTATGATTTTATGCTTTCAGAGTCTCAAGAGCGTATGCTTTTATGTGCTAAAAAAGGTTCAGAACAAGCGATTATTGACATTTTTGAGAAGTGGGACTTGGATGCTGCTGTTATCGGTGAAGTAACTGCAACTGGAAATATGGAGCTTTTCTGGCATGGTGAGAAAGTTGCTGAGGTTCCTGTTGACCCGGTAAGTGAAGAAGCACCGGAACTTAACCGTCCAATGACAAGACCAAAGTACCTAGATAAAATCGCAAACGTGACTATCAACGACTTTGCAAAAGTTTCTAATCAGGCTGCGTTTGAGACATTGACAAAATCTATGGAAGTTGTTGATAAAGCATGGATTTATACTCAGTATGACTCTATGGTTCAGACCAACACAATCAAAAAAGGCGGGATGCTTGACGCTTCTGTTATTCGTATTAAAGAGAACGGAAAAGCGCTTGCAATGTCTGCTGACTGTAACGTTCGTTACTGCTACATCGACCCAATGGGCGGTGGTGCTGCGGCTGTAATTGAGTCAGGTAGAAATGTCGCCATGAGTGGTGCTCGTCCTCTTGCTATTACGGATTGTCTGAACTTCGGTAACCCTGAAAATCCTGAAGTTATGTGGCAGTTTGGCCAAAGCTGTCTTGGTATTAAAGAAGCATGTGCCGAACTTACTACGCCTGTTATTGGCGGGAATGTTTCACTGTACAATGAAACAAACGGCGTTTCAGTTTTCCCGACACCTTCTATTGCAACTGTAGGTGTAAACGATGACCAAAACAATGTTTTGATGTCTAGTTTTCAAACTGAGGGCAATGTACTTTACCTGGTAGGTGAATCAAAATCTGAGTTTGGCGGTTCTTTATACATGAAAGAGATTTGCCATACAGTTGCGGGAACACTTCCAGAAATTAACTACAAAAATGAATTAGCTCTTTGGGACTTGGTTATTGAAGCGAACAAGAAAAACTTGCTGGAATGTGCTAAAGATGCAAGCAGCGGCGGTGTTGCTATTGCTTTAGCAAAAATGGCAGCAACTTCAGGTCTAGGCTGTGATGTAGATATGAAAGTCGCTGATGCAAGAGACATATTTGCAGAGAGTATGAGCCGCGCTATCATCGAAGTAAAGCCGGAAAACTGCGCTGCGTTTGAAGAAATGTTAGGCGACTTAAAATGTGAGCAAATCGGAACTGTCGGCGGCAATACTGTTAAGGTAAACGATGTTTCCATGAGTATGGAGCAGTTACAAGACAACTACTTTAATACTTTCCAGAGAGTAATTGAGAGAGATATCTAATAGATATCTTTTTCATCCTCGTCATCTTTTCTTACTAAAAAAATTTAACTATTAATCTTTTCCAACAATTTTTTCAATTCCCCAAGACTATTAATACGATGCGTCGCCCCTGTAAAATCATGCGAAACTGTAAACTCATTGTAAACTATGGCGCAATCTATCTCTGCGTTTAGGGCAGAAGCAAGTCCGCGACCGGAATCTTCAATTATGAGCGCTTCAGTTTTCGCCCCGTTAAATCGAGCTAAAGCTTCGAGATAAGGGTCAGCATGAGGCTTGGAGCGTTTATATTCACCGCTGCATAAAACAAACTTCATATGTTTGGCAATGCTGCGTTTGGAATGAATTAGTTCAAAATCTGCACGTCTAGCTGAAGTGACAATGCCCATTTGGTAACTTTCTTTTAATTCTTTTATAATCTCCGAAACACCTTGTATCTCAATATCTTCTGTACGAATATAGTGCTGATACAATTCATTGCGTTTATCACGGTATTTCTCGACACTCTCTGCGTCGTAGCCATGTTCGCTTGCAAGCAACAAGGCACTTTGCCCCTGAATCATAATCTCTTTGTATCGCTCTTCGCTGATTTGCAGACCTAAGAGTTCTAAAATTTCCACATTCGCTCGGTGATACCACTTCTCAGTCTCTACCAATACGCCGTCGTTATCAAATAATAAGTATTTTTTCATAAGAGAATTATAGCAAGTAGTTAAACTCTTGGCTGCCTTTGCTATAATAACGCATGAATAATTTAGCATTAGAAAATATTTTTATACCTTCAAAAATCCCTTCGAAGAAGCTCATGATTGTCTTGCATGGTCGTGGAGACTCTTCTGAAGGATTTACCGGATTGCCTGCATTTTTAAATATTGAGAGCATGAACTATCTTCTTTTAGATGCTCCTTTTGAATACCATACTGGTTTTTCCTGGTATCAACTGCCACCTAATCAACTGCCGGGAATTACTTACTCAAGTAAACTTCTTACTGAAGTTTTAGACGCACTTTTTGAGAGTGACTTTAATGCGCATGAGAGTTTTTTGTTTGGTTTTTCGCAGGGTTCACTTTTGACTTTTGAATTTGGTTCAAGATATCATAAAACGCTGGCGGGTTACATTGCTGTGAGTGGTTATATTTACGATGAGCAAAAACTTTTGCTTGAGATGAATGAGGATGTTAAAGATGCAAGATGGCTCTGTACACATGGAACATACGACAATGTACTTCCATTTCAGAGTTCAAAAGGGCAAGTTCAAACACTTCAAAATGGCGGTTTTGCAGTAGAATTTCAAGCCTATGAAAAAGACCACAGTCTTGATAAAGATGAGTTAGAAATGATTTCAGAGTGGATAAAAAAGAGCTTTTAAAATGCTTCCATTTTAAAAACTTCATAAGCCACTTCTTCGTAGGGGTGAGCTTCTTTTAACGTTTGTACGGCGAGTTCTATAAGTTCATCTTTACAGATAAGCTCTACTTTATACTCTTCTAAAACTTCTAGTTTGTCTACTTCCCCAATATGAGGATTAGCTGCGTTTATGGGTTTGAACTGTCCCATTCCAAGAGTCTCCCATGAACACTGCTCATAATTCTCAAACATTCCGACACCAATCTCAAATAGGGCCTGTTTTGTGGCTTCCTTGGCATCTTTTTGGACATAGAAGTTAAGTTTATACATCCATGTTGTCCAAGAGTGCTAAAAGTTCTTTATCCAGTTTATGCGGCGTGCCGGTGACTTCAAAAATACTTTTGTATTTAAAGTGGCTTTTTGTATAGCATGCGACACTGTCATTATGTCCCTCAAGCAGACCGTCTATGGCAAAAGAGATAAATTTGTATGCCATGAGTCTGTCATAAATACTGGGATTTCCACCGCGTTGGACATGACCCAAAACCGTAGCTCTAGCTTCAATACCGATTTTTTCCTCAAACCAGGTTGCAATTTCAGTCGCGCTTTGCTCGATTCCTTCTGAAATTACCGCTATGAAATAGCGTCTACCGTTTTTTATCTGCGTTTTAAAGTTCTCTTCAAAATCATGCAAATTGTATTTACGCTCAGGAATAAGACAAAGTTCCGCTCCTGATGTGAGAGCTGAAATGAGTGCGAGATAACCGCAATCTCTCCCCATAGTTTCTATAACAAGCGCGCGTTTAAAAGAAGAAGCAGTGTCACGGATGGCATCTATGGAAGTTTTGATGATGTTGAGTGCCGTATCTACGCCAAGACAGTAGTCGGTTCCGTGAATGTCATTGTCAATAGTCGAGGGAATACCGCAAAATTTTATACCTTGTTCTTTGTAAAAAGCATCAAGCCCGCGGAAGGAACCGTCTCCGCCGAGAACTACAAGCATATCTATATTGTGTGTGTCGAGGTTTTCTTTGGCAATTTTTCTAAATTCCGGCTGCATAAATCTTTTGCTTCGGGCACTGCCTATTTTTGTGCCGCCACGAGTTATAATTCCCGCAACATCTTCATAAGTTGCTTTTTTAATTCTGTTATCTATCAAACCTTCGTAACCATCGTAAACAAAATAAGGATTTAAACCTTTTTGAATGGAGTACTCCACAAAATGTTTAATGGCCGGGTTCATACCCGAAACATCTCCGCCTGAACATAAAATTGCGATATTTTTCATTATAAATTCCATAATAGTTTTACTAAGTTTACCACCATCTAAACTCAAATTAGATAAAATCACGCAATTTTTGAATAGTTTTATTCTTGCCAATGGGCAATGTTTCAATAATTGTAATTTTTCTGTAACATTGCTTTATAAAAAGGAGATATTTTGGTAAAAAGAGCATTAGTAAGTGTTAGCGATAAAAGCGGTGTAGTTGATTTTTGTAAATCACTTGTAAGTAACGGGTTTGAGATTATCTCAACTGGCGGGACATTTAAAATGTTACAAGAGAGCGGTGTGGCTGCAATCGAAATTGATGAGGTTACAAAGTTTCCTGAATGTTTTGAAGGTCGCGTTAAAACGCTGAATCCTTATGTTCATGGCGGGATTTTACACCGTCGTGATAAACAGTCTCATCTTGATCAAGCCAAAGAGCTTGGCGTTGAAGCGATTGATTTAGTGTGTGTAAATCTTTACCCGTTTAAAGAAACAATCGAAAAAACAGATGATTTTGATGACATCATCGAGAACATTGACATCGGCGGACCGGCAATGGTACGCTCTGCTGCAAAAAACTTTGATAGCGTTATGATTGTTACGGATGTAAGTGATTATGCTGTGGTTATTGATGCAATTGAGAACGAAAAAAATACAAGAGATTTCCGTCTAGGACTTATGATAAAAGCGTATGAACATACGGCAGCGTATGACTCAATGATTGCAAACTACATGAACGGCCGTTTTAACGGTGGTTTTGGAGCAAAACAATTCGTAGTCGGAAACAAAGTTATGGACACGCGTTATGGCGAAAATCCTCACCAAAAAGGTGCTTTGTATGAATTTGACAAACACTACTCAAACAACTTTAAAACGCTTAAAGGCGAAGCAAGTTTTAACAACTTAAACGACTTAAGCGGCGCTGTTAAAATCGCTTCTGCGTTTGGAGATGAAAACGCAGTGTGTATTACAAAACACGGAAATCCTTGTGGTTTTGCCATTAAAGGAACACTTTTAGAAGCATACACGGAAGCACTTAAATGTGATCCTGTTTCTGCGTTTGGCGGCGTTGTAGCCGTAAACGGTGTTGTGACAAAAGAGCTCGCTGAAAAAATGAATGAAATTTTCTTGGAAGTTATCATCGCAGGACGTATTACCGAGGAAGCTCAAGAAGTTTTCGCAAGCAAAAAACGCATTAAGCTTTTTGAAATGGGTTCGGACAAACTTGTACTTGCAAATGACGCAAAAGATTTCAAACATATTGACGGTGGATTTGTTTTCCAAGACGCTGACAAAGTTGGCGAAGATGAAGTGAAAAATGCAAAACTCATGACTAAAAATGCAGCGACAGAACAAGAGATGAAAGATATGGAGATAGCGTACAAAGTAGCTTCTTTGACAAAATCTAACTGTGTTGTTTATGTGAAAAATTCTGCAATGGTTGCGGTTGGCATGGGTATGACAAGCCGTGTTGACGCTTCTCAGTGTGCGCTTAAAAAAGCAAAAGAGATGGGACTTGATGTAACTGGGGCTGCTTTAGCTTCAGAAGCATTCTTCCCGTTCCGTGACTCAATTGACGCTGCTGCAGCTGCAGGTGTAAAAAGCGTAATTGAACCAGGCGGGAGTATCAGAGATGAAGAGATTATAGATGCGGCGAATGAATTCGGCATGAGTCTATATTTCTCAGAAGTCCGCCATTTCCTACACTAAATATCAAAATAGCAACGTAACTTCTGCGTTGCTACACTCGTCAGGTACATAAGTACCCTTCCTCGTTATGCGCCTTGAATTTACATTACTCTTTTGATTTTAGTCACCAATTTGTTGCGTTTTACGACCTTGCTTCGCTCGTCTTTTCCCGCTAAAAAGTATAAGAAGTTTTTGGTATTTACGCGCGGTTCTAAAAACCAAAAGAATAATCACGAGGATTATTCGGTTTTTAGCCTCGGAGAATTCACAGGAGGTGAATTCGAGAATGAGCGTGTGAATGCCATAAACTTTTAGACACACCACCTTGATTGACAGACACTCAACTCTTGTGATATAATCCTACTTAAACAATTTTAATACATTTTAGGAAAAAATTATGAGTAAATCACTCTATAAAACATTAGAAATATCAGAAAACGCAACAGAAGCGGAAATAAAAAAAGCTTACAGAAAATTAGCCCGTCAATACCATCCTGACATTAATAAAGAAGCGGGTGCGGAAGATAAATTTAAAGAGATAAACGCAGCCTACGAAATTCTCAGCGACAAACAGAAAAAAGCGCAGTACGACAGAGCAGGGGACGGAATGTTCGGCGGACAAAATTTCCATGATTTTTCTCGTTCTCATGGCGGCGGCGGAAGCGCGGATTTAGATGAAATTCTCAGAAGCATGTTTTCCGGCGGTGGCGGCGGCTTCGGAGGCGGCGGCTTCGGAGGCGGAGGATTTGGTGGTGGAGGTTTTGGTGGTGGAGGTTTTGGCGGTGGCGGATTCAGCCAGCAAGAGCCAAATCTTGATATTGAAAGCGCGGTTACTATCCCTTTTGTTGTTTCAATTCTTGGCGGTTCACACTCAGTTGCGGTTAACGGAGAACGTTTTGATATTAAGATACCAGCCGGCGTAAAAAACGGTGAAAAAATGCGTGTTAAAGGCAAAGGACACGCACAAGGCGGACGCGCCGGAGATTTATTCTTAAAAATCAATGTTGCTTCAAGTTCAGAGTATGAAAGAGAAGATAACGATTTGGTTAAAAACTTTGATGTTCCTTTGTATGCGGCTCTTTTTGGAGAAAAAATCGCTATACAAACGCTAGACAAAGAGATAAAACTTAAAATCCCTCAAAATACGAAAAACGGACAAAGATTTCGTGTAAAAGAGCTTGGCGCGATGGACAGAAAAACAAAAGTTCGCGGAGATCTTTATCTCAGAGCAAACATTGTTCTGCCGGATGTAGACTCTCTTGATGAAGATTTAGTTGAACTGATGAAAGAAAAACTACCCAAAGAGTAGAAGGAGAAAATATGAGTATACACCATTTGTATGACGAACCGGTCTACCTGATTAGTATAGTTGCGAAGATTTTAGAAATTCATCCGCAGACGCTGCGTCAATATGAGAGAGAGAATCTTGTCTGTCCATCACGTTCTGATGGAAGAATCAGACTTTATTCGCAAAGAGATATAGATAGAATAAAACTTATTTTACGACTTACTCGTGATCTTGGAGTAAATTTGGCGGGTGTGGATATTATCTTGCGTTTGAAAGAGAATGTAGATGACATGGAACAAGAGATCGCAGGCTTGAGACATGAAGTTGCCAAAGCGAAAAACTCTCACTCTGTCTCTCCGGATAAAGCGCTTGTGACTAAAAAAAGTATTTATGAGATGATTATTTTCGAGAAAAAATAGGTGTACATTTAGACTGCCGCGACTTCTTGGAAGTCTCGCAGTGACAAAACCCATCCATTGCTTAGGTCATTGCGAGGAGCAAAGCGACGCGGCAATCTAGCTTTGCGCTAAATATTATTTCTCTTTGAGTCTCTCTATGTTGGCTCCGACATTTTGAAGTTTTTTCTCCAGTGAATCGTATCCGCGGTCGAGGTGGTAAATACGGTGTACATTCGTCTCTCCCTCAGCGACCAAACCAGCCAAAACCAAAGCGCTAGAAGCTCGAAGATCTGTAGCCATAACGTCTGTTCCGCTAAGTTTACACTTACCGCTTACCGTTGCAGTGTGGCCATTGAGCGTAATGTTCGCACCCATACGTTGGAGTTCACTCACATGCATAAATCTATTTTCAAATAGTCTCTCTTCGATGATAGAAGTTCCATCTGCCTGAGTTGCAAGAGCTAAAAATTGTGCCTGCATATCTGTTGGAAACGCAGGGTACTCTTGAGTTACAATTTTTACAGGTTTAAGATTTTGAGTCGGGTGAAGTGTGATAGTGTCGTGAGTAAGGGTAAAAGTACAGCCCATCTCTTCAAGTTTAGCTAAAACAGAGCCGAGGTGCTTAGGTTCGGCATCTGTCAGTGTAAGCTCAGTTTTTGTAATTGCTGCTGCACAAAGGTATGTCCCAGCTTCAATACGGTCAGGAATAACTGAAAATTCATCAATGTTGATAAGCTCTCCTGAAGTTCCGTGAACGGTAAGAATAGCTGAACCGATACCTTCTATTTTTACGCCGCTTGCGTTTAGCACTTCACACAGTTGTACAACTTCCGGCTCTCTGGCTGCGTTTGTAATAACAGTAGTTCCATGAGCAAGAGCTGCTGCCATGACAATATTTGCGGTTCCTGTTACAGTGATTTTGTCAAAAATTATATTGCAGCCTTTAAGACCATCGGGGGCAGTTGCTTGAACGTAACCTGCGTTTATATCGATTTTTGCACCCATTTGCTCAAGAGCTTTCAAGTGCAGGTCAATTGGGCGTTGACCTATAGCACATCCGCCTGGAAGAGAAACTTCACAGTGTCCAAATCTTGCTAAAATAGGACCAAGTACAAGGATAGAAGCGCGCATCGTTTTGACGATGTCATAGGTTGCTTTTGTCTCTGTCAGAGTTGAAGTGTCTACATTAACACTGTCATCTGTAAATTCGCAGACTGCTCCGAGATTAGATAATAGTTTCAGCAGAGTTCTTATGTCCGCTACATGGGGAAGATTTTTAATAATAACATTGTTTTTTGCTAAGATTGTCATAGCAATGAGAGGAAGAGATGCGTTTTTTGCACCAGAAATTTTTATTGTTCCACTTAAACTTGGGGTACTCTTTATTTTTAAATAATCCATTAATCTCTCTGTTTAGTTATAAAATTTAATTGTGATTATATCCTATGAAACCTATGCCAAAGATAATAAACAAGGAAGCAAATTTTTTGATATACTTTTGGCAAAGGAAATATGCATGAGTTCAGCCTTAGACAGATTAAAAAACCTAACAAATAAAATCTCCGGTTATGAAACAGCCAGAAAAGAGAATCTGAAAATTTTAGAACTCTTATTTAAAGATTTGGCCATAGACAAAAAGGTAGAAACCTTTGAAGAGCTCTTTGAATTCAAGGCAATCAATCTCTCTGGCGCTTCTTTGCTGAGTGAAAATCTTGGCGAAGTGAAAGAGGGAAAATATTTACAGATCCTAGCAATTTCGTATGATAAAGAAGCGCTTGTAAAGAGTAAAAATATCTCTCTCGGGTATTTTGGGCGGGCACAAAGTGTAGATGTGGATTTAAAGAATAAAATCGTTGAATTTATCATACGTTTTCGTTTTGAAAAAAGCTTTATAACTTTGGAGCATTACTACGGCATACTAGAAAATTTTAAAGTTCCCCATGTATAAATTTTATCTTCTTCTGTGGCTTAGATGGGCTGCAAGAGTCTCTCTTTGTTCACTTCTTTTAGCATTACTTTTATCTGCGCTAATTACTCTTTATATCTATATAACTCAGGGTTCGCCAGTGCTGAGCGGTGAAATTATCGGTGCTTTAATGCAGATAACAAAGTTTTGGTTTCCCATAGCCTGGAGTTTGACCCTTTTACTGGCACTTTTTAGAAGCATAAAATATATATTTAATATTTGCATAGCCGGATATGAACTCAAGCTCTACGGCTGTAATGAAAAAGAAGCTCTTCAAGAGATAGGGTATGGTGATTTGGTAGGAGTGTGGCGAAAATGGTTTATGCTCATTATCTGGATGGTCGCCGCACAGATGGTATTCGCACTTGCTTTTACCTATGTATTCAGTGATTTTGGCGGCGTTTTCGAGTGGTTTAATATTAGCTGGCTCTTTGGATTTATTTTACTCTCAGGCTACTTTTCTTTTGTGGTTTTAGCAAACAGATGTAAAAGAGTGAAAATCAAACAATGCTGATTTTTTTAGATTTGGAGACCACCGGTCTTGAGGACGCAGACAAAATATGCTCAATTGCACTTATAGCAGTTGAAAATGGTGTGCAAAATATACTTTATGAACTTCTCAATGAAGGCAAGAAAATTCCTCCTAAAGCCTCAAGCATCCATCATATTACCAATGAAATGATAAAAGATAAAGTGGACTTTAAATCTTGTGAGTCCTATAAATTTTTACAAGAATACAACAATATAAACGCAACACTTATAGCCCACAATATAAAATTTGATTTGAAAAAACTAAGTGCATCAGGTTTGGAATGGAAAGGGCAGATTCTAGATACGCTCAGAGCCACGAAGCATCTCATACCCGAGTGTGAATTCTTCTCTCTTCAGGTGTTACGTTATGAGTTGCAGCTTTACAAAAAGGAAGAAGAGACCCTTGTTGCGCATAATGCTCTTGGAGATGCCAAAGTCGTAAAATATTTGTATGAATATCTGCTTGATTTTGCCTCTCATGAGAAGATGTGTGAACTGAGTTTTAAAAAAGTGCTTTTAGAAAAATTGGAATTTGGCAAATATGCAGGCAGATACATTGAAGAGATTGCTCTGAGTGAGAGAAGTTATCTGGAATGGATGTTGTCAAATATCAGTGATTTGGATGAAGACCTGCATTACAGCATAATGCATCATCTCTCCTAAATAGAGAAAAAAAGGACTCTATTTTGCAGTAAAGCTCTCCAGCTTTATTTTGTAATAAACATGTAAAATGGATTTCCATTGAGTTGCATATCGATCCAAATACCGCTCTCCTCACCAATGTTCTCAAGAGTTGATTGTAATGAAGTGAAAGTTTTTGGCAAGTTGAAAACAACTTTTATATCCTTATCTGAGAGGACTGTTTTAATATTCCCTGTAATAATATTACAAAATTCGCTTACTCCATCCATAATAGTCTCCATATCGTCTCCTTCGACTGTTTCACCAAGGATAGATTCAATTGCTGTTATGGCAATTCCTTTTGGAAATACAAGTACAAATGAGCCTTTCAAATCTCCGCTAAAACGCATGACGCTGCATATAATGTTACTTGTTAAACTTACATCGAAGCTTTTAATACTGTGTGCTGATTTCTGAGCATCTAAGCCCGTAAAAGAGATGAGAGTTTCTACTGCGGTATCCATAAAGACAGGAAGGTTTGCAATAAGATTTTTTGAAAGAGACAGAGCTTTTTTTTGCGGATTTGAAGAAGATAAACTTAAGTTGAGTGTACTGTGCGTGACCACCACATCATGTCTTTTCTCACTGTTGAATTGCTGAAAATCTGTTAAATTTTTAGCCAAAGTCACCGAGTATCCGTAATATGACAACTCTTGGGAAAGTTTTTGGCTGTTTTGCAAATCTTCGTCATAAACTAAGACTTGTATGCCTTCTTTAAAGGATTTTGCATCCAAGAACAATCTTGCTGCACTGTTGTTTTTAAAAAGTTTCAAACTTGTGTTTTTAGTTAATGTTTTTAAAATTTTATATAAAGACAGATTGTAATCAATGAAACTGATGGAAGTATCTACTTTTTTGGATAGTAAGCTTATCTGCTTTATCAAAAGAGACAAGCTATTAAAATCTTCATTATATTCTATGCCGTTTAAAGAGATTACTATTCCTTTTGGTTTTGTATGCGTGAAATTTTTTAGCTGATCAGTAATAGATTTGAGGAGAAAAATATTTTTGTTTTCTTGAATAACTCCATTGTAGCTAAAGGTTAAAATTTCTTTTTGAATACCAAACATTTAGAATCACTTTCATTTTAAAACATATAGTTTATTTTTGTAAAATTATACATAAATATGTATTTAACAATGGAAAATAAAATCATTTTTACATATCTAAAGCGAGTGTAGTATAATGTCACACTTAAAAGGAGATGGATGAAGATAGCTGTTGAATGTCAATCACCATTATTACAAAAATCTCTAGAGATTTTTTTAGCAAGATTTCTGAGTTCCGTTAAGCATTGTGACATCGTAGTCAGAGATACGGAGTGCCTTAATGATGAAAAATGCTTCTATATTGCAGGGAGTGAGAAAGCTGATTTGAAAAAACCGTTCTCAAAATCCCAACTCATACTTGCACTTGAAAATAAATATGAGTCTATGGGTTATTCGGATAGAGTTGCAGAAAAAGAGCCGATAGAAAAAGATGAGCCTGTTAATTTTGATATTTTGGAACGCAGAATAGAACTTTTGACAAAAGAGTATCAGCACAACATCATAAACGCAATCAAGGCATTTTATGAAAAGTAAGCCGATAAGCAAAAAAATAATCTCCGGAAAGTTTAAAGGCAGAGTCCTCAAACTTCCTTCAAAGACAACAACCAGAAGTTCGAAGTCCATCGTTTTGGAATCTTTTTTTAACACTCTTCAGTTTGAAATAATAGATTCTACTTTTGTAGAAGTTTTTTCGGGAAGCGGCTCTATCGGTCTCGAAGCACTGAGCCGTGGGGCAAAAAGTATTATTTTTATGGAACAGGACCGTGATGCGCTGAAAGTTCTTAAAGAAAATATTGCTCAGACAGACCCAAATGCCTGTACGGTTCTGGCCGGAGACAGTTTTACAAACATAAACGCAGTTGTGAAAACACTGCAAAAAGCAAAATCAAATGCATATTTTTATATTGACCCGCCTTTTAGCATACGTGAGGGAATGGAAGATATTTATGAAAAAATGATTGCAATGATTGCTTCACTTCCAAAAGAAAACGTAAAACTCATCATCATAGAACATATGACAGGCTTGGAAATACCTCAAAATATTGGAAGCTTCACGCAAGTAAAATCTAAAAAATTTGGAAACACAAGCCTCACCTACCTAAAAGCAGAGTAGACATGGAATAACTATTGCTAGATTTAATCATCTAAGGATGGTTAATGAAAACATTTATACTTTTTCTACTTTTCGTCTCAACTCTTTTTGCCACTAAAATTAATGATGTAGCTAATATAGTCGGGGTTCGTGAGAATCAGATTATCGGTTATTCTCTAGTCGTAGGTCTTAAAAAAACAGGGGATGGAACAACTTCAAAATTTACCCTCCAATCTATTGCGAATATGCTTAAATCTATGAATATAGATATGAATTCAATAGATATCAAATCCAAAAACGTTGCCGCTGTTGTTGTAACAGCAACTCTTAAACCATTCGCGAGACAAGGTGACCAGTTTGATATCGTAGTTTCTTCCATCGGGGATGCAAAATCTCTCGAAGGCGGAACACTGCTTATGACACCTCTTAAAGGGGTGGATGGAAAAATCTACGCACTTGCTCAAGGTTCTGTAAGTATTGGCGGCAGAAATGAAAAAGGTGCAGGCAGCGAATCACATCCTACTGTGGGAATGGTCTATGCCGGCGGTATTGTGGAAAGAGAAATCAGTATTGATTTATATCACCAGGAATATGCAACACTCTCGCTTAAAGAATCAAACTTTAAAAACTCCGTAGCTATTCAAAAAGCGGTAAACACGTTTTACAGTACACAGGTTGCCGTTGCTATGGATCCAAGAACAATTAAACTCAAAAGACCTGAAAATAAATCTATGATAGAGTTTTTGGCAGAAGTCCAAGAGATTGATATGGATTATAACTCTAAGAATAAAATAGTCATCAATGAGAGAACGGGAACTATTGTTGCGGGTATCGGTATAGAAGTCAAGCCAATTATTTTGACACATGGGGATATCACCATAAAAATCAACGAACAGGCTACACCAGCAAAACCTGCTGGCGCGGTTATTATAGATGAAAACTTGGTTATCGGTTTGAATGAAAATGAAATATATACTAAAGAAGGAACAACGACAGTTGCTAATCTTGTTCGTTCTTTGCAAAAACTGGGAGCTACGCCAAAAGACGTCATAGCTATTTTGCAGGCCATGAAAAGTGCCGGAAGTATCTCAGCTGAGTTGGAGGTTATATAATGAGTTATTTAGGATTAAACGCTATCAATGCGCAAATGCAACAAGTTGCACAGCAGCATGCAGTACCTAAGATTGATCCAAAAGCAGAAGATGCTGAGCTTCGTGCGCAGACAGATGCTTTTGAATCGGTCATAGTCAAGATGCTCTTGGATGAGTCTTCAAAAGATGAGAAAAATCTTTTTTCACAGCAGAATGATCCTGGTGACAAAATATATAAGTCTATGTTCCGTGAAGAGCTCTCTAAAGCCAGTGCAGGCAGCTTTGGTTTTTCACAAATGCTTTATGATTATTTAAGTCAAAAATCATAAAAAGCTAAGATATTTACTTTTTATGTCGATATAGCTGCATAGTAAAATATTGAAGATATAAAAAGGATAGAAGATGATTTCACAGGCAAATAGTTCGGCTCTTCGCAGTGCGCATGCAGCCGCTTTTGGTGAAACAAAAGATGCGAAAGGAACGGGTGGTACGAATGTTTCCAAGCAGGGTGACACGAGTAAGATAGAAAAAATAAAAGAAGCGATTAACTCTGGAGAGTACAAGGTTGATTTGCAGGCTTTATCTGAAAAAATTGCGCAAGAGTTGCTGTAGTTTTTAAAATAATAGAGGAGTTAGATATGTTGTCTCATCATTTACAAGGGGCTCTTAGAGATTTAAGGGACCTAATCAAGATTACGCAATCGGACATAAGAGATATAAAAGAGGCGAAGAATGATGAACAGTTCTCCAGACTCTCTCTAAAAGAAGAGAAGCTTAAAAGTTTTGAAAATAAAAAAGCGATGATAGACCATGAAATATCAACACTCATGACTACAAACCCCCAAAAAGATTTGCCTCAGTTACTCGACGAAGAGCAACATGAGTTCTTGAGTCAATTAAGGGCAGAACTTTCAAACCTCAGAGAAGAAAACAAGCATTATGCAAAATTGGTTTTGACAGTAAGTAATTTATATAACACATTTTTAGAAAGATTGGTTCCTACCGAAATGCAGGGTTATCATAAAGTTGCATCAAAAGATCCTTCTATCTTGGAAGTAAGGGTTTAGTAATGGCATCTATGTTTAATACTTTAGGTATCGGCTACAGTGCGTTAAACGCAGCGCAAGTCGGTATCAGCACAACCGGCCATAATATTGCAAACGCAGAAAATGAAGGCTATACGAGACAAAGAGTAATCACAGCTGCTGCAACGCCTATCACTGCAAGACCAGGGCAGGTTGGAAACGGTACCGAAGTAACAGACATTAAAAGAGTTTTTGATAATTTTGTTTTTGATAGATATACAGCTATCTCATCTTCAAAAGAGTACAGTGATTATGAACAAAAAACACTAGATCAGCTTTCAAGTTATTTCCCGGAAATAGATGGTGTGGGAGTAAAAGCGGATTTACAAGAGTTTTATAATATGTGGCAAAATTTTGCTGATAATCCGGACAATGATGCAATAAAAGTGGCACTCTCAAAACAGACACAGACACTTTCTGAGCACATACGACAAAGTCAGTCACAGATATCATCCCTGCAAATGCAAGTCAATGAAGAGATGATTGTAAACGTAAATGAAGTAAATGCCCTGGCAAAAGAGTTGGCAGGTATTAACATTGCAATCGATACCGCGGAATCTGGCGGCGCTTACAGTGCGAATGATTTGAGAGATAAAAGAAATGTAATTGAGAGAAGTTTAGCAAGACTTATCGGCGCAGAAGTTAATTCTGGACAGCTACAATCAAATATTCAAATAGACAGTTCATCAAACACAAAAACTGGAAGTTATACTCTGAGTGTTAATGGATTTAACATTGTAGATGGAAATACCTATCACCCGATACATGCGACTAAAACCAATAATCCGAATGGTTTTTATGAATTGTCATATGAAAGACAAGACGGTACACTCATTCCGCTGGAAGAAATAATTACCAGTGGTAAAATTGGGGCAATCCTGGATTTGAGAGGCGGGACTATTGACACTACTAGTGGTGTTCCGACAGATGGAATCATTCAAAATGCACTTTCAGGTCTTGATGCTTTTGCTAGTACATTAATAGAGTCTGTCAACAATCTTTATGCATCAACTGCTACAACTAAAATGCAATCAAATTATGTAAGTCTTAGTGCAACAAATCCATTGTCAAATTCTCCTTTAAATATCAAAGAGGGTTCTTTTAATGTTATAGTTTATGACATTGATGGCAATAAAGTCGCAACAAGAACTATAAATATAGACATTGCTACGACTATGTCAAGCGGAGTGAATTCTATTAAAGCTCAGATAGAAGCGAACCAAGATGACAATGCAAACAGTAGCGGCAATGATGATATAGATGATTTTATAAACTTTAATTTTGCGAGCTTTCAAGATGGTAAAAGTACTCTTGAGCTTGCTGTTAACCCTTTGTCAGAATCAAAAGGATATACCTTCGCAATAGAAGATGTTTTAAAAGATGCGGGTTTCTCATCAGGTTCGAATTTTGCAGGTGCATTGGGGCTTAATAGATTTTTTGATGGAAACAGCGGCAAAAATATCAATATTAAAAATGAATATAAAGATAACGCAACTCTCATAAAAGCGGGAGCATCTCCAGTATCTGGTGACAACACAATCGCCCTGCAAATTATGCAGCATCAGTTTGAGAAATTTGACTTTAAAATCGGAAATAAAACATATGAAACAACTGCTTATGGTATGTTTGATATCGTAGCAACAGAAGTGGGTGTGGTCTCTAACTCTGCAAATTCAAGAAATGAAACAATCTCAACACAGTTTAATGCAACACAGATGGAATATTTTGGCGTTTCAAAAGTCAGTATAGATGAAGAGATGACTAATCTTATTAAGTATCAAACATCTTATGGTGCGGCTGCAAAAATTATTACGACAATTGACCAGATGATGCAGACACTTTTAGGTATAAAACAGTAAACGCAGGCATGCCATATTTCAGTATAGCAATTTTGGCGTTTGTGGTTTTGTTCTCTTTTTTAGGTTCATTTTTTTATGGACTCAGCCCTTACTCTCTAGATTACAACGCTATTTTAGTAGCGCCTTCATTTGAACATTTTTTAGGAACAGACAGACTTGGCCGCGATATTTTGGCCAGACTTATAGAAGGCGGAAAGATTTCTCTTATTATTGGAGTTGGTTCTGCGTTTATTGCGTCATTTATTGGTCTTATTCTAGGGGCTACAGCCGGATATTTTAGAGGTAAAGTAGATAAAGCTTTTATTGTGACTGTAGATTTGTTTTTAACATTTCCAACCTTCTTTTTACTCTTAGCCCTTGTAAGTTATGTTAATGCCTCTGCCTGGGTACTTATTGTTATTATCTCAATTACAGGCTGGATGACTACAGCGAGGCTAATCCGTTCTGAGAGCTTTAGTATCGGTTCAAAGCCCTACATTAAAATACTTGGCATTGCAAAGTCAAGTAAAATAAAAATTCTGCTTAAATATTATGCTCCGATTTTGGCTCCAATATATTTTGTCAGTTTTACCTTTGGAGTAGGCGGAGCCATTCTTGCAGAGTCTGGGCTTAGTTTTTTAGGGCTTGGAATCGTTGCACCGCAGATGAGTTGGGGAACGATACTCAGCGGTGGAAAGGATGTTGTAGAAATTGCCTGGTGGGTTAGTTTTTTCCCTGGTTTGATGATTTTTCTCGTGACATTTTCACTTATAAATATTTCAAACTATCTGCAGCAACTTACAAATCAAAAGCAGATTCAGGCCTAAATTCCGCAGCATTTTTTGTATTTTTTTCCGCTTTGACAAGGGCAAGAATCATTTCTTTGAACTTTTGTGTTGTACAGTGTTCCATCAGCATAAAGCCAAAAGCCATCTTCTAAAACAAATCTGCTTTTTTCATGAAGCACTTTAATACCTTCGGCATCTTTGTAGAAAGCTTTAAACTCTACAAACTCATCTGTTGCGTTTAAGACTTGCAACCCCAGCCACTTGACAGAATTACTAAACTCTTCTATCAGCTCTACGTCTTCATCGTAGCGGCTCTCTTTACTTGCACTTAAAACTAAGTATCTGCCATTTCCTTGCACATATGCGCTGTAACGACTTCGCATCAACTCCTCAGGTGTTGAGGCTTTTTTAGTAGCATCTATTATTGCACCGCAACACTCATTAAAATCTTCATTACTTCCGCAAAAACACTTCATAGCGACTCTTTTTTTTCGATATACTAACACAAATAAAGGCAAATAACCATGAAAACAAAATCACTTTTTATATCGGCACAAGAGATAAACGCAGGCATGCTTTTCGTATCTATGGGAATGATGGAGATTTTAAAAAGAAATCTGCACAGAGTTGCATTTTTCCGCCCTATTATTGCATCAAAAGAGAGAAGAGATGAAGATATAGATTTTATTTTACAAAGATATAACCTAGATATGAAGTATGAAGATGCTTATGGCTACGACATTGAATATGTTGAAAATATGATAGCCTCCAACAGGTTCCATGAACTCATAAACGGGCTTATAGAAAAGTTTAAAAAACTTGAGTCAAACTATGATTTTGTTTTATGTGAAGGTATTCGACGCTCTTTTTTGAATGCTAATATTAACTATGATTTAAACATTAAAATAGCCCAAAACTTTGGCTCACCGTACATCAATATAATAAACGCAAAAGAGCGAACGACGCAAGAGCTTTACGAAGATATTATGATAGAGAATGAAAATTTATTAAGTCAGGGATGTTCACACTTTGCCACGTTCATAAATAGACTCGATACAAAAAAATATGAAGAAATTCAAGTAAAACTTCAGGATTTTGAGGAAAAAATATATCTGCTCAAGGAAGTTGAAGAACTCAGTTTGTTAAGTATTCAGGATCTCATGGATGGGCTTAAAGCTAAAGAAGTACTTTTAACAAAAGAAGACCGTACCAGAAGCATACGAAAAGTAAGAGTTGCAGCGCTGACTTTGGATAATTTTTTAGACCATATAGAAGAAGATGACTTGGTGATAGTCCCAGCAGACCGCTCTGACATCATTTTAGGGCTTTTGGGAGCTTTGTATTCTAAATCGTACGCAAATATTTCAGCCATAATATTTCCATTCAATATGCGGGCTCATCCAAATATTAATAAACTCATTTTTGGCCTTGAACAGTTTACAATTCCTATACTTGCAGTAGATACTGACACATATGAAACAGCGAGAAATATTTCTAAAATTCACTCTAGAATACGTCTTGGAAGTGACAGAAAAATTGCTCTTTCTTTGGGTCTTTTTAATGCTACAGTAGACACTGCTTACATAGAAAATAAAATAGCAAGCAGTACAAGTAACATTATGACGCCTATGATGTTTGAGTATAAACTCTTTGAAATGGCTCGCAGAAATAAAAAACGCATTGTACTTCCTGAAAGCAGTGATGAGAGAATTTTAAGAGCGGCAGAAATTATAATGCTGCGGGATGTTGCTGAAATTATTCTCATAGGGAATAAAGAAAAAATTAAAGAAAATTCCTTGCGTTTAGGGCTTGATTTGAGTAAAGCCACAATAATTGAACATACAGATTCTGCACTGATGAGAGAGTTTATCTCCGTCTTTTATGAGATGAGAAAAAACAAAGGGCTGACATATCATGGGGCAGAAGATGCTATGAGTAAGGTCAATTATTTTGGGACTATGATGGTTCAACTTGGCTACGCAGATGGCATGGTGAGCGGAGCAATCCACTCAACGGGCGATACTGTGCTGCCTGCCTTGCAAATTATAAAAACTACACCTGATGTTTCAATTGTCTCAAGTGTTTTCTTTATGTGTTTAGAGACAAAGGTACTCGTTTATGGAGATTGTGCAGTCAATCAAGATCCAAATGCAGAGTCTCTCGCACAGATTGCTATCTCATCAGCAAAAACAGCCGCTGCGTTTGGTATAGATCCAAAAATAGCCATGCTTTCTTATTCTACCGGAGACAGTGGAAGCGGAGCAGATGTGGAGAAAGTAAGAGAAGCAACAAAAATAGTAAAAGGAAGAAATCCGGATTTACTTATAGAGGGGCCGATTCAGTACGATGCTGCGGTAAATAAATCGGTAGCTTCAACTAAACTTCCAAATTCTAAGGTAGCAGGCTTGGCAACAGTTTTTATTTTCCCGGATTTAAATACTGGAAATAATACATACAAGGCAGTCCAGCGTTCAAGCAATGCAGTTGCTGTCGGACCAATTTTACAGGGTCTAAATAAACCTGTAAACGATTTAAGCCGGGGCTGCCTTGTCGAAGATATTGTTAATACTGTCGCAATTACTGCTGTTCAGGCGGGTCAAAACTGATGAAAATAGCAGTACTTAATTCAGGAAGTTCTTCGCTAAAATTCAAAATATTTGATATGGATACAAAAGAGCTTATATCTTCAAAAAATGTAGAACATATCGGAGAACTCAATTCTGCTTTTCAAACGCATCATGAGGCAATTAAAAGCTTAGGTATTGACTTTTCTTTGCTCGACGGAATTGCTCATAGAGTGGTGCACGGAGGAGATACTTTTTCAAAAGCAACGCTGATTGATGAAAAAGTTATAAACGCAATCAAAACAATTATTCCGCTCGCACCTTTACACAATCCGGCAAATCTGGAAGGGATTTTAGTGTGTCAAAAAAAAGCTCCAAATACTCCACAAATCGCAGTATTTGACACCGCGTTTCACTCAAGTATTCCCAAAGAAGCCTTTTTATATGCTTTACCGCTTGAGATGTATGAAAAACATAAAATAAGACGTTATGGTTTTCACGGAAGTTCGCATGCATATGTTTCTAAAAAAGCGGCCGAGATTTTAGAGAAAGACCTAAATAAGTTAAACCTTATAACACTGCATCTTGGAAACGGAGCAAGTGCCTGTGCCATAGAGAAGGGTAAAAGCATAGATACATCTATGGGTTTTACACCGCTTGAAGGTCTTGTTATGGGTTCTAGATGCGGAGATATAGACCCGGCTATTGTTATTTACATGCAAAGAGAACTTGGAATGAGTGCAGATGAAGTAGATGCTTTACTGAATAAAAAATCTGGTTTACTCGGTATTTGCGGTAATAATGATGTTCGTTCTTTACTAGATTCAGCAGATGAAAAAGCAAAACTTGCACTTGAAATGATGATACGACGCATTAAAAAATATGTGGGTGGCTACATGGCACTTTTAGGTCGGGTAGATGCCATTGTTTTTACAGGCGGAATAGGAGAGCATTCTACTTATGTACGAGAAAGGGTTTTAGAAAGCGCTTTATTTAAAGATATAAAAAGTTTAGTAATTGAAACAGATGAAGAACTTGAAATTGCAATGGAATGTATTGAAGCTTTAGAGAATAAGTAGAAGTTTTACAGGCTAAAGAGCCTGTAAAAGTGTTTTTATAAGATTACAGTGCAGTAACGTTTTCTGCCTGTGGACCTTTTTGACCTTCGCCTACTTCGAAAGAAACTCTTTGACCTTCAGCAAGTGAAACACGACCATGACCAGTGTTGTTAACTTGACGGAAGTGTACGAATACGTCTTTTCCACCGTTATCTTGTTGAATAAAGCCGTAACCTTTTTCTTCGTTGAACCATTTTACTGATCCTTGTTGTAATTCTGCCATTTGTAGTACCTACTTTTTTAAAAATCACTTCTTAGAAGTGGAGTCGAAATTTGGAGAGTCTTTAGGTAACAATTGAGCAAAAAACAAAATTACACACTAAAGATGAACTCGAGCCTCATCTTTCATCGAAAATATTATACCTAAAATATGTAATCGGTGTATAATTTTTTTATATTTTTTAAAAAAGTTTGAAAATGTCGATATATATGTTACTACAAAGAGTCCAAAACAGGGGGTAATAGATGAAAATATCAGCCGGTCAAAATAATGCAAGTCATGTACAGGATTTTTCGGGAGTGAAGAATTTATATACTGAGAAGTTGAGTCTGGACGAAGCAAAAGAACTCAAAGAGCAGATTGTTCAAAATGCAAATGCTTTTACATTTCAGGCAGCTTCGGTTCAGAGCAATCTCTTAAAATTGGATGACAAATTTACAAAAGCGTATGATGAATTCCAAAGTTTTTTAAATGACGTTGGTTATGGCGGTAAGCCAATCGCTGAGCTTTCTAAAGATGAAGCTGCAGCTCTTGTCAGTGAAGACGGTATGTTTGGTATAAAGCAGACTTCACAAAGAATTGCTGATTTTGTAATTAATGGGGCAGGTGGAGACGAGAGTAAACTACGTGCAGGCCGTGAAGGAATGCTTTTGGGTTTTAAGCAAGCCGAAGAGATGTGGGGCGGGAAACTTCCTGAAATTTCTCAAATAACTATGCAAAAGGCCACAGAAATAGTGGATATGGCTATGAATGATTTAGGATTTTCAATTTTTAATAAGGAAGCTTAAGCAGATATACCAGCTTCTATTACGTCTTTAGAAGCGTTTTCTTTTTCTATCGTGAAACTATTTTTATTGGCTTCATTCTGATAAATTTCTTTCCCTTGCACAGCTTCTTGTTCTTTTCTTGCCAGTTGTTGTTGGGCTTTCATCTCCATAACTCTGGCACTTGAAGCGACTGCGAAATCTTGAGGGCTTGGGTTTCCTGCCGCCATGGCAGCCGCTGCGATTTGTCTTGCGTTTGCGATAGTTTCCTCGGGAGTGGAGCCACTCTTCATACTTATAGAAACTTCACCGCCGATGGCGTACATTTTCCCATCCGGGCCTTGCTGATAGGTAAAAGAAGCGGCCCCTGTCATACCGCCGCCAGCAGCCTGGTGTGCTGCCTCGTGAGCACGGACTTCAGAATCTCTAGAAGCTAAGTTATTGACCATTCTCTGCTCATCTTCACTGAGTTTTTCAGGTCCATTCGCTTTAAGAATATCTTTTTTTTCTTGCCCTGTTTTGACTTCACTCGCTATTTTTTCACTATCGCTTTTTTTGACACTTCTGAGTTTATCTTCCTCAATTATAAGCATCTCTTTTTCGTTGATTTTAATGGTGTAAGCAGAGCCGATGTCATATAAAGTATTGAATCCAATTTGCATAATCCAGATTATAACACTTCTTGGATATGATTACAAAAAAGATATGAACAGGGTTAACATGAAATTTGAATTACAAGATGAATATATAGAGCTTTTTAAACTTATTAAAGTTTTAGATTTGGTAGACAGCGGAGCTCAGGCAAAGTACATTGTTGCTGATGGACACGTTAAAAGAAACGGCATTGTTGAAGTAAGAAAAAGGGCAAAAATAGTTGCGGGTGATGTGATAGAGATTGATGACGTGAAAATTGAGGTTGTAGGTTCGTGAAGTTTTTACTGCTTGCTTTGCTTTTTAGTGTGACTCTTTGTGCTGATTTTTATATAGTAAACGGCTCACAAAAAGTAAAAATGACGCCGCTAAGTACGGGTGCTATTGATTTTTCTACTTTTAAAGACATAGCAAAGATACAGCGCAATAACAGTGAACTTCATGCGTACGGCGAAGAAGTAGCGTTTAACCATAGACATCTTAACTTTAGACTGGCTACTATTTCTCTAAATCAAGAGAATTACACCATGACTGAGTGGAGTAAAAAAGCAGAAAACAAGAGTGATGAGTACCACATTAATTTTGCTGATTATACCCGAGACGACGGTGTTATGTTGCAACTTTTTTATAAAAACAATTGGTATGCAGTGGTCTTAGGCGAACCTCTTAAAATACTGCATAATCTTTTTAATAAGATAGATATTAACTCAAAGGAGTTGGATGTAGAAAATGCAATTAAAGCTGTTAAACAAGCCAGAGAGGCATTCCCCTTAGATGATGAACTTAAAAGAGTTGAGATGGAGTTGAAAAACAGATACGCTAACGATCTAAAAACTAAAAAAGAGTACAAGCAAGAGAGAATAGAGTTTCCAAAGAAACCCTAGAATCTTTGCATTTTATAAAATAGTAGAACTTATAACGCCAATAAGTCCGCCAAATACACCACCCCAAACAACAAGCCACTCAAGGTGCTCACGAATGAGCCTTTGAACAATCTCTTTAACCATTAAAGGGGTCAGTTCGTCGAGTCTTGCATCTACAATTTTCTCAATAGAGTGAATCATATCCTCACTCAAAGAGGAATTTTGCATGTGTGCTTGAAGAGTTTGGTTAAATGCTTCAGAGTTTACTATCTTAATAACCGCAATTTTCATTTTATGTGAAAATGGTTCTCTTAGACCACTGAGTGCACTTTCTCCTCCGAACATACCAAGCATACCTCCAAAAGAAGACTCCATTACTGTTTTGCTCAGAGCATCAAATGCGGGAGTGAAATCTGTTTGTTCTATGATAGGTTCGAGATTTATTTTTTGTTCTTCTTTATTAAAAAATTCGTCCAGTTTTTCTTTGGTAAAAAACTCACTCATCATGAGCTTTTTAATAGCTTCTTTAAAAGCTTCAAATCTTGCAGGAATAACACCCGAACCGTACAAAAGAGGAACACGTTCAAAGAGCATATGAATAGCCAGCTGGTTTGTAAGAGCACCTGAAAGTGCAAAAAGTCCTCCAAAAAGTAAGAGTGATGAATACTCCGTAAAGACAAAAGAGAGCCCAACCAAAAGAGCAGCAATAGCGTTTGTACTAAAACTTTTATTTATTTTCAAAATAGATCCTTTCTTTAAAAGCCAAATTATACAAAAAAGGTATCATTATGCGATTGAAACTTCCAAATAAATATTACTAAAAGAGAAACAATGAAACAAGAGAGTTATGAGCTATTTAAAAACGCAAGTCTGGAAGAAATTGTCCAAATATTGGACACTGAACTAAAAACAAGAAATGAGTCTCCTTTTTGGGCGGATAAGGTTGTTCCGTTCTCAACTGCAATATTAAGTGTATTAATACCATTAAAAGAAGTCGGCTTACTTTTCACACCTGAAGGGGAGAAAGTAGAGATACTTACTCCTGAACTCTTTTTTATGTGGAATGACTTTGTGAGTCTAAAGAGTCTTGCGTTTACTGTTCAAAAGTCAAACGCAGCAGGAGAACTTTTGAGAACAAAGATAGAACCTGAGCTTGCAAAAAATTACAAAAGTATCGATTTGAGTCTTTTAGGTGCTTATTTGAGCAGATACACCGTTAATCTTGAAAATGAAGAGCTTGATTTTCCAATTTCTAACTACAACTTGCACCAAGGCGTGAGCAATGTTATAAAGTCACTGCTATAATCTGATTAGATAAAACTTTAGTAAAGAGAATATATGATTCAGTTGATAGAATATTTTATACATAACAAGCGTTTGAATTATGCACTTTTAATCTTTTTGGTTTTTATGGGCGTAAATGCCTACATTAAAATCCCCAAAGAGATGTTCCCTGATGTCGAACTTGAGAAAATATCTGTAAGCGGGTACTACGCAGGGGCGAGTGCGACCAACATGGATAAAATGGCAGTACGTGACATCGAGGATTCCCTTGCAAATATTAACGGCATTGACAAGAGTGAGACAACCATTACTCCCGGTTCTTTTCGTATTATGCTCACGCTCAACGAACACGCAGAAAAAGTCAATCTCTTAAATAAAGTAAAAGATGCTATTTCGGCAAGTAAGCAGTATCTTCCCTCAGACATGGTTGAGCCTACGGCCACGCTCATGGACAAGAGCAAATCGCTTATTCGCCTCTCAGTAGCTTCAAACACACTTACACGAGGAGAGCTTACTGAGGTGGCTTCAGATATGAAGTCTAAACTTTCAAAAATTAAAAATATCAGTGATATTTCCATTAGAGGTGATTCTAATCAAGAGGTTGCTATTGAGATTAATTCTGAGGCTATTTTAGCTTATGGACTCAATCCAAGTTCCGTCGTTAGTGCCATTTCTGAACTCTCTTATATCTACCCAATCGGAAATATAGAAGAAAAAGGTAATTTTGCATTTATTTCTACTGTCAACGGCAAAGCTAATGTAGAAGAGTATAAAGATAGTATTTTAAACATTGATTCTAAGTTTATACGACTTGGAGATATTGCTGAGGTGAAAATCTATTACCCGCAAACAAATACACTCTACTCTTTCAACAACAAGACAACCTTAGCGCTTATTATTTCTAAGGCGGAAGAGGGTAATTCAATCGCGCTCTCTAGAGAGCTTCAAGAGTATGTAAAGAAGATTAGCGCCTCTTACCCAGGAGTTGAGTTTAGTTTTTCTCAAGACAGCTCAAAACCTATTAAAGAACGACTCAATACAGTTATCTCTAATCTGATGTTTGGATTAATCTTAGTCTTTATTTCCTTATATGTTTTAATCAATATTCGTATTGCGTTTATCGTTTCACTCGGAATACCCTTTTCTTTTATCATAGGTCTTCTATTTATATATTATATGGGCTACAGCATCAATATCGTTTCCCTCTTAGGCGCGCTTATAGTTATTGGGATTGTTGTGGATGATGCAATTGTTGTGGGTGAAAATATTCAAAGGCACATTGACGAGGGAATGGACAAACATGAAGCGGCAATTGTAGGTCTTAAAGAAGTTATGCTTCCTGTTACGTTAGCAACACTTACAACTGCGGCTGCGTTTTTACCTATGTTTATGATGACTGGGGAGATAGCACTCTTTTTAATTTTAGTACCTATTGTAGTTGTGATGATTCTTTTTGGTTCTTTGATTGAAAGTTTTTTCTTTTTACCTTTACATGCAAAAGAGCTTTTAACAAAAAGCAAATCAATGGTTGATTGGGTTCCTCTTCAAAATGGGTATGAAAAAATACTCTATTTTCACATTAAGTACAAAAAGACATTCGTAGTGATGTTTTTGGTAATCATTCCACTTTTAACCGTTGCAACTGTGCAGTCTATGAAGTTTCAATTTTTTCCAAATTTTGATGGCAATAACCTTTACATCTCCGGAAAACTTGATATTAACACGCCGATAGAGGATACTTTTGAAATCGCAAAAGAGATAGAAGCAGAACTCATGAAGCATGCAGAAGAGTTTTCTCTCAAATCTACTTCTGCCTCGAGTGGTTACAGAAGAAGTCTCTCCGGAGAAACAGAACAAAATAACAATGTATTTTTTATAACTATGGAGCTTTATGACAGGCACGAGATAGGTTTTATTAATCAGTACCTCAATCCTTTTTTAAACTTCAGTTTTGTTTTTAATGATCCAGAAAAAATAAGAGATAAACAAACTTTTGAACTCTCACCAAGAGCCAGAGAAATTATTGCAAGCTACAAAGAGAAGTATAATATGCTTGAGCTAGGCGTTATAGAAGATAAGCCGGGACTTATCCGCAGCGATATTCAGATAAACCTTTCAGGGACAAATGATGCACAGCTTGAAGGAGCAATATACAAACTTGAAGAACAATTAAAAAACATTAAAGGTATTTCAAACTTCAGCGACAATATTCGTTACGGCAAGATGGAATATAAAATCAAGATTAACGATTATGGCGAGCAGTTAGGACTTAGCGAAGCAAGTGTTGCAAAACTTCTGAGTAAATATTTTCTCGAAGCGCGCCAGGCGACAACTTTTAATGAACAGGGTGTTATGGAGATAAAAACGCTTGAAGCCAAAAAAGATAAGATTCAAACACTCTTGGATTTTAATATTGCACTCTCAGATGGAAGATTTGTAAAACTTACGGATGTAGCTGATATTGTTAAAATTCGCGATTATGAAAAGATAGATAAACTCAATGGAAGCATTATTAAAACTGTTTTTGCAAATGTAGATAAACGCAACATTACTCCAGAAGAGATTTTAAGTCAGCTCGATGATACACTTGATGCGATAGCAAAAGAGGGAATAGAAGTTAATCTTTTAGGAGAAAAAGAGAAAAATAAACAGCTTCAGGGTGATATGAAGGCAACAGTTCTTTTAGCTTTATTCCTCATTTTTTTAACCTTGCTGCTAATTTTTGCAAAAATAAAATATGTGCTTATGGTTATGAGTGTTATTCCACTCTCAATTTTAGGGGCACTGCTTGGACACAAGTTTTTGGGGATGTCTCTTTCTATGCCTTCTATTATAGGTATTTTAGGACTCGCGGGTGTTGTTATTAATGATGGGATAATTATGCTGGATTTTCTAAAAGGAACACACAAGGCAGAGGAGTTTTTTAAACGTGCAAAACTGAGATTACGCCCAATTCTTATTACTTCTATTACGACCTTTTTAGGTCTTTTCACACTTATTTTTTATGCGACGGGACAGGCGGTTATTTTGCAGCCGATTGCTATTTCCATAGGTTTTGGACTGGTGTGGGGGACATTTTTAAATCTTATCTATCTGCCGACACTCTACGCGGTTGTAAACGGAATCAATCCTAATAGAGAATCAGATATAGAAAACCCCATAGTAAAAATATAATCAGACCCAAAACACTTAGAGTTAGAACTATTCTAAGTGTAAGAAAAAAAAGAAATTTTACGAAGGCGGGCATTATTTATAAGGAAGCACAGGCAGATTTTTACCTTTGACGAACATCATGCCGCCTTTAAGATTTATAACCTTATAATCAAACTCTTTAGATAAAAAGTTGGCTACCATTGTTGTTCTGCTGCCTGTATGACAAATAAGAGCGAAGGGTTTTTTTGTGTCGACTTTCTTGTTGAGCTCCGCAATGAAGGCATCTATATTGTATCCGCCTTTTTCATCAAAAAACATAATTGGAATGGCACCTTTTAAGAGTCCGCTCTCTTTCCACTCAGAAGGCGTACGTATGTCAACAACCGGTACTTTACTCTCAAGTATTTTTTGTGAAGGATACTCATCAATCACACTTGCAGACAAGGATGTTACCATTAAAACTAAAAGTATAAAAACAGTTTTTTTCAATTTTTTCTCCAGATTAAATTGTATAATTGTAGCTATAAATAAACAATAGGGTAAAAATGGCAGCATCTAAAAAAGTAATAGAAAGTTCTAACAGACTTCGTTACGTAAGAGCTCTTGAGCGATTTCACAAAAGTATCATCTCTTTTTTATCGAGTACTGCAGAACTCACAAGAGAAAGTTATGATAAAAAAATAGATACGGCTTTGAAGACTTTTCAAAAAGTGGAGCCGGTTGATTTATATAAAGGTGACTTGCAGGATTTGGAAAACTTGATAAAAAAAATGGTTTCTTACAGAAATTCAGAGACAGAGATACAAGAGATAAAGCTGGATGTTTTGTACAGCTCTAATCAGTTAGATAAAAGTAAAAATGCCAGACGTTACAA
This sequence comes from Sulfurimonas sp., assembly GCA_013791885.1. Taxonomy (GTDB): domain Bacteria; phylum Campylobacterota; class Campylobacteria; order Campylobacterales; family Sulfurimonadaceae; genus Sulfurimonas. Next base: position 12,779 of record VMSZ01000034.1, on the reverse strand, counting down.
AAAAGATAAACACTCTCAGAGTAAATATGAGGATTGGGAGTAACTATCTTCTTTAGGGGGTTGTGTAGGGACCTAAAGTCCCTGCCACTAAAATGAACTCGTCCATTTTAGTGCGTAACATCAGGTAAAAAGATAGTTAAAGAGCTTTTGACTCTTGGAGCATAGTATCCATTTGATGGAAAAGCTCCTGTGAAGCTACTTCCATTTCATTGAAATTTTTAATAATTTCGTCTGCATGAGTAACAACATCAGCAGGACTTTGTTCAAGGTACTCAAGGTTTTTATTTGCATTATTGTGAACAATAGCATGAGGAGCAGCCATTTTTGGATAAGCAGCTGTTTGAGAGAATCTGCGTTTTCCTTCATTATCATACCACTTGCCAAGACGGCATTCATGAGGATTTGATGAAGGTAAGATTTTTTGAAGAGCCACAATAGAGTTGTAAGCACGTGATTTGTAAAGAATATGGTCTATTTTTGCAAGAACAACAAATACACTATTCTCCATGCTGTAAGAGTAATCAACTATCTGAGTAGAACTGCTGCTTAGGTGATTGAGAGTTTCTTCAAAGTTATTGATTTTTTCTGCAGAGCCCTCAACAGTGGATTTCATTGCTTCTGAACTTGTTTGAATCTCATTCATGTCTTGTTGGAGAGACTTAATAGAAACAGAGATTTCTCCGGTTGCTTTATGGGTTCTCTCTGCAAGTTTACGTACTTCATCGGCAACAACGGCAAACCCGCGACCATGCTCACCAGCTCTTGCAGCTTCAATAGCTGCGTTTAGCGCAAGAAGATTTGTCTGTTCCGCAATATCTGTAATGAGTTCTATAATAGAAGTAATATTATTTGTCTGATTGGTAAGTTCGGCTATACCATGATTGTTGATATTAACCTGCTCGCTGAGCTGATTAAGTTCATCTACTATTTGGCAGATATCTTTACTTGAACTGGTTGCTAAATTTGCAGCTTCTTTTGTTGCGTTTGTAATTATTTTTAAATCACTAATATTGCTATTTAAATCACCTTGAATAAGGCTAAGAGATTCTGAAACACCAATACTCATAACACTTATTTTTGCATTAAATACATCCTTTTGAACTTTTGCATGTTGTGTCTTCATAAAGTCAATACTCTTAGAAACATTGTTTATGGCTACAACGAATTCGCCTTCCATATTTCCAGAAGATATTCTGTGCGTAAAGATACCGTTAGAAGCATCAGTAATTGTTGAATTGATTTCATGGATGAGGTTTTGTATATTATCAAGCAGTTTTGTAAGTTCGCTTCCCATAATACCAAGTTCTGTTTGTGTTGTGCACTCTGAACATTTATGGCTGAAATCGCCTTTTACTGAGTATTTTATGAGATTTGTGAAATTTTTAATTCCGTCTGTAATGGAAACTCTTATCATAGTTGCTAAAATAAATACAACGATACCCACCAAAATACCTGCGATTAAAACTAATATTTTATAAAATGTAATATGTTCGCCTAAGTCCGCAGAGACACTGTCTAGTTCACTTTTTTTGAAGTCTACAAATTTTTTAAAAGCACTTCTTGATGCATCGGCATAAGGAGTTAAGCGCTCTTTATAGTTGTGATAAATTTCATCTTTTGAATTTTGAATTTGTTCAGGCGTTAAGTTTTGCATCATTTTTAAAGAATTTTCTAAAAAAAGTATAGTAGATGTTTTTGCATCTTGTATCATGCCCGCTGAGTTTTCATCATTTTCCCGTTGCTCTATGGATTGAAAAAGTGCACGTACATCATCAATAGATTTATTGAGTTTAGTCATGTCTTTTTTATAGTCGCCACCAAGCATGATATCTCGTGTCATACGGCTTACATAGTTGAGATTTTTTTCTATTTCAAGTGTCTGCAAGGCACCCTTCATAGAGTTCTGATGTAGAAATGTGTATTTGCTCTCAATGTAACTCATTGATAAAAATACGAATATGGTGGCTGAAAAGACAGATACCGTTACCATTAAAATGAAATAATTCATTTTCTTTTGAATGCTTAAATTCCCTAGCATAATAACTTCCTTGTTTGTATAATAATTTTTTATTTTAGCATATAAAATACTATTTTATTATTGATTGGCTGAGAATCACAAAAAAATAGTTTAGTGTTACATTTTAGCGATTAGTTCTTATTGTAAAGAACTAATCGCTTGTTTGGCACTATCTATAAATCCGTCGGCTCCCGGGACAAAAGGAATAAGTGAGGTTCCAATCCCTCCCCAGATAATAAGCATCGCCATCATTGCAATAAGCAAGGTACTTACATTAACCGGAAATTTCTCCTGAGATGTTTGCGATGGATAAAAATACATCATTGCAATGAGCTTAAAGTAGTAATAAACTGAGATAAACGCAGTGAGTATTCCAAGTCCGGCAAGCAAAATCTGACCTGATTCTATGGCGCTTGTGAAAATGTAGAACTTTCCTAAAAAACCTATGGTTGAGGGAAATCCGGCAAGTGAGAGCATAAATATACTCATAAAAAGAGCCATGTAAGGACGTCTCTCGGCAAAACCCTTAAAGTCCTCATAGCTCATCTGTCCTTTTGTCTGAGAGGCAATAAAGCTGAGTATTCCAAAGGAACCGGCCGCACTTAAAAAGTAGGCTAAAAGATAAAACATAACAGCGGGTGCGGCAAGCTCTGAGCCTAAACCGATGGAAGAGATAGCTATCAGCAGATAGCCGCTGTGAACTATAGAAGAGCCTGCAAGCATTCTTTTGATAATATTTTGGCTAATAGCTAGCCATGAGCCGCCAAGAAGTGTCAGTATGGTGATGACTTGGAGTATCTCTGTCCAAAAGTTGTTGATAGGAGCAAAATTTACAATATATAAACGCAGAGCTATGGCAAAGATTGCTATCTTAAAGGTGGAAGCCATAAACATGGTGACAGGATAGGGGGCCCCGTGATAAACGTCTACTACCCATGAGTGAAATGGAACAGCGCCAATTTTAAACAGGATGGTTACCATGATAAAAGTTGCTCCAACAATAAGCAGTGTCATGTTATGCAACTCTCCTTGAGCTACATATGCGGAAATTTCAGTGAGTGATGTTGAACCCACAGCTCCATAAATAAGAGCTGTTCCAAGCATAAAAAAAGCACCGGTCATGGAACCTAAAACCATATATTTCATCATAGCTTCAGAACTCACTTTGTTTTGTTTATGGTAGCCGACAAGAGCATAAACGCTAATTGAAGCAATCTCAAGTGCTATAAACGCAGTGACAAGTTCATGGGCATGAGAGAGCATCATCATTCCAAAAACGCTAAAAAGTAAAAGGGCAAAATATTCTCCGCTGAAGTAGCGGCGGCTCTTGAAGTAATCATTATTTATAAGCAGGGTTAAAATTGCACCGGCTGTAAACATTAAATCAAAGAGCGTTGCAAAATCATCTAAAATAAAACTTCTGCCAAAAACATCTTCAAAGAGAAAATCTTTGCTGTGTGCACCAAGCGTTTGGTACTGCATAACAAAAGAAATCGTTAAAAACAATACACCTACGAGATTGAGTCTCTCTAGAGTGAATTTTTTAGAGTGGCTCAGAAGCATTAAAACAAAGGCACCGATAACAACGATGGCCATAGGAAAAGCGAGCAGGAGCTGATCTATCATTGTAAGCCTCCAATGGCAGTTAAAACATCTTGCAAACTCGCATTGAGCTGCGTTTCAAAGAAAGGCGTAAAAAGTGAGGGAGCGATACCTGTGACAAGCAAAAGTAGGACCAAAGGAAGAAGCATAAGAATCTCCCTCGCATTCAAATCGCTGCATTCGCATAGCTTTGTAGAAGTCCCAAAAAGTGTACGCTGAAGCATCCAAAAGATATAAATCATGGCTGAGAGCATAGTCGTTGCCGTAAAAACACCTATCCAAAAGTTTGTTTTAAAGGCACCGATGATGATGAGTAGTTCAGCAACAAAACCGCCTGTTCCAGGAAGTCCGGCAATGCTCAGAGCAAAAAACGCAAAGAAAAAAGCAAATTTTGGAGCAACTGAAGCGATACCGCCGAGTTCACTGATGCGGACAGTTTTAAAACGCTTATAGCTTAGTCCTATCATGATGAACATACCGGCAGATGCAAGAGCATGGGTTGCTATAAAATAAAGGCTCCCGCTCCAGGCATAGATATTTGTCAAAAAAACACCCAGTGCAATAAGCGAGAGATGTGAACCCGAAGAGTAGGCAAACATTTTACGGAGGTTGTCCTCTGTAACGGCTCGTACTGCGTAATAAAGAAGTCCAAGAAGAGCAAGCACTATAATAGTCGGTGCATAGTAAGAGAGTGTCGCTTCAAAAAGGCCGTAACCAAACCGCCAAACACCGTATATGCCAAGTTTTGCCATAATAGCGGACATAATGACAACTGTAGGCGTCGGCGCGGAACCATATGCCGGAGCCATCCAAGTGTGAAAACCGACAAGCGGAATTTTAATGGCAAAGGCAAGTAAAAAACCGGCGGTGAGCCAGATTGAGGTTTTGGCATCCAAGGCCAGGCCTGCCAAATCATTCAGAGCAAAACTCCAGATTCCACTTGTCTCAAAATAGATATATCCAAGATACAAAATTGAAAAGAGCATGCTCATAGAGCCTAAAATTGTCATAAGAACAATCTTCATGGAGTTAAATTGATATTTGCCGTTTCCGTATTTTCCAATCATGATAAAAATCGGAAGAAGCATTGTCTCCCAAAAAAGATAAAACAAAACAAGGTCAAGAGACAAGACAGCGCCAGTTACCCCGGTTTGCAAAAGCATCATATTGTACCAGTAGCCTTTTCTGTTTTCATGAACCATGTAGATGTAGAGCGGTGGCATTAAAAGAGAGATAAGCACGAGTATGACTAATGAGAGATAATCTACGCCTACAAAATAAGTAATACCGGAGTTTTGAATCCATGGCAGATTCTGAATAAATTGCATAGCACCATGAGGTTCAAAATTATAAGTGAGCCAAAGCACAAGAAGAAGTGTTGTAATAGAAGAAAACATTGCCCCAATTTTTAAAAACTTCAGCGGTGCACGAAAGACGCCAAGAACTACAGCCATAAAAAGCGGAAAAAAGATGATATAGGTTAGGATATGTTCCATCATGAGAGAACTCCTAATTTAAAAAGCATATAGTAAGAGATTGCAGAAATGCCCGCAAGTATATAAAGTGCATAGTATCTTACCTTGGAGTTTTGGAGTTTAGCAAAAAGAAATGCCGCTCTTGTATAACCTAAAACGCTGAGGTTGATAAAACCGTCAAAGATTTTTGGGTCTATAACATTTGCAATAAATCTGCTTAATACAAGGAGTGGTTTAAGCGCGAAAAACGCATATATCTCATCAATGTAAAATTTGTTGATTACGAGCTTTTTCATAAATGTGTCCGCTTGAACTTCGCGCATATTTTTTGCAAACATTTTGTATGCGAGTCCCATTCCCAAAAAAGCAAGTAAAACATTCAGTGCTCCTAGCATATACTCCGTGCTGTGAGCCAAATGAAGTTCGGACTCTGGAAGGGCTAAAAAATTGTTTATCCATGAGCTGCCGCCATAGGCTGCGTTTAGACCGAGAAAACCGGCTGTTGCACTTCCAAATGCCAAGAAAACCAAAGGGTAGGTCATAGATTTTGGCAGTGCATGCAGTTTTTTAATTTCGCTTGCTTCTGCATGAAAAACAGTGAAAAGCAGCCTGAACATATAAAACGCAGTGAGCATAGCTGTCAAAGAACCCACTCCCCAAATGAAATAGTGCTCAGAGGCAAACGCAGCGACTAAGATGGCGTCTTTGGAGAAAAAGCCTGCAAAGGGAGGAATACCGCTGATGGCTAAGGTGGCAATAAACATTGTGATGTAAACAAGTTTTAGCTCACGTTTGAGTCCACCCATCTTAAAAATATTCTGCTCATGATGCAGGGCAATAATCACCGCTCCGGCTCCCATAAAAAGAAGTGCTTTAAAAAAAGCGTGGGTAAAGACATGAAAGATTCCGCTGCCATAAGCGCCCAGGCCGACAGCTATAAACATATAACCGAGCTGGCTCATGGTAGAGTAGGCAAGTATTTTTTTGATGTCGTTCTGATAGGAGGCGATTATCGCCGCAAAAAGAGCAGACCCAGCTCCAATGGAGGCAATGAAAAGCCCGATGTCAGGAATCTCGACATATAAAAAGCTGTATCTTGCCACCATGTAAACACCGGCTGTAACCATTGTCGCGGCGTGAATCAAAGCCGAAACAGGAGTAGGCCCCGCCATGGCGTCCGGTAACCAGACATACAGAGGAATTTGCGCCGATTTTCCCATAGCGCCCACAAAAAGCAGCAGACCAATAAGACTCAGTGTGTCATGGTCGATGAGGTGAATATTGGTCTCAATCGTCTCAAATGTAAAACCGCTTCCTTCGAGTGAGACAAATAAAAGCGAAATCCCCATAATAAAACCAAAGTCACCGATACGGTTAAGAATAAAGGCCTTATTTGCCGCGCTTATGTTTGCAGACTCTTTATGATAAAAACCGATAAGCAGGTAAGAGCAGAGACCAACCAGTTCCCAACCGATAAACATCATAATAGGATTATCCGCTAAAACTAAAAGCAGCATGCTTCCCATAAAGAGGTTGAAGTAGCTGAAAAATTTCCCGTAAGCTGGGTCGTCTTTCATGTACCCAGCCGCGTAGATATGAATGAGCGTTCCTATGAGTGTTATAAAGGAGAGCATCACAACAGAGAGTCTGTCGGCCATAAACGCGACAGAGATGTTAAAGTCGCCTATATTTACCCACTCAAAAAGGGTGGAACGGACTGTGTCGGAGCCGCTAAGAAGTTCGTACCCGGTCATAAACGATAAAAGAGTGCTTAGAACAGGCGCACCTATGCCCACTGTTGTGTAAAAAGCATAGTGTTTAGTGTTTGTATTGCTCAGATAAACCACAGACATTAACGCAGCCGATAAAAACGGCAGTAAAACTATAAAGCTAATCATGAACTTTCACCCCTTTGAGTGCAGTAAAACTGTCACTGTCCACACTTTTTTTTGCTCTGTAGAGATGAATAATCATCGCTAAAAACAGAGCCGCCTCCGCAGCGATGACGGCTATCATGAGAAGTGCAATTACCGAACCGCTTGCGTCACCTAAGATTTTAGACAAGGTAGCCAGTAAAAGGTTGATAGAGCTCAACATCAACTCGACTGACATGTAGACTACAAAAAGATTTCTTCTGCTGACGAGACCGACAAGACCTATACTAAAAAGCAGTGACGTTAAAAGGAAAAACATATTCGGAGTCATGAGTGCTCCTCTTTTTTTACAATCTCTTTTCTAGCAATAACAATTGCGCCGACCATAGCAGATAAAAGTAAAATAGAGATAATCTCAAAAGGTAAAACCCATTCGCTAAAGAGAGCCTTTCCGACCACCTTAGAAGTGATTGTCTCCATAGTGCTGAAGCTTTGAGGAAGCAGTGTGAGTGTTTTATAGAGTAAAAAAGTAAAAGGTAAAACCAAAACAGAGGTAAAAAATATCCATTTGTATTTGTGCGGTTCTTTGGGTAGATTCTCCTCTTTGGCATTAATGGTTAAAATTGTGAGCATACTTAAGACTACAACCGCTCCAACGGAGACCATAATTTGTGCAAGAGCCAAAAATCTGCTCTCAAGAAGGGCAAACATTCCTGCAAGTCCTATCATCGCTACTAAAAAACCAAAAGCACTGAAGAGTGTCTGTTTGTTAGTAATCATGGCAATACTGCCGCCGAGCATAAACGCAGCCAAAATAAAAAAGATACTAATTTCTAGCACAACTTACCTCCTCTCCAAAAGCGCCTTTATTTGCTAAAAGCTGCTCTTTGTTCAGTACAAAATCTTCTCGTTTGTTTCCCGTAAGTGAAAAAATACCCGTATCCATGCGGATAGCATCGCAAGGACAGGCTTCCACGCAGTAGCCGCAAAAAATGCACTCAAGAGTATCTATAAAAAAGCTCTTTGGCATCTTCTCATCATGCCCGTCTTCTCTTTGGGTTGCTTCGATAAAGATACAGTTAGACGGGCAGGCTGTCGCACACATAAAACAGGCAACGCAGGCAATAGAATCATCTGCTCTGTGAGTTAAGCGGTGAAGCCCGCGATAGCGCGAAGTGATGTCTGTGGGCTGCTCCTCCGGGTATTCGAGCGTGTCGATGGCATTTGAGTCGTTGAGGTTGGTGAAGAGATGTTTAAAGGTGACTTTGACACCTTCATATATGGCCGGCAGATAGAGTTTGTCTTTCAAACTGCTGCCGTATCTTGGTATGACTTTTATACGGTCGCTGGTTATGCTACTCTCACGCGTTTTTTGGCTCATAAAGAAACTCCTACAACTACAAGGGCTGTGATAAAGATGTTGATAAGTGCTAAGGGAAGCAGATAGTACCATCCCAAATGCTGGACTTGATCGTAGCGAAATCGAGGAACAGTCCATCTTATAAGAATAAAAAAGATGTTGAAAATCATAAGTTTCACAACAAAAACGACAACTTGAAAAAGTGCCACAGTGATGGAGTTGGCAAGTGAACTCTCAGCTAAAAAAACAAGATAGATTAAAATAGCCTCGACTACAAGAGTCATGCCAATCATTGCAAGAGTTAAAACCTTCGTCTCAAAATTTCTTCCGCCATCCGTTGAAACGCTCGGTCGTACTCTGTTGTTTTTTTGCATCCATCTCACTAAAACGCTAACAATAACAGGCACGATTATCATAAGGGTGATGGAAAAAGTTGAAAAATTTTCAAGAAGCATTTGCGTAGAAACCCATGGAATCTGATAACCGCCAAAAATCATGGTAATAATAACCGCACTCGCCGTGTTCATGGCGACATACTCGCCCATAAAGTACATGGCAAATTTCATGGCGGTGTACTCTGTCATAAAACCTGCGACTATTTCACTCTCTCCCTCTGCAACCGTAAAAGGGTTGCGGTTTGTCTCTGCAAAGAGTGCGACGATGAGAATGATGGAGGCAAGAGGCTGAACCAAAATACCCCATGCAGGTAAAAAGCCAAAAAAAGTGCCGCTCTGCCAAGCGACCATGGCATTAAAATCAATAGTATCGTAGGTAATGATAAAAGCTAAAATACTCAAGCCCAAAGGCAGCTCATAACTCACGACCATAGAACCGGCGCGCGCCGCACCTAAAAGTGAATATTTGTTATGAGAGAGCCAGCCGCCAAAAATAACGCCTAAAACGCCGATGGAACTGATGGCCAAATACCAAAATACTCCAAAATCAATAGGCAGCGGTTGAATTCTCAGACTCTCGTTGTTTATAATAAGCGTGTCTGCAAAAGGAATCGCCATAAACGCCAAAAGAGCTGCGGCAAAGGTGATGATCGGTGCGAGCATAAAGAGCCATTTTCCATTTTTTATATGTGAAGGATAATACTCTTCTTTAAGCAGCAGTTTGACAACATCTGCAAAGGACTGAACCACTCCTCCAAGACGAAAACCGCCGATGTTTGTACGGTTTGGTCCGAGTCTGTCTTGAACAAGCCCTGCAACACGGCGCTCAAGCCATACTAAAACCGGGATGGTTAAAAGTGCTAAAAGCGCTCCAAGCGCAAAAGAGATGACGGCCGCGAGTATGGCTGCAAGTGTCATGAGCGAACCTTTTGAAGCCACTCAACTATAGTAGGAGCCGGATTGTTTTTAAAGACCGCTTTTTGGCACTCTTGCATAATGGAGTCCTCGTTTGTCAGATGCCCTGCGTTTTCGCTAAACGCAGCTATTGGAAAAGTAAGTCTATTTTTTCCCCTCTTGTGCGTTGTAAAATTTATCTGCACATCTGCTTCAAAATCAAGCGGATGGTTAAAGTTTATTACAAGAGCATTTTTTGTCGGCAGGGTTGTGTTGATGTTCAGATTTTCTATAGTTTTGTAATTTGCAGCTCTGTTTGCACTTTTGAGCATATCGTCTTTAAAATTTTCGTCTTTATAAATTTCCAGAGGAGAATAGAGGGTTGCACTGATGCTTTTTGCAAATGCCACAAGCGCCTCAATCTCATCGGTGAAAAGATTTGCATCCACGATGAGTGTAATCTTCTCTTTATAATTTTCTATAAGATTTTTAAGCTCTTGAAGAGCCTTGTTCTCTTGCGTTTCTTCCTCATAAAGGAGGATTGATTCTTGACGGTTTTCTTGCAAATCTTTATAGCTCAACCGTCCCTCGTCACAGATAAAAAAGCCGTTAACTGCATCATTTCTTCGTGGTCTGAATCTGTAAATTACATCATCCTGATACTTCATTTTATTGTGGTCGATGTAAATATTACACCCCTTTGCACAGCCATGACAGACTGAGTTGCTTGTTTGTAAGAACCAAACTCGTTGATGAAAACGGAAGTCTTTACTCGTCAAAGCTCCAACTGGGCATAAATCTACCACGTTCATAGCATAAGGATTGTCCAGTTTACGTCCGGGCATTGTACTTACCTTTGCCTCATCCCCACGGCCGATGATTCCAAGCTCATGCGTGTGGGTTATTTTGTCTGTAAAGCGGGTGCATCTTGCACATAAAACGCAGCGCTCCTGGTCAAGCATAACATTGGAGCCAAGGTCAACATGTTTAGCGTGTTTTACTTTCTCTTGTATGGTTATTTTAGTATTATGAAGCCCGTAATCCATGTAGAAATCTTGCAAAGAACACTCCCCGGCCTGATCACAGGTAGGACAATCCACAGGATGGTTTATAAGCTCTAATTCTAAAATATCAGTTCTAACCTTACAGATATTTTCACTGTTGGAGCGAACCTGCATATTTGGTTTTATAAGGGTATCACAAGCAATTTGCGGGCGTTTTTGTCCCTCGATTTCGACCATACACATACGGCAATTCCCATCAGCCCCTAAAGACTCATGGTAGCAAAAGTAGGGAACTTTGATTTTTTCTCTTATAAGCAGGTCAATAAGCAAAGAGCCGTTTTGTGCTTTGTAGGTTTTTGAATCAACGATTATATCTATCATTTCACGCATAAAGCCGCCTCAAATTCATCTCTAAATTTACTAATAAAAGAGACGATGACAATCGACACAGACGGGGCAAAAACGCAGATGGTTTTTCCGTCCATAGTGTCGGCAATCTCAAGCAGTTTGTCAATGTCTTCTTTTGTACCGCGTTTGTCCAAGATTTTTGCGACAAGCTTATCACTCCAGCCCGTTCCCTCACGGCACGGTGTACACTGTCCGCATGACTCTTCATGGTAAAACTCCAAAATGTTTTTGAGCGCTTCTATCATGTCTGTGTCTTCATCCATAATTATCATGCCGCCGGTTCCAAGGGAGCTTCCAATATGACGAAGCGCTTCATAGTCAAGCGTGAGATTTTCACACTCTTTAGCAGTCAAGACACCGCAAGAGACACCTCCCGGAATGACTGCTTTGAGTTTTTTCCCATTTTTAATACCGCCGCCAAAATGGTTGATGTACTCCATCATGGACGTTCCAAATTCAGCCTCATACACACCGGGTCGCTCTACATGACCGCTCATAGCAAAAAGAAGCGTTCCGGGGCTTTGTTTAGTTCCAAAAGCCTTATAAACTTCAGCACCGTTTTGGACAATAAAAGGAACGGAAGCGATGGTTTCTACGTTATTAACAAGAGCAGGGTTGTTGAAAAACCACTCAGGCTCTTTTTGTTTTGGTTTAAGTCTTGGATGGCCGCGTTTACCTTCCATGGATTCTAAAAGTGCTGATTTTTCTCCGCAGATGTAAGCGCCTGCTCCACGGTGGATAGTGATATCGCACTCAGTTAAAAGTCCCTCTGCATAGGCTTCGTCAATTGCCGCTTGAAGGATTTTTTGAAACTGGAAATACTCTCCGCGAATGTAGATATAGGCATGTTTTGCTTTAATGGCATAACAGGTGAGTAAAATCCCTTCTAGAAGCAAGTGCGGATCTTTGCTAATGATTTGTCTGTCTTTAAAAGTTCCCGGTTCGCTCTCATCACAGTTTACAACCAAAAACGAAGGCTTGTCACCTGTCTGAGGCATTAAAGCCCACTTTTCTGCGGCAGAAGCGCCGCCGCCGCCTTTACCCCGTAACTTGCTCTCTTGAATGATGTTTATGATCTCAAGCGGTGAATACTCTTTAAGTTTTTCTAGACTCGCATACGCTCCATGTTTTTTTGCAACAGCGAGGGTATGCGCATTCTCAATTTCGAATTTTTTTGAGACAATTTTACACTCTCTCATAAAAGCTCCTTCAAAATTGCGTCCACTTTTTCCGGGGTGAGGTTCTCGTAAAAGGTATCATTTATCTGCATAACGGGAGCAGTTCCACAAGAACCCAGGCACTCTGTATGGATGATGTTCACTTCTTTGTTTTTAAGATGCTCCAAAATTGCGTCGCTTCCGCAAAGTTTACATGAGAGCGTTTTACAAACCTGAACATTGAGTTTTTCTTGAGGTTCCAGATGAAACATAGTGTAAAAAGTTGCGACTCTGTAGACTTCCATAGGCGCTATGCCCAGAGTTTCACTGATAGCATCAATGGCGTTTATGCTAATGTACCCCTCTTGATGCTGTGCCATCCAAAGACAAGGAAGACAAAGCGCTTGCGGGCTAGGATAACGCAGTTTAAGTGCTTCTATTTTTATCAGATTTTCTTCTGTAAATATGAAATTCATCGATCCATCTCTCCCGCTATGATATTAAGGCTGCCAAGTGTCATGATGGCATCGGCAACTTGATAATTCTCTATGATTTTCGGATAAGCCGCCATGTGGTAAAAACTTGGCGGTCTC